>JAYVNP010000091.1:0-33235 GCA_043758385.1 Saprospiraceae bacterium
AATTCTTATCGGTTTAATTTGGGGTTTATTTGCTGCCATGCTTTTTTTGAATTTATATATTCGAGTGAAAGCATTTAAATATTACAGGCTTTTGGTAAAAGCGCGCGTGGAGTTTGGTGCGAGCCATATTTTTAATCGAAAAAAATTAGAAGAAGAAATTTTACCACGTTACCCTGCGCAGCGCGAAAATATTCTAGCTTTCGTCAATCATATTCACCGCAGCCTAAATATGGCAACCGTTTTAATGGTGCTCATTACTTTGTTCGGCGCCGTACTGATGTATTATAGGAAAAGTTGAAGGTTGTTTGCCCATCGAGAACAAACAACCTTCAAAATATAACTATCAACTGTTTCACTGTTTCACAATTTTTTGCACAATCGTTTTTGTATCAGTTTCAATGCGTACAAAATAAACGCCGCTACTAAACGCTGACATATCAACGGGTAAAAGCGTTTCGGTTTGAGCATTCAATTTAGATAATTTTTGCCAAACTGTTCTACCATCTATGCTGATAATACTTGCATTTAGCGAATTCGTAGAACCACCAATAATATTTAAATTCAACCACCCATTGGTTGGGTTCGGATATACATTTAATTTTACGTCGTCAATAGCAGCAGAAGTTGGTAAAAACACCGTTGGATTAACTATAGTTCCACCTTGTGCAACGTAAGCAGTTGCCGTATCGCCCTGAGCGGATGTTAAAGATGATTTAGGATTGTAGTTAAACATATCCATGACAGTCACATCGTCAACAAACCAACCTAAACCACCAATCAAACTATCGCAAGCGAAACGAAAACGCAATTTAATATCTTTACCGGCATAACTGCTTAAATCAACGCACGATGCTTGGAATGTTTTATTGTCACCCCAAAATGCTTGCTGATTGGCTTGAGGCGAAGTGAGTACACCGTAATTGATAGTACCTCGATAGCCGTTTTTAAAAAATTTATTATCTACATTTTCCCAACTTGATCCATTATTGGCACTGATTTGCACAATACCACCATCAAAAGCAGGTTCAGTTTGATAACGGCTGTAAAAACGCAAAATCGGTTTACTACCTGTTACGCGAATAGAATTTAAAGTTTTTGTCGTAAAATCGGACGCACCCACAGTTGGATAAGTTCCAGACATAGAATATTTTCCACTGTAAGAATATAAATCTAAAACCTCCCACAAACCCGAACCCGATAAAACTTCGTAATCCCAATTTTTATCGCCTTTTTCAAAATCATCGAAAAAGTAAGACGTTGATTTTTTAGTAGGGTCTGTTTTGACTTGATACGTCAGCGTGAGTGAATCTAAATTTTGCATCGTTCCAATTTGCCATTGTAAACTACTACCCGATACCACAACATTCCGCGAAGCTGAACCCGAAACATACGTTGCACCCGTAGCAATTTCATCAGTTACTACAACACCGGTTGCAGTTGTTCCTTTATTATTTAAAACTTTAATGGTGTAAGTAATAATATCACCGGGTTTAATATTATCAGTCGCCGTTTTCTGAATTTTTACAGTTTTTACACAAGCAGGTAAAATATCGAAACCTTGTGTATTATCGAAAGTAGAAGAAGCCAAACCTTGATCTGCATTACTTCCCATACCGCGTTTTGCAAAAGACGACCAAATTAAACACGCGTTGGATCCATTAAAATCCGCTTTATCGGCAGCGAGTATTGCATCGCGCGCATCTAAAAAACCTGGGTGGCACGGTTGTATTTTCATGGCATCCATGATTAACTGAAAAGTTTTACCGTTACCGCTCGTTTTATCTCTAATATCCGCTTTGTAACCGTAGGTGTCAATCATTTTCCAATATATTTCCCAAAGTGCAGAACACCACACTTCACCAACATCATGCACTTCATTATTTAAAATAATATCGTCATAAGTCAAAGGATCTTTGTTCATATCGGTTGAATACGGATGACGGCGAATACCAGTGTTCGCAGGTTTTTCGTATAGCGCGTACGTTCCGAGTCCACGTGTACGCGTTGCAGCATCGGCAGGTGTTGCAGTTACCATAAGTGCTAAAAAATCGCTCCAACCTTCGCCCGCCTTAAGTTCTCCTGAACTCAAACAACCTGAATTTAATCGCCCACCCGTTAAACGCGCAGAAATACCATGTGTATATTCGTGCGTCACGATACCATTATCAAAATCACCATCGAGCATTTGCGGACCTGTATTGAGTGAGTTATCTAAAAAAATAGTACCTTTCAAACCTGCGCCTGAAGCAATCCTAATTTTTTGGCAATCTGATTTACTAATCATCACAACTGGAATTTTCACATCGTTGCTGTGCGTACCTGCTCCTGCCATACCAATCGTACCTTCATCGGTATTACAAATCACAACTGCAATCGCGCCTTTTTGTTGAACGTCGTACGCCTTATCAGCAAAATAACAAGTGCCACGATCAACGAGTGCAATTTTACCCGTTAAATCATTATCGGGAACGACGCAGCCATCTGTTCCTGTGCTACCCGAAGCGACAAGGACATCACCTGAAAATTTAGTTGTAGCTGTTACAACTGTACCAAAATTAGCAGTGCTATTTGTATAGTCGTCGGCTACAAAACTCGGAGCTACTATATGTAAAAGTTTAGCTGCATTGTTCGTCCATAAATACATTTGCATACGCGGTTGCTGACCGTCGGGTGGTGTAGCAAAATTGGCATTGTTAAATGTTGCCGAACTGCCGAGTGCCGAACCGTCTTGCGCCTCGGCTTGTACGTCATCATTTCCGGCAGCTAAGTTGGTGTAGTTTTTTTTCTGAAAATTTCCCGACACTTCATCAAAACCATAACCGAATGCAATATCATGCATCATGTTATTGACATAAAATAAATTGACAACTGCCGGTTTTTGTTGCGCACTCGGTTCTGCCGTGGCGCTGTACGGAAAATCGAAAACTAAACCTGCACCACCATCGGGTTCATCACCTACCGATTTGTTTAAATCTTTTACATCTAAATATGCGTGAACATTATTGCCTTGCGTGATTGTATATTCTGCGCCAGCAACGCCGTTCGTATCGTGCCAACCATAAGGCGATGCTTTTGCATCAGCAGGGTCTGTAACCAATACGCGCGCTCCAAAACTCGGTGCCTCAAATGGTAATTGATACACATTGTATGAACCTCCACCAGCTAATGCAATGCTTAGTTGTTCGTTGTTAGTTGTTAGTTGTTCGAGTTTACCACGACTATCCACTAATGATGAACAACTATCAACTATTTTTGAGTGCGCAAAATTTTCAGATACAATTTTGCAATGTGCTGTTAAAGAATTTTTTTCTAAAATTTTACCATCTAATGCATCAATGCGCACACTCCAATGGTCGGAAGCGTCTAATTTATCAAGATTTAATTCCCATGCCAAACGTGCATGGTTTTCATCTATTTTCTGAAATTTAAGCGCAACGTTTACATCCGAAAGAACGAAGTTTCCTTTTTGGGCAATAAAAGTGTTTGCAATTCCACCTTTAGAAATCACTAATTTTTCGTTTAAAGAAATTTTAAGTTGCTCACACGCTTTTTGAATGGCTTGCTCAGGCGTTAGAATAGCTTGTGCTGTATTTATTTTAGCAGAAAGATTATTTAAAGAACGGTTGCCTACAAACAAAATTTCGCCGCTCGGCATTACGGATACATTTACAATACCGTTATACAGCGGAATATTTTTAGCAGTTTGCTCAAAAAATAAATGCGTCAAGCCATTATGCTGCGTTGTGTACGAATCTTGTAAATTCAATCCTTGCACATCGGCATCCGTCATTTTTAAATTTACTTTGTTCTGAAGCATATAACTCAATGCTTTTTGTTTAGCATCAAGGCAAGGCGTTGGCACTGAAGTTAAGGTTTCAATATTTTGTGCGGATAGAGCGCCTACAAAAAATAAAAACAGAAAAAAGTGGAATAACTTTTTTGTCATGTGTCAGGAGTTTTGATTAAATTTTTAAACTTTAATTTTAAATCGGATAAGCAAAAAAATATTGAATTGAAAAAGAACTACAAAAACTTATTACATTAATAATATTGGTAAATATATAAAATACTTTTCAATCTCATTATGTTGCACTAAACTATTTTTTCTGTCTGTTAATAATTTGATTGAAAAAATCAATACCTTCTTGACTCAGTTTATTGCCATATTTTTTCACACCCTCTTCAGAATATATGAAGTATTGACCTGCACTACTAAAATATAAATCGCCAACTAAAACAATACGCCCTTGAATTTGGAAAAAAGTTTTTGCAAAAACTTTTAACCCCGGTACTTCTTCAACGCCATCTACTTGAATATGCCGAAAAGACCCTTGTACACTTTTATTATTATCGAAACTGATGGTGAAAGGCAACGTCAAAAAAGTGTAATCAATCAATGTACAACTGTCCATAATGCGCCGCGCTAATGCTTCAGGCAGCGGTAGCAAAGAATCTGTTTGGAAGTGCGCAAAAGTATTCATTGCTTTAGTTTCGTTAATAAAAAACAGTGCAAAAAATAAAAAAAGTATGCAAATGCGTTTAAACATAAAATCGTTTTTAAAAAACAATAAATGATTGAAGCGTTAAAAAATATCCGCGCAACGGTAATAACCCTGAGAATGTTGGTACATTGCTGTAATCGGCAGCGTTAAAAATATTATTGATGGATGATGTGTATCGAAATTCAAATCCCCAAAAATAATTAACGTTCAAACTTGCCGAAACGGTGTAAGCGAAATCGTTTTTAGCAAAATAATCAACGGCTGCTAAATGCGTGAAATTTTCGTTAGCTGTAGTTTTAAACAAACGCGAATAGACTAAACCTGCACCAAAATTAACTTTATCGTATTTCTTTCCGTTCGCGGTTTCTTTTTCCCAGTCTCCAAACTTTAGTATGACTGGTACTTCTAAATAATCCAATTGGCAATAGCGCTCTTTCGAAGTTTCCGAAGTTGAAGTAACAGCACCGCGCTGACTGTACAACAAATCCGTCGTAATTTTCCAACGGTCGTTTAAATAAGTTATGCCACGTAAACCTGCATTAATTCCTTTTTTATTATAACCTGCCGAAAAATCGCCGTCGAGCTGTGCTGCGTTAATACCCAAAATAAAACCACCGCCGAAGCGCGCCGTGGTTTGCGCTTTCAAAGTTTTTAAATTAAACAAAGCGACTAAGAGTGTAAGAAATATTCTTTTTTTCAAATTTAAGACTTATTAAAATTAGTAAATCAAAATTAGTAAATCATTCCTGATTCAAGCACAACTTATTTATATTAACGAATCAAAAACATTTTTTGTTTTATCCTAAAATTCTAAGCCTTTATGAATCTTTATTGCTTTATGAACTTTGTGCTGAAAAAATTCGTAAACTTAAAATGAATAGGCTGAAAAATAAATAATTTGAAGATTATAATAATTGGTCCGGCAGCACCATTGCGCGGTGGCATCGCTACTTTTAATATGCGCTTGGCGGAAGAGTTTCAGACTTTAGGTCACGAAGTTTTAATTTACTCTTACTACTTGCAATATCCCAGTTTTTTATTCCCAGGTAAAACGCAATTTACAGATACGCCTCCACCCGAAAATTTAAAAATAATTCCGAGTATTAGTTCCATCAATCCAATCAGTTGGATTAAAACGGCGCGCGCTATTAATTCAGAAAATGCCGATATTATTTTAGCGCGCTTTTGGATTCCATTTTTAGCACCAGCGATTGGTTCCATTTTGCGATTAATAAAAAATAAAAAAACGCTCACAAAAATTGGTCTGGTAGATAATATTGTACCGCATGAAAAACGAATGGGTGATAGACTTTTAGCGCAGTATTATACAGCACATTGCGATGCGTTCATAGTAATGAGTGCTACGGTTGAAGCAGAATTAAAAAGTTTTACAAAAAAAGCTATCGTCAATACACCGCATCCGCTTTATGATAATTATGGCGCGCGCGTAAGTCGCGAAAAGGCCGCTACGTTTTTAAATTTAGATACGCACTACAATTACCTTTTATTTTTTGGTTTTATCCGAAAATATAAGGGTTTAGATATTTTACTCGAGGCACTGACAGATGAACGCGTCAGAAAAAAGGATTTAAAACTCATTGTAGCTGGTGAATTTTATGAAGACGAAAAACTGTACACAGATTTTATTGCTCAGCATAATTTATCGCAAACGGTCATTCTTCACAACAAATATATCAGCGATGAGGACGTGAAATATTATTTTAGTTTCGCGCAATGCGTCGTTCAACCGTACAGAAACGCTACGCAAAGCGGTATTACACAAATGGCGTATCATTTTGGTGTACCGATGGTTGTAACAAACGTTGGCGGTTTGGCAGAAATAGTGCCTGATGGTAAAACTGGATTTGTAACAAATGCCAACGCCAAAGATATTGCCGGAGCCATTCTAAAAATAAATACGCCACAATCACTACCTGATTTTAAATCAGATTTAGAAATACAGCGCGAAAAATTTTCTTGGAAAAAAATTGTACAAACAATAATAAATTTAAATAAAAACACAACATTTTAAAACCCTTTGCGTAAACAAAGATCTACGAAATTTACATCAAAACGCAGCTCCCAAATTTAAATCCCTATTCAATTACGATTTTTATTTTGGCATACTATGCACAGATTTAATCCTACATGGACATTATTCCTCGATAGAGACGGCGTTATTAACGAACAAATTACAAACGGTTACGTCACCCAATGGGATGATTTTTCATTCATTCCCGGTAGCATTAAAGCTATTGAAACTTTGTCCGAAATTTTCGGACGCATAGTTGTTATCACTAATCAAGCTGGCGTTGGCAAAGGATTAATGACAGAACGACAAATGGACGAAATTCACCGTCTGATGATTAAGACGGTTGATCTGCTCGACGGACGGATTGATAAAGTTTATTCAGCCACCGAATTACCTAATGCGGCGACAACGCACCGCAAACCTTTACCGACGATGGGTTTAATGGCAAAAAAAGATTTCCCTGAAATTGATTTTTCTAAATCTGTTATGATTGGCGATTCACTCGTGGATATGCAATTCGGAAAAAATTTAGGTATGGTGACTATCTTTATAGATAACAAAAAAGAAAAATTAGGCGATATCATACCTGATTACGTTTTTCCATCGCTTAAAAAATTTGCCGGAAGTATTAAACAACCTCTTGCAGTTGGCGCATAATTTTGTATTTTAGCGATTCAAACTAAAATACTTGTCCGAAGTCGCGCAGCGTATCATTATCCCTTTTAAAAATTCTCAAATCAGTTGTCTGGTTTTCGGAGAAGGTTTAGAGGTGTTGGTAGCATTTCACGGCTTTGGCGATCGCGCTGCACTATTTTTAAATTTAGAACCGTCTCTCGGAAAAAAATATAAAATTTATGCTATTGACTTGCCATATCACGGTCATACGGTTTGGAAAGAGGATAGATTTAACGAACGCGTATTTTTAAGCCTTGTAGATGCTGTTCGGAAAATAGAAAAAATTGAACGCATTACGCTTTTAGGCTATAGTTTTGGATGCAAAGTTGTGCAACGCATTTTTTTACGCCAAAGCAGACGTATTAAACAGCTCATTTTATTAGCACCCGATGGTTTTTACAACCGTTTTATTCTTGAAATCGCTATGATTCCGAAACCACTACGCTATGCTGCGCGTTGGTTTTTAAACAGGCCTGTTTGGTTTGTAAAAATTTTGAATTTTTTTTACAATTTAGGTTTTATAAATCGCTTCATTTTTCAATTTACCAACAAGCATTTACACAATGCTCAACGCCGCGCGCGATTATTTACCTATTGGATTTCAATGGATGATTTTAATATTTCCAAATCATTTTTTATCAAAAAAGTTAATTCACGCGATGCCAGAATAGATTTTTTTGTAGGCACTTCCGACGATATCGTCTCTATCGCGCAAGTGCGAGCCTTTGCAGCACAACTGCAAAATACTTTCGTTCACGAATTACCAACCGATCATAAAATTATTGGCGATGCGCTAAATAAATGCTTAATTGAAATTTTTGAAATTTACTAAACGGCTTCAAAAAATTTAATTTAGCAAAAAATCGAAGTAATAAAATTTCTCTCACTCGCCAAATTCGCGCAAATTTGGCTAATGAGAGATAAAAAATTTTAAAAGTTAATCTGTATTAGCATTTAATACGTAAATTTGAGCGTTCATAATATTGATAATTCGATATAAATTTGTGTGCTTTCCCAAAATATCGAATTGATGCAATCCACACAAAAACTTATTTAATTCATCTTCCATAAAAATTAATTTAATGAAAACCGATAAAGTCAAAATTGCGATAGTTCTATTGCTTACATTCCTTTGCTTCAATTTTATTGTAATCGCGCAACAAGAACAAGTTCTCGGTTTCACGACAGAGCTTTGGCAATCGAATTTAACAAATCCCGCTTTGCTTCCCGAAAAAAAAATTAATATTATGCTCGGAAGCGGGTATGTAAATGCTAAAAGCGATTTTGCTGTAAATGATTTTATAAAAGTTGATCCAGAAACCGGCCGCCGACAACTTATTGATACTATAATTCTCGGAAAATTAAATAATAGTAATAAAATAAATGGTAATTTTAATGTTCAAACTTTAGGAATTTCATTTCCGATTGGTCAGAACTTACGCGTGAGTGTACACCAAGCATTTGTTGGAGAAACTGCAGGCGATTTGAGTGGCGATTTAGCGCGCATACTATACAGAGGAAACACACAGTTTAATGGTAAAACGGTTTCATTAGGTTCTTCTATTAATGGCGATACGCACAGCGAGTTAGCATTAGGTTTGGCTTATACTTTTTCTGCATTTACCGTTGGCGCACGTATAAAATATTTGGCTGGTTCGCAAGCCACATTTACACCCAACACAAAAGCAAATATTAAACTTGATGTGAACGCTCAAAACTTATCTACTGACGCCGATTTTAAGTTTTTAACTTTTGGTTTTTCCGGAAAAGACGGACTTTCCGCTCCATCGCTTTCCAGCAATAATTCGGGTTATGCTTTCGATCTCGGTGGTGTTTTTACACTCGGCAAGCTCAAACTTTCAGCCAGTATTTTAGATATAGGTGCCAGCATTAACTGGAAAGAAGATGCGCGTACTTTTGCAGCAACTTCCAACGCAACGTACTCAGGGGCTGATGTGTCTAATTTTTTTCAAACTACTAACTACACAAGCAGCAGCTACGCCGATACACTCAAAAAATATTTTAATTACACTGATACGCGCACTGGTACATACACCCAAAATTTACCACTGCGCATTTATGTTTCTGGCACATACCAATTAACCGACGCGTGGCGCGTTGGTGCTTTAATTTATAACGAGAACGGCGGTTTTATTTCTTCAAGTTCGGCATTTAGTTTTGATGTGACGCGCAAATTCGGTAGTATGTTTACAATTGGTGCAACAGGTGCTTACAGAAATAATTCTATTACAAATGTTGGTTTGCATGGCACACTTAAATTGGGTCCTGTTCAGATTTATGGTATGACGGATAATATTGGCTCCGTCGTTAATTATTTGAATTCCAAAACTTACAATGCGCGCGTGGGTTTGAATTTGGTTTTTTAAAAATTATAATTACATTTTTAAATAGATTTATCGAAATATTTTTGATGATGTGCAAAAATAATAGATTTTTGTTTAGTTCCTGAATTCTTTAAAAAAATCATTTTCGCTTTCTATACGTTTAAACACATCCGATTTAATTTCTGCCGTCTTGTCATCGTTCTCGCAAAGCGTTTTTAAAAGTTTAGTATCAGTGTTCCAACCTATGCCGTCAAAAAATTCGATGCCTTTGTGATCGCGTACTTTATACAATGCTTTACTAAAATATGCCGTGCCGAGATACACGTGATTTAATTTCTGCGCTTCCGCCCATTTTATGGTGCGCCACATCATCCATTTACCAATCGAAAAATGAGAGAAATCGGTATCGTAAAAACCAAACCAATAGTGCAGCATATCGTTTTCTAAAACGGCAAACACATAACCTAAAACTTTTTCAATAGTTTTTAAAATAAATAAATGCGTAAAGTAAGAACGATGGGCGATATACCGCATACGTTCTAAGTTCATACTGCCTGCGCTGAAGCGTTCATCGGCATTGCGGAGACAAAAATTTAAAAATTCTTCGGTGTTAACCAATGCTTCTGATTTTTCTACCAATTGTATATCAATATTTAGTTCGGCAATTTTCCTATCTATGCGTCGGTTCTCGGATGTATCAGCAAAATTTTTTAAATTAATGCGTATGCTGCGCGCTAAGTAAAAAATATCGGCTGCTAAAGTTGTATCGCCCGAATATGGTAAAAAACCTTGCGCATAAGCGTTTGGTAAATCGCTCGGCGATTCTATTTTGCAATATGGCGCATACGAGAACGTGTAAGTCGCGTAATCATTTTTATATTCTGAGAAAAAAATCTTCATGCTCAATTACGAATTATGAATAACGAATTGAAGCAAAAGTAATTCGTAATTCGTAATTGATTAACCTAAATGTTAAATGTTTAACTTTAGACTGAAAAATTAAAAATAAATAGGAATTAAAATTTAAAACGGCATAATTTTGACCCGTTTTAATAGCGTTTAAAGTTAATCGTTAATAGTTTGATAGACCATCTAATAAGGTGTAAGTTTAAACGAACAACTATCAACTAACAACCATCAACTAATTTCCATTCCATGAACCTTTATACAACTAAAATCGCCTTTTGGCGATTCACTTTTTTACTTGTTTGCTATTTTTGCGCGATAGAACTCAAAGCGCAACAAACGCCGCTCTTCACTCAAAATTCAGAAAATCAGGCATTTTTAAATCCTGCTGCCGTTCCCAATCTATTTTTTACAGAAGGCAATAAAACCTATTTTAGTGCAACTTACAGAAAACAATGGACTGATTTAAGCGGTGGACCGACAACGCAAACTTTACACGGTACTTATTATGATTCTGACCACAATGGTGTTACACTTTTAGTCGGTGGAAGTATTTTGAGCGATCAGACCGGACCAACAGGCTTGACTGGTTTTTACGGAAAAATTGGTGGCGTTTTAACATCCGACCCAAACGAAAACGGAATCAGTGTGGCGCTTTCTGCTGGTTGGGTGCAGTATAGACTAAACACTTCCGATTTAAAATTGCATGATAAAGAAGATATTGCAGTAAACAACCAAACGCAAAGCACACCCGATATTGGCTTAGGTATTTTTGCTTATCAACGTATCGGCGATTACAATGATTCAAAAGATTATATTTACGGCGGTCTTTCTATGCCACAGCTTTTGGGTTTTTCTACTAATTTTCCACAAGTTAATGGAGCGTTCAAAGTGCAGCGAATTGGGCATTATTACGCTAGCGCAGGCTTGATTAAGCACATCAACGGCGACTCTTACATTCAACCCACTGTAACGGCACGTTTTGTGCCCAATGCACCTGTTAATATTGATTTAAATATCCGTTACAATATGGGCGGTGCATTTTATGTGGGTTCGGGTGCGTCTATATCAGGAACAGTTCATGGCGAAGCGGGAATAATTCTCGGAAAAACGGCAGGTTTGAGTAACGCGTTGCACGTAGGTTACAGTTTTGATTGGGCGTTTCAATCCTACGGAATATATGCTGGCTCTACGCACGAATTTTCTCTCGGTTTTTGTTTTTAATTTTTAGAGCAAATGAAACTTTCCGACTATCGGTTGATGATCGGAATATTTAAAATCGGAATCGGACAATACTTGAATAGAATCGCTTTTAACGTTGGGTGAAACTAAAAAGAAATCTATAATAGTGCTAAATGTTTTGCCGTGCTCGTATGGTAAATCTGCTTTGCGGTTAGTGGTATGAACGGGATCGTAAATGAATTGAAAATCGTTAAAAATACTGGCATCTACATTTATTTGTTCATAGCCTTCGCCTTTACCCGGCATCAAAGCATCGAATTTAAAATACGGCGGACATTCGTTCCAGTCGCCACCCGCAATTACATAATTTCCTTTTTCAAATTCCGATGCACAAAAATTGCTCAGATAAATCATTTCTTTTTTCTTGAGCGAACCATCATGATCGTGTGCGGAATTATGCATATTTATGAGCACCAAATCTTTTCCGTTTTTTGTTTTGTAGCGTTGCACCAACAAACATCTATCGAGTTGAAAAATACGCGTAGGCCAACCGTATTCGCTTGGCAATTGGTGTCGAGTACTTTCAGTCGGTTGAACGGATGCAAAAGTGGCTACACCTGCTTTCACATCGCCGTAAAAATGCCAAGGTTCAAATGTTGGAAGCGGTACGTATTTACAATCGTAATTTATACCCAACGCACCGTTGTAGTCAGGCAAATTTTTGAGCATCTCGGTAAATTCATTGATGTGATAACTGCGTTTAGCAAGCGTATCAACTTCTTGGATAAAATAAAAATCGGCGGGATTATTTTTAAGCGTGGCTTCAAAACCATTGAGATATTTTTCAACCAAATCTTTGGGTGGATACACCATGCCACCGCCAGAAGTAAACGTTGCACCGCGATCGAAAAAGAAATCTGTTTCAGCACCCATGCCACAATAACCGATATTCCAGCTAAAAATATTAAACGTATCGGGCGCAATTTTTTTTGTATTCGCATTGCCCACAACCGTAAGCGACGTTTTTTCACCACCTTTTGGTCGCCAATCGTAAATTGTTCCGAAAGCTAACCAAAAACCTACCCAAGCTACTGCCAATGCAACGACATAAAGTACGATGCGAATTATTTTGCGAATCATTGTTTTTTATTTATTATCCTCAACAAAGATAGCCTTGATAATTTCAATTTTTTCCTTAAATTTACATAAATAATTTTGCTATGACAATAGGTAGCCTCGACAACGAAGTCTTTTAAAAAAAAGCTTTTACTGACCAAATTGTGTTCAGGGCTTTCGTGCGCGATATTTTAGGAATTGATGTTGAACCTGAAAAAGTTGAAACAGAAAAAGGTTTTCAACCTAAAATAGGCAATATAAATTTCAAGTATGATATTTTTGCTGAAGATAAAAAGAAACGAATTATTATTGAAATTCAAAAAGTGGAATACGATCATAACTTTGACCGATTTCTACATTACCATTTACAAACAATTACCGAACAACAACGCAGTTCAACGGACTATTCAGTTGAAACAACAGTTTATACTGTTGTTGTAATGACAGCGCCGTATAGAATAAATGAAAGGACGCACGAATTTTATAAGGATGAGGTTTTGATATCGAAGCTAAATCCCAAAAATTTAAAAGGTGACGAGTTTAAAAATTTTAATCACGAACTGGTTTACCTTAATCCAAACTACAAAGGCGAAAGCACGCCTCAAAATTATCGAGATTGGTTAGATTTAATTTACGAAAGCATTCACAGTCCATCTGCGCCAAAAATAAATATTAACAACAAAGGCATAAAACGTGCCATTGAAATAATAAATTACGATAACATCAGTCCAGAAGATTGGGAACAATCTAAAAAAGTACTTCTATTAGAACGCGAAGATCAGGCTTTTAAAATTGCAAAAAAAATGATGAATCTGGGAATGAATGATGAACTCATATTTAAAGCTACTGATTTGCCAATCAATTTAATAGAGTGGTTGAGAGCGCATATAAATGAAATAGATGACTGAAACCTAAAAATAATTCCTAATAATCTTTTGTAGGAACAAGGTATGCCTTATCTCTAAGAAGGTTTATACTTCGACGCTTCTAAAATTTTTTGCGCATCATTCAGTTTCAATAATTCCTCAAAAGTTGTCTCAGGATGACGGTTCATGAAACTGGCAATAATTTTATAACCGATGTAATTCGCCACTCTACCCGGTGCTTCGGCTGGCATTCCGCCAGCATTCGGACTTGGATTTACCAATTTACTAATTTTTTGAATTTCGGTGGAATACAATAAATTTTCTTTTAAAATTTGTGCCCAAATACGTGTTTCGTTATCGTGCGTCCATTCAAATTGTTTTTGGGTAAATGCCCACCGAATACTATCGGGCGTATTTGGCAGCAGTGCTTCTAAAATATATTGCGTTCTACCGTTCGCGAGCATTTGATCCAGCAAGCGTTGTTCGTGCAATACGGGTGAAATAGCTAAAACGAGCCGCTCAAAAAAAGATTTTGTCAGGTATTGCGGTGTCAGTGTTCTTCGGATATACTGAAAGCGCAAATTTTCTATGAAATTATAAGCGTAATGATTTTCACCCAAAAAAAAATCTAAACCAATACCCATTGTGCTATCGCTGGGTGGCGTAATACCGTAAGCGTACATCGAAAAAAAGGTAAAAACTTGTGGTATCGGTCGTGTCGGAAAATAATGTTTGTAGTAACCAAAACCCGCATTGATTTCTTTTTGGTAGGGTGTAAAATCTTTAAAAACATTCTGAATCGTATCATGTACGCGCCGCACTTCAGCATCGCTCAAAAATCTCGGGAGTTCTTTAACGAATTGGTTTGGAGCAGCACTCGCCATAATTTTTTCAAAATAAACGTTGCAAATATTCGGATAGCGTTTTTGTAAATCAATAACTTCTGCGCTAAGTTTGAGTGTATCAAGTTTAAAAAGTGCTTGTTCAAAACGCAAGATTGGCACATCAATAGGTGCTATATCTAATTTTGGAACAACATTTTTATTGATTTCATGTTTGCACTGAAATAAAAGCAAGATAATAAACAGGCAGAAAGCTGCAAAAGATGCGTTTTTCGTATTAATCATTTAGACTGAAAGATTTTATATCCCGCATTAACGCAAAGCGTATGAATTTTGTATGAACTGTGTTTAATTTTGTGAAATTTTCATGTTATTTAAAACTTAATGTGAGAATTTCGTAAGTTAATATTTAATTTTATCCGTTGTATGTGTTAGCATTGAGTTGTAATACTTGAGCATTGAGCTATATGCTAAGAGCTGCTTTTTGCAAGTGGTGCTATTGTTCAAGTCTCAAAGCTGATTACTCAAAGCCCATAGCTCAAAAATATATTGTGCTCGTTGAAGAAAAAGAACACGCTCGGAAATCGCTATTAGCGAAATTACCTATTTTTAAATCGCGTCGGTTTACTTTTAGGCGTGGATTTTTTTTATTTCTTCGATTAATTTTATTCGTTTTTCTATTATTTTTTGGGATTGTGACGCTCATCCAATGGTCGCCAATTCAAAAACGTTTGGTGGATTATACTTCTAATTATTTTTCTAAAGCTTTTAATAGCACCGTTAAAATTGATGCGCTCAATTTAAGTTTGTTAGGCTCATTAAACATTAAAGGTTTTTATTTGAGTGAACAAAATGCACCAACCGATACAATACTTGCCATAAAATTAATGACAGTGCAAGTCAATCCCACGTCGTTTATTTGGGGTGTAACGCAAATTAATCAATTAGTGATTTCGGATGCAAAAATAAAATTGAAACGTGCTTACAGCACTGAAAAATATAATTTTGATTTCATTCTCGATTATTTTTCGGATAGCAACAAACCTCGGCAACCCAATAAAGTTAATAAACCGCTACCAGATATTCGTTTTTCGCGCGTACGTTTGCGCCGCATTGATTTTAGTATTGACGATAAATATGATGGTAAATTTCAGCAATTCAGTTGGGACGATGCTTTGGTCACTACTAATTTTGTTGATTTACCAAAGCGTTTGATTGATATTGCGAATGTTAACTTCAAGCAATTGGTTGTCAAAATTCAGGAGTTGCCCGAATCGTTTATAAAAACAGCAGCCAGCAGCCAGCAATCAGCAATCAGCAATCAGCAATCAATCGCGAATAGAGCTGACAGCAGATAGCTCAAAGCTGACAGTTGAAAAACCCTACCGTTTTTCGCTTGGCGCACTCACTATTGAAAACAGTGCGTTTGTTTTGGATAAATTTGATACGCCCACAAAACGCGAACTCACTCCTCACAATATTGACTTTGACCACATGAAAGTTAACAATATTGATATTTTTGCACACAATATTTTTTATTCAAATTGGATTTGGGAAGCAGTTGTTGACGGCATAAGTTGCAAAGAACAAAGTGGTTTTGAAATTTTAAAATTTACTGTCGGCGATGTAAAAGTTACACCTACTCAAACCGATTTAATTGGCGTGCGATTAGAAACGCCGAACAGCGTACTCGGCGATACTTTCCGAATGTCGTACGAACACTTTCCATCGTTCCGAAATTTCAACAACGAAGTTTTTATGGATGCGCACATCAACAACGCTCAAATTATGCTCGACGATATTATGGTTTTTGTACCCGATTTAGAGCGAAACAATTTTTTCAAAAAAAATAGAAAAGAATTAGCCACGCTGAACGGTGACATAAAAGGTAGAGTTAACAATTTAAGTGTAAAAGCTTTTAAAATTGAAATGAAACAAAATTTCAACGCTGAAGGTGATTTTGATGCGCGCGATTTGACAAACTCGAATGAAACGTTTATTCACCTGGATTTAAAAGACTTAAAAACGGATGTTTTAACCTTGCGCACGCTTATCCCTGATTTTAATTTAACAAACAACTATAATAAACTCGGAAACTTAGACTTCGGCGGCGAATTTGTGGGTTTTTATACCGACTTCACGGCCAAAGGTAAATTAACAACCGAACTTGGCGACGCTTTGGTGGATATGAAATTGGTGCCAGGTAATGCTACAACCGCACCTACAACATACAGTGGTTTTATGGAACTTAAAGATTTTGAACTCGGCAACTTCACAGATAATTTAGATATTGGTAAACTCAACATTCGGGCAGATATAATAAAAGGCTCCGGGTTCAGTCGCGATAATTTATACCTCGATATCAATAGCACAATCTATAATCTGCAATATAAAAATTACGCTTACAGCAATATCAATACTTCAGGAAATTTCAGCAAGAATAAATTTGTGGGAAAAATAGAAAGTAAAGATCCATTTGCCGCTTTTGTATTCGATGGCTATGCAGATGTATCGGCGGAAAAACCTGTTTTTAATTTTAGTACGCAAGTTTTTAAAATTGATTTTAAACAATTAGGTTTATTGAAAGACGATATTGTTATTTCAGGTACAACCGATTTAAATTTTACAGGCGGCAGACTTTCGGAGCTATTAGGACAAGCGCAGTTTAAAAATATAAAAGCCTTTAAAAACGGCAGCCAAGCCTACATTATTGATAGCTTGGGTTTGAATGTTTATGATAAAGACGATGGCACTAAAGTATGGAATATTGAATCAGATTTGGGACACGCGACGCTCACCGGAAAATATAATATTGAGGATATACCCGATATTGTTTTGTCGCAACTCCAACGTTTTCATCCGCGACTGGTATCCGATTTAAAAATAATGCCTAAGCAGGTAAACACAACTGCCACTTATTTTAGTTTCGATATGCTGTTGAATGATACAAAAAATTGGACACAACTGTTCGACCCAAAATTGGGGGCGTTTAAAGATTTAAGTGTAGAGGGTAAGTTTGATAACAGCAGCAATGAATTTAGTTTTAATATTGACTCTCGGGATAGTATTGTGTATGACAACATAAATATTCAAAATTTTAGCACCATCGGGCGCGAAAAATTAGGAGGGCTGACGTGGGATTTAACAACACCATCCCTCAGCATGGGTGATAACACTTTTAATGATCTGACTTTTCAGAATTTTATTCAAGGCGATAGCGTAGAGTTTGGATTTACGTCGCGCAACTTAGCACCCAAATGGGCATTGAAAGAAGTTTTTTTAAACGCGCTGCTTTCTCGAGACGATTCATCGTACAGTCTGAGTTTCGGAACGCAACAATTTTCGAAACTTCAATTTTTTAATACCGATTGGAACATTGAAAAATCGAACAAGATCGAATTTTTTAAAGATAGTTTCGCCGTTAACAATTTCGATATTCAGCACGACTCGGCACATATATTACTTCGCAGTTTGGGTCGGCGCGGCTTGGCTGCTGCCGTTAATAATTTAGATATCGCATTTGTTGATTCATTTATACGCGACCCACGATTTACGATGCGTGGCAAATACCAATTTGACGTGGCTTTCAACGATGTCATCCATTTTAAAGATTACACCACACAGTTACATCTCGATTCTTTTTTTGTAAAAAATGAATATCGCGGCGCAGCAAATATTTGCGCCAGCGGAAAAGATTTTCAAGAACCCATTACGTTTGATGCCCAGATTTTACGCGGTAACGAATCGTTCGATGCGCTGGGCAAATATTTTATTTCTGCGCGCGATTCCTTCACCGCTAAATCTATTGACGTAGTAGGCAATTTTAATAATTTTGATCTTGGTACATTGCATTATCTCATAGAAAACGGTGCATCAGAAATGCGTGGTGGTTTAACGGGTGCGCTGCACGTTCACGGACCGCTTAATAAAATAAATACGGACGGTGCAGTGCGCTTGAAGGATGGTCATGTTATGGTAGATTATTTAAAACTACCGCTGACTGTTCGTAGCGCGCTCGTGACTATAACGAATAATAAATTTGATGCGACGGGCGATACTATTTACGATAAATTTGGAAATTATGCTCTACTCACCGGCGGTTTAAAACACAATCGTTTTCAAAATTTTGGCTTAGACTTAAAAATGAGCGCGCCTAATTTTTTATTTTTAGATACCAAACGCGAAGACAACGCTTTTTACTACGGTACCGGTATGGGAGCTGGTGAAGTGCAATTTTCGGGCGATTTTGACAAAGCAGACATTCGTATTCGCGCATCAGCGGGTAGAGGAACATCGGTTGTTTTTCCCTTCGCGAGTGACCAAACAGTGAAAGAAGCGAGTTTTATAAATTTTAAAGGAAAAGTCAAAGCGTCCGTGGATTCATCACAATTAAAAAAACGCATCAACGATATTACGGGTATTAACCTGGATATGAATATTAATATTCAACCACAAGCAGAACTGACACTCATTTTCAACGAAGCTTCGGGCGACAAATTACGCGGCTCCGGAACGGGCGATATTCATTTCGCATTAAATCGCGTCGGGGCGATTAGCATGGATGGAGAAGTGAATATCGAAAAGGGCGATTATTCTTTTTCGCTTCTCAATTTTGTGCAGAAAAATTTTGAATTAAAATCGGGTGGTACTATCAGTTGGTCGGGTTCACCGTTCGATGCCATCATAAATATTGAAGCCGCCTACAAAGGTTTGAACACATCGCCGTACAATTTAATTGCCGAATACGTGGAGCGCGATGATCAATCGCAGAAAGAAAGCCAAAAATCAACACCGGTTGATTTAACGCTCAAACTTTCAAATGCGCTGCTGCATCCCGATATTAATTTCGATATTAACTTTCCGAATGTTACAGGCAACATAAAAAGTTACATAGAAAACAAACTTTCGCTTTTGCGCTCCGACCAGAACGAATTAAACAAACAAGTTTTTGGTTTAGTGGTAGTCGGTACTTTTTTACCGCCCAATATTCAAACCATCGGTCAGTTACAAAGCAGCGGCATTAATACTGCTACACAATCTATTTCGAGTTTTCTTTCCGATAAACTCAATAAAGTGCTTTCAGAATATGTGAAAGGGTTGGATGTTGAGATAGGTTATAACTATTATCAATTCGATTTAACGGATAGTAAATCTTCTATTTCAGGTTCACAATACAGATTGCGCGCCAATTATACACTCAGCGACCGCGTAAATTTGCGGGGTGGTTTGGGTCTGCAAAGTGGTGAATCTATTAGTAGCACAGGCAGCACTACAAATTTAGGCGGCGATTTTGCCATCGAGTATGCTTTGAATGCCGATAAACGATTGCGGTTGCGCATATCGTACATTCATGACACTGTCATTGAAGGAAGTAGAGATAAAACGGGTGTTGGTTTAATTTATCGAAAAGAATTTGATAATGTCGGCGAGTTGTTGGGCTTTCTGAAAAAGAGGAAATCACTCTAAATTTCGCGTTAGGCTTTGTACAAAACGATACTGATTGAAAAACTCCCGCGCAATAACGCGCAAAACCGTGTACGTAGGAATGGCTAAAATCATACCTGGAATACCGCCAATTTTTGCACCAATGAGCGTGACTAAAAAAATCTCCAACGGGTGCGCTTTAACGCGTTTTGAAAAAATTATAGGCGAAACAAACCAATCGTTCATCCATTGCATTAAACCAAAAATAATAACCACGCGCGTTATAAGGGGTACGGTTTCTTTATAAAAATCGTATTGAAGATGCGACGTAACTGCCACAGAAATAGCAAACAGCGCACCCATCCAAGGACCGATATACGGCACAATATTAACTACGCCAGCAAATAAACCCACTATAAAAGCATCTTTAATACCCAAAACGGACAGCGCAACAGTGAGATAGAGCGACACTAAAACCATTTGAATGAGAATACCCGTAAAGTATTGCGTCAACATTTTAGTTGTTTCTTCAATCGCTGAGCGCACACTATTATCGTATTGTTTAGGAAACAGCGAAGCGAGTGCTTCTTGGAACATATTTTTTTCGCGGAGGAAAAAAAATGAAATAAATACAACAGCAAAAAAGCCGACGAGTAAATCGCCCGCCGTAGAAACCAAACTTTGAAACGCGCCCGATAAAATCTGCGTTACATTTTTAGCCGATATGCGTTTTTCTAAAGCCGTAACCATGGTTTCGCTTTCGGTAATAATACCAAACTTGCGCGCGTGAAGCGTTAAGTCTTGAATCGGTTTATCGAGTGCTTTTTCGACCGAACCGAAATCAACCGTAGAAATATTTTCAGCTTGTTGCACCACTAAAGGTACAAAAAAAGCGAAAACAAAAGCGATGATACCAATAAAAGTTATGATAGTGAGTGCCGCGGCTAAAGAATCCGGAATCTTAATTTTAAATTTTTCGAGTCTTTTTAACAGACCCATAAACGGCTTACCGATTAACGAAACCACCCACGCAATGAGTATATACGTCACTATGGTCCGAAAAAAATACAGAATAAAGCCAATAACAATGGCAATTAGGACAATAATAATTTGACGTACCATAAGTTTCGTTGTTCGTTGCGCATTTAGTAGATCGTTGTTCGTAAATCGTTATTCGTAGATCGTTGTTCGTCGTAGATAGTTTCGGTACGCTCGCAAACGATAAACGATCAAAGATTGAAGATCAACTAATTGCGCATTGCTAATTTAAAAGCGTAAGCATTTTTCAATAAACTTTCAAAAATTAATTTACCATCCGTTAACCCTAATTCTTTTTCCGATGCGCGCTCAGGGTGTGGCATCAAACCAAAAACATTACCCTGCACGTTGCAAATACCGGCAATATTATTAAGCGATCCATTCGGGTTTGAAAGCGGCGTGACTTCGCCTTCGGCAGTGCAATATTCGTAAACGATTTGCTTATTTTTTTTCAATTCTTTGAGCGTTTCTCTATCGCAATAATACCGACCTTCGGCATGCGCAATCGGAATGGTGAGTGTTTGCTGAATATCCTTCGACCACAGCGAACTATTTTTGGCTTTCAAATGAATATTCTTGCTGATAAACAATTGCTTATCGTTGCGCAATAACACACCCGGTAACAAACCCGACTCGCATAAAACTTGAAAACCGTTACAAATGCCGATGACAAAACCACCATTGTTAGCAAATTCTACAACACGCTGCATAATGGGTGAAAATCGTGCAATCGCACCACAACGCAAATAGTCGCCATAACTAAAACCACCCGGTAAAATAACCACATCCACCTCCGGCAGTATAGTTTCTTTGTGCCACACTTTCACCACATTTTGCATCATTACATTTTGCAAAACATGAACGGCATCATCTTCACAATTTGAACCCGGAAAAACGACTACTGCAAATTTCATAATATTCGTTGATAGTTGTTAGTTGTTCGTATGAACAGTTATGTACGATTAACGACACTGTTCGTACTTACAACGAACAACTAAAATTTGTATTCCATTATCATTTCACTGTTAGGTATTAACAGAATTTTTTGTTGATTAAAAATTTTAATGCCTTGCACGACATTATATTCTAATTTTTGTGTCACATCGCCTAAAATGGAAGTATTTTTAAAATCAAAAATCAAGTTTTCAGGCGATTGTTTACCATTAAAATCAATTTGTAACCGACGTGTTTTTAAATTTTCGTTCCGCGCCGTATAAACTATTTTTTTCAGATTGCCCTTTTCAACCACACTATCAACGATGTACTTTTCTTTCCAAGCCGTCTTATTGATGGAGGATTGAAAAAAAAGCGCAAAAGCATCTGTATAATTTAAACTGTCTAATAATTTCTGTTCCACCGTTCCATTCACCGAAATTTTAGCATTAATTTTATGCGGTGTTGCGCGCAACCTGATTTCTTCTTGCTTCAAAAACGAATCGGTATCAAAAAATGCAATTTGCTTTTTGCCACTCAAATTTGTTTCAGTGGATGTGCAGGACGAAAAAGCAAAAGAGCAAAACGCAAAACGCAAAACGCAAAATGCAAAACGCAAACGGCAAAATGCAAACGGCAAAAATATTTTAAAATTCATTTAATATTTATTTACATTAGCAATCAGCAATCGGCTACGAACAGATTGTATGGGGTTCATTTTTGAACTCTATTTCCGAGCAGTGCTGACGGCTTACAGCTCAAAGCTTATAAGATTTTCACCTGTCATTTCTTTCGGCAAAGGTACGCCCAACAAATTTAAAAGTGTAGGTGCAACGTCTGCTAATCTGCCAGGTTTTAATTTTTTTGTTTTAGCTGATGCTGAAACATAAATTATCGGCACAGGATTGAGTGAATGTTGCGTATTCGGTGTGTCATCATCGTTAATCATATAATCCGAATTACCATGATCGGCAATTATTATAATTTCGTAGCCGTGTTTCAATGCTAAAGTCACCAAAGTTTCTACACATTTAGAAACTGTTTCGGCTGCTTTTATGGCGGCTTCTAAAATTCCGGTATGACCTACCATATCGGTATTCGCAAAATTCAGACAAATAAAATTAGGTTCATTTTCATTAATTTCTTTTACAATCTCATCCGTTATTCCATACGCCGACATTTCAGGTTGTAAATCGTAAGTTGCTACTTTAGGCGATGGAACCATCAAACGTTTTTCATTTTTGAAAGGTTCTTCGCGTCCACCCGAAAAAAAGAAAGTAACGTGGGGATATTTTTCTGTTTCGGCAATGCGTACTTGCGTTAAACCTGCATCCGAAACAACTTCACCCATCGTTTTAGTCAAATTATCGTTTTCAAACAAAACTGAAATATTCTTGTAAGTTTCGTCGTAGCGCGTCATCGTCACATAATACAACGGTAATTTTTTCATTCCAAACTCAGGCATATCTACTTGCGAAAGTACCTGCGTCAATTCACGCGGTCTATCGGTTCTAAAATTAAAAAACACAACTACATCATCTGCTTTAATCGTTGCACCTTCTGTTAAAATCATTGGTTTTATAAATTCGTCTGTGACACCTGCGGCATAATTTTTTTCAAACGCGTCGCTTAAAGCCGTAATTTTTTCACCCACACCATTGACTAAAACATCGTAAGCTAATTTAACACGCTCCCAACGTTTGTCTCTATCCATGGCGTAATATCTGCCAACAATATCTGCAATTTGAAACGATGTATCAGCGAGACTGTGTTGCAAATCTGTTAAAAAATGTACACCACTTTTTGGATCGCAATCTCTACCGTCTGTAAAAGCGTGAACGTAACCTTTGCAACCTGCATCGGTCGCTAATTTAACCAACGCTTTTAAATGATTGATATGACTGTGTACGCCGCCGTCGCTGACTAAACCCACGAAATGAATCGGTTTATTATTTTTTTTGGCATAATCGAAAGCTGCCAAAAAAACTTCACTTTTAGCTAAAGTATTCTCACGAATCGCTTTATTGATGCGTGTCAATTCTTGATATACTACCCTACCTGCGCCAATATTTAAATGTCCGACTTCCGAATTTCCCATTTGTCCTTCAGGCAAACCAACATCTTCGCCGTAAGTCACTAATTCACTGGATGGATATTGGCGATACAATTTTTGCATAAACGGAATCTCAGCTAATGCAATCGCATCGCCTTTGCGCTTTTTGCCATGTCCCCAACCATCTAAAATCATTAAGAATGCTTTCTTCATTGTCTTATTTTTTTAGTTACAAGTTTTGAGCTGTGCGCTATGCGCTATGAGCTATGAGCTATGAGCCTCGCTCGCGAATTGCAACTCTGGACTCATAGCTCATAGCGCAAAACTAATGGTTCATGGCTCAAAACTCGTAGCAACCGATTCCGCTTCCCAAAGTGTAACATTTTCCAGAACGCTTTGCACTTTTGCGCGGATGCCATTAACTGCTAACTGTCCCATTGGTAATCGCAACGGTGGATTTTTATCTTCTGCAACGCGCATTATTAGTTTTACAGCTTTTAACGGATCGCCGACTTGATTGCCGTGAGCACCATCAATGTAAGCGCGCATATTCCCACCGTGCTGCGCATAGTCTTCAATAACATTTTTAGCAATGCGAATAGAGCCGCCTGCAAATTCTGTTCTGAACGGTCCAGGTTCAACAATCGTAACAAATATATTTAAGTGTTTAACCTCTTGCGAAAGTGCTTCCGAAAAACCTTCGAGCGCAAACTTCGATGCGTTGTAACCACCGAATCCGGCATTAGCGCGCATACCTGCAATGGAAGACAGTTGGAAAATTCTGCCAGACTTTTGCATACGCATAAACGGCAAAACAGCGCGCGTAACGTTAAACGCACCCATGACATTGGTATCTAAAACAGCACGCAGTTCATCGCTCGAAATTTCTTCTACGGCGCCCACTAATCCATATCCCGCGTTATTCACCAAAACGTCTATTCTACCAAATTTTTTTATAACTTTTTCAATCACTCTCGGAATTTGTTTTTCGTGCGTCACATCCAAAATATGAACATCGCTATTCTTTCCCAATTCTTTTTGTAATAATTTTTTTTGTTCGAGTTTGCGCACTGTACCAACGGCAATGTTACCACTTTTAACAATTTCTTGCGCTAATAATTTTCCAAAACCTGACGATATGCCGGTGATAAACCAAATTTTTTGTTCCATAATGTTCGTTAACGTTAAAGTTTAAAAATAAAGATGCAAATATCGTTTAAAAACGTTTTAATCTCGTAAATTAGTTTGTGATATATTTAACAACAATTAAAGTCACCGTTCCATAATTATACGTCTCTATACTGCATTTCGATTCAAAGTGTTCTAAAAAATCGTTGAGTTGGTATGCTTTTAGTTTAATAATCTCAAATTGAATATTTATGAAATCCCTGCTTTTAGTTTTATCATTTGTTGGAAGTAATTTTTTCAACAGATTTGACCCGAATGTAACTTTCTTGAATAAAGCCTTGAGTGAAGGCGATGCTACAACCGTTGGCACTTATTTCGATAACACGATTGAGTTAACACTGCTTGATAAACAAACAATGCTTAGAAAAGATGCTGCGATTGTAGCTTTGAAGGATTTCTTTTCTAACAATAAACCGCGTAGTTTTAATGCTGTGCATCAAGGTTCATCAAAAGGCTCTGCTTCGCACTATACTATTGGCGATTTAACAACCGTCGCAGGTAATTACCGCGTGTATGTTTATTACAAATCCGTTGATGATAGAATTGTGATACAAGAAATGCGTATCGAGAAATAAGTCTTTAATAAAAAATTTAAAATCCGTGTAAATTGCAAAATTTACGCGGATTTTTTTTAAATTTTCAAAGGTAAGTTTCTAAAGTACATTGCAAAAATATACATATTTCATTCGGAAACAAAAATTTTAATACAAATAGTTTTCCTAATGTTGAGAATTAATGTAAGTTTGGAAAAGTACAAAAATTCTGGTTAACCTATTATCTTTACCGACTTAAATTGAAACACTACTTGCTCACATGGCAGCAAACATTTTAGAAACGGCGATAGAATATTTAGCAGGCGTAGGTCCGATGCGCGCGGATACGTTGAAGAAAGAGTTGAATATTTTTAATTACGGAGATTTATTGACGCACTATCCTTTTCGTTATATTGATAGGACGCGGTTTTGGAAAATTTCGGAAATCACAGAAGATAACGATACGGTGCAGTTGCGTGGCATTGTGCGCCGCAAAGAAATGGTCGGTGAAGGTAAAGGCAGAAGATTGGAAGTTTTGTTGCGCGACACATCGGGTATTATAACTTTAACGTGGTTTAATCAATCACAGGCGATAGAAAAAACGTTGCGCATTGACACCGAATACGTGGTGTTCGGCAAAATAAATCGCTTTGGCGATAGATTGAGCATTGTGCACCCGGAGATGGAAATTTCTTTGCCCGAAGCGCAAACACAACGCGCTTCTACTTTCGATCCTGTTTATCCATCAACGGCAAAACTTGAAGCTAAAGGTTTAGATGCAAAAGGGCAGCGCAAAATGATGCGCGCACTTTTTGAAAAAGTAAAACCGTACGATGTTCCCGAAAACTTGAACGCTTACGTTATTGAAAAGCATGCGCTTATCGGTCGGTTTGAAGCGTTACAAAAAATACATTTTCCAAACGATGTTAACGATGTAGCACAAGCCAAAAAAAGATTAGTTTTTGAAGAATTATTTTTTCTGCAAATTAAATTATTGCGTTTAAAGTTGGTGCGTCAAGGCGCGCTGAAAGGTTTAGTGTTCAATAAAGTTGGCGATTGTTTCAATAGTTTTTACCAAAATATTTTACCGTTCACGCTCACGAATGCGCAAAAGCGCGTAGTTAAAGAAATCAGAATTGATGTTGGTAGCGGCAAACAAATGAATCGGTTGTTGCAAGGCGATGTTGGAAGTGGTAAAACGATGGTTGCTTTTTTAACGGTTCTGATTGCTTTAGATTCAGGATATCAATCGTGCATCATGGCACCAACAGAAATTTTGGCTGAGCAACACTTCAACGGTTTATCTCAATATTGTGCGCAACTCAATATCGGTATCGGATTTTTGAGCGGTTCTGTTAAAGGCAAAAAGCGCGAAGCTGTTTTAGCCCAATTAGCATCGGGTGAAACAAAATTATTGGTTGGTACACACGCTATTTTTGAAGATTGGGTTGTGTTTCAAAAATTTGGTTTGGCAATTATTGATGAACAACACCGATTTGGTGTTGAGCAACGGAGTAAACTTTGGCGCAAGTCAGGCGAGTTTCCACCACACGTTCTGGTAATGTCGGCAACACCTATTCCGCGCACATTAGCGATGACAATTTATGGCGATCTGGACGTGTCTGTTATAGATGAATTGCCTGTTGGCAGAAAACCCATTCAGACGGTGCACTATACTGATAATCATCGCGCTAAAGTAATTGGTTTTATTCGACACCAGATTTCAAAAGGACAGCAAGTATATATCGTTTATCCACTCATTGAAGAATCTGAAAAACTCGATTTACTCGATCTCATGCAGGGTCACGCGGCATTGAGCGAACAATTTGCACCGCCTGAATACCAAATTGCGATTGTGCACGGCAAAATGCACGCTAGAGACAAAGCGTTTGAAATGGCGCGATTTGTTTCTGGTCAGGCGCAAATAATGGTAGCAACAACGGTGATTGAAGTGGGTGTAAATGTGCCAAACGCCACTGCTATTATTATTGAACACACAGAACGATTTGGTTTATCGCAGCTTCATCAATTACGCGGTCGTGTTGGTCGCGGTGCCGATCAATCTTATTGCGTATTAATGTCGAGTTATAAACTTAATGAAGTCAGTCGAAAGCGTATAAAAACGATGTGCGATACTACCGATGGTTTTGTAATTGCTGAAGTTGATTTAGCCTTGCGCGGACCAGGCGATATTGAAGGAACAATGCAAAGCGGACAAACAAATATTAAAATTGCCGATTTGGTGAAAGATCAAGAAACGCTGCATCAAGCGCGCGCCACAGCACTCGAAATTTTAGAAAATGATCCAAATTTAACATCCGCGCAAAATTTTCCTATTCAAAAATTTTTAGATTTTACGAATAAAAATGCAAGGGTTTGGAGTAAGATTTCATGAAAAACTTTAGCAATGAGAAGGTATTATTCTAATATCACCGAAATGCTGTTCACAGTGGATATTATTATTAAACTTATAAACCTTAATCATTAAAATAGAGTTGAATTCATCATCTGTTAAGTTTTTTAACAATTCACGACCAATATAAAATAGCTCTTCATTACAAGAATCAATTTCATGTTTAGCTTTTACATGCAAAACAAAACCCTCTGTTCCGGCTAATCCACCGAACGAATCGAATGAGAGCCAAACTTCACCGTATCTTCCGCGCTTATTATTTTCAACACAAAAAATTTCAGTAATTTTTTTTTGAAATTTTCAACAGATTCTAAATTGAAAACAGATACTGTTGCAACCATGAAATTATTATTTTTAATGAGTCCAAAAACGTTTCAACATCTATTTTGTTTTTTCTTTCTGTAGAATATCTTAAATTTTCTGACCAAGAACTTATATCCCAATGTAAATCGCGCGATATTTCAAAATATAAGTTTAGAGAATTTAAATTCTTGTGACATGGAAAAATAAAATAAAACCGTTAGAACTTCGCACATTAAATTTAAAGTCAGTCTAAATCGCGCTTAAAGTAAAATCTATCTTTACCTTCACATCAAAATTTGTTTTTTTGTGTTTATTGTTTATTGTAAATTTGCAAATAATTCAATTTTATGAAACCTATTTATGTTGTTGCTATTTTGTTGTTGATGGGCGGCATTGCTGCGCTTACCGTACAAGCAAAAGACGTTGCTACTTACTCAAACTTTTCGGATGCGAATACCACAGGTGAGCGCGTGAAAGTGGCTGGGCAATTGTGCAAAGAAAAAAAAATGGTCTACGACCCAACTAATAATCCCAATGAGTTTCTTTTTTCTTTAAAAGATGCTAAAGGCACTGAAATGGAAGTGCACCTTATGAAACCTAAACCGCAAGACTTTGATCTTTCGGAGCAAGTTGTGGTAACAGGTGAAGTAAAAAAAGGCGTTTTTGTTGCGAACGACATTTTGATGAAGTGCCCGAGCAAATACAAAGATGAGGAAATTTATATGAAGAAAAATAAATCGTAAATTAGTTGACTGTTGACAATTGTAGGTTGATGGTCTGAGAACTATTTTGAACTATTTACTATCAACTGCTAACGAGCAACTATTAACTAATAAATAATGCAAAGTTTTTTGGGCGAATATTTATTGCCGCGCAATGTCGGTCATTTCGCAATTATAGCAAGTTTTTGTGCAGCGTGTCTGGCTACTTATGCTTTTGTACGCGCCACGCAAACCGCAAAAAATATAACGCAACAAACATTATGGCAACGTATAGGTGTGTGGTCATTTGGTGTGCATGGCGCGAGTGTAATAAGCGTGATAATTTGTATTTTTTATGTAATGATGACGAAAAGGTTTGAATACTTTTATGCACATTCGCACACCGATAAAGATTTGCCTTGGTATTATGTTTTCGCCGCCTTTTGGGAAGGACAAGAAGGCAGTTTTTTACTTTGGATGTTTTGGCACGTCGCACTCGGTGGGTTTTTAATTTACTATCTTTCAAAATTTGATAGAAAAAATATTGCGAACAATGATAATAATTTTAAATGGTTACCGCCTGTTATCGCTGTGCTTTCGTGCATTCAAATTTTCCTAACTTCTATGATTTTAGGTGTTCATGTGGGTTGGGGTGAACATATTATTAAATGGGGAAGTAACCCGATTTTACTTTTGCGCGAGGCCAATGAAATGCCTTTTATAAAAGATGGTTACGTTGAAAAGTTAGCGCAGTCTGCACGCGGATTAAATCCGTTACTACAAAATTATTGGATGACGATACATCCTCCGACTTTGTTTTTGGGTTTTGCGTCAACGTCCGTTCCGTTTTGTTTTGCAATTGCTGCGTTGTGGCAAAAAAAATACACACAATGGTTAGCTTTAGTACAACCGTTTGCTTATTTTTCGGCAGCAATATTGGGCACAGGTATTTTGATGGGTGGTGCTTGGGCGTATGAAGCGTTGAGTTTTAATGGCTATTGGGCGTGGGATGCCGTAGAAAATATGAGTTTAGTGCCTTGGCTTGTAATGGTTGCAGGTATTCACACACATTTAATTGCGCGCGCAACGGGTAATTCTTTGCGTTCGACGTTTGTTTTTTATTTGCTGTCGTTTAGTTTGGTGCTGTACTCAACGTTTTTAACCCGCTCTGGTATTCTCGGCGAAACGAGCGTACACGCATTCACAGAATTAGGTCTCGAAAATCAATTAATTTTATTTCAAGTATTCTTTTTAGTAATTGCCGTTTATTTATTCGCCAAAAATTACAAAGCCATACCAACAAACGAAAAAGATGAATCGGTTGCAAGCAAAGAATTTTGGATGCTTATTGGCGCGCTCATTTTAGTTTTAAGTGCAGTATTGATGACTTTTACGACTTCGATTCCTGTGTTTGCAAAAATACAATCTTTTGCAGGTAATACATTCGGTTTTAAAACTAAACCAATCACCTCTCCGATTGATCCATTAGCGCACTACAACAAAACGCAACTTTGGATTGCCGTTTCGATGGGAATTATTACAGGTTTTACGCAATCGTTACGCTTCAAAGAATTTAATTTTGCCAAACACAGCAAAAAGTATTTAAGCAATATCGCTATTTTAGGTGGCATTTCTTTTGTGTTGGCAATACTCGTTGCAATTGTTTTTGCTTCGCAATACAGCACAGTTGAAATTAAAAGCGTTTTTGAAAATCTGAAAGGGTTTTTCATTATGCCATGGCAATATGCTTTAATGTTGTATGCTGGTGTTTTCACGTGCGTTTGTAATATTGATTTTATTATTTCGCGTGCCAGAACAGGATTAAAAACGACAGGTTCTGCATTTTCACATTTAGGTTTTGGTGTTTTAGTCGTCGGCATTTTAATCAGTGGTATTAATAAAAACTGGATTTCCAACAATCGCTTTGCTATGGAAGGCATTGCAGGATTCACGGATGAACAGTTTAACAAAAATATTTTATTGATAAAAGGCGCACCGATGTTTATGAGCGGCTACCAAGTAGAATATCAAAGTGATACGGCGTATGGTTCGCACCGCGATTACACTTTAGTATTCAGAAAAAAATCGCCCGATTTAAAAACAACTTTAGATTCGTTTGTCACACATCCATATGTGCTGTACGATTTAAAAACCGGTAAACTCGCTTCAACAAATCCGGATACGCGCCATAAAATTGGTTACGATATTTTCACTTACATTCCGGCACTACCGCCAAGTGAACAAAATCCTGAATTGGCTAAGCGCGAAGAAGACAGCTTAAAATACACCAACTATTCGTTAAAGTTGGATGATTCGCTGCGCATAACTGCAAAAGTTAACGACACTACCACACAAAAATATACCGTTACGCTCGATAGCTTGAGTTTTAAACCCAAACACCCGAAGTATGTGGCGCAAGAAAATGATATTGCCGTTAGTGCGCATCTTAAATTTTGGAATGCGCAAGGTAAACAATTCGATGCAGAGCCTTTGGTTTTAGTGCGTGGCGGATTTGTATATCAGTTGCCTGCAACTGTTAATAATTTGAGTGTTCGCGTGAAGTTAGAGCCGACAATATTTGATGCTTTAATGAAAACCGAGCAAAACAAACAAATTAAAGAAATAGCTCTTTCTGAAAATGAATCGCAAATTTTAGAAGATGGAAGTCGCGCAACTTTTGTAGGAATTAATGCGCAACCTAATTTACCCGAAAGTGAAAAACAATCGGGTGATATTGCGTTTTCTGCGATAATTAAAATTGAAAAGAACAACCAAACGGCTATTGTACAACCTGTTTATATCATTCGCGACAATCAACCATTTTCCATTCCTGCCGATATTGCTGCGTCGGGTTTGAGTTTAACGATTAGTAAAGTTGACCCGAAGAATAAAAAAATAATTCTTGGAATCAACAACGCTAAAAAAGGGTTTATTGTGCCGATAAATATTGCTGAAAATGCACCGCGCACCGATTATATTGTTTTAGAGGCGACTGTCAACCCCGGCATCAATTTAGTTTGGTCGGGGTGTTTACTCATGCTTTCAGGTTTTGTAATGATGCTTTTTTTGAGGTTTAGAAAAAGTAATCCTTTATAAATTAACTCCGTTTTGGAAATTATATTAATGATGAACAGGCTTAACAACATAATATTTATTGATATATTGGATACTGTTACAATCAATTTTTTTCTCTTCCATGTAACAATTGTTGGCATCTAAAGCGAATTCAGTACTAGATATTTTAAAAGAACTTGGTTCAGCACCATCTACAATTTTACCTTGGTAATAAACTGTATTTTTATCTTTTGCGTAATTTTCATTTAAAATTGTAATTTCATCTTTATTTATTAAAGTTAGTCTTTTCCCGTAGTTATAGTAGTAGTCTTTATCTTGCTCCCATGTGGGATGAATAATCTGAAATGTTTTGGCATCTGCACCGACAATTAAGGAATCATAGTAATAGACGTAGTTATTTAGGATTTTAAAATCATCAGTCATACCAATATAGCCTTGCTTTTTCCTTGCCTCTTCAGTGTTTCTACGTAGCTTCTCTTCATTTTTTTCTGCTCTCGAAAAATAGAAGCTACCTAAAACAATAGAAATTAAGATAGAAAAAGGAAGTACTGATCCAAGAATATTGTTTCTCAAGAAAAGTACACTATTATAATAAATTATGGCTGTTGCATAAATCGGGTAAGCGTTTACCACAAAAAATAGAATATATTTCTCATCTAAGTTTTTAGAATCATCAAAAAAAAAGATTGTGCTTTGAAAAATTAAAGGCCAAAGTAAGATAGGAATTAAGATGCAGGCATTGAATGTTTTCAGCCATACTGGTATATTTTCAGAAAAGACTTGACTTCTGATATTGAGCATATAGAGAACCTAAAAGAATTGAATTATTTTTATTGACAATCACAAGAAATGAAGCCTTTAAATTTCAAAATTCAAATTTTGATCCAAAGTTGTAACTATTCCAGACTTACAACGAATATACCTTACTTAAACTCAAATTAGTTTATCTTTGTTCCCAAAGTTTTAGATGCATGACTGCCACACAAAATTTAAAAGATAAAACAAAACTTGAGACACAATCTCAAATCGTTCGAAACGCTTGGGAGCAAGGTTATAATGACGATCAGATTTCTAAATTAACGGGGCTCCCAATAGAAAGTATCAACCA
>JAYVNP010000092.1:0-33177 GCA_043758385.1 Saprospiraceae bacterium
GTCTTTGGTGAGCACCATGTCTTTAATGAGTTCTGTTTTAGGTGCTTGCTCACCATACACTGCGCGTTTTAATAAATACCGCCCACCATTATTGTACAGTGTTAAATAAATACTGTCAGTTTTGGTGGCTTGTTGGGCAACTATTGTGCTTGTTAAAGCAAAACTAAAAAGCAAAACTGTAATTTTTTTCATGATGATATTTTTGTTTGTGAATTCAATATTTTTTAAAATAATCTAATTATTAGGTGGCTACACACTGTAACTTAAGTTTTAAAGTATTAATAAACACACTTCTACATTTGGTAATAAATAAAACAGCTGCGTTTTTGAAATAATTTCTGCTCAATCAATTATTCTCAAACTAAGCGTTTTAGTACATACCGTGTACAAGCGGGACTAAATCAAATCGATATTATATTTTAAAATTACTTCTTTTGCCATTTCCCATCCCTTATAACCATTTAATTCAAGCCAAAAGTCATTTTCATCCCCTAAATAATTTAAAGTGTCATGATTTAAATCTATATCCGTATTACCAGTCTCCGAGTAAATAATTTTAGGACCAGAATCGTCATGAACTATAATTTTACTGTAACTAGCTTTATAACTCTCAAAAGTATCACCACTCTGAATTTGACCGAATTCACATTTTGAACACAAAACAACATCTTTAATTCTTAAACATTCTTTCTGACTGCAAAAGTCCAAACATTCTTTTACTTCATCATGTGTAACTTCCATATCTAACATGAAATCATTAAGAGAACTTTCGAAAAAAACTCCACTAACTACATCGAATACAGTCAAGCGCCTTCCCTTCAAACGAAGTTCCCCACTTCGGATATCTGGTGATGAAGTGATATATTTTCTAGTACTTTTCAAGTTTGACATTATTCCCTGTTTTTATTATTTCACTTAAATTAGATTTACTATTTAAATTATTTATTCTTTCAACAACATTTTGCACTTGTGATTTAGCTTGAAGTGTTTTTGGTATTTCAATCGTTGTTACCCGCTCGCTACAAGTCTTACGAAAATTTCTAAAGCTTGTTAAACTATCTACCCATCTTCCGATAATGCAGTCGCTTGTTTCAGTTTTCAAACTGAAACCTACTATTTTGCGGTCTTTGACCGTTTTCTAAAACTGAGCCAAATTATATGTTTAAACTACAACCTTCAGAAATGAGAAGTTCAGACATTTTATCAATGCGCCCTCAATATCAAGTACTTTGAAAAAAAATAAGTTGATTCGACTTTGCTCATTAACCATCAAACGCTAAGAAAATACAATTTCTACTTAACCGATAAGAATACTTAATACAACTTACAAGTACGCGTCTGAGACGCCAAAATAATAAGATTCAGTTTAAAAACTGATTCAAACGGCGAAAGGGAATAATGAAAAATATTAAAGCATATTTTTTCTCATTCCCTTTTTCTTTTTAAAACTTTTTCTATGTCCTTTGTTCTTAATGCTTATTCCTTTTCCTTTTAAAGTATTGCTCTGAACAATAAATAAAATGCACCTGCTAAAATTATTGAAGCCGGTAAAGTAAGTACCCAAGCTAATGCAATATTGGCAAGTGTTCCGCCTTGTAAATTTTTTACACCTTTTGAAGCTACCATTGCACCTGCAACTCCTGACGAAAGTACGTGCGTAGTTGAAACAGGCAAACTAAAAAAAGAAGAAAGACCGATGGTTGAAGCAGCCACTAATTCAGCAGTGGCACCTTCGGCGTACGTCATGTGGCGTTTACCGATTTTTTCACCAATAGTGACAACTATGCGTTTCCAACCGATCATAGTTCCGAGACCTAAAGCCACACAAATCATAAAAACAGACCAAAGTGGCGCGTAATGCGTGAGTGTTACTAAATTATGCGTTTCGACTTTCAATATGTTCCGTGCTGAGGCGTCGGTTATAATATTAGGTTCAGCGAGAAGCGTTTTTACATTTTTATCGAGCAAACTAAAACGTTTGCGAATACTTAAACGCGATTGAATTGTGCTTGCAGTAACTAAATCGGCTCTAATGCCTTGAATAACTTCTGCTGTTTTAGAAACTTCCAATGGCGCATAAGTATTCTCTGCTTTTTTAGGTAAGCTGGCTTCAATTTTATTGAGCGCATTCGCTGCTTTATCGGCATCAAAGTTTGGACTGAGTGCATTTTGCAAGGGCATAAAAGTCATTAATGCTACCATAACTAAACCAATGCCTTTTTGTCCGTCGTTAAATCCGTGAAAAAAACTAACGAGTGTGCAAGTAGTGACTAAAATTGCACGAATCCAAAGTGGTGGTCGGTTTGCGCCGTCCGGTTCTTTGAATAAAGCTTTGCGTGTTTCTGAAGAAACAGAAGCGCGTAATATAAACATGGCAACAATGGCAGCCGCAAATCCGAAAAGTGGTGAAAGCAATAATTGCCTACCAATATTGTATGCTTCTTCCCAATTAACAGTTTGATGCGTGGTATTTTCGGGGAGCGTTGAATAAACTAAGCCTACACCGATGATCGCACCGATGAGTGTGTGCGAACTTGAACAAGGTATTCCGAGATACCACGTTCCGAGATTCCAAACAATTGCACCGCAGATGACACCTAAAACCATAGCAGCACCATGTGTTGCCGTTTGCGACATAATTGCCTCAACGGGTAATAAACTGGCTATTTTAGTAGCCACTCCAAAACCAAAAATTGAACTAATAAAAACACCCATGAAATTGAAACAACCTGACCAAACAACAGCAAATGTTGGTTTTAAAGTATTGGTATAAATAACAGTTGCAACGGCGTTGGCGGTATCGTGAAAGCCATTTACAAATTCAAAAGCAAATATCATCATCATGCAGATGACAAAAATTATTCCTATCGTATCAGAAAGACCCATCCAAAAGTTTATTTAAAATTGGTGATGGGACAAAATTAATACACACTCCATTGCAACTCATTGTTTAATGTTAATTTAATATTATTTTTTCTCGAGTGCAGCCTTGTACAATTCTTTTTCTGTAACTTTTAATATTTTCATACCCGATTTTAGTTTTCTGGCAATTAAACTATATGGAGCTGACACAATTTCTTCGCCCTCATTTACGCCAGAAAGTATTTGAATAAATTCATTATCTTGGATACCAGTTACAACCTTCGCCATGCGCACCGAATCTTTCGAGACAACAAAAATAACTTCATTGACGGCTTTCTTTGCACCACTGTTTGCAACAGCTAAATTTTGAGTATCGTCCGATTTAGCTTTTTTCAAATCGGCATCTTCTTCGCGCGTTGTAATGGCTTGCAACGGAACACTCATAGCATTTTGTGCAACATTTGTATGTATATCAACATTGCCAGACATTCCTGGACGAAACGGTGGGCGACCGTTTCGGAATAAATCGGCGTAAGAAGCAGCATCAATTCTAATTTTAGCTACAAAATTTGTCGCTTGGTCAGTCGTTAAATTTACCGCTCCTGTTGTGGTGAAAGCATTTTCGGCTGTGTTTGCAATTTCTGTAAGCCTGCCAGTAAATTTTCTTTTCGGAAAAGCGTCCACTGTAATTTCTGCTTCGTTTCCCACTGCGATGCGCAAAATATCATTTTCTGAAACATTTACCTGCACTTCCATAGCATTTAAATTTGCGACGCGTAATATTTCTGTGCCCGACATTTGCGCTGTACCAACAACTCGCTCACCTTTTTCGACGCTGCGTTTAGTAATAATACCATCAACTGGCGAATAAATAGACGTTTTATTTAAACTCGTACGCAACTCTTTGAGTGATGCTTCCGAACTATTTAAATTATATTTGGCAGCATCCGCCGATTTTTCTTGCGTTGTAATATCTGTAAAAGCTGACTTGAGCTGTGCTTGAACGGCTTTAAGTGCAGCTTCTTGTTGTTTGGAAATAGATTGTGCGTTTTCAAAATCGGCATCGGATATAATGCCGTCGCGATGAAGCTGATCGTTGCGTTTAAATATCGCACGCGCATTATCGAGTTGTGATTGTGATTGTTCGAGTTGTGCTTGTACCTGCGCTTGTCTGCCGCGAACGCTCTCTATATTAGAAACTGCGTTAGCATATTGCGCCGCCGATGCACTTACACCTGCTTCACCGCGTGCGACTTGGCTTTTATAAATATCGGCATTGACGCGACATAAAAGTTGCCCAGCTCTTACAGAATCGCCTTCTTTTACCAACATTTCAATTATTTCGCCCGATACATCGGAACTGATTTTTACTTCTTTTTCAGGAAATATACGTCCGCTCGCAGATACGCTCTCTTGAATAGTGCGTCGCGTTACTTTATCGGCAACTACTTTTTCGCCTTTTTCGCCTTTCTTGCCAAAAGCTATTGCTGCTACAATTAAAATAATTACAGCACCTGCTAACCACCAAATTAAGCGGTTATTTTTTTTCGTTTTTTTAACTGTTGAACTCATTTTAATAATGGTTAATGGTTAATTTTTAATGGTTAATGGATTGCACTAACAATTAAACTATAAACCTTTGATTCAATTTTTTTACTTTTTACTTTTTATTTATTGCCTAATGTAAGTTGTTTGCCTTGGTAAAACTCTACAATTTTTTGTTTAAATAAATAATCGAATTTAGCAACCGTTACATCGCGCTCTGCGGTATCTAAAGTGCTTTTCGATTGTGAAATTTCAAACGTATTAGATGCACCGATAGCTAATTTTTTTTCTAAGGCATCATACGCTAATTTTTGCGCTGAAAAAACTTTTACAGCCACGTCATATTGTTTTTTAGCAGCAATTAAATTAGTAAGTGCGGTTTGTACATCGCTCCGAAGTTGTAATTTAGCTTTATCGAAAGCGATAGTCTGATTATCAATCACCAACTTTTGGCGCTGAACGGCAATTTGCTGTGAAAATCCGTTTAAAATCGGAATACTTAGTCTTACACCAACACTCTGACCAAAATTATTGTTGAACTGATCGAAATATGGCGTAGTTGGTGAATTTATGATAGAGGCTTGTTTAAAAATAACATCCGTTGATACGTTATTTATAACAACAGTTTGTTTTAAATCGGTTGTAGTAACAGTGCCTTTTGTAAAATCTTTAATCGCACTCGAATAGTTTGAGTTTAAACTACCAAAACCATTCAACGAAGGCAACAGTGCCGATTGCGAAATTTTTAAACCAAACTCAGCACTTTTAATCCGCATTTCGGCAGCTTTTATGTTTGGTTGCGCGGCTAAAGCTTCAGTGTAAACGCTTCCTAAATTTCCGACTATCGGCATTTGATCGGGTACTTCTAAAATCGGTTTTTCTATATTAAAAACCATATCCGTTGGTAACTCCAATAAATTGCGCAAATTTAAATAACCTAAAGCCACGTTGTTTTCCGCGATAACCGTTTGTTGCTCGCTTTTAGCAACAGTTACTTGCGCATCGAGGCGCGAAGTAGCAGGCAATGAACCCGCTTTAATTTGTTTTTCAATTTTATCGAGCGCCGTTACGTCTTGTTCGGCCCGGCGTTTAGCGTTTGCCAATTGTTCATCGTTCAATAAAATTTGCAAATAAGCTTGAGCTACTTGCAACCCGATAGTATTTTGCGTTTGAAGCAAATCAGCTTGAGCAGCTTTTAAATCTGAATCGCTTTGCTTTGCGTAATCCGTAATGCGTCCGCCTCTCGAAGCTGCATTAAAAATAGGCACACCCATATTTAAACCCCAACTGTTGTAATTGGTGCTATTATTATCATATTGATACGTTGATGGATTGACGCTTCTGCCAAAATTAAAAGCGTAAGTAGAGTTACCATTAATTGTTGGCAATGCCTGAAACTTATTTCCTTTCTTAACAAACTCGGCATCGCGCACGGCGTTTTTACTTTGTGCTACGTTTCGGCTATTCGTTTGTGCGTGTGCAATGCACTTTTCGAGTGACCAAACTTCTTGCGCTTTACCGACTTGCAGAAACAATATTACGCAGCCGAACAGAATAATTTTTAAAATTGATTTTGGACTTTTCATATTTTTAATATCGTGACACAACATTACGCGCATTTCGATGAATTGTGCTGTAAATTTATATCAATGCGCGATTTTTTTAGATGAACGCATAAATTAAGATTTTAAATAGGATTTTATATTCGTTTTAAATTTTTGTAAATCTTTGTGTACTCACGCCTTGTTCGCTCGAAACAGAAATACTGTAAACACCACTTGGCAACTTAGCTATATTTATTTGATTGGAAGCACCATAATTATTTTGCTGATTATAAATAATTTGCCCGGCTATATTTGAAATCGTAATTGCATAATAACTTTGTGTAGAACTCGAAAAAAGTAAATTTATAAAATCATTCGCGGGATTGGGAAATAATTTAAAATCTGCGTGAGTAACTTCAATAGTTGGTGTTCGCACAAATTTGAGTGCGCGTTTCACTGCGGCGAGCGCATCAATTCTACCGTAACCATACGTATTATTAGGTATTGCAGTGCCCGCAATCCCACCGCAATTTTCAGCACCCGTAGTTAATCTATATGCCGTTTGTTTAATAATACTTTCAATCGAATCCACTTGACCAGCGAGTTTCGGATTAGCTGAAATCATTAAAGCTACCAAACCAACCACGTGCGGAGCTGCCATGCTTGTTCCCGATGAATTTCCGTAAGTATTGTTCGGAAATGTTGAATAAACAACGTCACCCGGCGCAGAAATTTCAGGTTTTAAACGATTACTACTATCAATAGTCACAGTACCTCTGCTACTATAACTGGCAATTGTATCAGTAATTTGGGTTGCACCAACCGAAAATGCTTTTTTAAAAAATGCGGGTGGTCCGTCAGTTGTTTTACAATTCGATCCAGAATTTCCGTTGGCTACCACAACGACGATACCTGCGGCACGCGTGTTTTCTAAAGCGATGTTTAAAATTGCAAAATTACTCGGATTACAACCTTCTGAAGGTGCACAATACCATGAATTATTAATAACGTGCGGTGCTAAACGCGTGTTCGGCGAAGTACCATCAATCTTTGTAGGTGCAATAAACCATTGCCAACTTTCAACATAGCGCACCAATGTACCATTTCCACCATCCATATTGCGCGTACCAATCCATTTTGCATCGGGTGCCATGCCTGTAAAAATAGTATCCGTTGAGCCAAGCATTGTACCCATAGTGTGTGTACCGTGCCTGTCGTCGTCGCAGGGCATTTTCAAATCGTATCCGCACGGATTTCCTTTGGAAGCTGTATCAGCATGAATGGAATCGTGCCAATTATAATCGTGAGAAATAGTGCCGTTAGCCAACACACCACGATATTTTCTATTCAATGCCGGGTGCAACCAATCATAACCCGTATCAGCACCACCGACTACAACGTTCTGTCCGCGATAACCTAATAGCCAAACGCTATCCGCTTTCGTTTTTATAATTCCCCACGAAATAAGATTCGTTCTAAAATTTATAACACTTGTATTATAAATCTCGATTTCAGCTTCCTTTTTCGATGTCGGATTGTTTATAATTTCAGCTACATCGTTGCGCGATGCAATGCGCTCAATTATGTTGCTCGTGGCGTGCGGTAAATAAATAGAATTTACTAACCACAACGGAGTGTGTGCCGTTTGTGTTTCTTCTAAAAATGAAATTAAATCGCGTTGAGTATTTTGCGCAGTTGTTGTCAATGTGTTGTAAACGTACGCGCCTTTGTCGTTTTTTTCTGCAATATTATCTGCAGCAGAAACGTCGGCTTGCGACTTCATTATTACCACAATTTCTGTTTCAGTGTGTTGCGCTAACGCTTCAAAAACATTTTCTTGGACTTTTGTTTGCCAACTTTGTGCAGAAAGATTAATGGATAAAGTTGCAAGAATTATAAATAAAAATCGGTGTTTTAAAGAAAGCATTTTATATTTTTTAGATTTTATAGATGCAAATTAAAATTTTCCTATCAAAAATTTTTGGTCGCAAAATTAATCCATTCTTTCCATAAAATTTAGTTTTTGTAACCTTCGTGTTTTTGCAATGGTAATTGTATTTAAAAAATGTATTCGCACAATTCAACCAGTTAAAATTACAATTCAACTTTTTTGGTTAGCACATTTTATTTTTTTAATTCACTTTTGTGTTATCAATTAAAAATTCTTTACTAAAGTTCTTTACTAAAGTTCTTTCAATAAAAACTGAAAATTAAAAAAATTATGACATTTGAAAAAATTTTACTCACCGCAATTATTGCTTTTCTTTTGGGGTTTACAATTTCAGCGCAAGTAACCCAAGTATTGCGCGGAACAATTTTAGACAAACAATCTGAAACACCACTCGTTGGTGCAGCCGTTCAGGTATTAAATTCAAGTCCAATTCTCGGTGGAGTAACGGATGTGAATGGAAATTTTGAAATTTATGGCGTTACCTCTGGGCGATATACTTTGCAAATTTCTTTTGTTGGTTATAACACAGCCACAATACCTAACATTGTAATAAACGCTGGTAAAGAATCGGTTTTGAGTGTGAGCTTAGAGGAATCGGTGGCGAAACTCGCAGCTGTTATCATTTCTGGTAAAACCGAAAAATCGGCAACCACAAACGAGCTTGCAACAATTTCTGCCCACCAATTTAATGTGGAAGATGTGCAAAGGTATTCGGGTGGTCGTGGCGATGTTAGCAGACTCGCTGCAAATTTTGCAGGCGTTGCCATTGCTAACGACTCGCGAAACGATATTGTCATTCGCGGAAATTCGCCGACGGGTGTTTTATGGCGTTTAGAAGGCATACCCATTCCAAATCCGAATCACTTTTCTACGCTTGGCACTACGGGCGGACCCGTTTCTGCGCTTAATCCGAATATGATTCGCAATTCTGATTTTTTAACGTCTGCTTTTCCAGCCGAATACGGAAATGCGACTGCTGGAGTTTTCGATATTGGTTTACGCAAAGGTAATCGCGATAAATTTGAAGTAACGACGCAACTCGGGGCGTTCACAGGTTTAGAAGCGATGATAGAAGGACCAATTGGTAGCTATGAGCAATCAGCCATGAGTTTTGAGCCTTTGCGCGATAGCTCAAAGCTCAAAACTCAGAGCTCAAAGCTCAGTAACGGTTCATTCGTACTTGCGTATCGCCAAAGTTTTGTAGAAGTTGCGCAAAAAGCGGGTATTAAAGTAGGCACATCGGCTTTGCCTTTGTATAAAGATTTAACTTTTAATCTCGATTTCGGTCATTCAAAGTTCGGTAATTTTTCTTTTTTTGGTATCGGTGGTGCGAGTAGTATTGATTTTATTGGCAGTCAACTCGATTCAACGGATGTTTACGCCGATAAAAATCAGGATGCTTATGCTATTTCAAAATTTGGTGTGCTGGGTGTGCGCAATAATTATTTAATCAATAATTCAACGTATGTGCGCACTATTGTTTCGGCATCGTATTCCGGTAATCAATACGATGAGTACCGCGATTATAACGGCGAACTCAAACGCCATCAATTCAGTGCGAGTGATCAACAAACAAGTTATCGCGTAACGAGTTTTATTAATAAAAAATATAATGCGCAATGGACAACGCGTACTGGTTTTTTATATCAGAATTTAGGTTTAAATACTTTCGCTGAAGATAGAACAGGCGTTATAAACTGGGTGACGTTGCGCAATTATGTGGGTTCGTTTAATTTAATGGAAGCCTACAATCAAACGCAATATAAACCTTCCGATTTAATCACTATTAATGGTGGTTTGCATTTTCAATATCTCGACATCAATAAAACATCTGCTATTGAACCGCGTTTAGCACTGAATTATCATTTAACCCCAACCCAAACTTTTAATGTGGGTTATGGTTTACATTCGCAAATGCAACCCTTACCTGTTTTCTTTTTTGAACAACTACAATCGAATGGAACTTACGCGAACTCGAATCGCAATCTCGATTTTACCCACAGTCACCATTTTGTTGTTGGCTATGATATTAAACCTGCTAGCGATTGGCATATCAAGTCAGAAATTTACTATCAAATTTTAAACAATGTGCCGATTGAGCAAACGCCAACAGCTTTTTCCATGCTTAACTCGGGTGCTGATTTTGCTTTTCCGCAAGTTGGTTCACTTGTAAATGCCGGTACGGGTAAGAATTACGGTTTTGAATTGACCGCTGAAAAATTCTTTTCGCGGGGTTGGTATTTGTTGGCAACGGGTTCTATTTTTGAATCGAAATACAAAGGCAGCGATGGCGTTGAGCGGAATACCGCTTTTAATGGAAAGTATGTAGCCAATTTTTTAGCAGGAAAAGAATTTAAATTCGGTAAATTGAAAAATAATGCGTTCACCATTGATACTAAATTTACGGTGGCGGGCGGCAGACCGTTTACGCCCATTAATTTAATCGCGTCTAAAGCAGCCAGCAAAGAAGTTTTAGATGAAACAAAACCATATAGCCAAACGATTGATGATTACTACCGATGGGATGTAAAATTTGGCGTGACAATGAATGCAACAAAACGTAAATTCACACAAACTTTTTTTCTTGATTTTCAGAATGTGACGGCGCATAAAAATGTTTTTGCACAAAGTTATTCTGTGAGTCAAAATGCTATTTACAATACGTATCAGATTGGTTTTTTTCCAGACGTGCTTTGGAGGATTCAGTTTTGATTTCGTTTTTTGTTTTTCAAGAAAAAAATCTTATTTCTATTTTTAAAAATGATTAAAAATATCGGGTTCAACGATTTTTATTTTCGCCTCATTGGCATACCGCTGGTAGCTTTAATGATACCGCCGATTTTTTTTCAAGTAACGGTTAATATGCCATTCTATTGGCATAGTGTTTTTTTTTCGCTTTTTTACACAACGCTTTATTGGCATCTAAGTCGGTTTTTAATTAATAAAGTGAACGAAAAATTTCCGACTATTGAACAAAATAAGACGCGATTATTATGGATTTTTGTTCCGCTCCCTATCATTATTCTAATTTTTGGAGGTTTATGTCATTATTTTGTTGAAGGTTATATTTTTCATGGCACTGGAAATACGATTACAACTTTTCAAATAAATGCTGCAAGTTTTGTGAGTTTTATAGCCATTGCTTCAATGTATGAAGCGATGCGTTATTCGCAGCTTTTGCAACTGGCAATAGTTGAAAAAGAAGTTTTGGCAAAAGCGAATTTGCAAACTCAGCTCGAAGGTTTAAAAAATCAAGTTAATCCGCATTTTTTGTTTAATTCGCTCAATACTTTAATACAAATTATTCCCGAACATCCCGATAGAGCCGTGCGTTTTGTGTATCAATTATCGAAAGTATATCGCTACATTCTTGAAATTAAAGAATCGGATACAACCTCGTTAAAAAATGAACTAAAGTTTTTAGTGGCTTATGCTTTTTTATTAAAAGAAAGATTTGGTGATAATTTAAAAGTCCATTTAGCTGAAATGGATTCCTATTCTGAATTTCAAATTATACCTTTAGCATTGCAAATTGTGCTCGAAAATGCGATTAAACACAATATCGTTTCAACAGAAAAACCTTTGACCATTGATATTTTTATTGAAAACGGCGATAAACTCATCGTTAGAAACAATTTGCAACGCAAAAACCAAGTGCAAGAGGGAACTGGAACAGGACTTGAAAATATTAAAACGCGTTACGCTTTACTCAGTAATAAAAAAATGGAAGTCATTATTACTGCGCAATACTTTACGGTGGTATTGCCACTCATATAGCTGACCACTAAAAACGACTGATTTATGAAAATACTTATTGTAGAAGATGAACAACCCGCTGCCAAGCAACTGACTAAATTGTTACAAAATATTGATGCAGCAATTACCGTGATTGATGTTATTGATTCCGTTGAAGCAACAGTGAAATGGTTGGGAATTTTTCCTGAGCCAGATGCTATTTTTATGGATATACAGATTGCAGACGGTTTGAGTTTCGAAATTTTTAATCGCGCTATTATTTCGTGCCCTGTTGTTTTCACAACCGCTTTTGATCAATATGCCATCAAAGCTTTTCGCGTGAATGCGATAGATTATTTACTTAAACCAATTGATGAAGAGGAATTATTAAAAGTAGTACAAAAGTTAAAAACTAAAACACAACCTATTATTTCAGAAATTGTATTTCACAATCTTTTGTCACAATTTTCGAGACAAAAACCTGAATACAAAACGCGATTTTTAATTAAACAAAGTGCGCAATTAAATTTTATTGAAATTGTTGATATAGCTTATTTTTTATCAGAAGATAGTTTATCGCAGTTTTACACTTTTCAGAATAAAAAATACCTCATCGAACAAACACTCGATGAACTTGAACTTCAATTAAATCCGACAGATTTTTTCAGAATTAATCGCAAAATTATTGTATCGCTCAAATCCATAAAAAAAATTAGCCCCTATTTTAATTCGCGTTTAAAATTAGAGCTGCAACCTACTTATAGTGAAGAAATTTTGGTATCACGCGAACGTGTAGTTGATTTTAAGACGTGGTTGGGTGGGTAATAATTAAGTTATGAAGGAATATAAAAATCATTCTTTCATTCCATCATTTTACTCCGCCAGGAATTTGTTCCACCCATGTTTCAAGTTTTAATTTTTCGACAGTATGTTGCGCGTTGGAAATTACGGTGATTGTTGGTTTTTGTGGACCCACTTTATTTTTGGCAGTATATTTAACGGAAATTTTACCGCGTTTACCCGGTTTAATCGGTTCACTCGGTTTAGTCGGCACAGTGCAGCCACAAGAACCTTTTACATCAATGATAACTAAATCGGCATTACCTGTATTCGTAAATTCAAAGGCGCGCTCAACAATCGCATCTTCTTTGATTGTGCCTAAATCAACCAAAGTTTTATCGAATTGTATTTGCGGATAATTGGCATCATTTTTTTTAACAAACTCGCTTTTTTTTCTAAGTTTTTTTGTTTCTAAAGTAGAAACGGAAGTGCCTTGAGCATAAGAATTTTGCACTGAAACCAATGCGATTGAAAAAATTACGACACTCAGAGAAAATTTCATGCAATTTCGTATTTAAAATTGTTATGTTTGCTCATTAAATTATTTTCACGTTTTAATTTACGTAAAATCAAATTAATTGACATGAGTTAGTTTAAAATAAATTATCATGTAGGACTTGTATTTTTTTTAATAGTCACTATCCTTTTTAATTTTAAACAATTAAAATCATCTTTCTGTGTCAAATACCGAAACTACTCTGCTTAATTTTGATAGTTTTATAAAAACAGATCGCGCAACGTGGCTAAATAAAATTCAACGCGATTTAAAATTAACTTCGCTCGATGGTCTTTCTCAGAATTTTGAAAATTACTTTAAAATAACGCCCTTCGCGGATGAAAATTTTGTAACAGAAAATAATATTCACCCCATAATTATCCCGAGTCAGAATACAAATTTTTTAGTCGCTGAAAATTTTTATGTTACGGATGAAAACATGTTGCTTACAAACAAATATCTTCTTGAAGCTTTAATGCGCGGCGTTCAAACACCTGTCTTTCTGATAAAAGGCATTTTATCAACAGTAAATTTCAAAACTTTACTCTCTAAAGTTTCTTGCGAATATTTATTCCTACACTTCTACTTCGAAGATGAAACTCAGCATAAGTTTAAAAAAATTAAATCTAATTTGATTCATTTATTGGCGACTGTGTCTGAACAAAAAGATAAAATCCAACCAGAACTTTCAGGCGCATTTAATATCAACGCGGCAGTTTTTTCAGAAATGGAACGATTAGATCATCAATTGATTTTTGAAGAGTTCCTCCCAGTTCTACCTAATTTTTATTTTTTTTATGTTGAAGCAGTCAATACATCGCACGAGACGAAAAACATTATTGCGCACATTGTGAGCATAGCCGAGCAACTTAATGCGTTTTTTAAAACAGGCAGTAAAAATAATTTATCGTTACAAGATATTGCCGATAAAATGCGTATTCGGGTGACCGTCGGAACAAAATTTTATATAGAAATTGCCAAATTGCGCGCCCTAAAAATTATTTGCGCTAATATTTTAAAATGTTGGGGATTAGAACCGCTTGACTTGCCGATTGATGTTGTCTATCATCCGATGGAGTCAGAACAAAGTATTCATAATAATAAAATCAGTGCAACAGTTCAAGTTTTAGCAGCATATTTGGGTGGCTCAAATACTGTTGCAGCGGTTAATAAACTAAATTTATTGGACGATGAAACGCAAGCAAAATTCAATACGCGCATTTTCGGTAACATTCAGCATATTCTTCAACTTGAAAGCGACATCCCAAAAATTAATGACGCTGCTGCGGGTAGTTATTATATTGAGCAACTCACTACCTGCATTGCAGAAGCCGCTTGGAAAATTATTCTAACTTAATTTAAAGTTGCCAAAGCACTCAAATTATTTTATTTTTAAAAGCACCTCTAAAAAATAGTGGTGTCTTTTCTTCAAATTAATATTTGCTCAAAATAATTTTTTTGTGGATTGCTACAATTAAAATAGCTTTCCGATTTTATTTGCTTTTAAAATTATAAAAAATTAATTTCTCTCTTCATTTTCGACACAATTCTTCGTTATTTTGCGTTATAAAATTTAGTTTTTATAATTTTATTAATTAGAGTTTAATCATGGTAGCCGAAACCTACTCGCATATTACAAATGCGCATCCGAGTTTTATAGAAAATTTATACGAACAATATAAAAATGCTCCCGATAGTATTGATGCATCGTGGGTTAATTTTTTTCGTGGATTTGAATACAATCAGTTTTCATCACTTGGTGCTCATCAATCAGACAATTTTAAAACTCAAAGCGCAGATTTATTAGCGCATATCCCGGAAAAAGAAATTGCAGTAGCAGCACTCATTGACGGTTATCGTCATCGCGGACATTTATTGAGCCAAACGAATCCATTAAAGCCGCGCCGTGACAGAAAAGCACATCTCGATCTTTCTGATTTTGGTTTACAAAACGATGGTGGGACTGTTTTTATGGCGGGTGAATTAATTGGTTTGAAAAATGCTACGCTCAACATCATTAAAGCTACGCTTAAAAAATTATATGCCGGCACTATTGGTTTTGAATACAGCCATATTGACAACGAAGAAAAACGCAAATGGCTGCGAGACCGCATTGAGCGCAGAACACTTGAAGATGGTTTCGGTTTTACAATTAACAAAAAACGTCGCATTCTTCAAAAATTGAATGAGGCAGTAGGTTTTGAAGAATTCTTAGGTAAAAAATTTGTCGGTAAAAAACGTTTTTCGCTCGAAGGTGGTGAATCAACGATTGTTGCAATTGATGCTATTATAAATTTAAGCGTTGATGCGGGCGTTGAAGAATGTATTATTGGTATGGCGCATCGCGGACGATTGAATGCGTTGGTGAACATTATGCAAAAAACACCCGATCAAATTTTTGAGGAATTTGAAGAAAATGTAAAAGCGTTGAACTACGGCAGTGGCGATGTGAAATACCATTTGGGTTATTCATCGCAAGCGTTAACGGCGAACGGTAAATCGGTTTATTTAAAATTACCACCCAATCCATCACATCTTGAAGCTGTTGATCCTGTTATGCTCGGATTTTCTCGTGCAAAAGCTGATATACTTTACAAGAGCGATTTCGATAAAATTTTACCTATCATGGTACACGGCGATGCCGCTGTTGCTGGGCAAGGTATTGTGTATGAAGTTATACAAATGAGTCAGTTACCGGGTTATTATACGGGTGGAACCATACATTTTGTCATTAATAATCAAATCGGATTCACGACTGACTTCGATGATGCGCGTTCTTCAACGTATTGTTCGAGTATTGCCGCTGTTGTTCAAGCACCAACATTTCACGTAAACGGCGACGATCCGGAAGCTGTAGTTTTTGTTTCCGAATTGGCAACGGCGTATCGTCAGGAATTCAATAATGATGTTTTTATTGACATGGTTTGTTATCGCCGACATGGACACAATGAAAGCGATAATCCCGAATTTACGCAACCGCGTATGTGGGCGCTCATTAAAAATCATATCAATGTGCGCGAATTGTACATTAAACAATTAGAAGCGCGCAGTGAAGTGACAAAAACAATGGCGGAAGAAATGAAAAAGCAATACGATGATGCATTGCAATTGCTTTTGGCTGAAACGAAACAAAATGCTAAACCTTATAAATTTCAAGAACCCGAAATTGCTTGGCGTAATTTAAAACGCGGCGAAAATATTACAGAAGCAGAACACGTCAATTCGCCAATTACTGGTGTGAGTGCTGAAACAATTCAAAAAGTTTTAGATCATCTCATGCGTGTACCCAACGGTTTTACGCCGCTTAAAGATATTTTGCGCTATCTTGATGGTAAACAAAAACTTATCGGTAATAATATTATCGATTGGGGATATGGAGAATTATTGGCTTATGCCACTTTGCTTTTAGAAAAACACGACGTGCGTTTAAGTGGTGAAGACGTTAAACGCGGTACGTTTAGTCACCGTCATGCGTGCTTTTTTGATGCCGATACGGATAAAGAGTTTAACCGACTTAACAATATTTCAGAAAACCAAAGTCGGTTTTTAATTTATAACTCTTTGCTATCTGAATATGGTGTGATGGGTTTTGAATTTGGTTATTCGATGGCAACACCCGATACATTGGTAATATGGGAAGCACAATTTGGCGATTTTCACAACGGCGCGCAGACAATAATTGATCAGTTCATTGCTGCGGGTGAATCGAAATGGCAACGCCAGAATGGTTTAGTTTTACTTTTGCCTCATGGTTATGAAGGTCAAGGACCTGAACATTCATCAGGTAGAGTAGAACGTTTTTTACAACTTTGTGCCGAAAATAATATGATTGTTGCCGACGTAACAACGCCCGCTAATTTTTTTCACATTATTCGCCGCCAATTAGTCCGTAATTTCAGAAAACCTTTAGTGATAATGACACCAAAATCACTTTTGCGTCATCCCGACTGTATTTCACCGATTTCTGATTTTATAGGTGAAACAAAATTTGAAGAAATTATTGACGATGTTTTATTTACAGATTCTAAAGCGGCAAAAAAAGTAGAGCGCGTTTTATTTTGCACAGGAAAAATATATTTCGATTTATTAGCGCAGCAACGCAAACAAACGGATGGTTCAACGGCTATTGTTCGCGTGGAGCAAATTTATCCTTTCGCTGAACAAAAAGCAATGGATATTCTCGCAAAATATAAAAATGCTAAATCATTTTGGATTCAGGAAGAACCACAAAATATGGGCGCGTGGTCATTCCTATCAACGTTTCACAGCAATCTCGGATTAAAATATATTGGTCGTAAAGCAGCAGCTTCGCCTGCAACAGGTTATGCAAAAACACACGCAAAAGAACAAAACTCTATCGTTATGGATGCGTTTGGCGTAGCAATATTGGTTTAAGTGGAATGGTTAATTGAAAAAGGGTTAATGTTTAATGTCAGAGAGCATAAACCATTAACCCTTTTTCAATTAACCATTAAATTATAAAGCTATCTGCCAAACTGAAACTTCCACCGAGCGGTGAAGCATACTGAGAAATTTGAATCGAAGTGCCAGATGTGGTGAGTTCTAAAAATCCGTAGCCCGTATCGTTGTAAGCTAATAAATTTGTAGTGGCATCGAAAGCAGTGGGTAATTTGGTAACTTTTGTTTTATCAACGATGTGTAAATTATGATAACCGCCGTTGCCCGATACAATGTAAGGCACTTTAACGCCACCATAATTTTTTTCAAACCTTTGATAATTGTGCACGTGACCGCAAAATACACCCGCCGGATAAACACCCGCTTGTTTAAAACTGGTGTCCAAAAGGGTTTGCATTGCCGTTGAAGCACCATGTGATGTGTCGAAACTATAAGCTGGATGGTGAAGCGTTACGATAATTTTTTTCTTATTTGCAGCTGCATTTTTTAGTTCGCCTACAAACCAAGCCTGCTGATCGGGATGAACAATACCGCCCGATGGTACATTTGTGTATAAACCAATGATGCTAAAAGTTTGGAACTCCAACGTGAAATACACATTGGGTTGTGTTATGCTGGTGCGCTTTATTTCGTTAGAAAACGGAATAACGGAAACTTTTTTATCGCAAAAAACTTTCATAAACGCATCTAAACTTTTTGGTTTTGTTCCTTTGGGTGGTACACTATTTAAATCGCCATCGTGATTGCCCGGAATAGCGAAAATTGGTGCACTAATTTTTTCGTAGGGTTTAAAGAATTCTGTGTAGTAGTTGGATTGCTCGCCATAAAAATACACCACATCGCCCATGATGTACATAAAATCGGGCGCATGTTTCGCCATTTCAGTCGCCACCATCGTTTCGGGTGAACTGTCAATAACGCCACCGGTATCAGCAGCTAAAATAAATTTAAAATTCGGTTTATTGGTAACTAATGTGTAAGCATTAAATCGAAATGGCGCAACGCCCGTTGGTGCCGGCAACGGCTGAAAAATATTTGATGCGGCTATTTCTGTAATATTTTCGGGATAATTAAGTCGCTCGAATAATGTCTGTGAATAAATGGGTTTCATAAAAAACGGTAACTGATGTTGGTGAACAAGATTGTAAAAATTAAAAAACAAAGTTACCATTTATTCCATCATTCAACCACGTATTTAGTCCATAAAAAATTAAGATTTATTTTTTTATTTTTTTACTTTCTACCGTTGTTTTTACTTTTTGAGTTTTATCCTGCTTACTTTTAGTCGTTACAACTTGACCCATTAAGACCCATTTCATCTGACACATTTTCCAAAACCATAAAAATTCCTGCCATAATTTCTGAAAAAATGAAGTGGTTATAACTTTGCAATACTCAAGAAGTTAGATTTACAAAATTTGAAGATTAAAGACCTTCAATTGTCAACTAACAACTATCAGCTCAATAAAAAAATAATGACCTACGATAATTTCACAACCAAAGCGCAAGAAAGTATTTTAAAAGCGCAACAAATAGCGGGCGATAACAACCAATCAATGGTTGACACGGCGCACGTTTTACTCGGTATATTGAGTGAAGAAGATAATATTGCCGATTTTATAATTAAAAAGGCAGGCGCACAGCCGCAAACGATTAAAGCGGGTGCAGAAAAATTAATTGAAGGTTTGCCTAAAATGCAAGGCTCAACGGTTGATAAACAGTATCTATCGAGTGAAGCGAATAAAGTAATTAATCGCGCACGACAAATTTCGAAAGAATTTTCCGATGAGTTCATTACAACGGAAGCCTTGTTCGCTGCTTTGTTAACAAATAACGATAAAACAGCGCGGTTGCTGCGCGAGAATAATATCAATGAGGATGTGGTTAAAAAAACGATTACTAATTTGCGCAAAGGCAAAAAAGTGAACGATGCCGGTGCAGAAAATCAATATAATGCGCTTTCTAAATTTGGAATAAATTTGAACGAGCGCGCAGAAAACGGCAAATCGGATCCAATTATTGGTCGCGATGATGAAATTCGACGCGTGTTGCACATTTTAAGTCGTCGCCAAAAAAATAATCCGATAATTATTGGTGAAGCAGGTGTAGGTAAAACGGCGATTGTTGAAGGCATTGCACACAGAATTGTTCGAGGCGATGTGCCACAAAGTCTTCAAACAAAAAAGATTTATACTTTGGATATTGCGGCTCTTCTCGCAGGTGCAAAATATAAAGGCGATTTTGAAGAGCGATTAAAATCGGTGGTGAATGAGGTGGAACAAGCCGATGGCGAAATCATTTTATTCATTGATGAAATTCATACGCTTATAGGTGCGGGTGGCGGCGGTGGCGCACTCGATGCTGCCAATATTTTAAAACCTGCGCTTTCGCGCGGACAATTGCGCACGATTGGCGCAACCACTTTAGATGAATACCAAAAATATTTTGAGAGCGATAAAGCCTTAGCGCGCCGATTTCAACCCGTTTATGTGGATGAGCCGACGGTGGAAGATACGATTTCGATTTTGCGTGGATTGAAAGAGCGATACGAAAATTATCACAAAGTGCGCATTTTGGATGAAGCACTTGTTGCGGCGGCTGAACTTTCGCATCGTTATATTCCGGATAGACAATTACCCGATAAAGCGATTGACCTCATTGATGAAGCTGGCGCGCGGTTGCGTCTCGAACTCGATTCTGTACCGGAAGAAGTGGATGAAATGGATCGTCGAATCCGTCAGTTAGAGATTGAACGCGAGGCGGTTAAGCGCGAAAAAAATCAGACAACTTTAAATTCGTTGAATGAGCAAATTACGGAATTAAAAGAAAAATATACGGCTATAAAAGCGCGTTGGGAAGAAGAGCGTGGTATTGTTGAAGAAATTCAAACAGCGAAACAGCGTATTGAAGCCTTAGAATTACAAGCACAAAAAGCAGAGCGCGAAAGTAATTTTGAAATGGTGGCGCGTATTAGATACGGCGAAATTAAATTGGAAGAACAAAAACTGCATAGCGTTGAAGATAAACTCAAATTGCTCTCCAAAGAAAGTAGAATGACGAAAGAAGAAGTCAATGCGGATGATATTGGCGAAGTAGTGTCGAGATGGACGGGAATACCTGTTCAAAAAATGTTGCAAAGTGAACGCGATAAACTCATAACTTTAGAAGAAACTTTGGGTGAGCGCGTTGTCGGTCAGCGCGAAGCAACGGAAGCAGTTGCGGATGCTATACGCCGTTCGCGCGCAGGATTGCAGGATGCGAAACGCCCGATGGGTTCGTTTTTATTTTTAGGCCCGACAGGAGTTGGTAAAACCGAACTCGCAAAAGCATTAGCTGAAGTTTTATTTGACGACGAAAACGCGATGACGCGTATTGATATGTCGGAATATCAGGAAAAACACAACGTTGCGCGATTGGTTGGTGCGCCTCCTGGTTACGTTGGTTATGAAGAAGGCGGACAACTCACGGAAGCCGTGCGCAGAAGACCTTATCAAATTATTTTACTCGATGAGATTGAAAAAGCGCATCCTGATGTATTTAATATTTTGCTGCAAGTTTTAGAAGATGGCAGATTGACGGATAACAAAGGTCGAGTGGCAAATTTTAAAAACACGATTGTTATTATGACATCGAATGTCGGTTCGGATAAAATTTTAGATAATTTTGATGGATTAGAAAACGTGTCGGAAACAAAACGCCAACAAATTATTGAAGCAACGCGCAAGGATGTGATGGAGATTTTAAAAAATACTGTGCGACCTGAATTTTTAAATCGCATAGATGAAATCATTGTTTTTCATCCATTGAGCAAAAGCGAAGTTAAATCTATTTTAGTCATGCTCATTAAAGATTTAAATGAAAAGCTAGACAAACAAGGTTTATTTGTTTTTCCTACAGATGCCGCGTTCGATTTATTGGTTAAAGATGGTTACGATCCGCAGTTTGGCGCGCGTCCGTTGCGAAGGTTACTTCAAAAAGAAATCGTGAATGAACTTTCAAAAGAAATTTTAAAAGGTAATTTCACTAAAGGCGATAAAATAGTTGTTGATGTGAAAAGTGATAAGTTAACGTTTGAAAAAAAATAGTTTTGAACTGTTCGCTTTGATCATTGAGCCTGCGATGAGAATATAAATGTTCTCATCGCAGGTTTTTTGTTCTAAAAGTTCAATTGTCATCCTCCCGTAAAATTACAGTCACACAATTGTCAAAAAGTCTTTTCGGTATTGCATTCCGATTTTTAACCCTTCAAATTTGAAGAAAATTAAAATCAAGAAGAAAAATTTATTTATTTCCGCTACATTTCTCATTCTTGCGCTAATGAGTATTAACGCAACATCTAAAATTCCTACGCCAACTAATACTGTAGCCACATTATCTATTCAAAAAACTTTTACGCGTGCCGATATTGAAAAACAAATCGGTCGAAAATTTTCCTTTAAAGAGCGTTTGGGTTGGTGGTTAGTAAAGAATAAAATAAATAGTGCTGAGTCAATGGAAAAGAAAAAAATGTCCGATAAAACAAAATTGCTGATACTGATTAGTGTAGCAAGTTTAGTCGGTATTTTAATATCGGGTGCTGTAGGAATTTTAATTTCTGTTATTGGGCTTATTTTATTAAATAGTTTTGGAAAAAATAAAAACGATGAACCTCAAGATTTGGAATACCTGCACCAAAATGAAAGTAAAACCAAAGTACAATATCTGGAAAACGAACCCAAGAAAGTCATTATAGCAACAACTAAAGAGGAAGAGGAAATGTTAGACAAAAAAATTAAAGTGGAAAGAGAAAATAAATCAAATGAAGTTACAAAAAAAGTTGCTATTTACACTGGTATAATAATTGTAGGTGTTGCTCTTGCCGCAATTGTTGGCGCTTTATTTATTTCTGTATTTCTTAAAGCATTATTAGGCGTACAATAGGATTTTTTAAGAAATTTTCTTGTGGATTAGTTTCTAAAAAACTATACTTAAACAGTCAAACTCTACAATTTGGTTTCGGTTTGATTTTTGTAAAGCATTTAAACTATTAAACAATCAATTTAATTTTTAAAATCAGTAAGTTCGGATTAAATTTGCTGAGTAATTGCAACTGCAGTTCTTAAAGATAAATTATAGTGTTTCATAGTGTGAAGGGTAATTGCTTATGCAGTTGCCCTTTTTTTTATTTTTGAAAACCTTATAAGGGGAACTCAAACTTTATTCAGAATAGATTTTTGAGACGCATTTTCATTCACAACTTTTAAAACGCGTTCAATTTGTTTTTTATGTCTCTCTGAATGGTCGTGAAAAAACAAAATCATGTGATATATTGACATTTTACCCACTAAAGCGTGTTTCCAGAGTAATCCGTCAGCAACACTGTTTGGAATTCTTTCGAGGGTATGTTCTAAATCGGCTCGCAATTGAACCCATTTAACTTGCGCTTCTTCCAATGAATGAAACTTGGCTAAAATTTTAAATTTCGGTGCTTTAAATTTTGCAGGTGTTGATGAAACGGCTTTCATTATGCTATATCGCAATAAACTGACTAACTTACGTTTTGGCAAATAATCTACAAATTGTAATTTTTTCTGAATATATTTAAGCGACACTAATTCTATTAAATAGAGATGCTGCAAAATTTCAATGACTGACCATTCGTTTTCAGAAAGCTTAATTTTTAAAGTTTCAAAATTTATTTGAGCTAATTCTTTAAAAATATTTACTTGCTGGGAATTAATTTTTTTCAATGGTTCAATTATTTGCTTTTTCATTATACTGTTTTTGAATCACAAAATTAATAATTAACGTGCTAAGATACAGTTTTTTAATCACTTATAAAGCAAATTTTACGCTAATTAATTCTTGCAGAGGTTCAATCGGCATAAAACTGTGCCGCAGGAGTAATCGCTCAAGTTTATTTAAATTTTGAGAATTAATATAGCGATCATTTTGCCGTGCTTTAATTCGTTAAGTGCTCTGAACCGCATCGAGTAAACCTTGAACAATTCGTTTTCTGAATGTAGAATCAGAAATAACACCAATGGGTATATTTTTTCTTCACCCGATGTGAAAACACTTTCCTGTTATTGTACGTACAATATGCTCACGCGTTCAGAAACGTACATTAGTTGCTGTTTAGGCAGCATATTATAAGATGGAAAACCTTTTGAAAAGTCAAAAATGCGCTGAGCAATAGTATTTGCCATGAAATTTAATTTTTTTGATAAAAAAATATGGGCGTTTGCTGTTAAATAACTAAGTTTGGATCAGAAATAAATTACCTCAATTCCATGCGAACTGAATTATCCTCCTTACAAGTTTTAGAAAACTCAACCGAAGCATTACGCGCTGTGGCGCATCCTATTCGATTACAAATAATTGCCGTTTTACATGAAAGTAAAAGGCTTAATGTTTCTGAAATATTTGTCAAACTTAACATCGAACAAGCTATTGCATCGCATCACCTCCGTATTTTAAAAGATCAAGACATCGTTTCTGTCAGACGCGATGGAAAAAACGCTTATTACTCGCTCATTGATAAAGGGTATTTCGTCATTGTAGAAACTATTCTTGGATTACAACAAAAATAAAACTAACCTCAACCGAAACATATTATGCCTTATAAAAGCCTTTATGTTGCAGCAACTTCTCAGCACGTTGGCAAAACAACTTCAACGCTTGGTTTAGCTTCATCGCTTAAAACACGCGGAATTAATATTGGTTATAGCAAACCCGTTGGGCAAAAATATGTAACTTTAGACGGTATCAAAGTTGATAAAGACGTTGTTCTGTTTGCAAATTTACTCAATTTTCAAATGATTCCTGCGTTACATAGTCCTGTAATTTTAGGACCTGGCACAACTGCTGATTTCTTAGATTTTCCGGAGAAGTTTAATTTTAGCGAGGATTTAAAAAATGGATCAGAGGAAATAAAAAAATTGCACGATTTAGTCATTTTTGAAGGTACGGGTCATCCTGGCGTTGGTGCTACGGTAAATCTTTCAAATGCAGATGTGGCTAAAATTACCGATTCAGGTGTAATTATGATTGCCGAAGGCGGAATTGGTAACACAATAGATATGTTGAGTTTATGTTTCGAGAATTTTAATCGGCTCGAAGTGCCTATCATTGGTGTCATTTTAAATAAAGTCCTTGTTGATAAGCGCGAAAAAGTAAAACACTACGTCGCTAAATGGTTAGATAAAAAAAATATTCCGTTACTTGGTGCGCTACCTTTTGATAAAACTATGGGATTTCCGCTATTGACTACCATTGTTGATAGCGTAAAAGGCAAAGTCGAATACAATAAACATAAATTGCGCAATTTAATTGAAGGAACTATTGCTGGCTCTTTAATTTCGCACGATGAATTGACTGAAGATGCTAATAATTTGCTTTTAGTGGTGGGCGCAACGCGTTTGGATTTAGCTATTGACGATACCCTCTCAGTAATGAAAACAAATAATTGGGAACATCCGCCGTTTTCTGGTATAATTGCTACAGGTTATGGTGTGTATTCGCCTCGTACAATCGAATTTATACAACAGCATCAAATTCCATTGATTAGAACTATGCTCGAAACGCACGGTGCAGTTGTTAAAATTGATCGCATTGAAGTAAAAATAAATTTAGATACACCTTGGAAAATTAATCGCGCTGTAGAAATGATAAATAAAAACGTAGATATTGATTACATCGTAAACAACTTAAAAAATTAAAAATTATGCCTCAATTTTTGCTTCGCGGATTAGACGGAACAGACGAAAACGCTTCTGAGCGTAGAAAATTTGCGCGACCTGCGCATCTCGAAAATATAATTCCATTAAAAAAATCCGAAAATTATATTTTGGGTGGTGCAATTTTGAACGACGACGGCGATATGATTGGTTCTTTAATGATATTTCAATTTGAAACGCAATCCGACTTCGATAGTTACTTAAAAACGGAACCCTATGTTGTTCATAAAGTTTGGGACAAAATTGAAATTTCACCTTTTAAGATTGCTCAAATAAAAATTGATTGAGTTTGCAAAACTGAAAGAGCAAGTGTTCATCTTTGAACTCATAAAACGAAAATGATTTGCAAAACGAAAATGATTTGCAAAATGAAATATTTATGGAATTAATTTTCGCAACACACAACGCACACAAAGTTCAAGAGTGTAATTTTGAACTTTCACAAATACCAAATTTAAAAGTTCGGAGTTTAACCGAAGTTAATATTTTAGAAGAGCTACCTGAAACGCAAGCCACAATTGAAGGCAATGCAATTCAGAAGGCGCAATATGTTTTTTCAAAATTTGGGTACAATTGTTTTGCGGATGATTCAGGACTTGAAATTTTTGCACTCAACGGTGAACCTGGCGTTCATTCTGCGTATTATGGTGGTGCAGAGCGCAGTCATAAAAAAAATATAGAACTTGTTTTAGAAAAATTGCAAGGTAAGTTAGATCGCACAGCACAATTTAAAACGGTCATTGCACTCACCTTGAATGATAAACTTTATATTTTTGAAGGAATCTGTAAAGGTAAAATTTTGTTTGAACCTGCTGGAACAAATGGTTTTGGTTACGATCCTATTTTTCAACCCGAAGGTTTTAAACAATCGAACGCGCAATTAACCAATGCAGAAAAAAATGCCATTAGTTCTCGTGGTATTGCAACGCGCAAACTTATTGCGTTTTTGAAGGAGCGGTTTAGTATTTAAGCCATTGCCTTAAATTGATTTTCTATTGTTTTTTACGAAGTCGCTTAAGTAGTAAAAAAGTTGTGCTGTTATAAATTTATAATGTTCTTCGAATACCGTAAAAATTAAATTTTTAGAGCTATTGCTCGATCCAAGTCTCAAACTTGGATACCCTGTGTCTTGATTTCCTTTATACTTATTCCAAATAAAAAGCCATCAAAAAATAAATTCTGATGGCTTTTTACTCTAAAACAAAAACAATTGTCTTATTTCATTTTTATCACTTTTGCAACCATAGCACCAATATCGGCAGGAGAGTTTACGACATGTACACCACACTCGGTTAAAATACGCATTTTTGCAGCAGCTGTATCGTCGGCACTACCAACAATAGCACCAGCGTGACCCATTTTTCTTCCAGCGGGTGCAGTCTGTCCGGCAATAAAACCAATTACAGGTTTTTTATTACCCGTTTTTTTAATCCAATGCGCCGCGTCAGCTTCCATGCTGCCACCAATTTCACCGATTAAAACTATGGCATCCGTTTCTTTATCGCGCATTAAAAGTTCAACTGCTTCTTTGGTTGTAGTGCCAATCACCGGATCGCCACCAATACCTATAGCTGTAGAAATTCCGAGACCTGCTTTTACCACTTGATCAGCTGCTTCATACGTTAATGTTCCAGATTTAGAAACAATGCCGATACGCCCTTTCTTAAAAACAAAACCTGGCATGATGCCAACTTTTGCTTCACCGGGTGTGATTACGCCAGGGCAATTTGGTCCGATGAGGCGGCAATTTTTTTTGCTGTCTAAATATTCCTTTGCTTTGAGCATATCCTGAATCGGAATTCCTTCAGTAATACAAATAATTACAGCAATTCCAGCTTCGGCAGCTTCCATTATAGCGTCAGCTGCAAAACGCGGTGGCACAAAAATTAAAGTTGTATTCGCTTTTGCTTTTTCAACCGCTTCAGAAACCGTATTAAAAACTGGTAAACCTAAATGTGTTGTTCCACCTTTACCGGGAGTTACGCCGCCAACTAAATTTGTTCCATAGGCTTTGCACTGCTCTGCATGAAATGTACCTTCTTTACCAGTGAAACCTTGTACAATGAGTCGGGTTTTTTTGTTGACTAAAACTGACATATTTTTAAAGTTGTTAGTTTTAGTTGATAGTTGTTGGTTTGCGAGCGATCAATGAAGAACAGCTAACAATCAACAACTATCAACTATTTTGTTTCTATAATAAAAACGTCTTCGTCATTCGCTTTTACGAAGTAACGTTCGCGCGCAAATTTTTCAATATTGTTGTTTATGTCGGCGCGCATAAACTCTACCTCTCTAATTTTTTTTTCGTAATAAATTTTATCGCTTTGTAATCTCGAATAAGAACGATACAAACGATACTGTTTCCAAACACTGGCTTTATCGAAAAAAAGCATCCAAATTATAAATACACTGGCTATTATTAAATACCGATTTGAAACGCCTGACGGTAATGAACGCATCAAGGGCTTGAACGGATTTACAACTTTTCTATCGCTGATAGCCATTTTTTTGCTTTGAGATATGAGCTTTGAGTAACGTAGCACACTCTTGTTTAGTGGCTCATAGATCAAGGCTCATGGCTAATTTATCCTAATAAAGATTTACCCGGATACACTGCATTAGAACCTAATTCTTCTTCGATACGCAAAAGTTGATTATACTTCGCTATCCGATCACTTCTGCTCGCTGAGCCAGTTTTAATTTGACCCGTATTTAAAGCAACTGCTAAATCTGCAATGGTTGTATCTTCTGTTTCACCACTTCTATGACTCATAACAGACGTATAACCATGTCGCGTTGCTAAATTTACAGCATCAATAGTCTCACTCAATGAACCAATTTGATTAACTTTTATCAAAATTGAATTAGCAATACCTTGATCAATGCCTTGTTGCAAACGGTGCACGTTTGTTACAAATAAATCATCACCAACCAATTGGATTCTATGACCTAACTGATCAGTCATTAATTTCCATGAATCCCAATCATCTTCTGCCAAACCATCTTCGATAGAAAGAATGGGATAAATATCACACCAATGTTTCCAATACGCCACCATTTCTTCGCCCGAAAGGCGCTTACCGCTCGATTTTTTGAAAACATATTCTTTTGTTTTGTCATCGTAAAATTCTGACGCGGCTGGATCTAAAGCAATCATAACATCTTCACCCGGTTTAAATCCTGCTTGCTCAATGGCTTTTAAAACTGTTTCGATGGCTTCATCGTTACTTTTAATATTTGGCGCAAACCCACCTTCATCACCGACGTTTGTAGAATAGCCTTTTTTCTTTAAAACTGTTTTGAGCGTGTGAAAAATTTCTGCACCCATGCGCAAACCTTCTTTAAAAGATGTTGCGCCAACGGGCATAATCATAAATTCTTGAAAATCAATACTGTTATCTGCATGAGAACCGCCGTTGATAATATTCATCATCGGAACAGGTAAAACGTGTGCGTTTACACCGCCAACATACCGATATAAAGGTTGCCCACATTCTAAAGCGGCAGCTTTTGCTACGGCTAACGAAACACCTAAAATTGCGTTTGCACCCAAATTACCTTTATTGGGTGTGCCATCTAAATCAATCATTAATTTATCAACCGCACGCTGGTCGAACAAATTTTGCCCGTAAAGCTCAGGTGCAATCTTTTCGTTCACGTTTTCAACGGCTTTTAAAACACCTTTACCACCATACCGTTTTTTATCGTCATCGCGTAGTTCAACGGCTTCATGAATACCAGTTGATGCGCCCGACGGAACTGCAGCACGACCCATGATACCGCTTTCGGTATAAACTTCAACTTCTAAAGTTGGATTGCCGCGAGAGTCTAAAATTTCACGCGCTTTTACTTCAATAATTTCACTCATTATCGGGTGTTTTATAATAATTAAGGAATGAAAGAGGGAATGATTGAAAGAATGAAAAATGAAGGATTGAAATTTAAAATTTCCGCTCCCTAAATTATTTCATTAGCTCATTTTTAGTTCCTTCATTACAGATAACGCCACAAAATAAATTCTTAAAACACGAAAAACAGAATGAAATTTAGAAAAAAATGCTCAATAGTGAATTATTATATTCTGAACGGAATAAAATACCGAAAAAAACTATTTGGGCATAGTAGTACACCAATACACAAGGTTCATTTTTGAACCTTATCGCACTAAAGTGAGTTCGCCATTATAAAAATCTACGGAATTATCTAAAAATTCTATCTCTGCCGAATACGTGTAAACACCGGGCGCAGCTTCTTTACCATGATAAAAACCATCCCAACCATTGGTTGGATTATTGGTTTGAAAATCAGTTTGTTGAAAAACTAATTCACCCCAGCGATTAAAAATTCTAAAATTTCTGACTTTTCGCACTACGGGTGCACTAAAGATATAAAGTAAATCATTTTGTCCATCGCCATTCGGTGAAAAAGCATTGGGAATAAAAATGGGCAAATTTTTATTTATTGCTACTCTAATTTGTGCATCTGCAGCGCATAAATTTCTGTCTGTAACGTGCACTTTAAAAGTTGTAACGGTTGTCGGTTTCACCTGTTCCTGGAAACAAATCGGTGCTTTCATACACGCTGAGTCGGAATAAAAACTCCAATCTGTTTTAATCAATGAATCGGAATTGGTGTAAAGTTTTAACATCAAGCTATCACCCAAATTAATTGTAATTGAATCTTGACCAAAAGTTGCAGTGAGTTGTTTATCTTGTGCCAATAAAAACGATGTATCAATTTGGCAACCGTTGGCATCTTGAGTATATATATGGTAATTGCCTGCACATAAATTATTGAAATTTTGGCTCGAAAAATAATTAAAACCATCTAAAGAAAACTTAAACGGCAGCGTGCCGCCAACAATGGAATCAATATGAATAGAGCCGTCGCACTCGCCGTAACAAGAAGGCTTTGCCGTTAAAACGCGTTGCGACGCTGGAAATGCTTTTGTGCGATTTACTTTTACAGAATTTGAATTACTACAACCATTGTTAGAATTATTTACGATAAAGATATAAGTGCCTGGTTGATCTACGATAGCATTGAGTGTGTTTTCACCCGAAACGATGTTACCTGGTCGCGCAAACCACTGATAATTAATAGATTTTCCAAAACTTGTCCCTTTGGCTGAAAGCGAAACTGTTTTATTTCTACAATTGAGTGAATCTGTTGCATAAGCAGTTGCAATTGGTGCGCTCGTATCTATCGGAACGGTAACTGTCAATGAGTCGGAACATTTATTGGTGTTATCCGATATGACTAATTTGTAATCGCCGGCTGCACCAACTTTTGGCAATAACGTCGTAGAATCTGAAATGAAACGCCCACCCAAACGCACTGTCCATTTTATAGAATAATTTTTTCCTGTTGATGACGCACTCGCGTCAATAATAACTGAAGAATCTTTACAAGTAATTGAGCCTGGCGGAACAATACTAACAATAGGTTTTTTTATATCTTGGTTTATAAAAATGGTATCAATGGTGCTGCAACCATTTTTGTTGAGCGTTACTTTTAACGCGTAAGAACCCCCAGACGTTGCGTCGAAATTAATTGATTGATTAACAGGCGCGGTGTTAAAGTACCATTGATAGCTTACACCGTTTTTAGGCGTAGATAGAGACGCATCTAAATTAATTTTTGGATTTGTGCAAGATATAATTCCTGCAACAGGTTTAATTTTAGCCGAAGGCGTGATGGTATCAATGTAAACAACAACGGTATCCGTAGAAAAACAAGTACCTGTTTGAACTTTTAAAATGTAAGTACCTGCTTGCGAAACAAATTGACGTAGCGCATTACCGCTTAAACCACTACCAGACCAACTAATTACAACACCATTGCCTTGTGTTGTATTATTTCCACCCAATTGCGCAATCCGATGATTGCAAGTTATCGTATCATCAACACCTGCGTTGGCTATTGGAGCAGTTACTATTTCAACATTTACATAAGCCGTATCGGATGAACAAGGTGAAGTAGCGGGTTGGGCAGTTTTAATATAAGAAAAGCGATAAACACCCACAGCTTGTTTCAAAGTTCTGAAAGTGCCAGCCAATGGGTTAAAAGCATTTCCAGTTGATTTAACAGCCGAAACTTCGTACCAGTTTCCACCTAAATCGGCATTGACGAGTTGTTTAGAAAGTTGAATAGTAGTATCGAGAGAAGCACAATATTTTTGACTTGGTAACGGCGCGCCAGCAAATGGCGGTAAAAAAACGGTAAAATTAAGTTGTTTATTTAAAGATGAATCTACGCAACCCAACGAATCAGATACAGAAATTAATTTAAAAGCTGTTGAATTGCGCGGACAGAACGAAAAAGCATCCGTTGTTTTTAAATTAACGAAAGAAGAATCGTGGGTAACGGTATCAGTTAATCGAGCGCGAACTGTAAATGGTGCGTAACCAGAATTAGAAACTTTAACCGCAGCGCAGTTACTGCGACATAAAAAAGTGTCGTTTGAACTAAACAGCGTCGTTGGTTTAGGATTAAAAATTACGGGCTCACTCGAACCTGCCGAAAAACAACTATCCGATAGTGTTACATGGCCTGTACTATCTTTTCCAACAATTTCAGAAATGAAATATTTTTTTCCGTAGGTTAATCCTGCAAAAAAAGCAAACTTCGCTGTGTTGCTGCGCGCTAAAATACCAAATCGCGCATCGCCATTGTGTAAAACAAATTCACTGGTATCACCAGCTGTTTTTTTTGTTCCACCTAAAAAATTAGCGCGTGCTGTATCGCTATAACATAAATTCAGAAGTGTTGCACTCATCGAACCTGCTAACTTTGCGCAAGTCGCCACATTACATGAGGCACTCGTGCCAGAAATTAAAAAAGCTGAACAGTTTGAAGCATCTTTTAAAGTATAACTATAAGTACCTTTCGGGAAACTCGGCGTTGTAAATAAACCTAACTTATTAATTGTTACCGTTGCATTATTAGTTGTGTTGACCAAAACAAAAGGTAGCGTACCATCCGAAATATTAAACGACACGAAAGCATTTTTTTTATCCGCACTGCAACTATCAGAAATATTACCAACAACTGGTTTTTTTAAAACTGTAATTTGTACTGTATCGCTTTTTGTGCAACCCGAATAATTTTCTGTCCAGATTAAATTATAAATACCGATTGCAGGAATGTTTACTTGCGTGTTCGGAAGGGTTTTATTTATAAAACTTACGTTTTGTGTATTGCTCGCTGCATTCGACCACTTACCAATGCCACCGACTTGAACTGTACTTGTTGTTGCGTTAAGTTTTGCTACTAAATCGCAGAAAACGGTATCTGTACCTGCATTTAAATTGGCAAAATTGTAAAAATAAATGACTAAACTGAGTGGTAAACTGTTTCCGCAATCGCTAATAGCGATAACTTTTAGCGTATCAGTGGCAGAATTGATAGGCCAAGAAACGAAAACACTCGTCGTTCCTTGTCCCGATTTAATAGTTCCGTTTGGTGTTTGCCATGTGTAAGATTTTGCACCGGCAATTGGATTTATCGAAAAAATATTGGTACTACCCTGACATTCGTAGTACTGATTGTTTTTATCTGTGGTTGTTGGCGTAGCCAATGTAGTTGTTACTGCATTTTGAGTTATTGTGATTGATAAAGTATCTGTAAATACACGATTACCCAACAATGGTTGAAGTTTTACATAAACCGAATCGAAAACTATGACAGAGTAAACTCCGGCGACTTTCGCTAATTGTGCAGTCGTATTATTATTTTGGTTAACTATTGCACCGCTTGCAGTTGTTTGGTAAATCCATTTATAAGTTAAGTTGTGAGATATTGCATTACACGCGTCGTTATTATTGACTAAACCCAGCGTAATACTATCATTACAATCGAGTGCGAATTTGGTAGCATTTAACGTATAAGTTTGCGTGGCGTTATAAATTGTATAATTTACAATGCTATCGCAACCATTTAATGCGGTATTTTTTAAAGTTGTTGCACCCGTTTTTGGCGAACAATCGGCATTAGGCGTTAAAATAGTAGTTCCTAAGGTTTCAGATTTTCCATTTTTGATGAAGAAAAATTTAGAAGTTTTTCTAT
>JAYVNP010000093.1:0-12458 GCA_043758385.1 Saprospiraceae bacterium
TATCGGACATCGGAAGGTACTTTTTGTTTCGTACCTCAAAGTTCTAAATTTTCTCGGTGTCCGACATTTTTATTTTAACTAGCAACTTGAGTTAAATAACATTTCATTGTGCTGCGCGCTATTGACGCACACTAAGTGACAAACTATATTTGCTGCGTCAGAAAAATAAATTTTTTCAAAACATAACAAACCTATTTAAAGTTTCTCCCTATGAAACAAGCATTACCTTTTGCGTTGGCGCGCATTGCTGTAATTTCTTTAATTTATTTTTTTATCGGCGAACATTATTTGCAAGCGCAATGTATTTATCCCGATACCATTAAACCGCACGCACGCTGCAAAAACATTACAGTCTATTTAGACTCTACGGGAAACATAGGCATCAACCCTTTGAGTATTGATAATTTTTCGTACGATAATTGCTACGAAATCATTATCAGCATTTCGCATTCCTGTTTCACTTGTGCCGATATTGGCGCGAAAAATACAACGTTGTTTGTCAGTGATGCTTCGGGTAATAAATCGAGTTGTAATGCAATAGTTACGGTTGTTGATACTTTTAAACCTAAACTTACGCTCAAAACAATAACAACTTTTTATTTGGATGCGACGGGTAAAAAAACAGTAAACTTCGCAGACTTAGCTACGGTAAAAGAAAATTGCGACAGCCTAAAACGCGTTGTAGGAATTCGCAAAGCGGTGGTTTCAACCGTTTTTCCGACGGCGCAATCACTTAATTTCACGTGTGTTGACACTGGTTTCCAAAAAATAGAACTCTTTGCAAAGGATTCATCGGGTAATCAGATTTCAAAACCAATGACAATTTTAATAAAAGATACGTTAGGCATTTGTTCACCTAAGCCGATTCAAAATATTTCAGTGGCAGGTACAATTCGCAATTCAAGCGGTGTTGCAGTTGAAGCTAATATTTTTTTAACCAATGTTAATACAAATTTTGTTCAGAAGCAATCAAGTAGCGACTATAATTTCCCAAATTTAACGGCTAATAATAATTTCAACGTTACAGCTTCTCGCGATAGCGATTGGACAAACGGTGTAACAACTTACGATTTAGCCTTATTGAGCCGACACATTTTGGGCATCGAAACGTTTACAAATCCATACACGCTCATTGCTGCCGATGTTAATCGCGACGGTAGCGTCGATGCTCTCGACTTACTTATTATTCGTCGCCTCATTTTACACCAAATAAACAGTTTTGACGGCAACACATCTTGGCGATTTATTCCGCAAACTGTTCCTGTTTTATCGTCGCCTAATTTTCCGTTAGGCACAATTTCCGAAAATTTACAGTATAACTCACTGATTCAAAATATTACAAATGCCAATTTTATAGCCGTAAAAATTGGCGATGTGAATAATTCAGCACAAACCACCAAACAATAAATTTTTATTTTGGCATAATAAGTTTGGTTTTTTTTCAGGAGTGAATTCAATTTTCAAGTGCAACAAGTAATTATTTTTTTTTACGTAACGCTAAAAAAAGAAGCATGAATACGTTTGGCATTCCTGAAAAATCTTATGGTTTAATTCAAACAGAGTTTGAAAAATATTCAGATATTGAATCTGTTATTTTGTTTGGAAGTCGCGCCAAAGACAATTTTAAACGCGGCAGTGATATTGATTTAGCATTAAAAGGAAAGCACACATCGCCGTTGCTCGCATTAAATGTTAGCGCACAACTGAACGAAGCATTGCCCATTCCTTATTTTGTAGATGTTCTCGATTACAACACAATTGATAACGATGAATTAAAAGCGCATATTGATAGAGTCGGCGTAATGATTTATGAAAAATAATTTTTTTTAGAACCAAAATAGAAACAGTAAGGATTCATTTTTGAGCCCTTTAAACAAAAATGAAAACCATTTAAGTTGTGCTCTGCAAATTAATTATACCATTTGGGCACGCAAAAAAATAAATTATTCGTTTCATCGCATTCGTTCTGAACAGTATCGAAAGCGTCAAGTTGTAAAATAATTACGCCACTGAATCTGTTTTTCTTTTCGAGACTCAATTTATGTTTAAAGGTGAGTATTTCGGAAGGTTTGAGAATACCGTTTTTATTTTTTGTTTTTTCGGTTATGAAAATATTATCTGCCATGATAGCACCGCGCGTTAATCGTTTTGTACCAGAGAACAAAAAACCAATAGCTACATTATCGTCAACAGAGCGCGTTGCACCGAACAAATCAACCGGTATTGTACCAGCGTTTTTTACAGAAATTTCTAATTCTACGAAATCGGGCGTAATTCTTAAAACTTTAACGGTGTCAAAAACTAAATCTATGCACGAGTCGGTTGGAAATATAAAACGCGATGTTCCCGCCTTCAGAAGGTAAGTTGAACTTAATGAAAGCGTTATGAGCAAAAATTTAAAATATAAATTAGAAGAGTAGCGCATTGAATCGGTTTTGATAAATAAAAATAGCCCGAATTAATCAATTGACATAATATCGAGTGGTCTATTAAAACTTTCTTGCAGGGATATAAAAGTTTCCGTGCGTTGTACGCCCACAATTTTTTGCATTTTATCGTTCAGAACAGTACGTAAATGGGGCGTATCGCGGCAAATAACTTTTGCGAAAATACCATATACGCCTGTTGTGTAATTGGCTGAAACAATTTCAGGAATAAATTTAAGTTGTTCCGATACAGATTCAAACATTGTACTCGATTCGAGATGAATACCGATAAAAGCCGTTATATCGAAACCTATTTTGGTATAATCAATGCAAATACTTGAGCCTACAACAACACCCAATTCTTCGAGCCGATTCATCCGTACATGAACCGTTCCACCCGATACGCGAATTTGTTTTGCAATATCGGTGTAAGGTGTATTAGCGTTTTTCAACAATACAGCTAAAATTTTCTTATCAATCTCATCAAAATCTAAAGTTTTGTTCATCCCTTATAAAGTTGATCTTTTGAGAACACTAAAATAATACTTGCAATTAGAATTAGGACTAAAATTCGTGTAAAATATGAAATAAACTTGAAATTGTCTGAGTTTGTTTAAAGGTTTGTTACAAATAGATGATATTTGCAGCAGAAATTTACAGAACTATAATTTATGAGTGTGCCTAAACTCGAAACTAAAAATTCAACGTTACAAAAATATTTGCCCATACTTCTCGCTTTAGGCGTTATACTGGGTATGTGGGGTGGTTTGAAAATACAAAATGACGTTTTTTTTAAGCGTGTTAAACGTGTTAAAGGATCAAATGAAGTTCAGAAATCAATTTATCAAGGGCGTGTTGACGAGATTTTAAGTTATATTGATGCGAAGTATGTAGAATCGGTAGACGATTCAGCTGTGGTTAATGTTGCGTTAAATAATGTTTTGCAAAGTTTAGATCCGCACTCCGTTTTTATTCCTTCTGCCGATGTGAAACTACAAAACGAAAATTTAGAGGGCGATTTTATTGGCGTGGGTTGCGAAACTGTTTATTTAAATGATACGGCAACCGTGATAAATGTTTATGCTGAAAGTCCTGCGCAAAATCAAATAACAGTCGGTGATAAAATTATTGCGGTGAACGATTTTTCTGCCGTGGGTAAAAATAATCGTTGGTTACAAAATTGGTTACATGGCGAAAACGAAAGCACCGTTAAACTTAAAATTTTATCAGGAAATAATGTAAGCAAAGAAATTTCAATCAAAAAAGAGCGCGTAACTGTTAATTCCATTGCTTCGGCGTATAACATAAATGATGAAACGATGTACGTCAAACTTTCAAACTTTAACAACAATACGACGCATGATTTTCTCCAAACGCTCGATAAGCTCTCTGAAAAAAAGAAAAAAAATCTCATACTTGATTTAAGAAATAATCCAGGTGGATATTTAGAAAAAGCCATTGATGTACTCTCTCAAATTTTTTCTGAAAAAGATAAACTTTTATTGTACACTGATGGCAGAACGGTACATCATAAAGAATATAAATCAACGGGGCGACAATTTTTTCAGATTGGTAAAGTAGCAATATTAATAAATAACAGCACCGCATCGGCAGCAGAAATTGTTGCAGGTGCGGTGCAGGATTATGATCGCGGCATCATCGTCGGTCAACGTTCTTTCGGTAAAGGTTTGGTGCAGGAGCCGTATATTTTGCGCGATGGATCGGAGTTGCGTTTATCGGTTGCGCGATATTACACACCTTCGGGCAGATGTGTTCAAAGACCTTACAAGGGAAAATCAAAAAAAGAATATATCTCGGAAGGTAAATCGGATTCCATATTTAATGCGGCACAAAAAACGCAATTCTCTTTTGAAAATCCGGATACAGCAACTTTTTACACTGCTAACGGACGCGTTGTTAAAGCAGGCGGCGGCATTCGACCGGATATTGAAATTAAATCTGAGGATGGTTCCTATAATCCTGATTTTAATATTGCAAAAACTTTATGCGCCGTTTTTGCAAAACAGTATTTTGAAAAAATAAAAACGGAATCAGCACTCTCAAAAATAACAAATTTCGACGATTTTGTAAAAAATTTTTCTATCAGCCCACCCATTTTTTCAAGTTTTATAGATTTTTCAGAACAAAAACTCAATAAAAAATTAAATTTTTCAGCAATTGAAAAAAATGAATTGAAAAAAATGTTGGAAGCGCATTGCGCAGTATTAAAATTTGATAGTAACTCTTTTTATGCATATTTGAACAGTAATAGCTCTGAAATAGCAGAATGTTTAAATTTTTTTAAGACTGATGCGCCTTTGAAATGAGTTATAATCTCTTTGATTTTTAACTAAATGATAACTTATTATTATTGTTTACGTAAGTTAAATTTAAATTTGTGGCGCTTAAATTTGCAAAAAGTTTGACTAAGTAAGTGTTTTGTCTCCTGAAATACTTTATTGACTGTACAAAGTAATTAAGACAACTTTTAGATCATTTTTAAGAATAAAATTTAACTTTTCTTTTTAAAACAAGTAAAAATTCTAATTAGGGCAACTAGTTAGTTACATGATTTACTTAATAAGTTTTATTGTCACTTTTACAGCTCATTTACTCTTATTTCAAAATTGGCTTAGTCAAATTCTTAATTTTAAATTTAATCACCCACTGCTTTTAATTTTCAGATATGTTGTGTCAGTCTTTAAAAATATTTATTCGATTTTTCTTGTTGATTTATATTTTTGGTGGATTATTCTTTATTTCAGCTAAATCTCAAACTATTTCCTTTCCAAAAGATACTTTAGTACTGACTTTAGACAGTGCCGAAAATATTTTTCAACGCAATAGTTTGTTAGTTCTGGCACAACGCTACAATGTAGATGCTCAAAAGGCTTTAGTTATACAAGCAAAATTATTTCCAAACCCTAATATTTTTTATTCCCATGGTCCCGTAATCCCGCTCACATTTAACGATGCAAACGGAGATCCACAATCAGCTACTTTTTTTAATGAAAGCGAGCATTCCGCGCAACTTTCCCAACTTATATTATTAGCAGGTAAAAGAAATAAACAAATCAGAATTGCAGAGTCGAATGTAAAGTTGGCTGAGTATCAGGTATACGACATTATCAGAACGCTAAAACATACTTTACGTTCCGATTTTTATAATATTTATTTCTTAAACCAGTCATCAAAAGTTTACGATAAAGAAATCCAATCCCTGAAGCGCGTTGTGGCTGCTTTCAAAGAGCAAGCTGGTAAAGGTTATATTTCAGATAAAGAAGTGATTCGGGTATCAGCGCAGTTATTTAATTTACAAAACGAGTTTGCTACATTGATTAGCCAAATTAATGACGTGCAAAGCGAATTAAGAACAGTCTTATTATTGAAAGAGGTATATATAAAGCCTCAAATTGATAGTGAAAAAATGTCTAAGTTTTCCGTAGGGCAATATACTTTGAATACTCTAATAGACTCTGCGTTAGTAAACAGAACGGATTTACTGCTGGCGAAGGCAACTACGGAAGTGAGTAAGAATACCTATAGTTATCAGAAGGCACTTGCGACACCAGATATTACAGTGTCGTTAGGTTTTGATAAACGAGGAAGTTACGCAGTTAATTTTAATTCGGTGGGTGCGAGTATTGATATTCCAATTTTTAATAGAAATCAAGGAAATATTCAGTCGGCGAAGTTGATGATTGATGTGAATCAGACAGCGCAAAGAAATACGGAGGCACTCCTGCACGAGCAGATTTATCGCGCATTGCAAAAATTGAATGATAACGAAAAAATATATCAAAACATTGATTCTCAGTTTTTGGCAAAATTCGATAGACTATTGAACGAAGTTTTTTTGAATTACGAAAAACGCAATATCGGTTTGTTGGATTTTCTCGATTTTTATGATTCGTACAAACAAAATACGCTGCAAATTAATTCGGTGCGTTACAATCGCTTTCAATCTTTTGAAGATATTAACTTTTATACAGGAACGAGCTTGTTTTAATTTTGTTGATAGTTGTTCGTTTGCGAGCATTCTACGAAGAAAAGCTATAAATTATCAACTACAACTATAAACTAAATTATGAAATACTTTTTAGGCATTTTTGCTGTCATTTTTGTTTTATTTGGACTGACAGCGTGTAAAACAAAACCAGAGGAAGATAAAACGGGAAAAACTTCTTACACCATTCCTGATACATTGCTCCAAAGAATTAAATTGGATTCGGTTGGTCGTTGCCCGCTGGTTAGCTCAATTACACTCACAGGTATGGTTGATTTCGACCAAGATCATCAGGTGAATATTTACCCGTTGGTGAGTGGTAATGTGCAGGATATAAAAGTGCAATTAGGTGATTACGTGCAAGCAGGTCAGGCTTTAGCCGTTATTAAAAGTAGTGAGATGGCGACATTTAGTAACAATTTAGTTGTGGCGGAAACGAATGTGACAGGCACAAAAAAACAACTGGATGCTGCCAAAGATTTATTTTCCTCTGGACTTTCGACGCAAATTGACGTTACAAATGCGCAAGTTAATTACGACCAAGCCATAGCGCAGTTAGAATTAGTGAAACGCGTTTTGAAAATTAATGGTGATAGCAAAAGCGGTGAGTTTGTAGTTAAAGCACCTATATCTGGTTTTATAGTACAGAAGAATATTACAAACAGCACTGCTATAAGGGCGGATAATGGCGCAAATATTTTTACCATTTCGCAGTTGAGCGATGTTTGGGTGAATGCAAACGTGTACGAATCGAATATTTCTAAAGTGCACGTGGGTGATGCGGTGGATGTTACTACAATTTCGTACCCCGGTAGAATTTTTAAGGGAAAGATAAATAAAATACTCAACGTTTTAGATCCGACTAGTAAAGTAATGAAATTGCGTATTGTGCTTTCGAATGCAGATTATGCACTCAAACCTCAGATGTTCACCAGTGTAAGTGTGAAAAACAAAGAGAATAAAACAGCCCTTTGTATTCATGCCGGCTCACTCATTTTTGATCACAGTCAGTATTATGTTCTAGTATACAAAGGCAAAGGCATTTCAGTAATCACGCCTGTGAGTGTCCTCAGCACATCAAGTGATATCGTTTATTTAAATAGTGGCGTGAATGAAGGCGACATCGTGGTAGGTTCTGAAACGCTTTTAATTTATGATGAACTAAATAATTAACAGGCTATCAGCCGTCACTCATCTGCTATCAGCTTCATTCGGGAGCGGTGTTAATAGCTGATGAGTGACGGCTGATAGCTCAAAGCACATAGCTACATGATAAAGGTATTAAAAAACTTAATAGCATTTTCGCTCGAAAATAAATATTTCATAATTTTTGCGGCTGCGGCACTCATTGTTGCGGGTGCAATAACGTTTAAGAATATGCCGATCGAGGCATTTCCAGACGTTACAAATACTGAAATAAGTATAATCACGCAATGGCCCGGCAGAAGTTCGGAAGAAGTTGAAAAATTTGTTACGATTCCTATTGAAATTGCGATGAATCCGGTTCAGAACAAAACAAGTTTGCGCTCAACGTCCATTTTTGGACTGTCGTACGTGAAACTCATTTTTGATGATGGTGTTTTAGATGCGCAGGCGCGGCAACAAGTTATGAACTTATTAGCCAACGCTAATCTACCAACCGGCTTGCAGCCTTCGGTTCAACCACCTACCGGACCGACAGGTGAAATTTTTAGATATACTATTCGGAGTTCTGTGCGCGATGTGCGCGAACTCAAAACGATGCAAGATTGGGTGATTGATAGAAAACTGCGCGCCGTACCTGGTGTGGGTGATATTGTGAGTTTCGGTGGTAAAACAAAAACATACGAAATAAAAGTTGATCCAGGTAAACTGACTTCGCTCGGCATAACGCCTTTGGATGTTTTTACAGCCGTTCAGAAAACAAATATCAATATCGGTGGCGATGTTATTATTCAGAATAACCAAGCTTATGTTGTACGCGGCATCGGTTTATTGAACGATATTAATGAGATAAAAAATATCATTGTCAGTTACAACAATAGCATCCCCGTTTTAGTAAAAGATGTTGCACAGGTAGAAATATCAAACGTGCCGCGTTTAGGTTGGGTTGCGCGTGGCGACGGTTTAGTGGACTCGACGGGAAAAAGGAATATTACAGATGAAACCGATGTCGTTGAAGCCATTGTTCTGATGCGCAAAGGCGAAAATCCGACAAAGGCTTTAGCGGGTGTGAAAGCGATGATTGATAAATTAAACACTTCTATTTTACCCGCCGATACTAAAATCGTTCCTTACTACGATAGAACTGAATTAATTGACTTTGCCAGTCATACCGTTGAGCATAACTTAGTGGAAGGTATTTTGTTAGTTACGCTGTTGGTATCGCTTTTTATGTTTAATTGGCGGACAACGTTTATTGTTTCCATTATTATTCCGACGGCATTGCTTTTTGCGTTTATTTGTTTGCATCTGATGGGAATGTCTGCAAACTTGCTGTCGCTCGGAGCTGTTGATTTCGGAATTATAATTGATGGTGCCGTTGTTATGGTAGAAGGTATGTTCGTAATTCTGGATCATAAGGCAGTGGAAGTGGGGATGGACCGTTTCAATAAAATGTCTAAACTTGGCATGATAAAAAATAACGGTGCGCAACTCGGCAAAGCCATATTTTTTGCCAAAGCCATTATCATAACGGGTTTGCTTCCCATTTTTGCATTCCAGAAAGTAGAAGGCAAACTGTTTTCGCCTTTGGCTTATACTTTAGGCTTTGCTTTACTCGGCGCACTCATCACGACCTTAACCTTGGTACCGGTACTTATAAGCTTGTTACTGAAAAAAAATGTGCATGAGAAACACAATCCCATTGTGCATCATCTCACAGGTTTTATGTTATTTGGATTCAGCTTCAGTTATAAGATACGAAGATTAGCCATTCCATTGTCTTTTCTAATTATGGCGATTGGTTTGTACTCGTTTAAATTTTTAGGAACTGAATTTTTGCCCGAATTAAACGAGGGTTCAATTTGGTTGCGTATTCAAACGCCTTACAGTATTTCGTTGGAAAAATCGGTGGAAACATCCGCTGCTGCGCGCAAAATTCTCATTCAGTTTCCACAGGTAAAATATGTGGTATCGCAAACGGGCAGACCTGATGACGGAACAGATGTTGCAGGTTTTTATAATAACGAATTTTCGGTCATGCTTTTTCCTGAAGATGATTGGAAACCAAAAGTATCAAAAGAAGAATTGGTTGCGCAGATGAATGAAAAACTATCCGTTTTACCAGGCGTGAATTTAAATTTTTCGCAACCTATCAGCGATAACGTAGAAGAAGCGGTGTCGGGTGTGAAAGGTTCTATTTGCGTAAAAGTTTATGGCGACTCACTCAACTACATGGAGCCGAAGGTGAATGAAGTTTTTGAAATTCTAAAAGGTGTACGCGGTATTGAAGACCTTGGCGTGATTCACAATATCGGTCAACCTGAATTGGATATTAATTTGGATCAACAAAAAATGGCTCTCTACGGCGTTGCCACTGCCGATGCCAATTCGGTTGTTGCGATGGCAATTGGTGGCTTGACGGCTTCCACGCTCTATGAAGGTATTAAAACGTTCGATATTCGGATTCGTTTTCCGCAAGAATTCCGCAACTCGATCGATGATATTGGTAATTTAATGGTGCCAACACAAAATGGTGCTAAAGTACCAATTAAAGAAATTGCCACAATTTCGCCTAAAACGGGTCCATGTTTGATTTTCCGCGATGACAACGAGCGGTATTCTGCGCTCAAATTTTCGGTACGTGGCAGAGATATGGGTAGTACGATTGCCGAAGCACAACAAAAAGTAAATGAAAAAGTGAAACTCAAACGCGGCTATTCCTTATCCTGGCAAGGCGATTTTGAAAATCAGCAACGTGCTGAAAAACGTTTAACGCAAGTTGTGCCCATCAGTTTGGTGCTTATATTTTTATTGCTATTTTCCATGTTTGGTAACATGAAAGATGCTGCTCTGGTATTCTTAAACGTACCTTTTGCAATCGTCGGTGGTATTATGGCACTCCACATTACCCACACCAATTTTAGTATTTCGGCAGGTATTGGTTTTATCGCGCTGTTCGGTATTTGTATTCAAGATGGTGTTTTACTGATAACCGTTTTCAAACAAAATTTTGAAAAAATTAGTGGGCAATCGCAATCGCTGTACAGTGCTATAAAGCTCGGCGTTTTCTCGCGAATTCGACCAGTTATGATGACCGCGCTTATGGCAGCGATTGGTTTATTTCCAGCTGCCGTTTCGCATGGTATCGGTTCTGAAAGTTCGCGCCCTTTAGCGCGCGTGGTTATTGGCGGCATTTTATGCGCCATGATGTTCTCGCTTTGGGTATTCCCATTAATTTTTGCGTGGGCTTATAGTGGAGAGAAGAAAGAAGAAGTGAACGAATGAAAAACGAATGAATGAAAAATGAATAGTTCCTAAGAACATTCCTTCATTTTTCATTCCTTCATTGTCAATTCCAGCACCACACTTATTCTTCTATCCGTTAAATCGGGATTAAAACCGACGGTCATCAGGTAGTTGCCTGAAAAAACAGCATCGGGTTTTAAAGTGGTGGTGGTGTTGGGATATAAATTACGCTCAGTAATTTTATATTTTTTATTCGGATCTAACCCGACGAACCGAATCGGGTTTTTGGTGATAGCTTGCGAAAAAAAACGTTTAGAAACAATGTAATTAAACATCACTGCGCGCGATTTATCGGGGCTGACAAAAACGGCTGACGCAATTTCTCCCTCCCAAGGGCTGACCAAACGATACATATCGCCGTGCCACACCACATCTTGAATAGACTTGTACGTTTTTACGGCATCCTGAGAAAATTGTAAATCACTCACATTGAGTTTACTGACTACAATATCGTAACCCATTTTACCCATCATTGCCACATCAGTTCTGAATTTTATAGGATAATTTCCCCAATCTGTGATGTGATTACAATGGGTGATGGTTGGAAAAAAATACGAATATTCCCACTGAATAAAAATCCGTTCCAACGGATTGGTATTATCGCTCAACCAAAATTCTGTAAAATATTTCAGCGACTCATAATCCGCTCTACCTCCACCGCCCGAACAGAGCATCATTGGCACCGTCGGATATTTGGCGCGAATGCGCGCCAGAACGCCGTACAATCCGTGCACATAATCCACATAAAGCTGCGATTGTTTTTGCCCAGAATTTTTTAGGTAAGCCGATTGCGCGTTGTAAATCACGGCGTTGCAGTCCCATTTAATAAATGCTAAGTCCGGATTTTTGGTAAAGAGTGTATCTATAACACCAAAAACATGATCTTGCACCGCAGGGTTGGCTAAATCTAAAACCAATTGATTTCTAAAATAATATTCTGGTCTATCGGGCTGTCGTATCACCCAATCTAAATGTTTTTCGTACAATTCACTTTTCGGATTTACCATTTCAGGTTCCACCCAAATACCAAATTTCACGCCTGCTTTTGTCGCTTCTTTCACTAAGTAACCAACGCCACTGGGTAATTTCTTTTTATTTTCTTGCCAATCGCCCAAACCAGCGCGGTCGCCATTGCGCGGATATTTATTCGCAAACCAACCGTCGTCGAGCAAAAATAAATCTACACCCAATTTTTTGGCATCGGCAAAAAGTTTTACAAGCGTCGGTTCATCAAAATTAAATCCTGTCGCTTCCCAATTATTTAAAAGCGTTAAGCGCGAACCATTGCCATCGAGCACGCGATACTTGCGCGCCCAACGCGTGAGTTGCCGACTCGCTTCACCTTTGCCGCTCTCGGAATAAGTCGTTATAAAACTCGACGTTGTAAATTCTTGTTGGGATTTTAAAGGATATTCCGATGCGAACGGATTTATGCCTGCTATCAGACGCAAATTATCATAAGTGTCAACTTCAAAATCCATTTTGAAATTTCCCGTCCATGCCAAAGTTCCCATCAAAACTTTACCTTCGTCTTCTGCAATAGGTTTATCGAACGAAAGCATGAAAGACGGTGGCTG
>JAYVNP010000094.1:0-12362 GCA_043758385.1 Saprospiraceae bacterium
TTATTTTTTTCGTGTAAAAATGATAAAATTTATCCAGATCTCGTCACGCCTGACACGCTTTTTCCTGAAATAACTTTCGATACCAGCAAACGATTTGTACAAACTTATGGTGTTGTTCCTCCTGAAACACCCTCTTTTAATGGACTCGGTTGGCCAATAAACCCAAATTGGTATTTAACTTTTAGTAGCGGAATCCAAAAAGCAAATATCAATTGCTCAGTTTATAGAGGCACTTTTAGTTATAAAACCTACAATCAATTACAAGAGGACAGAGAAGTTCTTTATTTTTCTGGTCTTTATTTGAATAAAACTGGGACTTTTCAGCTAAGTAAAAATGGTCATAGCGGATGCCAAAAAGTTCCTACTTGTTCACTCGTTTTATTGGGTGAAGACGGTGATGCAATAGCCGGTACTTATGAGTTATCAGAATCGAAACTAAGTGTCGTTACAATTTCGGATTATAATATCGCAACTGGGGATTTTACTGCTTCTTTTAATGTGAATTTAGTGAAAATAAGACTTACCGATGGTTATTTTGTTGGTTATCCAGATGAAGTTCATTTTATTTGCCCAAGTTTTAAAGGGAAGTGGATAGTTAAATGAGGTGTTAACGCACCACATTTTAATACTTTGCAATTTTTTTTTAAATGTTACCAACAAAACAACCAAAGTTTATACATCTTCTATTTTTGCGCATCAACAAAGAGAATATGAAGGCTCATTTAAATTAGAGAACCCTAAAATTATGAAATTTACTGAACATTTTAATCAAATTATAATGGCAAAAACTTTCGGCGTCGAACTGAATTAATGTAGTTCATAGTAATAAGTTTTATACATTTCAACTCAAACAATTTGCACTTGAAATTTGAATGCAAGACTTTTCAATTTCAAGCTAAGATAGTAAAATTTTCAAATACACAATTTTTTTTAATGTGCAGTTCAAAAAATTACTTACTTTAAAAAATATTTGATAAAAAAATAAAGATAAAATTTTTTGAAACACTCAACCGAACATAATCTACTGTTATACACTTGCAAAGCCTGTATATGCTCTCACAGAAGGTGCTAAAAAACCTATGACTATATCTGATTTTGGAATTCCATTTTGAATAAGATCATCTGTGAGTAATAGATCGGTATTATTAACTAAAATCCAAATTTTAGCATCTTCTTTAATATGCAAATGAAAAACAACTTTGTAATAAAATCTGTCCTCTAAGAAACCTGTCCTCACAACTTGATAGTGATGGCGCACTTCATCAGTAATAAGTTCATAAGTTGCGTCAGTTGTATTTGTGCGACGTGCAACAAAATCGGAAAGCCAAGCTACTACTATTTTGCTGTACAATTTTATATTTCTGTTTGTTCTAACCATTCTACTATAGATGAATTTTGTGAATTAAAGACGACGATATTTATTTTGTACTTCAGTATTACGAGTTGAGTTGCAGGTTGTTGAAAAAAATCTTGAAATACATTTGATGGAACTGCTAGAAATAATATTCTGTCAGGTTCTTGTATTTCCATAAACGTTAAATAGTTTAAGTACTGCCCAAGGACACTGTGAAATTCGTAAGCGATTGACGGAGCAAGAAAACTCTTAACTTCGACAGCAATTTTTTTTTTATTTTTTTCAGCAGCAAAAAATCTTTCAGCAGCAAGGTCAATTTCATAATCACGTCCTAAAACTTTTATAGAATATGGATCACTCGTTATTAACCAACCGTCAGTTATCAATGCATCTTTGACAGTTTTATGTTAAAAATCTTTTGCCATGAATAAATTAAAACTAAATTTAGTTCAAAAACAGTCTTTTTTTAAATTATGATTGGAAAAAAATTATTCTATTGGACTTTCAGGATGTTAAGTTAATTGTACTAAACTTTCTTTCTGCCGGAGATTACAAATTGCACTTTGCCATTTGCTTTTTGCCTTTTAATTAAAGAATAGTATCTTGTACAAAAGGTAATTGGTTCGGATAATCCGTCGTGAAATGCAAACCGCGCGATTCTTTTCGCAATGATGCCGAGCGCGCTATTAAATAACCCATTGTAATAAGATTGCGCATTTCGCACAATTGTGGCGATAGGGTAGTGGTGTTGTATAATTCTTCTGTTTCACGATACAGAATAAATAATCTATCGAGTGCGCGTTTTAAGCGAATATTTGAACGCACAATACCGACGTAATAACTCATAATGTCTTTGAGTTCTTTAGTAGTTTGAGTTATCAAAATCATTTCTTGTGGTTGCATGGTGCCATCTGCATTCCAATTCGGAATTTCTTTTTTAAATTCTAAATTACCTATTATATTTAAAGTTTCTTCTACAATATGGTGCGCAAAAACCAATGCTTCGAGCAGTGAATTGGATGCTAATCGGTTAGCACCGTGTAAACCTGTACAACTACATTCGCCACAGGCAAAAATATTTTTTATACTCGTTCTGCCTTTTGCATCAACCAATATTCCACCACACATATAATGACAAGCCGGCACTACCGGAATCATGTCATGCATTGGGTCAATACCGAGACTAACGCATTTATCATAAATAGTTGGGAAGTGTGCGTAAAATTTTTCTTTGTCAATATGTCGGCAATCGAGATACATACATTCTGAGCCATACACTTTCATTTCGTTATCAATGGCGCGTGCAACAATATCGCGTGGTGCCAATGAAAGTCTGGTATCGTACTTTTGCATAAATTCTTCACCTTCAGGCGTGCGCAAAATAGCACCAAATCCGCGAACGGCTTCACTAATAAGAAAGTTGGGATTTTCTCCACTCGGATTGTACAATGCTGTCGGATGAAATTGCACAAATTCCATATTTTCTACGCGTCCCTTTGCGCGATAAAACATTGCGATACCATCGCCAGTGGCGATAACAGGATTGGTGGTGTTTTTATAAACTTGACCAATGCCACCCGTTGCCATTAAAGTTGTTTTAGCAACAAATGTTTCTATTTTGCCTGTCATTTTGTTGAGCGCGTAACATCCGTAACAAGTGATATCAGGCGTAGAGCGATTAATAACATGACCAAGATGATGTTGTGTAATAATGTCAACAGCATAATAATGCTCATGAATAATAATGTTTGGATGGTGTTTCATTTCGCTTACTAATGCGCGCTGAATTTCCCAACCCGTTAAATCTTTGTAGTGTAAAATTCTATTTTCTGTGTGCCCACCTTCGCGACCTAAATCATAATCGAGCGAAGTACCGACTTTATCAAATCGTGTACCCCAATCAATAATTTCGCGCACGCGCTCGGGTCCTTCCGTTACAACAATTTCTACAATATCTTTATGGCACAAACCCGCGCCCGCATCTAATGTATCTGCTACGTGTTTTTCAAAACTATCCATGCTGTAATCCCAAACAGCTGCCACGCCGCCTTGTGCATAGCGCGTGTTCGATTCGTTTTCAACCGTTTTAGTGAGTACAGTAATTTGTAAATCGGGGCGTTTGCGTGCTACTTTAATCGCATAACTTAATCCCGCGATACCGCCGCCAATGACTAAAATATCAGTTTCCATAATTATTAGTTGATAGTTGTTCGTTCATATTTGATAATTGCTTTTAACTCCTTAGCTAATAATTATCAAATATCAAAGCACAACGAAATTTATTAACCCGTTTATCAAGCGTGGTTCAAAGAAAGTAGATTTAGGTGGTAAAATACCATCCGAATCGGCTACAGTTTTAAAGTTGCCGAATGAAATGGGATGCATCAAAAATAAAACGCTATTTTTTGGGCATTGTTTAATTATTTCTTCGAGTGTATTATCGCCCTCAATATATTTTAAGCGCGCATCTGTTTTTAAATTTTTGATTTCGAGAATAGGTTTTAAAATAAAATCGGATAGCAAATGTGTATCTAAAATAACTTGCCCTTCCTGATGTTTTTTCAAGACAGACTTTTTCCAATGAAGTACGTAAAATTTATCATTCAGAATCATTACGATTTCGCCTTTACGTTGTGGCAATTGCGCTAATTTTATTTCACTAATCGTCATTACTTTGGCTAATTCTTTTAAAAAAATAACATCTGTCTTTTCGTCTAAATCGGTAATAAGCCGATGAAACGCACCAATGCGCAATTGTGAAAAATCAAAATACGCCGTTAGAATGCCTGTATTTGAAATAGCATTTTCTTTTAAATATTCCATCGTACTGTAAGCTCTATGATGACCATCAGCGATGTAGGCGACTTGTATTTTTTTTTCAAAATAATTACTAATGACTGCTTGTAAAGGCAAACTTGAAACAGCGTATAATGTGTGACGTGTAAGTTGAAAATCGGTTTGAATTATTATTTCAGAATTTTTGCAAATGAATTCCAACTGACTGATATAATCTTTTGTTCCTTTAAAAGTCAATAAAATCGGTTTAATGGATGCATTGCGCTCCTTCAAAAGATTTTTTTGAACGGCTTCTTGTTTGCTTAGTGTGTTCTCGTGTTTTTTAATATTATTCTGAGTAAACTCTTCTACATCCGTGAGTGCCACAATGCCGAGTGATACTTGTTCTAAATTATTGAGGTTTGCAATAGCATAAACAAAAAAAGCTGCATGGGTTGATTGCTTAAAGAAACCTGACTTTAAGTATACTGTGTAATCTTTTTTAGCTGTTTCAAAAAAAGAATTTACATCATCAATGACATTGAAAATTGGTAATTGCGCTTTGAAAGGTTTTATTTTCATAAATGAGCCATGAGACATAAGCCATGCGCTACAAACTTTGAGCACCACCCATAAATGGAAGCTCATAGCTCATAGCTCAAAGCAAATAGCTAATTAAAAATCACCAAGTGTTTCTGGTAATTCCGCCAACGCTAAAGCTAACTGATCTTTATTCGGTGCAGTGCCATGCCATTTATGATTACCGACCATATAATCAACGCCATAACCCATTTGAGAACGCATCAATAAAACTTTTGGTTTACCATTACCAACCGATTTTCCTGCTTTGGTTAAACTTTTTATAATGGCAGCAATATTATTTCCTTTTTCAATAATCGAAGTTTCCCATCCGAATGCTTTAAATTTTTTGGGTAAGTCGCCGAGTGACATTACGTGTTCAGTTGTACCATCAATTTGTTGTCCGTTCCAATCAACTGTAAGAATTAGATTATCTAATTTTTTTGCAGCCGCAAACATTATTGCTTCCCAGTTCTGCCCTTCATCAAGTTCACCATCGCCGCAAAGCACGTACACTAAATTCTTATCGCCATCCATTTTTTTAGAAAATGCGGTGCCGTTAGCTACCGAAATACCTTGCCCTAATGAACCGCTCGCAATTCGAATACCTGGTAAACCTTCGTGCGTTGTCGGGTGACCCTGTAATCTGCTATTTAATTTACGAAAAGTATTGAGCTCACTGATTGGAAAGAAACCTGCGCGCGCGAGTGTGCTATAAAAAACAGGCGAGATATGTCCGTTCGATAAATAAAAAACATCTTCGTTGTGCGCTTCCATATTAAAAACTTTGCCGTACTTCATCACTGAAAAATATAAAGCTGTAAAATAATCGGCGCAACCTAATGAACCACCCGGATGGCCCGACTGACAATTATAGACCATGCGCACAATATCGCGACGAATTTGTGCAGCCATTTTTTCTAATTCTACATTTTCTTTCATATCGAACATACAGTCTGTATTTAAGCAATTGAGTGATAGTACAAATGTAAGTAACTCTGCGATTGCATCATAAAACTTTTTAAAAATGATGCGCAAAAAAGATAAATTTGGTATTTCCAAATTTTTTTTTAGCGAATTTAAAACCATCTATAACAACACAGATACAATCTTTTTTGCTATTCAATCAATTACTTATGAATTTATAAACGCTTTTTAATTAACAAATGTGGATAAAGTTTTTTTTAGAAAAAATGAGAAAATTGGTGCAATTTTTGAAGTATTTCACTCAAATTTGAAGCGTTAATCACCCGTAAGTTTTATCAGAATTTTTGCCTTACTTTATTTGGACAACACCAAAAAAATGATTACAAAAAATTGTACTATTTTAAATTTTTAATCATTAATTGATTGAAAATCATTTGAATCAACCATAAAGTGGTATTTTCATTTCAATTTATCAATAATTTGATACTCTAAGTGGGAAAATTTATTTTATTTATTTTTCATTTTTTTTTGAATTTTTCTTGGTGAATTAGAAAGAATGACGCAAATTTGTGACCCACTTCTGAAACACCTACATACTTTTGAAAATTCAAGCCAAAACTTTAAATTTTTGAAAAAACAAACTTTTGAACTCGTTTTTTAAAAATAAAATAAATCAAACTTGTAAAAGTTAGACTTATTTGCTGCAAGGCGAATGCCATCGTCTTTCAAAATTAAATTAAGCTGCTCATGGAGAATCATGTTAGCGTCTGGGGGAATTGTCTGCGTATAATTAAGCAGTCCGTTGATGACAAAAATTATAAAACTTGGTTTGCACCCATCAAACCGATTAAATTAGAAGGGGCTTCACTTACTATTCAAGTGCCAAATCATTTCTTTTACGATTGGTTGGAAGACCAATTCGTAACAGTTTTGAAGAGTAGCGTGCGCGAGGCACTCGGCGATAGAGGTCGTTTAGAATACCAAATTCTCAGCGCAAACGCCGCAGGTGGAAGTAAAAACCAAAAGCCAATGACAAACGAAAAAAATTTAAACCAAGAGATGATTGGTTTAAAAAACATCGAAGGAATCGTCAATCCGTTTGCTTTGCCCGGTATTCAACGCGTCAGAATTGAGCCACAACTTAACCCACAATTCACCTTTGAAAATTATATTCAAGGTGAGTGTAACTCTTTAGCTTTAAGTGCCGGTTTGCGCATCAGTCAAGTGCCAGGCAATAGCGGTTTCAATCCCTTATTTATTTTTGGCGGTGTGGGCGTGGGTAAAACGCACTTGGCGCAAGCTATTGGCAACCAAATTTTGAAAAAACATAGCGGTAAAAACGTTTTGTTTGTTCAATGCGTCAGTTTTGCGAATCAGGTTGTGACAGCTATAAAAAATAATGCTGTTAACGATTTAGTGCATTTCTATCAACTCATTGATGTACTCATCATTGACGATATTCAAATTCTGAGCGGAAAATTAAAAATTCAAGAAATTTTCTTCAACATTTTTAATCAGTTGCACAATGCGGGTAAACAGTTGGTGTTTACTTGCGACCGCGCGCCAAGCGCTATTGAAGGTATTGAGGATAGACTTTTAAGCCGATTTAAATGGGGATTGTGCGCCGACATCAGTCGCCCAGATTTTGAAACGCGGCGTCTGGTTTTTCAATCGCACATGCTGCGCGAAGGTTTGGTCGTTCGCCCAGAAATTATAGATTACATTTGTAGCGCGATGAAAGCCAATTTCAGAGAATTGTTAGGCGTTACCACTACCCTAATTGCTAAAGCAATGCTTCAGAAAAAAGAAATTGATATGAACATGGCGCGCGAAGTAGTGAATAATCATGTTCAAAATTTAGCGAAAGAGATAAACGTTGATCTCATTAAAAGCGTTGTAACTGGTTATTTTAATGTTTCGGCAGAAGAATTAACCTCGGCAGTGCGTAAACGCCCAGTGGTTATGGCGCGACAGTTAGCAATGTATTTCTGCAAAACACTTACCGATTCTTCGCTGAAAGTTATAGGTTCGCAGTTTGGTAATCGAGATCATTCAACCGTTATACACTCCGTAAAAACAGTTATTGATACTTGCGATGTGGACGAAGATTTCAAAAAAATTGTTTCTACTTTAGAAGATAAAATTAAAGTAGTAGCAAACGGGTAAGCAAAAACAAATCTTATATTTTAATCAAAGCTATCGCAATACGGTAGCTTTTTTTTGTACGGTATTTTCACGCCATTCAGCAAGTTTACATTTTTTTAAAAATTCTATTAATGACCAATGAATTTTTCGGGTTTATAGATGGTGATTTAGAATCAATTTTAGAAATTATCATTGCATACAAGAATATTGAACACGCTTTAATTTTTGGTTCAAGAGCTAAAGGTAATTTCAAAAGAGGAAGTGATGTTGACATTGCCATTTTTACTTCCGATACAGAATTAGCCTCAAGTATTGCTTTTAAACTAAACGAAGAAACTTTAATGCCTTACAAGTTTGATGTTTTAGATTATTACACGCTAAAAAACAAAGAACTCATACAACACATAGATAGAAAAGGAATTAATATTTTTGTTAAAATAAATAATTCTGCGGGTATTTAAATTAGAATTCAAGGATTTTTAACTTTTCTCAAATTTCATTTTTTTCTCTCATTTATCCAAATACGAGTTTGTTTTTAACAAAAAAAATTATCTTTGCCTCGCTTTAAACATTAATGTCTGCGTACTTGCTTGCAACCACGCAACACAAGCGCAAAGTGCGCGTTAAAAATGCCTATAAAAAATATTTGGAATGAATTCTTTTAGACGTTTAAACAATATTGCTGGTTGGACAGTGTTCGGCATAACAACTATTGTTTTTTTGTTTTCGGTAGAGCGGAGCGGTAGCCTTTGGGATTGCGGTGAATTTGTATCGGGATGTTATAAATTACAAGTTGTTCACCCTCCTGGTGCGCCACTTTTTTTAATGATTGGAAAATTATTTTCCGTCGTTGGTCAAATGTTTTCTTCCAATCCGGATGCGATTGCTTTTTCTGTGAATATGCTTTCGGGCGTTTGTACGGCATTGGCAGGTTTATTTATGTGTTGGACGACTACGATTTTAGCGCGATTAGCTTTAATCGGTAGAGAAGTCGAACCCGATCAAGGTCAAACGATTGGCATTATTGGTGCGGGTATTGTAGCTGGTTTAACAACGGCGTTTGCTACTTCAGTTTGGTTTTCGGCAGTCGAAGGTGAAGTTTATGCAATGTCGAGTATGTTCACAACTTTAACGTTGTGGTCAATGATGCGTTGGTATTCCGAACCCAATACACCACAAGCCGATCGTTGGATTTTACTCACTGTATTTGTTGCTGCGCTATCTATTGGCGTTCACTTACTGAGTTTATTAACTTTTCCAGGTTTGGCTTTGTTTTACTACTATAAAAAAACAGAAAAACCGACTTGGATAGGAATGCTTGTAGCCGGTATAGTGGGTGTAGTTGCCATCACACTCATTCAATCGCTTATTATTACGGGTATTCCTTCACTTTGGGGATTTTTAGAATTAATTTGTGTCAATACTTTTGGTTTACCTTTTAATCTTCCGAGTTTATTTTTAACGCTCGGTTTATTAGGTGCGGGTGTTTATTTCGGTTTGCGATTTGCACATCGTAGAAATAATGCTGCCATTCAAAATATAGTTTTAGGATTGGCACTTTCTATCATCGGCTTTTCTACTATCGGTATGGTTGTTTTACGCGCCAACGCGAATCCACCGATTAACATGAGCAATGCGCGCGATCCGTTGCGTTTGTTACCGTATTTAAATCGCGAACAATATGGCGAGCGTCCATTACTTTTTGGTCCGCAGTTTAATGCAAAAGTAGAAGACCAAGAAACAACAGATAGATATGGTCGTGTGGGCAATAAATATGAAGTGATTGATAAAAAAGTAGATCCGATTTATAAAGACGAGGATAAAGTTTTCTTTCCACGTATGAGTCATAGCGAAGGTGACAGATTGAGTTACTACAAATATTGGATGGACATTAATCCGCAACAAGAAATTCCTTCCGATAGACCCACTGCGGGCGATAATATTTCATTCTTCTTGCGCTATCAGGTAGGTTGGATGTATTGGCGATATTTTATGTGGAACTTTGTAGGTCGTCAGAATTTCGATCAAGGTTTTACACCGAGTGATAAAAGTAAAGGTAATTGGGAATCAGGTGTCACGCCGTTAGATAATGCGCGTTTGTTCGATTACAAAAATGCACCGGAATGGATTAAAAACGATGCGTCGCGTAATCACTACTTTTTCTTGCCGTTTATTTTTGGTATTTTTGGTTTAATTTGGCACTACACCAAACGCCGAAATGATATGCTCGCGCTACTCGCTTTGTTTATTATAACTGGTATTGGTATCGTAGTTTACACCAACGAACCACCCAACGAGCCCCGTGAGCGCGATTACGTAATCATAGGTTCAATATTTATTTTTTCCGTTTGGGTTGGTATGGGTGTAATGGCTATTTCCGAATGGCTGCGACAAGCTAAACTTTCACCGCAATTGGCTTCGTTTGGTGCGTTTGCATTGGTTGTTTCGGCACCAATAATTATGGGATTTCAAAACTTTGATGATAACAACCGTTCGAAACATACGGCTGCAAAAGATTACGCGAACAATTTTTTAGAATCGTGCGACCCGAATGCGATTATATTTACTTACGGCGACAACGATACGTATCCGTTATGGTATGCGCAAGAAGTTGCACATATCAGAACCGATGTACGCGTTGTAAATTTAAGTTTACTCGATGTAGATTGGTATATTGATTTATTGCGCCGAAAAATAAATAATTCGCCAGCCATAAAAATGACAATCTCTGAAGATCAGATGCGGGGCGAAAAACGAAACCAATTACCCGTTGATCCGAGTGGTGGTGGTAAATCGCCGGAAATGAATATTAATGATGTGGTTAAATTTTTGGGTGAAAATCATCCATTGGCTGCCAACAGAAGTTACACATTCGAGTCGTACGCACCAACAAAAAGTATTTTTATCCCGATTGATAAAGAAAAAGCTGTTGCAAACGGTTTAGCTTCCGCTTCCGATACTTTACCCGCAACGATGAATTTTACGCTCAATAGTAATTATTTATTAAAAGGTGATATTGCAATTCTTGACATCATCGCTAATAATGCCATGACGCGACCAATTTATTGGGCAGTAACATCGCGCCAAGAAAAAACTTTGGGTCTCGACGAATACTTGCAACTTGAAGGTTTAGCGGTTAAATTAGTCCCGATGAAGAAAAAACCCTCGCAACAACTACCAGGTATGTTTGGTGTGGGTGGCGTTGCGGATGACAAAATTTTTGATCGTTTTATGACGAAATTTAAATGGGGAGGTTTCGACAAAGAAAAAACTTTCATCAGCAAAAACTACGGACCGAGTGTTCAAACAACGCAGTTCTTAGTCATGCGCGAAGTGGAAGAGTTGATAATAAATAAAAAGAATGACAAAGCGGTTCAATTACTCGATAAATATTTTCAAGTTTTCCCGAACATGAACTTCACTTTCGATTATTATTCCGCCATCATGATGCAATCTTACACGCGCGCCGGTGCGCCCGATCACGCTAAGAAAATTGCGTTACAACTCGAAAGTAATTTATTGCAGAGTTTCAAATTCTATAATTCTTTAAGTGCCTCAGCACGCAAAGAAAGTTTTAGTCGCGAAATGCAAATGGATGGAACAACAGCGCGTATGCTTCAAGGGTTTGCCGAAGAAACGAAAGATACGGAATACGCTAAAAAATTAGCCGATGAGTTCGCGCCGTATGCCGCTTTAATGCCGCAACAACGTCCGCAACAAATGCAAGATGGAACACCACTTAATTAGAGGTTAATGAAATAATGGTTAATGATTAAAAAAAATGCACGATGTTATCATTGTGCATTTTTTTTATGCAAATAGTAATGCTGTCTGTATTAATTTTGTGCAGAAAGTAAAACGCATGCAAAAATCCCAAGTTATTTTCGTTGATACAGGTTTGATAGAATACAAAACCGCGTGGGATTTGCAGCATCAACTTCAAAAAGAATTAATTGATCGCAAACTAAAAAAACGCGCACTTTCTGAATCTGAATTTGAAAAATTACCTACGCACCATTATTTATTATTTTGTGAGCATCCACCCGTTTATACACTCGGAAAAAGTGGATCTGTCGATCATTTGCTTTTAAATGAAGAACAATTAGCGGCGAAGGGCGCGACATTTTTTAAAATAAATCGCGGAGGAGATATTACTTTCCATGGTATTGGGCAAATAACGGGTTATCCTATTTTCGATTTAGATTATTTTTTTACCGACGTGCATAAATATGTGCGCAGTTTGGAAGAAGCCGTCATTCGCACTTGTGCGGAATACAACGTCATCGGTTCGCGCATAAATGGTTATACTGGCGTTTGGATTAATGACGAAACAAACAAAAACCCAAAATTGCGCAACCGAAAAATTTGTGCTATTGGTGTGCATCTCAGTCGTTGGGTGACGTTACACGGTTTTGCGTTTAATATCAGTACCGATATTTCTTATTTCGATGCGATTATTCCGTGCGGCATTGAAGATACAGATAAATCGGTAACGAGTTTAGAAAAAGAATTGGGAAAGAAAGTTTTAATGAACGAAGTCAAGGATAAATTGTTAAAACACTTTAGCGATATTTTTGGATTT
>JAYVNP010000095.1:0-4051 GCA_043758385.1 Saprospiraceae bacterium
AGTAAATTCGGAGATTTGATGCTTTTTTTCGTAAAAATATCAATCCCCTAAAAATATTCTGCTATCTTCAAGGTTTAATGACTGCGTAATGTCAGCTATAAGTTTAAACGTGTTTGATAAATTAGGAGAAATAATTGATTTAAAATCGATTTAAACTTTGATATTAAAACCTTAACCAAAAAACTTTGAACTATTTTATTTACATTAGCCAAAGCAATTTTCTGCAATAGTAAAATTGGTGGCGTGCATACATAAAAGTGCTTGAATATTACGTTGGTAGAAAAATTGAGTGTATTTATCGTAAAAATTTGTTCTCATACCGTTTAACGGACTAAAATTGTATCATAAAGTTTATGAGTGATTTATTAAAAAAGATTAAAAGTATTTTTGTAGAAGATACCGGCGCGAATGAAGCGCAAAATGTAAATTCTGAGAATTTAAAAAAAGATTCAATGACACAAGCTACATCCACGGCGGCAGCAAATACGGTTTCAACAAATACGTCGTTCAGAGCAGCAATGCCGATAGATATAAACAATTCGGAAAAACCCGATGAAAAGTTTTTCGATATTTTATTTCGTGCCTTAGAGCAATCGAATCTGCCTGGTTACGATTATTTTGAGTTTAAACAAACGCTCAAACAACTCGCAAACTTAAATATGGATGAAGCGACGCGGTATAAATCGGCGTATGCGATGGCACAAACAATGGGTGCCACAAATTCGCAATTAGTCAATACCGCTTTGCAATATATTCAAATTTTGCAGAATGAAAAAAATAAATTTAGTAGTTCGGCGGATAACCAACGCAAACAACAAATTGATACGCGTAAAGCACAATCGGTTGATATTGACAAAAGCATTCAGGATAAACAAAACCTCATTGAATCGCTTAATAAAGATATTGCAGCATTGCGACAAAAACGAAACGAATTAAACGCCGAGTTGGAACTTACGGAAAAAAAATGGTCGCAGACCACTTCCGATTTTGAACGAGCGTTTAGTTTTGTTACATCAGAAATTGAAACAGATATTACCAAAATTAAAAATTATATCTCTTAACTTTTAAAATCAGAAACAATGTTAAACAGCATTTTAGGGAGTATTATCAGTATATTACGTGGCAAAAATGGTGGAATATTTCTCATCATTGGTGTTGTCGTCTTAATTATGTTTATAAATAAAATTTTTGCTCCATTGATATGGCTTATCCTCATTGGTGGTGCTTTGATTTGGATTTTTAATAATTTTGAAAAAAAGTCGTAATTATTTAATCCCTGATAAAATGCTTAATAACAGAAACGATGACGATACTGAATTGCGCAAATTGACACAGATTTTTAGATAAATTTTTTTGAATGATCTAAGAAATCGAAAGTTCCGTGAAAACCCACGTAATTCAGTATCATCCGTGTTTCTATTTATTAATATCTCGAATTACTTAAACAGTTACAAAAAATCTTAAATAATTTCTTATGAATTTCTTCGATGTTATTGTCGTTTTAGGTTTCACAGCATTACTATTTGTTGCCTCCGATAAAGCTGCGCGCGAACTTTTTAATAATTATGTTAAACGCTTTTCAAAAGTCGGATTTGTGAAATACCACAATTTATGGTTCGATGCGCAAGTTTCGAATTGGTTAGATAATCGTAAACTCAAATCGGAATGGCTTGTTCGTTGGGCGAATGAGTTGCGTTTGCAAAAACATATTTTTATTGAATTGCGCCGAAAAACAAATTAAGTTTCTTATTTTTGTTTCGTTAAAGGACTTCTAATTATTAATTTTCAATTCTTAATTCATTTATGGGACGCTTAACAACTTTTTCGCGTTTTCTAATCACGCTACTCATTGTAGGTGGTGCTTATTTCGGTGTGCGTTATGTAATGAATAACACAGCAACGGGTAAAGATTTAAAAACCAAAGCACAATCGGCAACTTCTTCCGATTCGCAATATAAATCAAACAGTAGTTCATCCGCTTCCGATAATGACCCTGATGTAATTAAAATTGGTGTTGTCACTTGGGGTGGATATGTTGGTGGACAATATTTTAACGAAGGGTTTAATGCAACTACTGCCAGTCGCTTTTATAAAGACTATGGTTTTAAAGTCGCATTTAAAGTTTTAGACGATTTTGAAGCCAGTCGTGCAGCGTGGAAAAAAGGTGAAGTAGATTTACTTTGGGCAACAGCTGATGCGTTTCCGACGGAATCTGGCGCGTTAAAAGAGTTTGATCCTGTTGTCGTTTTTCAATCCGATTGGTCGCGCGGGGGCGATGCTATTGTTGTGCGTCGCGGCATTTCAAAAGTTTCTGATTTGCGCGGTAAAACAGTTGCAGTTGCCGAAATGACTCCGTCACATTCGTTTCTTTTATGGTTATTAGAAGCTGGTGGAATGACAGGAAAAGATATTCAGATTGTAAAACAAGCAAACGCAATTGATGCTGCACAAGTTTTTAAAGGTCAACAAGTTGATGCAGCCGTAGTTTGGTCGCCGAGCGACGAAGAATGTATTCAGACAGTTCCGGGTGCGCGCGTTTTAGAAAGTACGCGCTCCGCATCAAACATTATTGCCGATGTGTTTTTTGCCAAACGCAAATATGTTGAAGCTAATCGCGCGCGATTAATTCAATTGTATGAAGGTTGGATGAAAGGGGCAGCGGAAATAAATGGTAACGCAGCAGCCAAACAAAAAGCGGCGCAAATTTTAACTGATGCTTTTTCGGGGACTACATTGGATGCTAATACAAAATCAATTAATAATGTGCGTTTGTGCACCCACGGCGATAATTTGAATTTTTTTGGACTAAATCCAGAATTCAAAGGCGTGAATGGCGAGTTGTTATACAATCGTATGGCGCAAGTGTATAAAAATTTAGGCTATGCCGATGCTAAAACGCCTTCTTGGAAAATTATCAGCGACCCGAGTATTGTTCGCGGGGCACAATTAACGGGTGCAACTTTGCTTGCTGAGGGACAAAAAACTTTTACTGCCGCCACTGCTGAAGTGCAAACATCCCAAGCGATTGCAACTAAACCCGTTACAATTTCATTTGCATCAGGTCAGTCGCAACTCGATGAGAATGCTAAATACATCGTTGATAAGGAAATGGTAGATTTAGCGCGCGCTTTTTCTAATGCGCGTATTCGCGTTTCCGGAAATACAGACAATACAGGAAACCCTGCGGTGAATAAATCACTTTCATTGCGTCGTGCGCAATCAGTCGTTGAATATTTAACGCGCACCTATAATATGCCGCACAACCGATTTGTAATAATGGGATTTGGTAGCGATAAACCCGTTGCAGATAATAACTCCGATGATGGACGCGCAAAAAATCGCAGAACAGATTTTGAAATAATTAGCGGAGGAGAGTGATAAGTGCTGAACTAATATCACTTAAATTATGTTTTAAAAATTAAAAAGAATTATGAATGAAATAGTTTTCAATCCGCTCACACCAGAAGAAGAGCGCGTAATTTTGCACAAAGGCACTGAAAGACCGTTCACTGGTACGTACAATAAATTTTATGAGAACGGAACGTATTTTTGTAAACGTTGCGGTGTGGCATTGTATAAGTCGGAGGATAAATTTGATAGCGGTTGCGGTTGGCCCAGTTTTGATGATGAAATACCTGGTGCTATAAAAAAAGTAACCGATGCCGATGGCAGACGTACTGAAATTTTGTGCGCCAATTGCGATGCACATTTAGGTCACGTTTTTAAAGGCGAGCGTTTTACGCCAAAAAGTTTGCGTCATTGCGTAAACTCTGTTTCATTAACGTTTAAACCAGAAGAAAAATAAATATTTGCTATCTGCAAAGTTCTAAGGTAAAAGTAAAAACTTTAAATTTTACTTTTACCTTAGAACTTTCAACTAAAAACTCGCTCTAATCTGCATTCTTCCAATATGCGAAACTGGTGCGATGCCCAAGTTGCGACCTTCATAACTGAGCGAAAGCAATAAATTTTGTGAAAGTGATTTATCGTACGTCAGATTCCAAATAAAATTATTGCCGTTCTGAAATCCTTCCAAAATTGCAAATCCTGT
>JAYVNP010000096.1:0-12266 GCA_043758385.1 Saprospiraceae bacterium
CCTGCTTTTGGTGCCGATGATATGCGTGCGGCAAAAGCGGCTGGTTTGGGTATGTTAACTCTAGTAGATAAACAAGGGAAATTTATTGACGGGGTGGGCGAGTTTTCGGGTCGTTACGTGAAAGACTACAAAGATGATCCGAATTATAAATCCGTTGATATAGACATTGCCATAAAATTAAAAACGGAAGGTTTAGCTTTTAATGTGCAGCGTTACGAACATACTTATCCTCATTGTTGGCGCACCGATAAACCCATTTTGTATTATCCATTGGATTCTTGGTTTGTTCGCGCATCGAAAATGAAAAAGAAAATGATGGCGTTGAATGACACCATTAATTGGAAACCAAAATCAACGGGTGAAGGACGTTTTGGAAAATGGCTCGAAAATTTGCAAGATTGGAATCTTTCGCGCTCGCGGTATTGGGGCATTCCGTTGCCTATTTGGCGCACAGAAGATGTCGCAAATGGCGAAGAAAAATGTATCGGTTCGTTAAAGGATTTACAAACTGAAATTGATGCTGCAAATAAGGTGCTCGGTTTAAATCAAATTGTTCCACCTGACTTACACCGACCTTACATTGATGATATTATTTTAGTCAGTTCGGATGGAAAACCGATGCGACGCGAACTCGATTTGATTGATGTTTGGTTCGATTCTGGCGCGATGCCTTATGCGCAATGGCATTATCCGTTTGAGAATAAAGCAAAGTTCGCTAAAAATTTTCCTGCCGATTTTATTTCGGAAGGTGTTGACCAAACACGCGGTTGGTTTTACACACTGCATGCTATTGCAGCAATGGTGTATGGTAAAGTGGCTTTTAAAAATGTAATTTCGACGGGTTTAGTTTTGGATAAAAACGGACAAAAAATGTCGAAGAGTAAAGGTAATGCCGTTGATCCGTTTACAACTATTGAAACGTTTGGTGCCGATGCTGTGCGTTGGTATTTGGTAAGCAATGCCAATCCGTGGGATAATTTAAAATTTGATGTTGGAGGTGTTTTAGAAGTGCGCAACAAATTTTTTGGTACGCTATACAATACGTACAACTTTTTTGCGATGTACGCCAATGTTGATAATTTCGTTCAAAATGAAATGAATCAGACTGATTGGCGAACGCGCACAGAATTAGACCGTTGGATTTTATCGAAATTGCAAAACGTTATTATTGAAGTGTCACAAGCATATTCCGATTACGAACCGACGATTGCAGCGCGCGCACTCGAAAAATTTGTGGACGAACATTTTAGCAATTGGTATGTGCGTCTAAGTCGTCGCCGTTTTTGGAAAGGCGAAATGAGTGACGATAAGCGCGCTGCTTACGAAACAATGTATGAATGTTTAATAGTTGTTGGGCAACTCGCTTCGCCTATTGCACCATTTTTTTCTGAATGGTTGTATAAAAATTTAACAGAAAATATTAGAGCAAAAGCGATTGAAAACAATACGCCTTTGCGTCATTCTTCGGTGCATCTAACGGATTTATCAGATGCGAATAATGATATGATTGACATTGATTTAGAGCGCCGCATGGAATATGCGCAACGCATTTCTTCTCTCATCCTCAGCATTAGAAAAAAAGAAAAAATTCGTGTGCGTCAACCTTTAGTGCGCGCTTTGCTACCGATTGTTGATGCTAAATTTGAAAGCGATATCCGCGCTATTCAAGATTTAATTTTGGCTGAAACAAACGTTAAATCGCTCGAATTTATAACAGATACCGATGGTTTGGTAGTTAAAAAAATAAAACCGAATTTTAAAACTCTCGGTAAAAAACTCGGTGCAAATATGAAAGGCGCACAATCAGCAGTTGAAATACTGAATCAAGACGATATTAAACAGGTTGAAAAAACAAACGCGTTTAATTTAGTTGTCAATGGCGAAATTTATCCACTCGATGCAGGCGATTTTCTGATTACTTCGGAAGATATTCCGGGTTGGCAAGTGGCTAATGATAGCGAAGTAACTGTTGCACTCGATGTCACTTTAACGGATGAACTCATTGCGGAAGGTACTGCGCGCGATTTAGTCAATCGCATTCAGAATGTACGTAAAGATAAAGATTTTAATATTACTGATCGTATTTCGATTCAGATTCAGAAACACCATTACATTGCTTCTGCCGTGAATTCTTTTTCCGATTATATTAAATCGGAAACGCTCGCTGATGTTTTAATTTTGGTTGATGCACTTGAAGGCGATAATGTAGAATTAAATGATGAAGTAATGTTGACAATGAAGATTAGTCAGAACTGAAAACATAAATTTTAAAAATTTAAAAAAAGTCCGTTGATACTTGTTTAGAATTAAAACGCTCGGTTTGAATAATTAATTGAGCAAAAAATATTTCAAAAATGCAGTTGCTTTGTTCTGTTTTCAAACTTAAAAAAGCGACTGCGTTATTGGAAGATGGATAAATAGTTTAGTAAGCTTTGCTAATTTTCGTAAGATTTGTAGCGATTGAGAATAGTAAAAGAAATTTTTACTCAATATTTTTAATTTTAAAACGTCAATAAAATTAAAAATTAAAAAATGACACACACAAAAATTGCTTTAGTAACAGGCGGCAATCGCGGATTAGGTAAAGACATGGCTTTAAGTCTTGCCAAAAAAGGTTTGGATGTAATTATAACCTATAATACTCAGAAAGATGAAGCAGATGCAGTTGTTGCGGAAATTGAAAAATCGGGACAAAAAGCTTTAGCGCTACAACTCAACGTTTTAGCAACAAACACTTTTGATACGTTTTTAGAAAAATTGCAAAAGGAATTACAAACTTTTTTTGGTTCTGAAAAATTCGATTTTATTATAAATAATGCTGGTTTTGGTATTCATGCCAGTTATGCAGATACAACCGAGCATCAGTTCGATGAATTATTAAATGTGCATTTCAAAGGTCCTTTTTTCTTGACGCAAAAAAGTTTACCATTGATGAATGACGGTGGCGGTATCGTTAACATTTCAACAGGTCTGGCGCGTTTTTCTTTTCCAGGTTATGCCGCTTATGCATCTATGAAAGGTGCCATTGAAACTTTAACAAAATACCAAGCTAAAGAATTAGGTGCCAGAAAAATTAGAGTGAATGTTGTTGCACCGGGTGCTATTGAAACTGATTTTGGCGGTGGTGCTGTCCGAGACAATGCTGCAATGAACGCAGGTGTTGCTGCTGCAACTGCTTTAGGTCGCGTTGGATTACCAAACGATATTGGCAGCGTTGTTGCATTTTTATGTACTGACGACGCTAAATGGATAAATGCGCAGCGTATTGAAGTTTCGGGTGGAATGATGTTGTAATTTACAGGAAATTTTAAAAATATGGAGTACAATAACCTTTGGATTGTTATTGTACTCTTTTCTTTTTAATAAACATTGCTCAGACTTTGAGTAACTAATTATATTTGTGTTATCTATCCAAAATATTATGTGATACTTGTTTATTATTACTCAAAAATTTTTCAGTCATTTTGAAGTCTAAGCCAAAAATCACCACCTCGCGTAAAATTCCCAAAAAGTCGAATCGTTCTTTGTTGTATGCTGCCATTATATTTTTCGGAACTATGGCTTATTTTTGGATAGAGCAAAAAAAATTAGGCAATTTATTTGGCGAGAAATGTGCAGTTACAAACAGCAATTGGAAAAAATTCAGTGAGAGTAAACCCGAAAATTTTGAAGTGCATGGCATAGATGTCAGCCACTACAGTTGCAACATAAATTGGGAAGCTGTTAAAAATATGGATGATGATGATAACAGCAAAGTTGATTTTGTTTTTATGCGCGCAACACGTGGCGCGAAAGCGAAAGACGAAAAATTTGATGATTTTTGGTACAAAGCGCGACAATATGGTTTAAGGCGCGGTGCGTATCATTTTTTTAGTTTTACAGATAGTCCGGAGTTGCAAGCACAATTTTATTTGCAATCAGTTACAATGTTTCCAGATGATTTGCCACCTGTTTTAGACATTGAAGACGATAAAGAAACACCTAAAGAAATACTCACGCCCGATTATGTTTTAAAACATGTAATTGTTTGGCTAAAAATTGTGGAGCGCACTACCCGAAAAATTCCTATCATTTATTGCAATCAGGCGTACTATTCTAAGTATATTCGTGGTCGTTTTCCGAAAAATCCGATTTGGATTGCGTCCTATTCGCCTCAACCGCCACAACTTGGCGACAAAGCATGGCATTTTTGGCAATACTCGAACACAGGCAGGTGTGCGGGCATTTCTGAAAAAATAGATTTAAATGTTTTTAACGGCACTAAAAATGATTTTGAAAAATTTATTATTCGCACAAATTTTAAAAATACTGTCGTTAAACAACAGTAAAAAACTTGCGTACAAGCTCTTTACAATTTTGTTTCTTTTATTATTGATTACGATGGATCTGAACCAACTCGACGCACAAAATTTACCCGTTTATTCGGGTAACGATCTAGGAGTAACATACTCAAAAGTGAAGACAATGTTTAAAGTTTGGGCGCCGAGCGCGCAAAGTATGACTTTGAAACTTTATAAATCGGGTGATGCGACTGATAAAATTGATGCGTTACATTCGTTATCCATGCAAAAAGATGAAACGGGAGTTTGGCAAATAGCAGTAACAGACGATGTCAAAAATTTATTTTATACGGTTCAAGTAACAACAAATAATAGAGTTGTTAATGCCGAAGTGCCAGATCCGTATGCAAAAGCGTTAGGCGTAAATGGTCTGCGTGGTGCGATTGTGAACTTTAATGAAATTTCGATAGAAAAAATAAAACCTCCTGTTTTAAAAAATAAAACGGATGCGATTTTATACGAATTGCACGTGCGCGATGCGAGTATAGCCGCTAATTCAGGAATAAAAAATAAAGGTAAATTTTTAGGATTAACGGAATTGAACACTGCTAACGATGCTAAACAAAGTACTGGACTATCTCATTTAAAAGATTTAGGCGTTACGCACGTGCATTTGCTTCCCAGTTTCGATTTTTATACCGTTGATGAAGCAGCTAACCAAAACGATCCGACGTATAAAAAATATAATTGGGGTTACGACCCACTGAATTATTTCACACCCGAAGGTTCGTACAGTACCGATGCTTTTTCGCCAACAACGCGTATTATAGAATTTAAAAAACTTGTTCAAGCATTTCATAAGCAAGGTATTCGCATTGTGATGGATGTTGTTTTTAATCATACTATGTTTAATGAGCAATCTGTTTTTGAACAAATTGAACCCGGTTATTACCACCGATTTACACCTGACGGGAAATATTCTAATGGTGCAGGTTGTGGAAACGAAGTTGCGAGTGAAAAACCGATGGTGCGTAAATATATTCTGGATTGTTTGAGGCATTTTGTGAATGAATACGATGTGGATGGTTTTCGTTTCGATTTGATGGGTCTGCACGATATAGAAAGTATGAATTTATTTTCAAGAGAATTACACGCTATCAAACCCGATATAATTTTATATGGCGAAGGTTGGACAGGTGGTACTACAACTTTGCCGGAAAATCAACGCGCTTTAAAAAATGCAGTTCCACAACTCGATAAAATCGCTGCTTTCAGCGATGATATGCGCGATGCGATAAAAGGTTCGGTTTTCGATGCGCGCGATTCTGGATTTATTTCCGGTAAAGCAGGTTTGGATGAATCTATAAAATTTGGGGTTGTCGCTGCCACACAACATCCTCAACTCGATTACACAAAAGTTAATTACTCTAAATTACCTTGGGCAGTTGAGCCGTTTCAATGTATTAATTATGCCGAATGTCACGATAATCATACTTTGTGGGATAGATTGACAAATTCAAATCCGACCGATGATGAAGCTGCGCGCATTCGGATGTTTAAGTTGGCGTATTCTATTATTTTAACATCGCAAGGTATTCCGTTTATTCATGCGGGTGCTGAATTTTTGCGCACTAAAGGAGGCAATGAAAATTCTTACAACGCACCCGATGAAGTGAATCAAATAGATTGGAATAGAAAAACTGAGTATATTGATGTATTTAATTTCGTACAAAATTTAATTGCGCTGCGTAAATCGCATCCCGCTTTCAGAATGCCGAGCAGCGATTTAATTCGCCAAAATTTAGAATTTTTAGATTTACCCTCCGCTGAAAAAAACGGTTTGAAGAAAATTGATCGCTTAGTCAGCTATCAATTAAAGAACAATGCGAATGGCGATAGTTTTAAAAATATTCTCGTTGTTTACAATGGTAATCGGCGCGATGAACGTGTAAAATTACCAAAAGGCAAATGGCATATTATTCTCGATGGATTCGACTTCGATTTAAATGCCTCAACTCTCATTAAAAGTTCAGCTTTCGATGTGCCGGGAACAACTTGTGTTATTTTAGTAGAAAAGAAATAGGGTAGAGCCAAAAATTCCTTTTTACTTTTAGATGCTTTTGCACTGTTTCGTTAGCTTTTAACTAAAATTTAATTATGAAAATTGTTTTTGTCTCACAGTGGTTTTCTGAAAAAATGGGATACATAGAAAATTGTTTACCTTTTTCGATGGCACAACTTGGGCACGAAATTCATTTGGTCACATCAACGGCTCAAGTATATTTTTATCAGAAACATTTTAAAGAAAGTTATGGCAGTTATTTAGGCGAACCAATCGTACAAGAAGGAACTTATTTACTCGAAGGCGTTACAATTCACAGACTGCCTTTTTGGCACAGAAAAAATATTATCTACACACGCGGGTTAAAGCAAACTCTCTCCGAAATTCAGCCCGACATTGTTCATGCCTTAGATTTTGAATCAGTTGATACATTTCGATTAGCTTCTTACAAAAATAAACTTCATTTTAAACTTTTTACGGCGCAACACGCCGGTTATTCAGTGTATCCCGTAGCGCGCAATTGGGATAAACTCAATTGGTTTATTAAAAAAGGATGGTATCTTTTAAAAATATTACCTGGTAAGTACATTTCAAAACGAATGGAAACCTGTTTTTGCGTGACAACAGATGCCGCAGAAGTAGGCGTTAAATTTATGGGCATTGACGCGCAAAAATCTCAGATTACGACATTGGGTGTTAACACTCATTTATTTAAACCTATCTCTGAAGAAATTAAAAATGCACAACGCCAAGCATTAGGTTTTAGCGACGATACTTTTTTGTGCATCTACTCTGGTAGATTTACAGAAGTTAAGCAACCGTTAGTTATTGCCCAAGCTATTGCAAAACTAAAATCGGAAGGCACAAATATAGATGGCTTATTTATTGGCGAGGGTCAACAGCGCGAAAGCATTCAAAATTTAGGTTTTAAAGTTATTCCGTTACAACCTTACCACTTACTTCCTAATTTATATGGGTGTGCTGATTGTGCAGTTTGGGCAGGCGAAGAATCAACGAGCCAATTAGATTGTGTTGCTTCTGGTTTGAATTTAGTTTTAACGGATAAAATTACGGCATACGATTTAACAAGTGCCACGCAACTGCGTTCAGATAATTTATACAGACCGCGAATTGTTACACGTTTTTTTAAAAATGGGGATGTAGCTGATTTATCAGAAAAATTAAAGTTTTTAGTCCAATCGAAAGAATTTTGTTTGCTGGAAATGAAGAAAGGACTGGAAGAAATTCAAACAAAGTATAGCTGGAATTTTATTGCGCGCGCACGATTAAACGACTATTCAAATTCATTGCTCGTTGTTCGATGATAGTTGTTCATTTTAGCGAACTCTACAACGAACAAATGACAACTGACAACAAATATCATGTCTCTCAATTTTAAAAAAGTTTTAGTTTTAGCGCCACACACCGATGATGGAGAATTTGGTTGCGGTGGAACGATTGCGCAAATTGTTAAATCGGGTGCAGAAGTTTATTATGCTGCTTTTTCTGCGTGTGAACAATCCGTTCAACCACAATTTCCAAAAGATATTTTAATTACCGAAGTGAAAGAAGCCACGCAAATTTTAGGTATTAAACCTGAAAATCTCAAACTTTTTAAATACGATGTTCGGACGTTTAGTTATAACCGACAACTTATTTTGGAGGATATACTTCAATTGAAAAAAGAAATTGACCCGGATTTAATTTTTATTCCATCTTTACGAGATATTCATCAAGACCATGCAACTGTAGCATTAGAAGCTGTTCGAGCATTTAAATTTACAACTATTTTATGCTATGAATTGCCATGGAATAATTTTAATTTCACAACCACGTGTTTTGTAAAACTCGAAGAAGAATTTATTGAAACTAAAATTCGAGCATTACTTCAATATAAATCGCAAGCGCATAGAACTTACGCAAATGAAGAATTCATTAGAGCATTGGCGCGCACGCGCGGCGTGCAAATTAATACTAAGTACGCGGAAGTATTTGAAGTTATTCGATGGATTAATTAAAAAAAATGATAGAGTTATCAAAAATTATTTTTGCTATTAAACCTAAATCAGTGATGGGCGATGAAAAGTCGCGTTTCATCACTAATGCTATTCCTTTAGATGCTGCTAACACATCGGATGATGTATTGATGTGGGCTTCCTTAAAAAATCAAGCGAGTATTAATGAAATTAAACACGGTGTAATTATTTGTGCATCAACGCCTGAAACTAAATGGCATAACTGCGTTTACTTAATTTGCGAAAACCCTAGATTATCTTTTCAGACAGTTTTGAATACATTTTTTTTTACACAGCGCGAAGTTGGTATCTCTGAAACTGCCTTTGTAAGCTATGATGTATCACTTGGATCAAATGTGTACATCGGTAAAAACGTGGTTATAGAGTTAGGATGCAGCATTGGAGATAATGTAAATATTAATCACAACACTGTCATTCAAAAAAATACGGTTATTGGCAACAACGTTAAAATTGGTTGCAATTGTGTAATAGGAGGCGAGGGTTTTGGTTTTGAAAAAGATGAACTTGGTACTTTTGTTTCAATTCCGCACATAGGCAATGTAATAATTAAAGACGATGTTGAAATTGGAAATAATACGTGTATAGATAGAGCAATTTTAGGCAGTACGATTTTAGAAAAAAACGTTAAACTCGATAACTTAGTTCATATTGCGCATGGCGCGCACATTGGCGAAAATACTTTAATTATTGCCAACGCGACAATTTGCGGTAGTGTAACCATTGGTAAAAATTGTTGGATAGCTCCGAGTGCTACTGTTTTAAATAAAAAAACAATCGGTGATAACGTAACAGTTGGTTTGGCAGCACTCGTAATGACGAATGTACCCGATAATACAACTGTTATGGGAAGTCCGGCGGATAGTCTGGATGATTATAAAAAAAAACAATTTTTATTAAAGAAAATGATAAAATAGTTGTTCGTTGATAAGTCTTCATTTGCGAGCACTTATAAACGAACAACTATCAATGAACAATTATCAACGAACAACCCATGTTGGATTTCTACATTTATCGAAATTTCACGCTCGAAAATCTTTTTAAAAAACTCAAAGCGCAATACAGCGGTTACGGCGATGTTTCCGAAACACCCGAAGCTAAAAATTACATTTGGTTTTATTTACCGTCCATTAAAAATAATCAGCAAGAACTTTTAAATGAGGTTAACGATTTTCAAAATAAGTTTCAATTAGTGTTTTCAAAATTAGAAAATAAAACCGTCATAGCATTGACGACAGAAGTTTTGTTTTCCATCGAATTTGAGAATAGCAATGTCGCTATCAAGAATGCCAATAACGCGTTCAATTCGATGCTTTACGAAACAGCAAAAACACACACCAATTTAAAAATCATAGATTTTTCAGATTTTGTACGGCAAGTACCTATAGCAGTTTTAGATTGGAAGTATTATTACATCTCTCAATCGCTCATCTCGCCTAAACTGAATGCAAATTTTCACGATTGGTTTTCAAAGAAATTAGACGCCATTCAAAGCAAACGCAAAAAATGTTTGGTGCTTGATTGTGATAACACTTTATGGGGTGGCATTTTAGGTGAAGATGGTATTGAAGGAATTCAAATCGGCGAAACTTACCCAGGTTTAGCTTTTCGAGATTTTCAAGCAGCGATTTTAGAAGCTGCAAATTACGGTGTGATACTCGCTGTGTGTAGCAAAAATAATGAAGAAGACGTACTTGAAGTTTTTGAAAAACATCCGAACCAACTGTTAAAGCAAGAACATATTTCAGCATACAGAATTAACTGGAACGATAAGGCGACGAATATTCAAGAACTTGCAGTAGAACTAAATATTGGTTTAGACAGCATGGTTTTTATTGACGATAATCCTGCTGAGCGCGCGCGCGTTCAGCAAATGTTGCCAGAAGTTGAAGTGCCGGAATTTCCGGATAAACCTTATTTATTGTCTTCATTTTTTAAAACCGTTTACGAAAAATATTTTCAAGTGTATCAATTAACTACAGAGGATAAATCAAAAACGCATCAATATACGGCTAACGCCGAGCGCAATGTTTTCAAAAAAAATTTTACGGATGTTGATGTTTATTTAGAAAGTCTTGAAATGGAACTTAAAGTGTATTTCGCAGATAAGTTTACGATAGCGCGCATTGCTCAAATGACACAAAAAACAAATCAATTTAATTTAACTACGCGCAGGTATTCCGAAAGTGAACTTAAAGAATTAATCGAAAATGACAACTTAGTGCTTTGCCTTAACGTAAAAGATAAATTTGGTGATAACGGTATAACTGTTGCTGCAATTTTAATTTTAGATAGGGGAGAAGCGGTAATTGAAAATTTTTTATTAAGTTGCCGCATTTTAGGACGTGGCATTGAAACTGCTTTTGTGGATTATATTCTTAATTATTTGAAACAAAAGGGAATTACAAATGTTTTTTCAAGGTATGTACCAACTAAAAAAAATAAACAAACTGAAAATTTCTTCGATAAAAATGGTTTTGTTTTGCGAAATACACAAGCAGACGGGACAAAAAATTACGACTTAGAATTACGAGATTTCAGAAAAATAAAAAATTATTATAGATTTAGTGGGGAGTCGTTTATTGCAGAATGATTTCAAACCAACAACTATCAATCAATAACTATTAACTATTTGTGACAAAGCAAAAAATAAAAGAAGTCATGGCTTCTGTTTTTGAAATAAATATAAAAAATATTCTCGATAATGTTTCTCAAAAAAACTTAGAAGCATGGGATTCTTTACAACATCTCAACTTAGCAGTTGAATTAGAAGAAGCCTTCGATATTGAGTTTACACCCGAAGAAATTTCACACATGACGACTTTAGAATCTATTGTGAACATTGTTGAAATGAAACGGTGAGATATTAATGATTAAAGACTAACCATTAAACATTAAAACTAACCTCTAATTTGTGGCTCATTTAATAGATTTAAAAACTTTTACGGACAAGCGCGGTAATTTAACAGTTGTTGAACGCGTTTTTCCGTTCGATATAAAGCGGGTGTTTTATATTTACGGCGTGGACGATTCAAAACGAGGCGGACATCGTCATCATAAAACAATTCAAGCAGCCACCTGTATTCAAGGTCATTGCAAAATTTCTAATGATGATAATGTTGTACAATCTATTTTTGAGCTTAATGCTCCCAATAAATGTTTAATCATTAATCCAATAGATTGGCATGTAATGTATGATTTTTCGCCCGATGCTATATTAATGGTTTTCGCCTCCGAATTTTTTGATACTAAAGATTATATCCATGAGCCTTACAGTCACTAAAAATATTGATTACGAAAATCTCGGCAAACTCAACAAGCCTTTTAATGCTGCCTACAAAAAAAAGTTTGCGCAAATATTAGATTCTGGTTGGTTTATTTTAGGTAATGAAGTTAAAAATTTTGAAAAAGAATTTGCGACTTATACACAAAGTGCGCATTGTGTGGGTGTAGCATCTGGTTTAGATGCGATAACAATTTCGCTCATTGCATTAGGTTTTGAACGCGGTAAAGAAGTTTTGCTACCATCTAATACGTATATCGCAACTATACTTTCCGTCTTGCAGGCAGGTTTAAAACCTGTTTTGATAGAGCCTGACTTAGCAACGTATAATTTTTCTGCCGAAAACGCAGTATCTAAAATAAATTCCAATACAGTTGCTATTGTTGTGGTGCATTTATATGGTAAGTGTTGCGACATGGAAAGCATTATGAATTTGGCAAAAAAACATAATCTTGAAGTTATAGAAGATTGCGCGCAAGCACATGGTGCAAAATTTAAAGGAAAACAAGCAGGTACTTTTGGTAAATCGGGTGCATTTAGTTTTTACCCAACCAAAAATCTTGGTGCGCTTGGCGATGCAGGTTCGATAAATACGGACGATGATAAAT
>JAYVNP010000097.1:0-32240 GCA_043758385.1 Saprospiraceae bacterium
TTAAACCAATCGCGCGATGCTAAATCCTGCGGTGCGTTATGCTGAATTGCTTCAAGCGTTTTTACTTTTTCTAAATAATTCAAAACATCGCTTGGATTATATGCTGAAATTTCGCCTATTGGTAGCACGGGCGTATTACTTCCATTTTTACAAGCGAGTAAAATATTTGAAGCGGGAGAACCCCACGTAGGCAAATCATACACAAAACTACCATTCCAAAATCGTCCATTGTTTATATCAATTGACTTACCCATCAAAGTAATAAAAGTTGGACAATTAGCACATAATTGCGCCCGTTGTGCCATGTTTGATCCGTTCGCTAAAAATAAAATAAAATTGCGAATCGAAAACGGATGGTGCGGAATGCCATATCCGAATTGATCTTCCAATTGTTTAATGTCAATAACTGCTGTTTTATAATTTCCACCATCTGCGCTATTCCTATAATTAGCATAAGTGTAAGCTGCACCCGAACCACCGAGCATAAAACGCTGCGTAGTAATAATAATATAGTTAGTTGCTGAAAGTTGATCGTTAATAGGCGTAAAAATAGTTGGAATTAACGTAGCCGCCTGTACAGCTGCACCTGATACTAAAACATAAGTATCATTTGTACTTGAAGCGGGTACAGAAATTTTAATTGTTCCGTTCTCAACTGTCGGGTTAATGCGCCAAAGTTGTGTTAAATTATAGAGTGCCGTTGAATTTTGCGCACCCACAAAATTTTTAATCTCTAAGTAGCGGTTTGTTTGCGAAGCTGGAAGATCGAATTTAAAAATATTTTTTCCTTCAAAATCGAAAGTGTGTGCGTAAGTCACATTTATTTTTCCAATCACGTGCGAATCGTCGGCACTCCCAGAATTTACAACGCGCACTGTTAGTGGTGCGTTAGTTGCAAATTGTGCTGCTGGAATATTTACAGTTTTTGTGCGCAAAACTGAACCGTAAGATGAATCAACAAAAATTTGTGTGCCGTTCAGAAAAGTTTTAGTGAAGTGATTATTCAAATTACCCGACCAGCGTACATATAATTGTCCATCCACACCTGCAAAACGATTCGTCGCGTTGAAATTAAACGACCGGTCTTGAGAATAGTACGTTCCCAAACCTTCGGCTTCGCCAAATTCGGGCACTTCTACCTCTAAACCAATTGACGTAAAAATGAGTGCATTGCGTTCGCTCGTCAAAGAATCTGTTGCGAAGAAATATTTTTCAGGAGCGGGCGCATTTGCGATATTATTGGGGGTGTTTGTAAATCTTTTTCCTGCACCTGCTGTTTGCCATGTCAGAAAATACGTAACTGTGTCGTTACCGATATTAAAATCGGGATTAAGAATACTTTTGGCACCGCCGCGATAGGCAAACGAATCGAGTTCACTGCGCAAATGCGCACCGTAAAAATCTAAATAATCGGTGATACCAAAACTATTGTCAGTAGAAGTAAAAAGCGTGACTTCTTTACCGAGCCTATACAATCTAAAATCGCTACCTTTAACAGTGTTAGGTACACCCGCTTTAATTAAATCGCCTGCATTAATGCGATACATTCCATCGTTAACAATTGGTATTTTAATGTACGTTTGGTCGTAACGAATCCACTCATTGCCATAAATTGTATCAATTCCGCTGAGCATTTGCGCTTTTATATGCGTCGTGCACATGAGCAACAGCATCAAAAATAGGAGTTTGTGAAATATTTTCATATTGAGAACTGAATTTGACGTGCGAAAGAAATATTCATACAAAGTTACATTGTATTCTAAAATAATGATACATAATTGGTATTTTTGCAACATTATCCGACTTTAAAAAAACTTTAGAAATATGGCTACAAAAAAATTCAAAGGCGGCGTATTGCACGGCGCAGAAATGCGCGAACTTTTGCGCTACGCAAACGATAACGATTTCGCTATGCCCGCCGTAAATGTTATTGGTAGCAGCACTATTAATGCTGTTTTAGAAACCGCGCGCGATGTCAATTCACCTGTAATTATACAATTCTCAAACGGAGGGAGTGCATTCAATGCTGGTTTAGGTTTGGAAAATAAATCGCAATATGCAGCCATAGCAGGTGCCATTGCTGGAGCAACGCACGTACATTTAATGGCTAAAGCATACGATGTACCCGTAATTCTTCATACCGACCATTGCGCTAAAAAACTTTTACCATGGATAGATGGCTTATTAACTTCGGGTGAAGATTTTTTTGCACGGTATGGTAAACCTTTATTTTCGTCTCACATGCTTGACCTTTCGGAAGAATCGTTGCACGAAAATATGGAAATCTCTGCCAAATATTTTAAACGAATGGCACCACTCGGTATGACTTTGGAAGTTGAAATTGGTGTAACAGGTGGCGAAGAAGATGGTGTGGATAACAGTGGTGTAGATAATTCTAAACTTTACACCCAACCAGAAGACGTGGCGTATGTTTACGAAACTTTAAATCCTATTTCGCCCGATTTTACTATTGCGGCGGCTTTTGGCAACGTGCATGGCGTTTACAAACCAGGTAATGTACATTTGCAGCCCATCATTTTAAAAAATTCGCAGGATTTTGTGAAACAGAAATTTAGTTTAGCGGGTAAAACGCCGATCAATTTTGTTTTTCATGGCGGAAGTGGATCAACGCGCGCAGAAATTCGCGAGGCGATTAGCTATGGCGCAGTTAAAATGAATATTGATACTGATATGCAGTGGGCTTATTGGGATGGCGTGCGCGCTTACTACAAAAATAAAGAAGGATATTTGCAAGGTCAAATCGGAAATCCGGAAGGAGACGATAAGCCGAATAAAAATTCTTATGATCCACGCAAGTGGTTACGCGCTGCTGAAAAAACTTTTGTCACGCGTTTAAAAGAAGCGTTTGAGGATTTGAATTGTATCAATAAAAATTAAATTATCCCCCATTTTATATTTTTTAAAGCTGTTAGGTTCTAAAAACTTAACAGCTTTTTTTATAGAGTTAATTCAAATTCTTTTTCAGTAAATTGGATTGAGAAATTTCAAAACCGTGTCGTTTATAAAAATTATAAGCCGATTTATTTTCAGGATATACTTCTAAAAAAATGCTTTTATACTTTTTTTTTTCTTCTAAAAATTGTAAGAACAAAGCTCCGATTCCTAAACACCGATATTCTTGGAGTACAAACAATTCGTCTAAAAAAGCAACAAAGCCCCCGTATTCATTACTCCAAAAATTATTAACGATAGCATAACCCGCAATGTCATCGTTTTTGTAGAAAAAATAAATTGTTCCACCCGAAGAATTATTTTTATAATAGCTGATGGTATTTTTTATTTTTTCGTACGACATACGTTTCATGCCGTCGTCGGCATGGTATAGCGCAAAAATCATTTCAGCGAGTTTTGTATCTGCATCGAAAGTATAAGGCATGAACAGAATATTCATTTTTTGGGACGTTAGATTTCAACAAAACCTTCAAAAGATTTAACAGCAGGTCCTGTCAACCAAATATTATTAAACCGCGTTTTATCTATTTTATTAAAAGCAACACTTAAATTTCCACCTTTGGTTTCAACTTCAACAGTGCTTACGTTTCCAGTTTTAACACTGTATGCTAAAACAGTAGCAATAATCCCAGTACCACACGAAAAAGTTTCGTTTTCAACACCGCGCTCGTAGGTTGCAATGCGAAGTTTATGAGTGCCCATAATTTGGCAAAAATTAACATTTATTCCCGCTTTCGTAAAGCGTTCGGAATACCGAATTTGCTGACCGTTTTCAAAAACATTAATGTCATTCAAATCTTCAACAAAAACGATATAGTGCGGCGAGCCTGTATCGAGCACAAAAAATCCATCGCCAATTTCAACGGTATCAACATCAATAAATTTAAGTGAAACTGTTTCGTCGGCATTAAAATTCGCTTCGTGCAAACCATCAACAGCATCGAAAACGCAGTGCGTTTTAAAAATATTTTTGCTTTGTGCAAACGCCGTCAAGCAACGTCCGCCGTTACCACACATACTTCCGATATTTCCGTCGGCGTTGAAGTACGTCATCTTAAAATCTGCGTCTAATTTTTCACTCTCGCTGAGTAACATCAAACCATCCGCACCGATGCCAAAACGCCTATCGCATAAATTATTGATAAGAGCTACATTTGTAGGGTCAATATATTTTTCTTGTCGTTCATCAATCACCACAAAATCATTACCTGTGCCTTGGTATTTGTAAAACGGGATGCGCATAATTTCTAAGATTTCTCAACAAATGTACGCACAAAAAAAATTGACAACCTGAATTTTTTAAGGTTGCCAATTATTTTTGCGCACAATATCTAAAGTTACTTATCAATTGTTTCAGAGATTGAAGCTATTTAGACTTTCTGTTTCATCTGAAACTAAACCGTTTCAATATTTTACAACGCGCTTTGCGCAAATTTTTCTATGCGTTCAATAGTTAAAAAATCGCCAAAATAATCGCCATAGTGTGCTTATATTGCCCAACTAAAATTATCAAAATCTATCAAGGTGCAAATAGAATACTGAACCATTTAGTTCATGCAGTTTGCGAGTATTCAATTAAATGTTTGTCGGTTGTTTTCGGATTTTTTAATTATTCGTATAACTTCGTAGAAAAAATATTCATGGCAAAAAATAAAACCGTTGAAACTGAAAGCAGTGTTGCTGATTATTTAGCGACTATTACTGATGAAAATAAACGCAAAGATTGCGCTACAATTATTGGCTTAATAACTGAACAAACCAAATTTGAACCTAAAATGTGGGGAAAGAGCATCGTTGGTTTTGGTATTTATTATTACAAATACGAAACAGGTCGGGAAGGCACTGCGCCACTTTTTGGTTTAGCTGCGCGCTAACATGATTGCATTGTATCTTTCTGCAAATTTCGACGATAGAGAAATTTTACTCTCGAGATTTGGAAAATACAAATCGGATAAAGGTTGTGTGAATATTCAAAAACTTGAAGACATTGATACCAGTGTTTTAATAGATATGGTACGCAATTCGATGTCACATAAAAAACAACTTTATCCGAATTAAGAACAAACGTAAGTTGAGCGACTTACTTTGAAATCTAAATTAAAATGATAAAATTTTTATTACTCAAATTCTTTCGGCGACTAACCTTGCGACTACATTTGAAAGTTAATTATTCAAATAGGCAAACTTATCTTTGTATTTTTTCTTGAGCGCGAACAGTTCATCTCTGAATTGAGCAGCGGTGATAAAATCTAAATCCTTTGCAGCGTCCTTCATTTTCTTTTCGGTTGATGCTATTAACATATCGAATTGTTGACGCGTCATGTAGGATGTTACAGGATCGGCGGCAATGCTGACTTCATCATTTTCGACGTATGCGTTAAGTTTTTTGCCTCGAATATCTAAAATAGAACTTGCTTCCAAAATTTCTTCGCGCGTGCGCGAAACCGTAGTTGGTGTAATGTTGTGTTTGGTATTGTATGCAATTTGTATCGCACGTCGGCGCGTCGTTTCATCAATCGTGCGTTGCATAGAATTGGTTACCTTATCGGCATAAAAAATAACGAGACCATTTGAATTTCGCGCGGCGCGACCAGCTGTTTGCGTCAACGAGCGCTCATTGCGCAAAAAACCTTCTTTATCGGCATCTAAAATAGCGACGAGTGAAACTTCGGGCAAATCTAAACCTTCGCGCAGCAAATTCACACCAACAAGAACGTCGAAATCGCCGAGACGTAAATCGCGTAGAATTTCCATGCGTTCCATCGTATCAACTTCGGAGTGAATGTAACGGACTTTAATTTCGAGTTTTACCAAGTATTTTGTCAACTCTTCACTCATACGTTTTGTCAGCGTAGTGATCAATACGCGTTCTTTGCGTTCAATGCGCCGATGTATTTCTTCCAATAAATCATCCACTTGGTTAATAGACGGGCGCACATCAATCGGTGGATCGAGCAGTCCCGTAGGTCGAACAATTTGTTCAACCACCACACCTTCTGTCACTTGCATTTCGTAGTCACTCGGCGTGGCAGAAACAAAAATGACTTGGTTTAAGAGCGATTCAAATTCGATAAAGTTTTGTGGTCTGTTGTCCATCGCACTCGGCAACCGAAATCCGTAAGAGACTAAATTTTGTTTGCGCGCGCGATCGCCACCCCACATTCCACGAATTTGTGGTAGTGTCGCATGGCTTTCGTCGATGAAACAGATGTAATCGGGTGGAAAATAATCGAGTAAACAAAACGGTCTGTCGCCCGGTGTGCGACGGTCGAAAAAGCGGGAATAATTTTCTATACCCGAACAATAACCCAATTCTTTAATCATTTCTAAATCGAAAGATGTGCGCTCTTCAATACGTTTAGCTTCGAGTTGTCTGCCGTCGCGTAGAAAATATTTTACCTGCTCGTTCATCTCGTGCTTAATATCTTCCATGATTTGTTCAATCCTATCGCGCGAAGGATTGTATAGATTGGCGGGAAAAATCGCTGCTTCATCGAATTTGCTTAAACTTTTACCCGACTCTTTATCAATTGTTTCTATGCCTTCAATCTCGTCGCCAAAAAACGTTACGCGCAAACCGTGATCGGCATACGGCAAATTAATATCAACGGTATCGCCACGTACTCGGAAAGTGCTGCGTGTAAATTCAGTTTCTGTTCGCGCGTACAAACTATCAACAAGCGATAGCAAAAAATGATTGCGCGGAATAATCATACCTGTTTGAATACGCGTGATATTAGTTTTATAATCTTCCGGATTTCCCATCCCGTAAATGCACGAAACAGAAGCAACAATTATTATATCGCGCCGACCCGACAATAACGAACTTGTAGCACGCAAGCGTAGTTTATCTACTTCTTCATTAATTTGTAAATCTTTTTCGATGTACGTATCGCTCACGCTGATATATGCTTCCGGTTGGTAGTAATCGTAATAACTGACGAAATATTCGACAGCATTATCTGGAAAAAATTGTTTAAACTCGCTGTATAGTTGTGCTGTCAGAGTTTTATTGTGAGTCAAAATAAGCGTCGGTTTGTTCAAATTTGCAATCACATTCGCCATCGTGAATGTTTTACCCGAACCCGTAACACCCAATAAAGTTTGCGCACGCTCGCCACTCATTACACCACTCGTTAGCTGCGCAATTGCTTCGGGCTGATCGCCTGTTGGTGAATATTTTGAATTTATTTTAAATTCCATAGTTTTAATTAAGGAAGGAATTAAGGAGTGAAAAAATTAAGGCATAACTCCTAAACTTTCCATTTCTCAATTCCTTAATTCTTTCATTAATTAATTTTAATTGCTAAAAGATGCAAAGCATATTTCAGCAATTAAGTCCACCACACACACTAAGCACTTGCCCAGAAATATAACTGCTTGCACTTGATGCTAAAAACAAAGAAGCATTCGCAATTTCTTCTACGCTTCCTAATCTGCCAAGCGGAATATTTTTTAAAAAATTTGTTTTAACTTCATCACTCAAAACATCCGTCATTTCTGTTTCCACATAACCTGGTGCTATAACGTTGCAACGTATGTTTCGGTTGCCATATTCTTTTGCAATTGATTTTGAAAAACCGATAATTCCAGCTTTCGACGCCGCATAATTCGCCTGACCTGCATTTCCGAAAACGCCCACAACGCTACTCATATTTATTATTGAGCCATTGCGCTGTTTAAGCATTGGTCGCAAAGCGTGTTTAGTAATATTAAAAACTGATTTTAGATTAGCGTGAATCACATCGTCCCACTGTTTTTCCGTCATACGGAGCATTAATGTATCGCGTGTAATACCCGCATTATTGACAACGACATCAAGTTTTCCCATTTTTTTTACAATCGTGTCAATCAATTTTTCTGATTGCTCGAACGAAGCAGCATCCGATTGCATACATTCTACTGAATGCCCTAAAGCGTTCAACTCAACGCATAATTTTTCAGCGCGTTCTGTTGAACCTTCCGATACGTAAGTGAAAAACACTAAACTACCCTCTGCTGCAAATTTTCTGACCAAACCTTCGCCGATGCCACGCGCACCACCTGTAATTAAACTTACCGAATTTTCTAAAATCATAGATTGATTATTATTGAATCGGTAAAGTTAAAAAGTTTAATGATTAAATTTCTTAAGGAACAAATTTTTTAAACGTAACGCATAATTATTCGTTTGAGGATATCAATTCATTTTCAAAATGTTTGAACATTTGAATTACTTCTTCTATCGGACATTTTGTTAAACGAGATGCCAATTTTGGCGTTAAGCCCATAACAAAAGCTTGTTTAATTATTTCATTTTGGGCTTCGAGTTTACCTTCAAGTTTACCTTCAAGTTTACCTTCGAGTTTACCTTCAAGTCTTAACTCATCTGCGGCAGATATAACTTTTGCATTCATTGTTTTAAGCGTAATTCATTTTCAAATTGTTTGTATAAGCGTTTGACTTCTTCTAAAGGTAATTTAGTTAACTTTGAAGCTACTTCAGGTTTAAAACCTTCTACCCAAGATTCTCTTACTACTTCGAGTTTTCCTTCGAGTTTTCCTTCGAGTTTTCCTTCCAGTTTTCCTTCCAGTTTTCCTTCCAGTTTTCCTTCCAGTTTCAACTCTTGCGCTGCTGTCATACCTTTAGCTTTCATACTTTCGTCTTTTTGTGATAAAATAAGAGATTTTAATTCTTGCAGATTTAATCCAGACCGTTCATGCAAATATACAATTAATTGTTTAAATAGATCATTCCAAAACGGATGGTTTTCTGAAAAACGCACAATATCTTGAAAATGTTTTTTGAAAAATGATTTTTCCTTTACGTGTTTCATCGTTAATAAAACACTTTTTAATGGACTATCATCCGAAAAATTCAGAACTTCTTTATCATCAATTTTTTGAATACCCACTAATTCGAAATCGAATTGAGGAATAAAGCGAATAAACTGTAGTTCTAAGTTTTTAAAGTAAGTATGAAATGGACGTTGCACAAATTTTTCTTTGCCTTGATAAATAACTATCGGTATCACAACATCGTACTGTTTATTTATTTTGTAATTTTGTTTTAAAATCTCTACAATGTAGAGAATGAGTTGAATATAAATATCGTGACCAATTGCCATTTTATGCTCAAAAAGCAAAATTACTTTCATCGCCTTCCCATTAATTGTGCAATTGTAAACTACATCGGAATAGAACTCGGACAAGTTGTCGCCAATATAATTTGTAGTGTCTAAAACTAAAGATGAAAGATCAAGTGATTGAATAAGCTCCTTAGATAGAAAAAACTTCATGAAATCGCCTACCAAAGTAGGATATTGGAATACGGCTTTAAAAAACTTGTCATTCGGATTATGAACCTTATTCATAGTATGTTGGATAGTTTGCTCACACAAATATATCAATTTCTTAGGATTTTTAAAATTATTCTGTAAACCTTTTGATTTTTTTTGCGTAACGAAATATAATTCACAAAACTTTTTTTATGGTATCAGTCAATCCGTATTTACTTTTTAATGGCACGTGCGAATCAGCACTCAATTTTTATAAATCTATTTTCGGCGGCGAGTTCAGCGATTTCAACAAGTTTAAAGACATGCCCGGCGGCGATAAACTTTCTACCGTTGAACAAGAATATGTGATGCACGTTGCATTTCCGCTCAACGATGGCTCTACCATTTTTGCTTCCGATAGTTTGCCATCGCAACATTCAACCGTTATGATAGGTAATAATTTTCAAATGAGTATTTCGTGTGAAAGTGAAGCCGAAGCAATGCAATTATATAACGCTTTGGGTGAAGGCGGGAGAGTAGTGATGAAATTAGAAAAAACTTTTTGGAATGCTTATTTCGGAATGGTAACTGATAAATTTGGCATTTGCTGGATGCTCAACTACGACTATCCTAAAGAAACGGCTTAGGGTGAAATTGCTTTAAAGGTTAAAGCGTTGGCGCATAGTTCTTCACGAACGGCTATGCGCCTTTATTCTTTTTTAATTCCGTTTTTATAGGTAAAATAATTTTTTTTGGTGCGGGTGCATATACAGGTTTTATCGTATCCATCTCGTTAGAATATGTCAAAGGTTTTTTAACGTGTTGCGTTTTACTTTTTTGAGATTCTTGATTTTGATCTCTTTTATCCGAATTATTTCTCTTTCTTTCCATGCGTAAACGTTCGCGCGTTTCCTCCATATCAAATTCTTTGAGTTTTTGTTGTAACAAAAAAGAATCTCCAGGAGTTGGCACCGATTTAACTTCAATGATTGGTTTTTTATCTTCTGTCTTAGGTTTTGAGTTGAAGAAAAAGTATTTTGCACCTATACCTAAAACAATAATCGAAACTAAGCCGATGAGACTTTTTCTTGAAAATAAAATGACTAAGCCTGGCGTAGTAATTTTTAAAGCGGGCTTAACTTTATTGACCGTTGAAGAGGCAAAAGTATGTGAAGGGGGGGCATCTTTTGTTTCGTCGCGTTTTGAAATACGTTCTAAAAACTCGAGGATAGATAAGTTTATTTGAGAAACGCGCGCATCAAAATCGGTATTCGAGATGACACCGCGAATGGCGAAATCGTCATGCGCCTGATTGTAACGACTCTTGAGCATCGTTACATCAATCATTCCTTTCGGATAAACGGATGGAATTTCCTGTTTCAATAATGCTAAAGCATTCTCGGTTTTTCCATCACCAATTAAATCGTGAACAGCCGCTGAAAGCACTTGAAGTTTCATAAATGTAAAAAGATTAAAGTTATTCCGTTTCCTGATAGTATGCTTGAGTTACGGTTAATGTATAGAAAGCGTAATAAATTTTCTGAGAACACGCTTACAACATACCAACTATAACATTAGATGCGTTATTTACGAAAATAGCGTTAAGTAAAAACACAAAATTGTGTTAATTAACTTAACTTTATTAAAACGATAACTTTAAAGTGCCATTTTTAATTTTTTTAGTCTTTTAAACATCAGAACGCACTGTATGAACAGCGCAATAATTTTAAAAAATACTACAGCATGAAATTTTTAGGAACGCTATTAATTGTTTTTTCACTCTTCATTTCTCAAACAGTTTCGGCACAAGCAACTGCTTCTAATCCACAAGAAGAAATATTTTATTCCGTACAGTTAGGAACTTTTAACGAAGCACTCATACAATCCGATTTTGAATCTATCCGATCTTACGCTTACGTTTACAAACGCAACAACATCGTTTTTATTGGCGGATTTAAAACACCCGACGAAGCTCAAACCGTTTTGGATAAAGTAAAAGTGCGCGGGTTCGATGATGCCCAAATTGTTCAACGCCCTTTAGCGAATGATAAAACGGTTTATGTTGTACAAGTTTCAACATCGAACGCAGGTGAAGCAGTTCCTTTCAATACTTATTCTAAATTCGGAAAACTTTATACTGCGCCCACCAATAATTTAGTGCGTTTAATGGTCGGTTACTATGCCGATAAAAATGATGCGCGTATAAAATTGAATGAACTATTTACAGCAGGGTACAAAGACGCATTTATCAAATCAGTTAAGTTGCCCCAAATAAATAGCGTAAGTATTTTTGATACGGGTAACAATATTGGTAGTGGTGCTATCGCTACTAAGTCAGTACCAGAAACGCAAACTGAAACAATGGTAGCAACGCCTTCTGCGGCAGCCTTACCACAATCGTATGCAACGGTTGCAATGAAAGATAAAAGAAAATCGGTTATTAAATTACAAGAAACTTTAAAAAAATTAGGAACATTTAATGGCGAGGCAGATGGCGTTTATGGAAAAATGACTGATGCAGCGTATGCAGATGCCCTCGAAAAAAATAAAACACTTTCAATTGCGCGCACAGTAGCTCAAAAAAGTTTTGAAAGTAACGATTTCGACGACGCAGCAACATTTATGGTTTTAGCGCAGTGGTTAGCGAATACGCCTGAAGGCGACGTTATAAAATTCGATGTGCTCGGTAATTTGCCCGAAAATACACCTACTAAAACGGATATTGATGCTGCACTTGGTTGGCACGCACAAACTTGGAAAAAATTAGAATTATGGTCAACAACTTCTAAAAATGCGACGCGTAGTTACGATGCGCTTAAAGTAGCTTACTACAAAACACTAACGCACTTAGAGCAAATTATGAACGAACGCAACATTAAAGGTGAAGCCGCAACTGGTGCATCATTAAGCGTTTTGCGTAATTTGAGTAATAACTATCTGAGCAAAATTGAATAAGAAATTATTTAACGGTAAATGATATTGAGCGTATCATTCGGAAAAAGCAAAACATCTAAATCGGTAACGTGTAATTTATTATCAACGCCAACGCGATAACCTGTTTTAGCATCGTTAAAAAATAAAGCACCAATTTTTGCTAAGTTATCACCAGGTTGTGTGATATATTTTACGGAATGGGTTTGTGTTTTTTCAAGAATGGCAATTCTTTCTGTTAGAGCATATAATTCAGTCGAATTTTTTTCGGATGAATTATTTTGCTCCAATTTTTTTATCTGCTTATTTTGCGTAAAGAGTAAAATTAGAGGCGTTAAAAAAATAGCAAATAGCAAATAACGTTGGCGTTGCTGCGCGCGTGTTTTTTGAATTACAGCTTCAAAATTTTGTTTCTGAATCTCTCCTTCGAGTTCTAAATTTTTGGCTAATAAATAATTTATTCTCTGATTACTATCTGTAAAATTTGAAACCATATTTAATTGATGGTTGAACGATGATGGTTGTTTGCTATTCTGATAACTATCAACTACCAACTTAAAATTATACTTCAAAAATATGTGAAGGCATTTTTTTAATCTGACTAAAATCAGGTTGTGCAATGCGCCAAGAATTAAATTTTTGCTGAATCAAGTTGCGACGGTGCATTGAAGGTTTGATATCATAAATGCACCACTCTAAAATTACTGCACCAGTTTCCAACATAATTCGCCTAAATGTGCAATCGAACAAACCATCAATATTTAAAATCGGAGTAACAACTCTTGGAATTTCGAGTGTGCGCGAAAAACTCAAACGCTGCATAACTTCCTCAAAAATACTTGCTAACAAGGGCGACCATTCGCGTAACGAACAATCTCTGAATTGTAATGTGCTGAATAAGTTTTCATTACTGCTTAAAATGCAGCCTTGCGCGTTAATTTCAATTTTTTGAAACTTTAAATCGTTCATGGGAGTAGATAAAATATAATCGGTTATCACAAATCTTTTTTCGCACAATTAAGTACGCTACTATGCTACTGCTTGCTCTACAAAATATTCGGCTAAATCGGAAAAAAGTATTTCTACATTTTCACCCGTTTTAGCACTCGTCAAATAATCCCATTGAATCAGGGATTCACTCGAAAACTTGGCTAATCCTTCTGGCGTTAGCAAATCTTTTTTATTTGCTATAACCGTTATTTTACACTCGGGTAAAATGCGTTTTAAAAACTGTATATCCGCCGAAACATTTACTTGATTATTCGGTCGCGTGACGTCCAAAACATAAACAATTCCACTGGCTCCCAAAAAATAAGACATCGGGATCTTATCTTGCGAAATTTCACCCGCAATATCCCAAACGTATAACGTTATAGCACCGTTCCATGTGTTTACAACTTTACTATTAACTTTTACACCAATAGTTGTGAGGTATTTATCGGAAAATTCACTGTACATGAATTGATTAAACAGCGATGTTTTCCCAACACCAAAACTGCCGGTGAGAATTATTTTTTTGCTAATCATAGTGGTATTTTGTGTTAATAAGTTCTAAAAAAGAATCGTCAGAAACAGTTATTAAATCCGATAAAAAAGTTTGTTTTAATTTTTCGGAGAGTTCTAACTGAGCCATATCATTGATATTTTCTGAAAAAATAATTTTATTAAGTTCCGAAAATTGACACGCTTTGCCGAAATATGCGTGACTCTCGGTTGCTGTTAAATTACCCGTAAAAGCCAAAACATAATAATACGTCGGAAAATTAAACAACAACAAAGTGAAGTAGCCGTATCGAATTTGCTCAAGCTCATCTGTATCATTTAAAAAAGCATCTTCCATAAAACTTTTTACAGCTGTGAGCATAGCAGCTGTCAGTTCGCGTTTGAGCGTGTCGGATTGCGATGCTTGCGCCAACAATAATCCAGATGGTTTTTGAACAATAAAAATTTCTTTTAGTTCAGAAGTTTGTAAATCGCGCAAATTTAAATCAGGAATATTTATTTTACCACCCAACACTTTATACCACCAACGCGGTTTTGCTTTTGTTTTAAATAGCTTTTCAATTTGTTTTTTTAACTCAATGCGAAGTAATTCAATTTGATGCGCAATATATTTTTGAATCAACAGACCTAACTTTGGGTATATCACGTCGAGAATTTCGCGCTGCGAATTTTGCAATTTAGTCGCAATGAGTTTATTAACTGCGCCCGAATATGATTGCGGAAAATTTACTTTTAAAACTTCTAATTGCGCCGTAATTTTTTTTTCAATCTCACGCATTTCTTCAGCGTGCGCATTCAACATGGCTTGCAATTTTTCAGTTGATTGACGATCATCTTTTAATAAAATATCGCGCAACACATTAATTTGAATGTGCTCATTAACGACGCTCGATTTAGTATTAAGATTATTACCGTACATATAAACTTATTTAATAGCTGTACCAATAGCTACAACTGCTTCCGATAATGCTTTACGATCGTCAGAGTGCGATTTTTCAAAACTTTCGCGCATCTGTGTTAATTGCTCTTGAAAATGCGTTTCTATTTTTTTAAGTTGCGCTTCAAAATTTTTTTCAGATGCAGCTATACGTTTTTCAAAAGCGTCATTTTTCTGAACTAAATCGGATTGCATTTCGCTGAAGCGCGAATTGTTGGCTATAATTTGCGGACCCATTATAATTTCGCGCAAAATTGTCATGTCGCCTAATAAATTAAACTCACCAGAGGAAGGTGGTGTTTTTGTTTCTATCATGGAATTATATTCTACCGTTTTAACAGGACGATTAATACTATTTGAAACGCTAAACTATTCAATTAGAGACGTATCAAACTATTGATAATCATCATTCAAAAATTACGCCGCGTTTTAAAAAATGGATACAAATTCTATGAAAAAATAAAATACAAATGATTTTTTTTCATAACAAGGAGAGAAACTAAAAGCTAAAATTGATAGTTATAAGTTTAGAAAAACAATACTGACTGCCATCGGTGGCTATATTATAACTTAATGACCAATTAAATTAAGCGCGTGTGGAACTGCTCTATTAACCAAACATTGAGCGCAATGATGGCATCTTTCATTTTCCAAGTTGATGTATCGCGTGGCGCAACATAATTAGAAATTGCGCGAATTTCGGCGAAAGGTGTATTAGTGTCTAAACAAGCTTGAAAAAAAGCTGCGCCTTCCATACTTTCTACATCGGCATTGAACTTGCGTCTTGTCCGGTCAATCGTTTTATCGGATCCACGAACGGTTTGAACAGAAAGCCCTTGCACTAATTTTAATCCAAGACTTTTTAGGGGTTTTTTATTAATGAGTTTATTATTGCTGAACGGGGCGACATTGCCGTCAATTAATTTCATCTGGAAAACATCGAGAAAACTACCGTCAGCTTCTTCTGCGCCAAAATCAGCAAATTGTTCGCTCACCACTTCCGTTATTTCACCGAGTTCTAAAATAGAATTATACGCACCCGCAACACCGACATTTAAAGCGATGTCGTATTTTTTTGTTGCTAAATTTTTACCCATTTGGTATGCTGTATTAACCAATCCAACGCCAGTTACAGAAATATCAAAAGCATAACCAGTTTCACCAAAAATAGCATTTCGGATTTTACTTTTTTCTTCTTTCAAAAATTGTACAAAAGGAAAAATTTCTCTCTCAGTAGCTACAACTATTAATACGCGTTTCACAGGCTCAATTTTCAGCAAAGATAAAAGGCATTGCTAAAAAATAGTGACGCCCAACTATTTAAGCACAAATTATTTTTTCTCGTTTTCAAATTCAGAAATATACCTTTTGACTTCTTCAATAGAAATATCCGCTAAATCAGCAATTACTTTAATAGAGTGACCTTTGAGCCAGCCCTTTCTGACAACAGCAATTGTTTTTTTTAATTCGCCTTGAGAAATGCCTTGTGTAATACCTTGTGTAATACCTTCTTCAACTGCTTCAGCCCATGCACCTTTTACTGCTGTTGATAATTCCATTTTTAAAGTTTTATTAGTTTGTGAAGTAATAAAAGAATTAAACTCATCTTGTTTTATTGGCGAATGCCTGTACAAATATAGCATAATTTGTCTCATAAAACTATAATAGTGTGGCTTTTTATCTAAAAATTTAACAAATTCGTTGAAATGAATTTTTATAAAGTCTGCATCACCAATATTTTTAAGTGCTAAAAATGCACTTTTTAATAACGTTTTATCTGAAAGTTTTAAAAGCTCGGCATTAGAAGTTGTTCCAAGATTGACAAAAATAAATTCAACAGAAGGGACAAATTTGTGTAAATACGGCGGTAAATTTTTAAAATAACTGTACAAAGGTTTAGGTTTACTTTTTCTATTTCCATGATAAACAACGATGGGAAGAACAAAAGAGAATGCTCGATTCTCTGTAATATCGCGATTAAAAATTCCGAAAATATAATTTATAATTTGGATAATCAATTCGCGATCAATGTAGCTCTTGTGTTCTAAAAGCAAAAATAATATATTTTTATGTCGTAGAAAAACCGTCTCAAATACTAAATCAGAGTTTTGTTCTTCTAAATTCTCTCTAATATAATTAGTTGAATCGAGTTTAAGTTTTTTTAAATCAATATCATTGAGAATATATGACGGCAGAAAATGCCTCAAAAATTCGCGCGCCGATTCAATATCCTGCAATGCCGACTTGAATAGTTTATCATGATCGGTGTGTTGTTCCGCCATAGTAGTTTTATTTTTTTTAAATGCGAGGTTAAATTAAAAAATGTATGGCACATAAAATAAAAAAGGCAGAAATTATCCCGCCTCTTTTATAATTTTTTAATTTCTAATTGCCTACGCATACCGTAAATAAGGCAACCTCAAAATGCCAAATTGTTTTTGCAATAAATAATACCCACCGAAAAACACGGCTGAATAAAATAAATTACCGCCGAGAGAACCACCAAAGAAAGGAATCGCAGAAGCATAGCAAGCCGTTAATCCAGAAAAATTATGCGGATACATCGTTGAGCCAACCCAAACGCCAAAGTTGGAAATCAAGAAAAATAATAACGCAGAAATTACAGAACTACCTATAACTTTAGCAACTGTAATTCTATGATTAAATAAAAAATAACCCATCACGCCAATAAGTAAATAAGTACTATACTGCCAGTAAAAGCCATCGTAAAACCAAGTAAACGTCGGAAAAAATTGTTTGAACAATACATTATCAATAACCAAATCGCTTAACCATGTTGCGGTTAAGGGAATTAATAAAGCTTTCCATTGTTTATCGAAATGTGCAGCACCGAATAAACCCATTGCACAAATGGGCGAAAAATTCCAGATGTGTGGTAAAGTGCGACTAAAAGCAGCAAGCAAAATAAAAACCGTAACTAAACTGAACTGCAAATTTATCTTTTTCATAATTGAGTATTCTTTTCTGACTGCAAAGGTAAATTAATAGCAGTGAGTTATTCAATAAAAAGCCTCGTATGTTTTAAAAACATACGAGGCTCCATGCAGAAATCGAAACTGTTTAGTTCAACACTAAATTATTTTCTTCTACCATACGGCGAATATTGATAAGTGCATAACGCATTCTGCCGAGTGCTGTATTAATGCTGACGCGCGTAAGTAAAGAAATTTCTTTAAAACTCATGTCGGCGTAATGACGCAAAATAACAACTTCGCGTTGCTCGGGTGGTAAAGCATCAACTAAGTGGCGCACCCGATGATACGATTGTGAGCGCATGATATTTTCTTCAGGGCTTTCTTCCGAAAGTTCAACTTGATTAAAAATATCGAAATCGTCTGTCGGTGCAACAGTTGGTCGGCGTTTATCGCGACGAAAATAATCAACGCACAAGTTGTGCGCAATACGCAAAGCCCATTGTAAAAATTTTCCTTCGTGGTTGTAACGTCCACTGCGTAAGGTGTTAATAATTTTAATAAATACTTCTTGGAAAATATCCTCCGCCAATTGTTGGTCGCGACAAAATAGATAAATGGAAGTATAAATTTTCGATTTGTGACGGCGTAAGAGAATTTCAAACGCATTCTCGTGACCATCAAGGTATTGAAGAATTAAATCGTGATCGCTAACAAGAGAAACTTGCAATGCTTGCATAACTAAAAGGATTTTCAGACAAAGTCAATGAGAGAAAATGATTACTGTTTAGTGTACAAGTCTTAATGATATAGGCGAATAAGTTTGGAGAAGATTAAAAAATCAAAAGTTCGTTACTAATTATGGTCAAATATAGAGCCAAAAAGATTTAAAAAACAAGTACCAACCGAAACATATTTTATTCTTTAACTTAAATTTAACGCCTCTGTATTCCCGTTTTCAGAATTTAAAATGGTTAAGGCATTTTAATTCCAAATATTTTTCGCGTTTAATAGAAATTTAATAAATTTTATTTCTAAAAATGGCTAAAAAAAATATTGCGTAAAAATAAAAAATTTTATGATTTTGGTATTGTTTGATAAATTGAGACAAAAATAATTGCCATCCGCATAGCAAACGGCACTTCTTCACTCAACTCATCTTGCACCAGCCAATCGCGCGGATCGTTCGGAACTTCGGTAGCTATGTATAGCGATCCGCGTTTCGCATCTTCTACCCACCACTCATTCGGGTTGTTAAAGTTAGCAGGTGCTAAATCGAGGGAAAAATTATTATTAGTGATGCGCCAGCGCGAAAAATCGTTTTGGTAAACGGTTTGCGCGGTCGCAATTTTATTATTATAGCGCACTTCCCAAAAATTAGTATCTTCATTCCATTTTGTTTTTATCGTACCCGAAGTATCACCCATTCTAAAATTCCATTCTGTCCATTTATCGGGTTGCTGCCAAGTTAAAGTGAGTGAACCGCGCTCATCGTTTTCGCCAAATAAATCATACTCAACAAAAGCATCGTTAAACTTAGTAGAAAGTTTGACGAGACGTTGTGCGTGTATTGTAGTTTGAAGAAGCAGCGCATTGATTAAGGTTAAAGCAAAATAATACTTTTTCAATAGCTTTGTTTTATTTTTGTGAATTTCAAAGTTAAGTTCTTTTAGTCATTCGTGTTTTATTTTCATCTGGAATCATAGTTTTTATTTTTTTTCAAAATAAAAACTTGTTGATACGGTTGTAAGTGAATAATTTTATGCTTAAGGTTATCACTAAAATTAAAAGTCTTTAGTTTAAGCTCAAGTAACAGAATACCATTAATCATCTTGTCAAGCTTTGTTCTTGATCTGGTATTTGAAAAAATATTTAGAATGAACACACAATTTGTATTTTCGATACTGCTTACTTCACTTTTTACACTTGTTAGTTGTAACCAAAAAATGGTTACCTCTCAGCAAAAAAAGAATGAAACTTTAACTCAGGAATCTGTTAAACTTGAAACGGATAAAATTTTTGACAAGTTAGTCGCAGTTCGAAGAGGCTTTCATCAAAAACCGGAATTAGCAGGAAAGGAAAGCCTAACCCAAGAAACAATAAAGAAATATTTGTTAGACTTAGGTCTAAAAGTTCAAACAGATATTTACGGATACGGCGTTTTGGGCATTTTACAGGGTAGTAAGAAAGGTAAAAAAATTGCTTGGCGCGCAGAAATGGACGCACTGCCAAATGAATTTCCCGACAATGTTGATTTCAAATCTGCGGTAAAAAATGTTCAGCATGGTTGTGGTCACGACATACACATGGCAATTGCGTTAGGAATAGCTGAAGTTCTTGCAAAAAATAAAAAATCTTTAAACGGAACATTATATTTTATTTTTCAACCCGAAGAAGAGACATTTATTGGAGCAAAAAGTATGATTGACAATGGGTTGCTTTCGAAAATAAATCTTGAAGAAATTTATGGATTGCATGTTACTGCATTACCGGTTGGGCAAATAATGGTTAAACCGAATGAAATTTATGCTTATCAGAAAAAAATAAGAATTAAATTAAAAAATGAATTATCGAATAGTGAGACAAAAGAGCTTACAAAAAAAATCTACAATTCTTTATCTCGTTCAAGTAACAACAGTAAGCCTTGGGAACTACAAAATATTAGTGACTCCAAAATAGGGCTTATGAACCCCAATACAATTTTTAAAGATTACTTAATAATGGATGAGAATTTTAGTATTTACTTTAAGGATAAAGAACTATTCTTAGAAACATATCTGTATGAGACGAACTCTCACAACCTGAAAAAAATCATTCCAAAAATAAAACAAATAATAGAAACTAATGGCTACAAGGACAAATTACTTTCTATTTCATTCATACAAGAAAACCCAACAGTTTTCAACAATGAAAAATTGACGCACATTGCTACTAAAACAATTGAAAATATTTTCGGAAAGAGTTTAATAAATTCGGATTATGGTCAAGTTCCATTTTTTAATGACGATTTTGCATATTTTCAACAAAAAATTCCTGGTGTTTATTTTATTCTTGGTGGTTCAAACATTGAAAAAGGAATTATTGCAATGAATCATTCACCGAATTTTAAAGTTGATGAAGAATGTATTAGAACGGGTGTCAAAAGTTTTTCATCCTTACTACTCGAAAGATTAAAAAATTAAGGAAAACAAAAAACTTCAGAATTGCTTTTTTTGTAAGTGGATTAGACACTATGACACTAAGCATTTAAAGTTCTATTCTGCTTTTATTATAGCATTTGTATTCTAATCCTTAAAAAGAACATTCGCATCTAAATTATAGTCAACCAATCTGAGGCTATTTTCACTAATTTTAAACAAAAAAAGATAGCCGTGAATATACCAAAAGCAGATTGACCAATATTGCTCAAAATTTATAAATTTTACAAGTTGAAATTAGATAGAGCTATAAAAACGAAACCCGATAGTATGAGAAAACTCAGGGACTACCGGGAATAATATAACGCAAAGGTAAACCTTTTTTAGTAGCTATGTCGAGCGGTAAATATGTTTGTTTTCATACTTACCGCTCGATGTAGCTACTTTTTTGAAATAATTTTTCACTCTACACTTTAGAACGGCAAATCATCCGCATCTTGTAAAGGCTCATCTTTCAAACTTGGGAATTTTCCTAAATTATCTGATGCCGTTGTTTGCGCTACTTGTTGCACAGGTGTTGCTGTTGACGGAGAGGCATTCGCGCCTTTTTCGATGCGCCAGCAATTTAAATTTGTCAAATATTTTCCTTGCCACTCTCTGCCGCGCAAGTCGAAATGTACTTTTATTTCTTCGTTTTCTTCGTAAGTATCGAGCATAGCGCAACGATCTTGAACTGCTTGAAATTTTATAAGTTGTGGATACTGTCCGTCAGAGACTTCTAAAACAAAATCGCGTGTTTGAAATCCTTTTTCGCCGCGTGTTTCAGTTGGAAATTTTTTAATCAGTTTTCCTGTTACATCGAATGCCATATTTGTATAAATTAAGAAAGAATAATTAAAAATGAGTAAATTAGGACCACAAAATGCACGAAAAATCACGAAACGAATTTGTGAAAGTCTGAAAAGTCTGCGGGAAATAAGTGCAAATATAATTTAAACTTTTTGTTCTTTCTCCAAAAAGTAATCTATTAAACCAGAATTTATTTTTTTTGCAATTGTCGGACCTTCATAAACGAAGCCTGTATAAATTTGGAGGAGTGTTGCGCCAGCTTCTAATTTTTCAATCGCATCAGCGCAAGTATTTATGCCACCTACACCGATAATTACAAAATTGGGGTTTTTAATTTTATTTCGGATGTAGCGAATAACTTCTGTTGCGCGTTTTTTCAACGGTACGCCGCTCAAACCACCGGCACCCATCGCAGAAATTTCTGTTTCGGCTTCCATCAAACCTTCGCGCAAAATAGTTGTATTTGTCGCCACTATGCCATCTAATTTGTTCTGAAGGACAACATCAATTATATCATCGAGCGCACTATTAGTTAAGTCGGGCGCAATTTTTAATAATATTGGTTTTGGATTTTTGTAACTTTTATTGCGTTTTTGAATTTGAGAAAGCAAATCGTTGAGCGGTTCTTTTTCTTGGAGTGCACGCAAATTAGGCGTATTTGGCGAAGAAATATTAACGGTGAAGTAATCCACGTAATCGAAAAGTGCATCGAGACACAAAAGGTAATCGGTAATTGCTGATTCGTTAGGTGTCGTTTTATTTTTACCAATATTTCCACCTATAATTACTGATGTATCAGCACGTTTTTTTTTTAATTGTGCAACCATTTGTTCCACACCTTTATTGTTGAATCCCATCCGATTAATCAGTGCTAAACTTTTTGGTAAACGGAATAATCGCGGTGCATCACTACCAGATTGTGGTTTAGGTGTAACCGTTCCCAACTCAATAAATCCAAAACCGAGAGCGGAAACGCAGTCTATGTAATGCGCATCTTTATCGAAACCTGCTGCCAAACCTATTGGATTTTTAAAATGCAATCCTAAAAATTGGCATTCCAAACTTTTATTTTCTGTTTTAAAAAATAAACTCAAAGTTTTTTGAAAAAAACCGACGCTGCAAAATGTACGCAAACTACCCATAGCGAATTCGTGAGCGCGTTCGGGTGGCAATAAAAAAAATAGGGGTTTTATAAAAATTTTGTACATAAAAAACGATGTGGTTGTCTAATTTTCAATGTATTATAACATTTGTTATTGCATTGTTAATTTTATTCATTGAATAAATGTTTCTTTCCAATATTATAGCGTCAGTACAATGTGTGTTCAGTAAATACCAGAACAATGAAATTAAACGCAAATTTATAGCATCTACGCTTTATATTTACGATTTTAAAAGTAATCAAATTTTCTTTTTGTATTTATAAGCACAGTTTTGGCAGCGACAGCACAAAGTAAGGATTTATCGGACGTGGAACTGATGCACTTGTATTTACAATCGCAAAATAGTTCTTATTTCACTCTGTTATACCGTCGGTACGCGCCGAAGGTTTACGGTAAATGTATCTCCATCTTAAAAGATCAAACGGAGGCACAAGACGCGGTACAAGATATTTTTGTTAAAGTAATGCTGAATCTTTCAGGCTTTAATGAAAAATCTCAATTTTCGACTTGGGTTTATTCTATTACGTTCAACTATTGCATGGATGTTGTGCGGAAAAGAAAAAAAAATAAACTCTTGTTTTCTGACGACATTGAACGTGCGCCCGATGTGGCTGAAGAAGAAATTCCTGATTCGTATTTTTTAGATTTATCGCTCCCCCAACTGAAAGAAATTCTCGATGAGTTGCCAGAAGGTGATAGAATGGTTATTTTGTATAAATATCAGGACGACATGAGTATAAAAGATATTGCCGAGATTATTGACAAAACAGAAAGTGCGACAAAAATGAAAATTAAACGCGCTAAAATGAAAGCTGCCGAAATTTCTAAACGAAAATTCGGCGATGCAGAACTAAAAGGCAATTAGCAAAAGGCAAAGAACAAAAGGCAAGTCTTAATTTACGTTTGGATTTTTCTATTTGCATTTTGCTTTTTATTTATAGCACCGATTAAAAATTCTTTATTATGGAGAACAAAAATAATGGAAGAAATCCGTTCAAATCGTTAGAAGACGAGCATATTCGTATGTTTGAAGATGATGGCTTAGAGCGTGTTGCAAAAAACATTGAAAAGCGTCACGATTCGGCGCGTTTTAGAGGTGATGTGACGGAACACTTCGTTTCGCGCGCGTTTAAAACTTTGGTTGATTTTGTTGGCGGAACCAATGTGCCAGAAAATAAAAAAGATGACGATGATAGACCTAAAGCACCGAATGAGCATTAATTAAAATTTTGCCGAACAATTTGAAATAACAGTTAGTTAAACGAAAAATAAAAGGTAACATGGGATTTGAAATACTTAAAAGTTTACTCTTCCAACTCACTAGTACGCTGCCGAATTTATTAGTAGCATTGGTTTTTATTATCGCGGGTTATTATATCGCTAAGTTAACGGCACGCTTTCTACAAACTTTATTGCGTAAAATTGGATTAGATTCGATTACAGAGAAAATAAACGATATTGACATTGTTCGGAAAAGCAATTTAAAAATTCAGTTAAGCTCAATAATTGCCAAAACGGTTTATTATTTTATTTTTTTGGTATTTATAATTGCTGCTACCGATTCGCTCCGAATGCCTGCTATTTCGGATTTGGTGATGAAGGTTGTAAACTTCATACCAAATGCACTTGTGGCACTCATCGTTTTGTTAGTGGGTTTATTAGCTGCTAACGGAATGAAAAATATAATTTTCAAAACTTGTCGCTCGCTCAATATTCCGAGCGCGAGTATAATATCGAATGCCGTTTTTTATTTTATTTTTATTTCTGTGGGCATCAGCGCACTTAACCAAGCTCAAATAGACACCACTTTTTTGAGAAATAACTTAACCGTTATTCTCGGTGGCGTTGTTGCGGCTTTTGCTTTAGGCTACGGATTAGCATCGAAAGAAGTGATGCTCAATTTAATGGCTTCCTACTACTCTAAAGGAAATATTACTGTGGGCGATACAGTTCAGATTGGAAACTTGAAAGGTAAAGTTATTCATATTGATAATTCTACGGTCAAACTTCAATCGGGCGAGCAGCTCATAATTTTTCCTTTGCATAAATTACTTTCCGAAGCTATTATCGTTACTCCGAGCGATAATCTCAAAATTGATGCGTAGCTTTTGATCTAAATTAATTTTGTTACCTTATTAAACTTAATTCGTCAAAAACGAAATTTCTTAAATTAAACTTTACATTTTATGAAGGTCAAATTATTATTGGCGGGAATCTTCTGCCTCTCTTTTTTGTCTGTAAATGCTCAAAAAACGGTGGATGCAACGGGCGATGTTAAAATTTTGGAATCGAAAGATCCGAACGGTTGGACGAAGATTGGAAGTATTGGTTTAGATTTAGCTTCGTTGTGGTTAATTAATCCAAGACCTGGCGCAGGTGATAATCGTTTTGGATTTGGTGGATTGGTAACTTATCTTGCAAATTATAAAGACACAAGTGTTATCTGGACAAATAAATTTGGTTTGCAAGAAGCTATTGTCAGTACAGCCGGCGGACCTTACACAAAAGCAACCGACGTCATTCAGTTCACTTCTCAAGCTGGGCATAAAATTTCTGAGAAATGGTATCTCGGTGGTTTGTTCGATTTTCAAACACAATTCCTTTCTACTTACGGTTCAAACTATTTGAGCTTAACGCCGCAAGGTGTTGACCCAACAATTTTAAAAACGCTAACACTCACAAGTTCATTCTTTTCACCTGCTACTATCAAACTATCACCCGGTTTTATTTATAAACACGATCCGCATCTCTCGATTTTTTTATCGCCTATTGCTGTGAAGACTATCATTTGTGCCGATCAAACTTTGGCAAATACTGAGCGTTTTTTCCCTAACCCGAATCACGATAAAACGATAGATTTTCAATTGGGTGCTGAAGTGCGTTTCGATTATAATAATAAATTTGCGAACGATAGAATAAGTTATATCGGTACGCTCGATTTATATTCCAATTATTTGCGCACCCCTCAAAATATTGCCGTTGAATGGTACAATACTTTAGACTTCAATATCATTAAAAATTTCTCATTTATTTTCAAATCAGATTGGTTTTATGACAATGACCAATTGGTTTTTTTAAACGGTGACGCGAACAGCCCAGGCAGAAATGTTTTTATCCGAAATTCTTTATCGCTTGGTTATAAACATTCGTTCTAAAGTTTCTAACTTCATACTTTTTATCAATAGACTACTTCGAGCGAAGTAGTCTATTTTATTTTAAATACTCCGTGTTGTTATTCGTTCGTCGCTCATTTTAAATCGCCCATTAAAACCGCTAATTTTTTTCTAATAAAAAAAAATAATGCAACACACTTAAACACGCTACACGTTTTATACTTTTACACGCTCAAAGCTTTGAGCTTCCGCGCACTTTTAAAAGTTGATAGCTTGTTGCTCATTGCTTGTTGCTCATTGCTCAAGGCTTCGTTCAAAAAAATTAAATTATGAATTTCGATTTTAAAAAATTTTTGCCACATATCATCGCTCTTGTTGCGATGTTGGCTTTGAGTTTTATTTTCTTTTCTGCCTCAGCATTTGAAGGTAAAGTTTTACCACAACCCGATAACCAAAAAGCAGGTGCTGCTGCAACCGAAGCCAATGCTATTTATAAAGCAACGGGTAAAATGCCGCTGTGGACAAATTCTATGTTTTCGGGTATGCCTGCGGTACAAATTGCGTCGCAATTTTCAGGAAACATGGTTACACCCGTATTTAGAGCTTTACAATTAGGTCAAGGTATAACTGCGCCACACGCGAATGTATTTTTGGCAATGCTTTGTATGTATATTTTGCTTATTACACTTTTGGTTGATTGGCGTGTGGCACTCATTGGTGCGGCGGCTTTTGGTTTAAGCTCATTCAATATGGATATTATTGAAGCGGGACACTCCACACAAATGGTGTGCTTAGCATTGGCACCTTTGGTTTTAGCGGGTGCTACAAACGTTTTTCGCGGGCAATATTTATTTGGTGGTGCTGTTTTTGCACTTGGTTTTGCCTTGCAACTTTACGGAAATCATTTGCAAGTGACGTATTACACAGCCATAATTTTATTGATTCTCGGTATCACACAATTGGTGTTCACTATTAAATCTAAAAATTGGTGGGCTTTTGGTAAATCGGCGGCAACATTGATAATAGCAGGGTTATTGGCTTTTGGTACAAACCTACCAACTGTTTGGATGACGAATGAATACAGCGCGGAAACAATTCGCGGTACATCGGAACTACAAAATTCGGATCATCCGAAAGGTGGTGGCTTAGATAAAGAATATGCTTTTAATTGGAGTTACGGCATCGGCGAATCGCTCACGCTTATTGCACAAAATGCGTATGGCGGTGGTGCATCGCAATCGCACGAAAGTACTGAAACGTTTGAAAAACTCCGTCCACAAATTGCCTCGGGTTTAGCGCAACAAGGTATGCCGAACGATAAAATTAGTCATGCAGTTGATCAACAAATTTCAGGATTGTTCTATACCGGCGATCAACCGTTTGTGGGCGTAAGTATTTACTGGGGTGCTTTGAGTATATTTTTCGGCGTGCTGGGTTTATTTTTATTAAGTGGTGCAACCAGATGGTGGCTCGGCATTAGTTCGTTGGTTATGTTGATGATTTCATGGGGGAAAAATTTCTTTTTCGCTACACTCATGTTCGATTCTTTTCCATTGTTCAATAAATTTCGCGCTGTAACGCAAGCATTAGGGCTTGGGCAATTATTATTAATTGTTTTAGCGGCACTGAGTATTCAGGCTTTGTTCGATCCTAACATTGATACCGCTAAAAAACAGCGCAGCCTTTTATGGAGTACAGGTATTTGTGTTTTGCTTTGTGTATTCGCTTCATTCGGTGGCGATAAAGGCGCGCGTGATGCACAACTTCAACCGGAATTAGTAAGTATGCTCAGTGCCGATCGCGCCGCGTTAGCGCGTGCCGATGTGATGCGCTCATTATTTTTAATTTTAGCAGGTGCGGGCTTGGTTTGGTTTTATATTAAAGGCAGATTTAAAAGTGTTTATGTAGTAGCAGGTATTGCCGCACTCACTTTGTTCGATTCATGGACGATTGGCAAACGCATTGTCAGCAACGATCAATTCGAGACTAAAAAAGAAGTACAAAACGTTTTTACGCAAAAACCAGCTGACATTTTTGTTAAGAAAGATAAAGATCCACACTTTCGCGTTTTAGATTTGAGACAAGGAAATCCGTTTTTAGATGCTTCGACTTCAGCATTTCACCAATCTGTCGGTGGCTATCATGCGGCTAAACTGATGCGCTATCAGGATTTAATTGATAAATATCTTTCTAAGTTCGATGAAAAAAATCCTTCGTTGCTCGAACAAAAAAATATGCCGATTTACGGAATGTTGAATACCAAATACGTTATCTCTAAAGATGATATTGCAGGTGTTGCACCGAATCCGTTTGCGTGTGGCAATGCGTGGTTTGTCAAAAATATTCGCGCCGTCGCTAATGCCGATGCAGAATTATCCGCACTCGGAACAATTAATCCGAAAACAGATGCTATTTACGATGAAAAATACGCTGGTACATTGCGCGGATTTACACCACAATTCGATTCGACGGCGAAAGTAGAACTTACGAAATATAATCCGGATAGAATGGAATACACATACACCGCTAACGGTGAGCAGTGTGTCGTTTTTTCCGAAATTTATTATCCGGAAAAAAAAGGAATGTCGCTTAAAATAGACGGTAATACTGTGCCAATGGAGAAGGTAGATTATTTATTGCGCGCAGCGCGCGCGCCAAGTGGTACACACACTATGTTGATGGAGTTTGCACCTAAATCATACGTTATTGGTGAAAAAGTAAGCTTGTTTACATCCATCGCACTTTTATTATTGTTTGCGTTTGCTATATTTCAGCGCACGCGAAAAAACGGTTGGCATTCACCTGAAACTTTACCCAAAAATGATGTGATAGCAACTGCACCAGAAAATAAAACGGTTGTAAAAATAACTGAGGTGAAACCTGCTGCAACACCAACAATAGATGCAGCGAAAAAAACTTTCAAAAAGAAATAGCCAAAAAGAAATAGCTTAATTAATTGCGTTTAAGTAAAGCGAATAAATTATCCCTATTTTGAATTGCGGTCAACTTTAGTGATTTTTAATTTAACGGTTATTTTTAAAATTTTAGAGCAACGTAAAGTTTTTTCCTAAAACCTTTACGTTGCTCTAAAATTAATCTCACTTTCTACAAATCATTAAATTCAAGAAATTGAAAATTCCATGAAATTTTCAATTTCTATAAATCTTGGTTGTATCTTGTGCCACTAAATCGCGCGCATGAAATTTCTTCCAAAAATATTTTCTTTAGCTTTATTGATATTAACGACAAATGCGTGTCAACAAAATAAAACTGAAAAGAATGATATTCAAGCCGATGCGTTATTTAAATTGCACTCGGCAGCCGAAACGCATATTGATTTCATAAATAAACTCGACTACAACGATTCAATTAATTGCTACACCTATCGCAGCTTTTACAACGGTGGCGGTGTAGGCGTCGGCGATGTGAACAACGACGGTTTACCCGATATTTTTTTTTGTGGCAATCGCCAACCTTCGCGATTGTATATCAACAAAGGCAATTTTGTTTTCGAGGACGTGACTGAAAAAGCGGGACTGTTACGCTCAGGTGTTTGGGCAACAGGTGTCAGTTTTGCAGATGTTAACGGCGATGGATTTTTAGATATTTATGTGTGTAAATCGGGTCCGCCGACGGGGGAAAAACGGTACAACGAACTTTTTATAAACAATGGCGACGGTACTTTCACAGAGGCGGCGCAAAAATGGGGAATCGCTGATCTCGGTCTTTCTACGCATGCCGCGTTTTTCGATTACGATAACGACGGCGATTTAGATTGCTATGTACTGAACAATTCGCTTAAATCGGTTGTAAATTTTGATGCTAAACGCGGATTGCGCAATGTGCGCGATTTAGAAGGCGGCAACAAACTTTACAGAAATGATGGCGATCATTTTACGGACGTAAGCGCGCAAGCAGGAATTTATGGCAGCGCGATTACTTTCGGTTTAGGCGTTACGATTGGCGATATTAATCGCGATGGTTGGGATGATATTTATGTATCGAATGATTTTTTTGAGCGCGATTACCTTTATATTAATCAACACAACGGCACATTTAAAGAAGATTTAGAAAACCAAATGACTGAAATTTCGATGGGTTCGATGGGTGCCGATATGCAAGACATCAATAACGACGGTTTTCCGGAAGTGATGGTCACAGAAATGTGTCCGCACACGGATGCGCGATTGAAAACAAAAGCGCAATTCGATTCCTGGAATCGCTACCAACTCATGCAAAAAGAAGGTTACGGGCATCAATTTGGCAGAAATGTTTTGCAACTCAACAATGGTAACGGTACGTTTTCGGAAATTGGTAGAATGCTTGGCGTGGAAGCGACGGAATGGAGTTGGAGTGCACTCTTGGCAGACTTTGATAACGATGGCAACAAAGATATTTTTATCGCTAACGGCATTGGTAAAGATTTACTCGACCAAGATTATGTAAACTTTATTGGCGATAGAAATAAAGTCGGCGAAATTATTCGCGGCGGACGCGGTATGAAAGGTTTAATCGACACGATTCCGAGTGAACGCGTACCGAATTTTGCTTTTAAAAACAATGGCAATGGTACGTTTACCGATATGACAAAATCGTGGGGATTAAATACGCCGTCGTTTTCAAACGGTTCCGTATATGTTGATTTAGACAACGACGGTGATTTAGATTTAGTGGTCAATAATGTAGATGCACCGCCGTTTATTTATGAGAATACACTTAGACAGCAGCCTTCAGCCGTAATCAATAATCCTTCTTCCGATAATAAAACTCAAAACTCAAAGCAAACAGCTCATAGCTATTTGCGCGTTGTTGCCGATGCTGGCGCCAAAAACAAATTTGGTATCGGCACACAAGTTACATTGTTTACGAATGGAAAAACATTGTATCAAGAAGTAGCACCGATGCGTGGATTCCAGAGTTGTGTAGAATCGCGTTTGCTTTTTGGCGTTGGTGATGCTAAAATAATTGATTCGGTACGCGCTGATTTCGCCAACGGAAAAAGTTTAATGCTCAAAAACGTAGCGGTCAATCAAACCATAACGGTAAAACAAATTGATGCGAAAGAAAAAACGATATTTTGGCATCTGCCGCAGGCAAAAAAAATATTTACCGAAATACCGCAAGCGAAAGAGTTTGCGCATATCGAAAACGAGTTTTCAGATTTTGATGTCGAGCGATTGCTATTTAATATGACATCGAATGAAGGACCAAAAATTGCCGTCGGTGATGTGAATGGCGATGGCATTCCAGATATTTATTTGCCGGGCGCTCGCGATATTGCAGGTCAGTTATTTTTGGGTGACGCCAACGGGCATTATAAAAAAACCGTTCAACCCGATTTTGAAAAGGATGCGCGATACAAAGATAGTAATGGCATTTTTTTTGATGCCGATAATGATGGTGATTTAGATTTGTGTGTTGCATCGGGTAGTTACGATGGCAAATTTTTTGACGATAGATTATATCTGAACGACGGACACGGTCACTTTACGCGCAATACGTCGGCGTTCCCTGCTAAAAATAATCTCGCGACGGCGTGTATTCGCGCAATGGATATTAACGGCGATGGTTTTCAAGATTTGATTGTGGCGATGCGACTCATTCCAGGTTCGTACGGAACACCCGTGAGTACTTATTTTTTTATAAACGACGGCAAAGGCGGATTTGATAACAAAACCGACCAATATTGTACAGAACTAAAAAATATTGGTATGGTGACTGACGTGCAAACGGTTGATATTGATGGCGATGGCGATTTAGATATTGTTTTAGTGGGTGAATGGATGCCGATTACAATTTTAATTAATGATAACAAAAAATTCCGAAAAATAGAAATTCCAAACTCAAGCGGTTGGTGGAATGTTTGTCGCATCGCAGATTTAAACGGCGATGGCAAACCCGATTTGGTGTGTGGTAATTTAGGTTTGAATGCGCGCTTCCACGCCGATGTCGCGCATCCGCTCGATTTATACGTCGGCGATTTTGATGGCAACGGTTCAACAGAACCGATTATTTGTCAGTATTCAGGCGAAAAATCATTTCCATGTGCTTTGCGCTCTGATATGGTTTCACAACTTCCTGCACTCAAAAAAAAGTATTTACATTTCACTGATTATAAAGGTCAGACGGCAGAAGATATTTTCGGAAAAGAAAAACTGGCGAAAAGTATACATGCGCAAGTGCAAACATTGGCTTCTACCGTTTTCTATAATCTCGGCAATGCTCAATTCGATGCGCAACCCTTACCGCTCGATGCGCAGCGTGCGCCCATTTATGCTATTGCTTTAGATGATTTTGACAACGATGGAAAAACAGATATTGTCACTGCCGGTAATCAAAGTCGCGCTAAACCAGAAATTGGTATTTATGAAGCCGACTACGGAACATTTTTACACAACGTTAACAATAAACAATTCATAGCGCAAAAACCTTCGCCGTTTTCTTT
>JAYVNP010000098.1:0-32214 GCA_043758385.1 Saprospiraceae bacterium
CCTGTACCAGCTGTTGAAGCCACTGATGACGATCTTGCTTGCGGCGTTAAACGAATAATATCGTTAAACGAGCGCGATAGTGTCGGCATTGATGAAATCAAATTTTTATCAATATTAGTACCTGTACCATTTTTAGAGCCATTAATAATACCGTTTTTATCGGCAGTTACTACAACCGCTTCTAAAATAGTAGCTTCTTCAACTAATATTGTTTTAAAGTTGTACGATTCGCCAAGGCTTAAAAAAACGTTTTGACCATCCGTAGGGTCTTTCATTTTTGAACCTGCCATTTGAACCGAAATTGTGTAAGGTCCGCCGATGCGCACTGCGGGTAAAGTAAAACGACCGTCTTCGCTCGTTTCAATTGCATAAACAGAACCAGAAGGCTCGTGTTTTGCAGTTACAACGGCAAACGGCACCGCAGCACCTTTTGCATCTAAAATAATTCCTGTAATACTTGATGTAGTTACGCCTTGTGCTGCCAATTGCAAAGTGCTTAAAATTAAGACTGCAAAAGCTAAGAATAGAGCGTTTAATGTTTGAGTGAGACAAACTTTTTTCATGCTAAATTAAGTTTTGAAAACGAATGAATGAAAAAATCCAAAATACAACGCAAATATAAAACCGAGAATGTTAACTACATCTTAACTATTCTTGAAAATTTCTCACAAATTTGTGTGAAAATGTTGACAAAGCCGTTTTTTATATTTTGAAATAACTTTTCAAACAATTATTGGGTGATTCACCATTTTTACATTTACTTTTGCAACCTTAACAGAAATACTTTAATTTTGATAGAAGATTTATTTAAACATAAAGTCGTTGAAATTCTCAAACAAGTTTACAATATTGATCTTGAGAGCGAAAAAGTTGTTTGTGCTGCCACCCGCAAAGAACATCAAGGCGATTACACTATCACTGTTTTCAATTTAGCGCAAATTGTAAAAAAATCGCCGGAATTATTTGCTAATGAATTAGGCGAACACTTGAAAAGTAGTTGGAGTCTTATTTCAAAATTCAATGTAGTCAAAGGTTTTCTGAATCTTTCGCTTAAATCTGAATTTTGGTTGGCGTTTGTTAAAAAAAATTACTTTAATACATCTATCGGTTTTTCAAAAGAAAAAATTAATCGTGTGTTGATTGAATATTCATCACCAAATACCAATAAACCGTTGCATCTTGGTCATATCAGAAATATTTTATTGGGTTGGTCATCCGCAAAAATTGTTGAAGCTGCAGGTAATGAAGTTTTTAAAGTAAAAGTGGTTAACGATAGAGGCATAGCCATTTGTAAAAGTATGTTGGCTTGGCAACTCTATGGTAACGGCAAAACTCCAGACACTGAAAACATAAAGGGTGATCATTTTGTAGGAGATTATTACGTCAAGTTTGAACAAGAATTTAAAAAAGAATACGCACATTGGCAAAAATTTAAAATAGCTGAAACTCTATTTAAAGAAAGAAAGAATCAAACATTGGATGAAACAGGATTTTTCATCGAATATAAAAATGAATATTTTAACAATTATTCAAAACTCGGAAGCGAAGCACGCAAAATGCTTTTACTTTGGGAAGCTAACGATGCTGAAACGCGTGCATTATGGCAAACAATGAATAATTGGGTGTATTCTGGTTTTAATGAAACGTATAAAAAACTCGGTGTTAGTTTCGATAAAATTTACTACGAATCCGATCAATATGAACTTGGGAGAGAAATTATTGAGCGCGCCATTGAAAGTGGCATTTTTTATAGAAAGGAAGATACATCGGTTTGGATTGACTTAACAGATGCAAAACTTGATCAGAAATTAGTTTTGCGCTCGGATGGTACAACCGTATATATAACTCAAGATATTGGAATGGCAATGTTGCGCGAAAATGATTTTCACGCGCAAAAAGTTGTTTATGTAGTTGCCGATGAACAAGACTATCATTTTAAAGTGCTCTTCGAAATTCTTAAAAAATTAGATCAACCTTTTGCTTCTGGTTTATATCATTTGAGTTATGGCTTAGTTGAATTGCCATCGGGCAGAATGAAAAGTAGGGAAGGAACTGTGGTTGATGCAGATGATTTAATTTCAGAAGTTATAAAAGAAGCTGAACGTGAATCGGAAGAACGCGGAACTTTGGATGGATTTGATGTTGAAGAACGACAAGAAATTGTGCGTCGAATTGCAATGGCAGCCATGAAGTACAGCATTATTAAAGTCAATCCGAAGAAAAAGATTATTTTTGACCCGAAAGAATCAGTCGATTTTGAAGGACATACGGGTCCTTACATACAATATGCCTATGTTCGAGCAAACGGGGTTATAAATGAAGCGCATAAAAATAATTTAAATTTTGATTCTACAAACCATGCTTACGAATTATTGCAACCTGAACTTGAACTTGTAAAGCAATTATACGTATTCGAAAGTAGGGTAGTGGAGGCAGCGGAAAACTACGATCCATCTGTCATTGCTCAATACTCTTATGATGTAGCGAAAACTTTTAATCGTTTTTGGCACGATTGCTCAATTTTTAAGGAAGAAAATTTACAAATTAAGAATTTAAGATTGCAATTATGTCAGTTAACCGCTCAAACTTTAAAAAATAGTTTTGAATTGCTCGGTATAGAAATGCCGAGTAGAATGTAATAAATTATGGAAGAAGTAAAATCACTCAACTTTATTGAGGAAATAATAACAGAAGATTTAGAATCGGGTAAACACACCTCCATTACAACACGATTTCCTCCTGAGCCAAATGGTTATTTGCATTTAGGACATGCGAAATCTATTTGCTTAAATTTCGGTTTGGGGTTAAAATATCATGGCAGAACTAATTTGCGTTTCGACGATACAAACCCAACGAAAGAAGAAATTGAATACGTTGATTCCATTCGTGAAGATGTAATATGGTTAGGCTTTCATTGGACTGAAGAACGTTTCGCTTCCGATTATTTCGATCAAATTTTTGAATTAACATGCAATCTTATAAAAAAAAGTTTAGCTTATGTAGATGATTCGACTTCGGCAGAAATTGCTGCTGAAAAAGGTACAACAACACAAGCAGGCGTTAATTCCAAAAATAGAAATCGATCAGTTGAAGAAAATTTGAGATTATTCAATTCAATGCGAGATGGTAAATTTGCTGAAGGAAGTTGTTCAGTTCGGGCTAAAATTGATATGAGTTCGTCAAACATGCTGATGCGCGACCCTGTGATTTATAGAATTAAATTTGCGCACCATCATCAAACAGGCGATAAATGGTGCATTTATCCCATGTACGATTACGCACATCCTATTTCAGATGCTTTAGAAAATGTTACGCACTCATTGTGCACTTTAGAGTTTGTTGAACATCGTCCGTTTTACGATTGGACGATTAAAAATTTAGATTTATTTCCATCGCGCCAAATTGAATTTGCGCGTTTAAACGTCGGTTTTACTATTTTATCTAAATCTAAATTGATAAAATTGGTTAAATCAAATTTGGTTAATGGTTGGGATGATCCACGGATGCCTACAATTTCCGGAATGCGTCGTAGAGGCTATACTTCTGCCGCTCTGAGATCATTTGCAGACAGAATTGGCATAGCCAAACGCGAAAATCTGATTGATTTAAATTTGTTAGAGCATTTCGTTCGCGAGGATTTAAACAAAACCTCGCACCGCTTAATGGCTGTTCTCAATCCATTAAAAGTGGTAATAACTAATTTTGAAGAGGTTGGTAATCCTGTTTTTTCCATTGAAAATAATCCAGAAGATGAAACTTCCGGCACAAGAGAAGTACCCATGTCTTCAGTAGTTTATATTGAAAATGATGATTTTATGGAAGTGCCCCCCAAAGGTTATCATCGTTTATCGCCTAACGGCTTAGTGCGTTTAAAGGGTGCTTTTGTTGTTCAGCATACTCATACTCTGAAAGATTCAGATGGAAACATCATAGAAATCCATTGTAAATATGTAAATGGTACGAGGAGCGATAATCCACTGGTAGAAGTAAAAGTAAAAGCGGCAGTACATTGGGTAGCTGAAGATTTTAGAAAAGTGATTGAATGTCGGCTTTACGATAAATTATTTACTATTGATGAACCTGCAAGCGATCCAGAGAAAGAATTTACAGAATTTCTAAATCCTGGATCGTTGGTTACTGTTACCAACGCATGTATTGAACCTGAAGCTTCAAAATTGAAACAAGGCAATACCGTTCAGTTCATGAGACATGGTTATTTTTGTTTAGATAAAGATAGCACTGAGAATAAGATGGTTTTTAATCGTACGGTTTCACTCAAATCTTCTTATAAATTGCCAAGTGTAAATTGAATTATTAATTAGTCATGGGTGACAACTTTAACATAAGTCTTAGAAGATTGAGAAACTTTTTAAAGTATTGTGAAGGATTATTATATTTATATAACCAATGTTATGTTAATGTTTACTAATTTAGAGTCAAAAAAATTTAACCTCGATTAAGATCGAGTAGAGTAGCTTTAGTAAATTCTTTTTAATGTCTCATTGATACTTCTTATGCACATAGGGTTCAAGATGAAAACATTATAATTTACCAAATAAGCTGAAAACAAATTTTAAGTTTCATTTTTACGCATTTATTACCTAAACTATACTTCATAGAAATACAAAAACATAAAGAATGTTACTAAAAGTTGTTAAGTACCTATTGGGATAATTCAAGATTAAGGTCAACTAATTATTTAAAAAACGAATTAACATAATGTAAATTATAAGATTTACTATTTAAAATTTCTTTAAATAGTTCCATAATACTCAAAGATAAATGTTAAACTTCTATCCCGAGAGTTTAGTTGTTTGAACCAATATTTGCAAATCGTTAATTAATTATACGAAGGGTAATTCTACAGCATTTTGGCACTTACCATTAATTTTATTTCCTCTTCCAAATTTATCATGATATTTATCTCGATTTTGATTATTATTCAGATGGATACATGATTTGCAATCTAAAGAAATACAAGTTTATACCGCTAATTAAAGATTTGCTCTACTCTATTAAAGGGGTTTTGTTTTGTATTATTATACTTAACATAACATTGGTTATATAAATATAATAATGCTTCACAATACTTTAAAAAGTTCCTCAATCTTCTAAGATTTATGTTAAAGTTATATTCGCTTTAATTTTTTAATTCATAGAATTTATGAGGCAAATTACGCATCGGCACTTTACTTAGAAAAATACTTTTATTCCCTACTAAACTAACATCTGTATAATCTTCCGATGGAAAAAAAATATCAGTTAATACTGTCTCACCATCATCGCAGAAAACTTCTACGGATGCGACGTCTAATATGATGTGCATTTTAATTTTGGCATTAGTCGAAGTTCTTGGCGCAAGCGCAATACTTGAAAAGGCATTATTAAAATTTATTTTTCCGCTTTTTGTTCTATCAATGTAATAGGTTTTACTCTCAGAGTTATAACCTATTTCTATCTGCTCTCCTACCCTATTACGGGCTATTACGCTAAAACTTTCAGATTTAGAATTTTTGGATGTTATTTCTATATAGATGTCATTAAGTTTAGAATTATGAATAACGTCTATTGTGTCGGTTTTCGAGTTCGCATCATCCGGTTTTATAAGCACTTGTTTCTTTCTCAATTTAAAATATGATTGTACTGGCTCCTGAAAAATACGCAATCCATTTTCAGTATTTTTTAAAGTTAATTCACGCGGTAAAGTCATCGCACTCCTCCATTTTTCCGTTGGTGTTTTAGTTGCGTACAGCCAATTACTCATCCATCCTATGAGTATTTTTTTATTATCAGGTGCATTACAAAATGTGACTGCTGCATAATTGTCACATCCGTAATCGAGCCAATTTATTTTCTCGCTTGTATTGTCATTTTTAAAAGTTAAACCATTAAATTCTCCTACAAAATACTGAATTGCCGAACCTCCATCTGTTGGACCACCACGGCCAATACTTTGAATAAGCACCCATTTTTCATTTTTTGTACCTTCAATGCGCATTTTAATCAGGTTCGGGCATTCCCAAACTCCTCCGTGAGAACCTTCATTTATTCCAAATTCGCCTGTTTTATTCCACGTTTTTAAATCTGTAGAAGCATAAAATTCTACATGGTTAGCAACAGCTAAAGTCATTACCCATTTTTCATTGGGGGCATACCAAAATACATGCGGATCTCTAAAATCTTTATTAATTCCATTTTTCAAAATCGGGTTAGCACTATATTTTTTCCAAGTTCTACCTCTATCGTTACTATATGCCATACCTTGTGTCTGGCAATTCAAACTGTCATGTTTTTCTTTTTCTAAATTATGATAAGTAAAAATTGCAATAAGTGGTGCTTCTGAACCAGATTTTAAATTTGATGTGTTCAAAGAATCAATTACAATGCTTCCGGAAAAAATTAAACCAATAGAATCCGGGTATAGTGCAATTGGTAATTCTTCCCAATGAATTAAATCTTTACTCACTGCGTGACCCCAGTGCATTGGTCCCCAAACTGTTGCATTCGGATAGTATTGAAAAAACAAATGGTATTCACCTTTATAATACACTAATCCATTGGGATCATTCATCCAATGTTCCTTAGGTGAAAAATGGAATTGTGGACGATGCGGCAAAGTATCAGGTTTTTGAGCAAAGAGTGTTATATTTTGCAGAAAACAAACGGAGGCGAATAGCAATTGAATTTTAAGATCGAATATTTTTTGCATAATGTAAAGAAACTAAAAATTTTTCAATTAAAGACTCAAACTTAGTATTTAATCTGATTTTATTGTAGAGATTATTCCTCTAAAACAACAACACCTTGTTTGAGCGGATCTAAATTTTTATAAAGCATATCAAATAATTCATCGCCAAATTTAATGTAGTATGATATAAAGTTATCGGTTCGCTCCTGTAAGCCGCCGTTAGGAAATAATTTTTGTTGAAGTGCTTTTAACTGATTCAAAGATGTTTCGTGTTTTTGCTTTTCTGCTTTTATAATGCGCGATTCAATTCCCTCGAGCGATTGAAGTTGTCGCGTTTTTTCAGCTAAAACTGTTTTCTCAAGCGTCGCATCAATCGAAATCGCTTTATTTAGAATATCATCAAAAATATCTGCCAATGCTTCTTTTGCTGATTCTAAACTTAAAACTTCAGAAGCATTTGTATTTATAAATTGCTTAATCAAACTTTCAGTAGATTGTGTTAATTGCATCAACGGAAAATGTAATTTTGCTAATTTATCTTTCACGCTGTTCTCCACTATCATAACAGAATTTCGGCGAATGAGCATCGGAAAATTTATGCCGAAATATTCAAATTGTTTTTTGCGCTCTAACCAGTAAGCAATTTCACCACCGCCACCGATGTAGGCTAAATTCGGTAAAATACGTTCTTGAAACAAAGGTCGTAAAACAACATTTGGACTAAAATTTTCGGGATGTGTATCAATTTCAATGAGTAAATCAGATTGAGTGCGCCAAACAAAATTTGTATTCAAAGCAGCGTAACTACCATTATTTTCAACAATGCGCTCGCGAAAATTTTCGCGCATATAAAACAGATTGATTTCACGCGCAAAAGCTTGTGCTTTGAAACCCGCTAATTCTAATTTTTCTTGCGCTTCAGTAACAAATTTTTTTGAAGATTGCTCAATCACTTCGCGTTTCATCACATCTTTAAATAAATGTTTGAGTCGCGGTTCATTCATTTGCATCACTACTAAACCATACTTACCAAATAAATCGTTCAATAAACTTTGCGTTGCCGTATGATAAATTTTATTTTCGGTATAATTCTTTTCAAAGATTGAAAATAATCGCATGGCATTTTCACTCGAACCCATTACTGTTTTTACTTCAGACAGCATTTCTGTTAAAAAATTGGTTAGCATAGCACCAACTGAACCGTGTTGATTTTCAGGAATATGCCACGTCAATTTTTTTCCAAATAGTTGAATGGAACTGACTTCTTCAAAATCGTGATCTTCGCCACCGATAACAAAAACAGGAATAAAATTGAACTGTGGATAATGTGCCGATAAATTTTCAGCCAAACGTATAGTTGAAAATATTTTATAAATAAAATACAAAGGTCCTGTAAAAACAGAAGGTTGGTGCGCTGTTGTGACGGTAAAAGAATTTTCATTTTTTAAAGAAGAAATATTGGTTTTAACTTTTTCAAAAATCTGAAAACGCGCGTATTGCGATTCTAAAACTTCCGCTAACGTGCTTCTATCCGTTTTATCTAATTTTTTATCCGAAATAATTTGCTCAAATGTTTCGAGGTTTACATCGTATTTGAAAAATGGTTTTAAAGCAACATCGTTATAAATGTATGCTTTATCCATTTTTGAAAACATCGGAAATTCAGAAAACGGTATATTTTTAACTATCATGAGGATGAAAAATTTTAATTTTATCTAAACTTAAAATTCTTTTGTTTAGCTTAAATTAATCTAAAATGATTTTTGAGTATTGATTTAATAAGTTGTATGTTTGCTCTGCTGGTTTCAAATCATCAATTGCAAACATACGCGCTAAGTTTGTAAAACCAAGCACGGCACAATAGGTTTAACGATGACCGAGAAAATTTTACCTGAACTTTTATGGGATTTAAAAAAAACGCATATACTTATTGATGTGCGCTCGCCTTCCGAGTTTGCGCAAGGTCATATTCCTGACGCATTAAATTTGCCTTTATTCAATGATGAAGAGCGCGCAAAAGTGGGCACTTTATACAAAACTGTTTCACCGGATAGCGCGTTTTTAAAAGGACTAGATTTTGTGGGACCTAAAATGTCTGGATTTATAAAAAAAGTACGTAAGTGGTCTCCCGAAAATAAAATATTGATTCATTGTTGGCGCGGTGGAAAGCGTAGCGGTTCTGTGGCTTGGCTTTTAGATTTTGCTGGATTTGATGTTAAAATTCTTCAAAATGGTTATAAAAATTACAGGCATCAAGTGATTTCGCAATTTGCCTCAACATATAAAATAATTATTTTGGGCGGTAAAACCGGAACAGGTAAAACGGCGGTTTTACATGCATTGAGAGAACGTGGTGAACAAATTATAGATTTAGAAGGATTGGCACACCATAAAGGTTCTGCATTTGGTTGGATTGGCGAGCAGCCGCAACCCACAACTGAACAATTCGAGAATAATTTGTACGAAACGCTCCGTTTACTCGATGCTGAAAAAAGAATTTGGGTGGAAAACGAAAGTCGCAACGTAGGTACAATTTTTATTCCTTCCGATTTTTGGTTTCAGATGAAAAACGCACCCTCTGTTCATTTACAAATTCCACCTGAAGCACGCTTAAAACATTTAGTAGCCGTGTATTGTAACACTCAAAAAGAAGATTTAATAGAATCCTTCAGAAAAATAGAAAAAAAAATCGGAACAGTTCGTCTTAAAAAATGTGAAAACTACATTGCAGAAGGAAATTTTGAAGCTGCTGCTGCTGAAGCGATTGCCTATTACGACAAAACTTATTCGCACGGATTTGAAGGCGTTGCACCTGAATTACGCCACGAATTGTTTGTTGACACAATTAATCCTGAATATACAGCTGACTTATTAATTCAATTTGCAGAAAAAAAATTCAAAGCTTAATAATAAGTATTGAAGTGTGTTTAAATTTTAAATTGAAATTCTTTGATTTATGCTGACTTAATTTCAAGCGAAAATGAAAATTTAAAAACACGCTTAACATCTCTCTCTTTATTTAAAACGCATAAACCATTTTTCGAATTAGTAGCTTTACTTCTTACCACTACTTCCAATTTACTTAAATTTTTTGTTGCGCAAATCACTTAAAAACCTTTCAAGTTCAGACTCGTCATGCAATAAAACTTCGCGCGGTTTCGATCCTTCGTTCTGCCCCACTATACCCAAATGCTCCAATTGATCCATAATTCTACCTGCACGATTATAACCAAGTTTCAATCGGCGTTGAATCATTGACGTTGAACCATGTTGGTTCTGAACTACCAAACGCGCAGCATCGTCAATCATTTCGTCCAGATCATTTATATCAACTGCACCAGGTGTATGTTTAACTTCATCACCGGTAAACTCTGGCAAGAAGTATGGTTGTGCAAAACCTGGTTGTTCGTGTATGAAATTTATTACACGCTCTACTTCAGGAGTATCAACAAATGCACATTGCAAACGTACAATATCAGAACCAGCAGTAAGCAACATATCGCCCCGACCAATAAGTTGATCTGCACCGTTTGTATCAAGAATAGTGCGCGAGTCAACCTTTGATGCCACTTTAAAAGCGAGACGCGCCGGAAAGTTTGCCTTAATAACACCTGTAATAATATTAACTGACGGGCGTTGTGTAGCGATAATTAAATGAATACCGACTGCGCGCGAAAGTTGTGCTAATCTTCCGATTGGTAATTCAATTTCTTTACCCGCTGTCATAATTAAATCGGCAAATTCATCAATTACCAAAACTATGAAAGGCATATACCGATGTCCTTTTTCGGGATTGAGTTTGCGATTAACAAATTTTTCGTTGTATTCTTTTATATTCCTCGCTTGCGCTTTTTTCAGCAAATCGTATCGCTGTTCCATTTCAATAACGAGTGAATTCAAAGTTTTTACAACTTGCGTTATATCGGTAATAATCGGTTCAAGCTGATCGGAAAGATACGCTAAAAAATGATTCTCAATTTTTGCATACGGCGAGAGTTCTACTTTCTTCGGATCAATCAGAACTAATTTGAGTTGAGACGGATGTTTTTTATACAGCAGCGAACACAAAATAGTATTGATTCCAACAGATTTACCTTGACCGGTTGCACCTGCAATGAGTAAATGCGGCATTTTAGTTAAATCAGCGACAAAAACTTCATTACTAATTGTTTTACCGAGTGCAATTGGTAATTCCATATCTGTACGTCTGAATCTTTCGTGGCTCAAAACTTCGCGCAACGAAACAACTTGTTTACTCTTGTTCGGCACTTCTATACCTATTGTTCCGCGACCAGGAATTGGCGCAACAATACGAATGCCGAGTGCCGCTAAACTCAGCGCAATATCATCTTCTAAATTTTTTATTCTTGAAATACGCACACCTGCTGCCGGCACAATTTCGTAAAGCGTTACAGTTGGTCCTATTGTGGCGCGAATTTTAGTTATCTCAATTTTATAATTCAACAAAGTTTCTATAATCTGATCTTTGTTGCTTTCAAGTTCAGAGCGGTCAATTTCAATTTTTTGATCTTCGTAATTATCGAGTAGAGGAAGCACTGGAAATTCATAACCTGAAAGTTCAAGTGTAGGATCGTACAATGTGCCAATTTGTCCATACGCTTTATCGTTGAATAAATTTGTTTGCGTACCATTCGCAATAAGTTTTGAGCTATCAGCTAAAGGTTTATCATCATGAATTGTGTCTGAATTTTCATTTACTCCTTCAGCAATTTCTAATTCAGCTCCACCAGCTTTGAGCTTATTAACAGTTGAAGTGTGATTGCTGAATTCAGATGGCTGAAGACTGAGAGTTGAAGGCTGAGAATTGCCTAACGCTTCTTCAATAACTGTTTTTTCACCAGCTTTTATCGGCGCAAAAGATTTAGGCGTTTTATCATCTTTAACTTTTACAGCTGTTCGCAACGTCGTATCTTCTATTTCTTCTTCCTCATCGTCGGTATCATCCTCCGATGCGACATTTGCGGCTTTTCGTTTTGTGTAAGTTCGCAATTTTCTATCCTCAGGTATAAATCCGCGATAGCGCGAATCCCAAATAGAAAAAATACTTTCTTTGAGTTGTTGCCCAACCGTATTAATAGTTAAACCTTCTAAGGTCGGGTTGTGAGTTTCAATAGTAAGCATTACAAGAATTACTATGGATAATAACAACACACCAAAAACACCAATAAAATTCATCAACCAACCTGCCAAAGAATGTCCGAAATTACCACCACATGGAAATTCGCTCGAATAAAAAATAAAACCGAAAAGCAATGAAAGCCCGATTGTCCAGAATAAAGCTATGCGCAGCCTAAAACGATACGGCGTTAAACTTTTATCGTTCAACACATCCGAACCGTAGCGCAAAAGTGTTGCCAATAAAAAAAATACGGGTAAACCAAATAACCAATAAATTAAAAAATGTGAAACAATTGCGCCGAGTCTTCCAAGAATATTAGCAACGGCAATATCCTGAGAAATCAATCCCATTTGAAATTCCCAAACTTTATCTTGATCTTCTTTCCAAGTAAAAATATATGAAAGACACGCCACTATGAGATAGAGCGCAACGAAAATTATGAGTACACCAACTAATTTAGGTGTACGCGGATCGTCTTTAAACTTTAGTTTAGACGCCATGTAGTTTAGAATTAATAGAGTATAGTGTTTCTTACAATCTAAATATAGCGATTAATTGCTCAAATTGTTTCTAAAGGTAAAAATTGAACCTTAAGATTTATGTAAGCATATCTGCTTAATGATGCAAATTTAGCTTTTTTCTGCAAACACCGTATAAAAAATTGAAACTTTATAAACTCATTTTTCTATTTAGTAGCACTACGGCAAATAAAATGTAATTTTGCACCCGATTTTAGGGTGTGTGTAATATTTTTTTCGGATTTAAGTCAGAATAGTATAGTATGAGTTCAATTGTAGCTATTGTCGGCAGACCTAATGTTGGTAAATCAACTTTATATAATCGTTTAGTCGGCTCACGCGATGCGATAGTAGATAATTTTTCGGGTGTTACGCGCGATAGAAAATACGGCGAATGCGAATGGAATGGTAAAAAATTTGTAGTTGTTGATACAGGTGGCTTTGTTGAAGGTTCAGATGATATTTTTGAATCTGCGATTCGTAAACAAGTTATGTTTGCCGTTGAGGAAGCTTCTGCCATAATTTTTATGGTTGATGTAACTATGGGTGCAACCGATTTAGACGATGACATTGCGGAAATGCTGCGTAAATCTAAAAAACCCGTTTTTCTCGCGGTTAATAAAGTAGATTCCAATAAGCAAAGTTTAGAGGCTCATGGCTTTTGGCATTTAGGCATCGAAAATGTTTTTTTCTTGAGTTGTGCAACAGGATCTGGAACAGGAGAATTATTGGACGCGATTTCGGATAAAATTGAAAATGTAGTTCCGCTGGATACAACTTTGGTCAAACTTGCCATAGTAGGTCAACCAAATGTCGGTAAATCTTCTTTGCTGAATGTTTTGATGGAAGAAGAGCGCACCATTGTCACTGATATTGCTGGTACTACGCGCGATCCGATTCACTCGCATTACAAAAAGTATGGTAAAGAATTTATGATTGTTGATACTGCGGGTATTCGACGCAAAGCTAAAGTGCACGAAGATTTAGAATTTTACTCCGTTATGCGTGCTATTAGTGCAATTGATGAATGCGATGTCGCGCTACTCGTTATTGATGCTACTTTAGATATTGAAGCGCAAGATTTAAGTATTTTCAGATTGGCAAAAGATAGACACAAAGGCATCGTTATTGTGTTAAATAAATGGGATTTAGTGGAAAAAGATACGAACACTGCGCGCGATTACGAAGAATATATTAAGAAGCGCTTTGCTCCTTTTAGCGATGTCCCTGTTTTATTTATTTCAGCGAAAGATAAAATACGTATTTTCAAAGCCGTTGAAGTCGCGCTGGAAGTCGCTGCCAATCGTGTTCAACGCGTAAAAACGTCTGTTTTGAATGAATGGCTCGAAAAAGTACAAACTAAATTTGCGCCACCGGCGCATCGCGGTCATCTCATAAAAATTAAATACGCCACGCAATTACCACTCTATTATCCAGCATTTGCTTTTTTTAGTAATCACCCAAAACATATTCCCGATAGTTATCGAAGCTATTTAGAAAACGAATTGCGCAAAACTTTTACATTAACGGGTGTTCCGATTACGATATTTTTTAGAGAAAAATAAATTACGGGGTGGAGTTGCCCGTTTGAATGTAATTTCCCTATTCAATATTTTAGGCGTAATCATTATTATTCGATTAGCAAAAAATATGGGTAGATGTTTATAATTTCATGCTTCGCTGTTTATGAGTCGTTTCGGAGTTGTCGCTTTGCGTTGTTTTAAAATTTTTAATTTTGACGCTGTCGGAACTATATTTCCTAACAAAAATCCCCACGGTTTTAATGGTTCAATGTGGTCGAAAATAACTTTTATAATTGCTGTTAAAGGTATAGATAAAAACATTCCAGCTACACCCCAAAGCGATCCGCCGATTAAAACTACAACAACCGATACGAGCGCATTAATTTGAACGCGGGAAGCGACAATTCGAGGGATAACAAAATGATTATCTATAAATTGAATAATCATATAAATTCCAAAAACGAGGAAAGTATATGAAATTGAATCTTTTGTGACGAATGCAATAACCATCGGCAATGCAATAGCAATTATGCCCCCGATATAGGGAATGACATTTAAAACGGCACCAGTGATACCGAGAATTATAGCATAATCAATGCCCAGTAATAATAAACCGACAGAATTTAAGATGGCAATAATTATCATTTCAAAAAAAAGACCCGTCAAAAAACTTTGTATAATTTTTTTTATACTCCCCAATACTTCACTAACAACAGTTTGATCTTCATTGCCAAATAGTCTGTACACAAATTCAAGCAAAAGCATTTTGTAAAATAAAATCATGAATAAATATACAGGTAGCAACATTCCAATCACTAACATTCTGCCGGCTGCTGTAAGTTTTTCGCCAATAGCTAAATTTTTGAGTGCATCACTCTGCGTTGATTTTATCCAAGCATCTATTTTAGCTTGTGGAACTGAAAACTTTTGAGAAATCCATTTACACAGATTGGCGAAAGTGACACCAAATTTTTGTTCTAATGCTGGGTAAGTTTGGGTTAGCATACTTACTTGCGCAGAAATAATGGCAACAATTATTAAAAAGCCGCCAATAGCCAATACAACCGTCAGAGCAATAGCTACAATTTTATTGATTTTTTTAGAAACTAAATAATTAACGATGGGATTGAGTAAAATAGCGATAATTGTTGCGTATAGTATGGGTAGAATGATTTCACCACCCACTTGTAAAGCAAAAACGATTGCAAAAATGGCAATCGCGTACAAGGCAAACTTAGCGTAAAAAGGTAGTTTTAAAGTTGTATCTGTCATGATTTTATATTTTCTGAAAAGTTACAAAGTTGCGTTCTTGTTTAGGGGTAGTATTACACAATTTTTAAAATAAATTGCAAATTTCGCACTATTCATATTTATTGCTAGTGGTGAGCTAAAATAAAAAAGCGATGAAAATTTCTTTCCATCGCTTTTTTCCTATTGCTCAAAACTATTTTTTTTAATGTTGATTTCCCGTTCCATCCGTTTGGTAACAACCGATGTCTTTTCCGGGCGCAGTAATTTCAGATGAACCAAAGTTGGCATCCACTCTTATACCTGTTGTAATAGCCGTAAAAGATTGTGTTGCTTTACCGATAGCCGGCGAACCTGTCAATAAATGAAAATCGTATGCGTCAACAGAATTTTGCGTTCTGAAATTATAATTCGGTAAAGGATAATTCTTAAATGTTGGATTGTTTTTACCCACCAAAGATGAACCATCATACTGTTTTCCAAAAGTGTAGGAAGCACCTAAAAAAGTTTTTAAATCTGGAATATCCGTTGATTGCGGTTGTGTTAAAACAGCTTGAGCAACATTTGTTGGTACAAACTGATTAGCTGCAATCGTGCTGTCGGCATAGAAAAAATTATAACCATACTTTGTTTGCGTAATCGGTCCGTTAGAGTTAGCAGCCGTATCAGCAGCATAAACTTTTGCCGTTACGTTAGTACCGCCAGCAATACGGACACCGAGCAAACAGTTAACGATTAAATTATTATAAACTAAAGCACGGGAAGCGTTTTCAATTTCTACAGAACCTGAACGCGCACCAAACACACCACCGTTTCTCCAACCGTCATTCACATAAGTATTGTTGTACATTGTAAACATACAACCTCTACCAGTACCTTGTCCATCGTTAGAAGTTTTAGTACCGTTTGTGGCACCACCAATAATTAAATTGTAAGCCATATTTCCTTGCGAACCACCTTTTGCATTGAAACCATCACCACCTGTACCACCGCATTTTTCCATGGTGTTGCGCATAATGTTTAAATAACCACCGTAAAAACGTGTTGCATCATCCGGTGAACCATAAATCCAAGAATCTTCAAGAATCAAAAGGGCATTTGTATTGCCTGGGTTACCAAAATAAAGCACATATTGCGAACCAGCGGATAATGCAGAACCTGGCGTAGAACCCGATATTAAAGATTTTTGAGTTTGCGCACCGCCAAAATCTAAATGCGTCCATTTAATGACACAAAGGTTACACGCTGAATCGCAATAAACACCACCCCAACCCCCAACATACGCTGAGTCAGTTGCAGGCGTTGTTGCACCTGTTTTTTTACTTCTGCGCGGATCAGTGAAAGTATTTGGTGCATCTTTAGTCCCGAGACTAATGAAAGTACCGCGAACAATAATGTTTGAACCGTTAGTAACGCTAACAGTAACACCTTTTTGTACTAATAATGTATCGCCAGCATTAACCGTAACATCGCCCGAAATAATGTACGTTGTTCCAGTAATCATTGTACCTTTAATGGCACCAGAAAGTGGAGCTGTACCTGAAATGGCTTGACCAACCTGAATTTGTGCTATTGATACAACCGATGTGTCAGTAGTTTTTGAACACGATGTCATGTAAATAATACAGGCTGTAATTAATAAACTAAATTTTAAAAATTTCATTGTAGTGATTTTTAAATGAATTAATATTTGAAACGAAAACCAATAGAGTAAGAAGCGTAATATTTGTCGAGTTGTACGGTCTGATAATCTGCACTTTCTTGAAAAGGCAAATTGGATGTCCCACCAAAAGCATAATTATGTTGCTTGATGATAATTTGCAGGGGCGTATTCAGTAAATTATTAGCTTTGCCATAGAGTATAAAATGTCTTCCAAATTCTTTTTGAACTGAAATATCTAAAGTAGTTGTTGCTTTTTCCCAGTTGTTTAAACCTTGATACAATGAAAGACTGCTAATACGTTCGCCGGTATAGACCAAAGAAATTTGTGCATCAATTTTATTTCGGGTATTTTTATACAGGAATGAAAAATTACCAATGTGCGCGGATTGACCTTGTAATGGTCGCGTAATATTAACGGTGATTGCTGTATCGGAACCACCCACTTGTTTGTAAGGATATAATTGAGGCGAAGAAAGTTCGGAGTTTGTGTAAGTATAATTAGCAGCTACGCCAAAATCGCCAAAATATTTTCTGACTACACACTCAAACCCGATATTGTGAGCATCATTAACGTTTGTCGGTTGTTCAATCAGGGTAGCTCCCGAATTGACGATGGTATATTCAATCGGTTTTGAAATTCCTTTATAAAAAACACCGACCATAAATTGATCCAATCCTTTTCCGAAAACTTCATAGCGAATATCTAAGTTTTCAATAACGGAGTGTTGTAAACTGGGATTGCCTACAATGGGAAAAATTGGATTAGTCGTATTGTCTGTAAAAGGAATTTTATCGGCGTAAGCTGGTCGAAGTATGGATCTAAAATAGGAAAAACGAATAGCAGTTGTTGAACTAAGATTATCCTTAACTTGCACACTGGGTAAATAATCTATAAAACTAAATATGCCTGATTTACCGGCAATGGTTACGGGCAAGGAAGAATCGTAATTTTGATCTGTTTTTTCAACGCGCAAACCACCCACAATATCAAATTTTTGGGATACAGTATAATTTAATTGTCCATAGCCGGCTGAAATATTTTCGTTGAACGTGTAAATACCCGGATTTTCAGCCGCCGTACCAAAAGCGCGCGTATATCTATCGAAATAAAATTGGGACTCGGGTATGGATTTATAAACTTGATTAAAACCACCGGCATCGGGCACGGGCGATAAAGTATATTTATTATCGTAGTTATCGCGATCTTTATGTCTGTACATTCCACCGACGCTTACAATGGGCGCACTAAATCCCATCAGTGGCAGCGTGTATTTAAAATTCAAATAACCCGTTACATCTTTATCGGTGTTGCGCAACCATTCGTGATTTTGGTTTTGTGTATATTGCGTACCTAAGGTGTAAGTACCGGCGGCAATATCCGGATTGATATTGCGTGTGTTATCAAACTGCGTAATATCAGGCAAATCTTTTTTAGCGATGGATGTTACAAATGACCAATCCATTTTTAAAGCATCGGTTAATTTATTTTTACCAAGAAGCGTGGCACTCGAAATACTTTGCAAATCGGATTGCGTTTGTGTTTTTTCCGCCACCGCAAACGAACCCACAAAACCGTTTCGCGTATAACCACCGAGTAAAGAATCGGAAGTTAAGCGCGCGCGACGCTCATACAATTGCAAATACGTCGCGAAAATACTGATAGAATTATCTCGGTCAAATTCGTAATCTATTTTTGTCATTACACCCAAACGATCAATTTTAGACGAATACTGCCTGATTTCTGTATCCGAAAACGTTTGATTGAGCGCATCGCCATAATTTTTAGCGCTAGCAATGGTGGCTGTTTGAACAATAAGTGCTGAATTAGAACCTTTATACGCACTCTGATTACTCCCCGAAAAAACAATGCCGAGCTTATTGTCTAAAAAACGATTGCCAATCGTTAAACTGACGTTGGTGTTTATGGGATTAGCGTGGGGTGTTACGACCACATTCTGATACGGAAAATTGGCAGCCGTTGCCGGCACACCCACCCCTAAATATTCTGCGGGCGATTTAGCATTAATATAATCAATGCCGTAACTCTGAAAATTTCTATCCAAAAACAATTGCGTGTAGCCTGCACCGATATTGCCTTCTACTTTTAATTTTTCGGGTGCATTTTTCATCACTAAATTCACGGCACCACCCGTTGCGTCGCCTTCCATATTCGGCGTGAGCGATTTATAAACTTCCATGCGCTCCAATAGTTCCGACGGAAACATATCGAGCGGCACAAAACGATCTTTATTATCTGGACTTGGAATTTTTACACCATTCACCAACGTCGTGTTATACTTTTTATCCATGCCGCGAATGATAGCATATTGTCCTTCGCCATACGTACTGCGCGCAATAGAAACACCCGACATTCTCTGAATAGCATTAGCAACAGTCACATCCGGTGATAGTGAAATCGCATTTGCGGAAACGATGTTCGCAATATTATCTAACGTTTGCTCCCGCTTTTTGGCAAAGAGTTCCGATTCGCCATTTCCTTTCGCAACAATCGTCACTGTTTTTAAATTGGCGACTTCCTCTTCGAGATAAAAATCAAGCTTCAATTTTTCACCATTGATAGCGATGAGCGTATCTAAAGTTTTATAACCTATAAAAGAAACAGAGATTTTATAATTTCCGGTTGGAATATTTTTTACAGCATAAAAACCATCTAAAGAAGTTACCGAACCATACTTCGCATTATCTATTGAAATGGAAACACCTACCAATTGTTCTTTTGAATTTTTATCGAAAACATAACCTGATATGTCTCCAGCAAAAATATTTTGAATAGAACAAAGGCACAAAATTATAAGCAAGGTTTTTTTCACAGATTCCGTTTGAATTATCGAATTGCTTTGAATTCTTAATTTTTGCAAAATTGGCATTGGTTTTATCTTCACTCACTATTTCTAATATTAAGTTAGTGTTAAGTTTAGTTCTTAAAACAAAAGCGACTGAAATATCCCAGTCGCTTTTGTTTTGAAATTGCCAATTCCATTTGCAATTTGCTTTTAATTTTTTGCCTTTTGCAATCCGTCAATGCTGATTTCCCAAAAGTTCCATCCGTCGGATAAGCACCCATATCTTTGTTCAGTGGCGTAAAAGCCATTGCGCCTAAATTGGCATCAATTTTTACATTAGTTTTTAAAATGAACGATATTGCTCCTTTGCCAATGCACGGTGAAGTTGATTTTGAATGAAAATAGGAAGTACCGACATACGTAATGAAATATTACTAAATTGGACAGAATCAATAGAATTATTTCCGGAACATTGATTGGAATCGAAATCATAAAACAGTTTGTTATAAAAAAGTAATGTATTCAGAATTACTTGAGTATTAATAGTTGAGTTCAAACCAATTTTATCTTTAAAATAAAAAAGGATTCTAACCATTGAACCCTTATTTGCTTAGACTTTTGAAGTTGTCTATTCGAGCAATCCCATTTAAATTAATTGAGAAGTTTTGTATTGAGCCTTTGGCAGCGAGATATTATCGGTAGATTATTTAATAACTTTTCATTTTTACACTCCTATTTTTTGAGATGCTCTACGAAACTTAAATTATTTTAAAAAGCATTTACAAGCACTTTCACTATTTTATTTGATACAATATTATTTTGAAATCTGTTTTGTGTTTTTCGGTTAGATAAACTTTTATGTTTGGTAAATATTTTTTTTGCATTTCTAATATCTCTTTTCTCTGAATTTCAGGCATTGCACACCCTAAAATTAATGATTCATAATATTTACCTGTGAGTTTTTTAGCTTTTTCACTATAACCCGATTTTATAAATCTGAATTCTTGTTCATATTCCCAATCTTTAAACTTGGTTGTCATCATTACGTCAAAATAATGCTCTAAATTATTTTCTTCAACAGGTATGATTTCTGGATATTTATCTGAATAACTAACTTTATATGCCTTTACTCCAAGTTCATCCCAAAAAAATTTGGTATTTAAACCTACACAAAATCCTGTATGACAATTTGCATAATGTGACCACATTAATATACTATCAGGAACTTTACTTAATGAAACTACTCCAAATGACGAATTCATTTTTTCAATTGTATATTTTCTGTTTCGTTCTAAATGCTCAGGATCTGTTAGTGGACCATGATCTACTTGGTAGTTTGCTTTAAATTCAAGGTATTCATCTATATAACCCTTCTTGATATACTCATTCCTGTAATGAACTAAACGTTGATCCCGTGTTAATAAATCATACCTTAAAGATAGTTGAAAATCAAAAGGGTCATTAAATGAGAGTGGTTGTGCAAAATATAGTTCTAAATCTGTTATCAGTTTTTTATGATAACAGTTTGACCAATTTCTATATTTATAAAGTATATTTGGTTCTTCAAATTGTATTTCCATTAATTTAAAGACAACTTCTAAAAGTGAAATAAATTGTTTTTGAATACAACAATTTTATGAAATATTACAAGAGTAAAAATTTAAGGCTTGTTAATTTAACCATTTATTATTCTTAAGCAAAACAATGGTTTTAGCTTTTAATAATATTGATATGCTACCTTTGAAAACTATTGAAAATTTTTATTTATTTTATTTCAATCGCAGATTTCTGATCAATGATTTCAATGTTATCGGGTCCAGAAATAATCCTAAATTCTGTACGGCGATTGCGCAAATGTTCTTCTTCTGTACATTTAACGCCGTTCTTACATTTGTTTACAATTTTAGTTTCGCCATAACCTTTAGCAATAACGCGGCGCGCTTCGATACCTTTTTCAGTCATCCATTTTTTTACACCTTCCGCGCGACGTTGCGATAAATCTAAATTATAACTATCCGAACCCCGCGAGTCGGTATGAGAACTCAGCTCAATAACAATGTCGGGATTTTTTTTCATAATATCCAACAAATATGTCAATGATTGTTCAGCGTGCGACCAATCTTCCATGTCTTCTTCATCAGCTTTAAACTTGTCGTACTTATAAAACATATATTGCAGTCTTATACGCTCCGAGCGTGAAATAGTAACTGTTTTTGTTTTTAGTTTTAAAGTTTTTTCGATGGTTGTCGTCGTTTTTATATCCATCGTACTGAAACGCACAGTGTCAGCATTATATCCTTCTTTGGTTGCTACAAGTTGGTATGTTTTGCGCAAACCAAGCGCAGCACTGAACATATCAACGGTGCGTGTTGCGGATGCACCGTCTTCAATTTGTGTAAGTGTATATTTTACAGCTTTTAACGGCACACCTTCAGAAGTAGTTGTTGCGCGCAAAGCAGCTGCAATACTCGGCGTTTGTTTTAGCGTAACTAATTTTTTTATAGTCGTTGTTTGATTAACACCCACTGTATTAAACTGAATAGTATCGGGAAAGTAACCTGGCTTTATAGTTATAACGGTGTAGGCGCGACTGCGTTTTAAATCACCTGTATAACTATCCGCCGTTTTATCATCTTTTTCAGGGTTTTTACCGCCCGTAATGTCTAAAAGAGAAAAAGTTAAACCGCGCAGTATATTTTTACCGTCTGTTGCAGTTACAACAAGGTCAATTTTTATGGGTGCTTTTTTGATGATGTAAATATCTTCGCAGCAAGTTTTACTTTTAATTGATTTTCCACCCGGTCTGTTCGATGCCAAATACATTGTACCTTCATCGTCGAAAGAAGGATATTTATCATCAGCAGATGAATTAATTCCTTTTCCTAAATTTTCTGGCTCTGACCACGTTGAACCATTCCAACTCGAAACAAAAATATCGTAGTTACCAAGTCCAGGATGACCCGTTGAACTGAAATATAATTTTCCATCGCGATAAAACGGTGTCTCTTCGTTTCCAAAAGTATTGATTACACTACCGGCGTTTGTGGGCGTTCCGTAACTTCCGTCATCATTTTTTGCAGCATAAAAAATATCGAAACCGCCTTTTGTAGGTTCCATATTACTCGAAAAAAATAAAACCTCTTTGCCGTATAACTCACCGACACAAGGATGCTTAATTTGATAATTACCGTTTAAACCTTTTACTTCTGTCGCTTCATTAAAATTTCCGTCAGCTTGTTTTTTTGCTACATACAATTTGCTTTCCGTCACTTCATTGCCCGAAAGAACAATGCGCGTAAAAAATAGTGTCGTGCTATCGGGTGCAATATAAACGCTGCCATGATTATATCCAGGGCGATTTAAATTATCGTTCGCCACTTCTGCTTTACCAAATTCGCCGTTTGCATCTTTTCGCGTAGAATAAATTTTCAAATAATAATCGCCTTCTTTACCATCGAGTTTCGTCATTTCTTTCGATTTAAAAGTCGAGTAATACAACGTGCTGCCGTCGCGTGTTATCGAGGGTGAATATTCTATATTCGGTCCGTTAATTTTTGCACCTGCATTATCTACAACAACTTGTAAATTTTCTTTCATACTCATAGCCATTTTGGCACCAGCTATAGCATTATTAGTCTCTAAAATTTTGATAGAATCTGTGGCTTCTTTTAGATAATCCTCATAAATAGGAATTGCGTCTTCGTATTTGCCGTTACTGTTTAACATTTGTGCGTAATAATAGCGCGCCAACGGATTGATAGTTCCCGTCGCATTTTTATCGCGTTGCAAAACACGCGCAAACCACGTCTCAGCTTTCGCGTAATCGCGTAAACTCGCGTGCATTTGTGCAATTTCAAAACCGACGGTGCGATCTTTCGTTTGCTCGTAATATTTTTCGTAAAGCGTTAGGGCGTTGTAATAATCTTTTTGCTCTTTGCGCTCTTCAGCAACTTGCAATAAAACTTCCGGTCGCGCAGAATTCAAAGGCTGCGCCTTGAGTACATTGCAAAATGCAAAATGCAAAATACAAAAAGCAAAAAATAAAATTCGACTTTTACTTTTTGGATTTTGAGTTGTAACGCAAAAACTTTTATTAGAAACTATATTATTCATTTTCAAAAAATCTTCGATTTATTAAATATTATTTCATCATTCAAGAGTTTTAAACAAATACAAATTTGCTTTTCACCCTTTATTTTAATATTTCGGACATAAAATAACCGGCGGTGGATTTGGTTTTTTCTTGATACTACCGATATAACCAATTGCGATTTCAAAACCATCTTTTGCCGCATTATTGGTGCGCAAATCGCCAAGTGTTAAATCGTAAGCAATACCTGCTCGAATATTTCCGTAAACCAACCCACCAATAATTTGCGCTGCATCACCGACGCGATAACCTAAACCTGCACGCAGTTCAATATTTTCTTTCGGATTAATTTTTATACCACCTAATACCTGACCCATGATTTCTGTTTGTGTACTCGTGTAACGCACAATTGTACCCGGATAAACCGCGAAAATAGTTCCAAGTGGCACATCAGCGGTGGCATAAATATTATATCGTCGAGGCAATTCAGATACTTTTGAATTTGCTTCAAAATAATTAGCGGAAGGACCTAATAAATGTTCTGCTGAAATTCCGATATTGTAAATAGTTTTTAATTTATTACCTGAAACCCCGCGAAAATTTAACCCAAACGCCATGTCGGTAAAAGTTTTTCCTGCTGCGTTTATGAGTTGATAATCTGCACTTTGTGCACCGTTACCTAAAAGAATTGCATCTTGAAAACGCAAAGCATCTCGGTTAACGCTGCGTTGCGCAAATCCAATTTTAAATCCTGCCGAAAATGCAGATTCACTTTTTTTATCTAAAGCGAAATGATATGCCGCATCAATAGCAATTAGTTGAGACGAAAGTGCAGCTGTTCCAGCTTTGTCGCTATAAAAATCAGCACCAAGTCCAATCCAGTCTTCTTTGCGAAAACCATTTATGGGCACGTCTAAGTTAATAACAGGTGTTTGATAACCGTTTTTAACGCCACTGTTCCACTGAGTACGGTATAATCCCTCGATTCTGTACGAACCTTGAAATAGACCTGTTTGTGCTGGATTAACAGTGAGCGGAACCGCGCCAAATTGCGTAAAGTGAATATCTTGCGCGTGCGCAGAAAAAATAAATGCGCCAAATAGAAGCGCTGAAAGTACATTTTTTTTCAAAGCCATCGGATTTTTTATGTTAACCTTTCCGAAATATCGTTCAGTGCAGATGATGAACGCTCAAAAATAATAATTTTAAAACTTACAGAATTGAATTTAACACCGTTTTAGTGAAGTATTAACTTTAAATCTATTTTTTATCTTTAAAACTACGAACTGATTTTTTTACGTACTGCCATAAAAAAAGTTCCGAATCAACATAAACGCATTTGAAAAGTGTTGGAATTTTAAAAAAATAATCCTTCCACATTTTTAAAAACTTATAGGTAATTCAACCAAAGTCGAATCCCAAATAAGTTGTAGAATAGCCGTTTTATCCTCTGTTTTGGTAAATTGGATTGTAAAATTTTCTACGGGCGCATCAGTTTTCTTTGAAGGAACACTAAAACGCGCCACATCATTTTCAATTTTATAACTAAAAGCTCCCCACCGATCTAAATCAGAATTGAGAATGATTGTCCAATCTTTTTCAGTCGGAATAGTGAACAGCGAATAAGTACCCGCTTTTATGCTTTTGCCTTGAATTACGACATCGGTATAAAATTTAATTTCTGTATTTTCATTTGCTCCTGTGCGCCAAACTTGATTGAAAGGTACTAATTTACCAAAAACTTCACGCTCTTTTTTTGCTGGTCTGAAGTAAACAACCTTAGCGTAAACTGTATTGCCAACTTTTTTAGGTCCGTCACCTCTATCATGGGCAAAGTTATTGGGATAATAGGCAATAGCTGCTGGGCTTTTAGACAATGATGCAAATTTTGATTGTTGCGTTTGAGCTTGAAGCGCTACAGCGAAAGCGAAACATAGAACTAATAGAGAAATATTTCTTTTCATGTTGAAAATTTTAGAAAAAATTATTTTGTAATTTCGCTTCAAAATAACGAAAACTTTATCAATTATTCTTCACTAATAAAATAGTTATTTAACAAACAAAGCAATAACAATTTTTCTAAAATTCTTGAATAAAATTTATTTACTTGCAAATAAACATCGTAATAAAAAAACATTAACTTTGACGTTATGAAGCGTTTAGTCATTTTAACAACTGAGAAAAATAAATTTATTTTGAAAAGAACTTATTAAAAACAATATCAACTCAGTAATTTTGCATTTAATTTGTAAGTAGAATTGAACGATTGATTTAATTTTAGCGTTAGTCAACTACTAAATATTATATACCAAACAATGGCACAAAGAAAAATAGATATATTCGATACGACGCTGCGCGATGGCGAACAAGTACCTGGATGCAAACTTAATTTACCCGAAAAATTAGAAATTGCGCGTGCACTCGAAGAACTCGGTGTGGACATAATTGAGGCTGGTTTTCCAATTAGCAGTCCTGGCGATTTTGATTCAGTGACTCAAATTTCAAAAATAATAAAAAATGCAGTAGTTTGTGGTTTAAGTCGGTCGGTCGAAAAAGATATTGACGCAGCAGCAGGCGCACTTAAATACGCAAAACGTCCACGTATTCATACAGGTATTGGCACTTCCGATTTTCACATTCTGCATAAATTCAACTCTACGCGCGAAAAAATTTTAGAGCGCGCTGTTTCGGCAACTAAATACGCCAAAAAATACGTAGAAGATGTCGAATTTTTTTGTGAAGATGCTGGAAGATCGGATCCGAAATATTTAGCACAAGTCGTAGAGGCAGTTATCAAAGCAGGGGCTACGGTCGTAAATATTCCTGATACTACGGGTTATTGTTTACCGCAACAATACGGTAAACTCATAAAATTTTTAGTGAATAATGTTTCTAATATAGACAAAGCTAAAATTTCGGCACATTGCCATAATGATTTAGGTTTAGCTACCGCTAATTCTATCAGTGCTATTCAAAACGGCGCAGCACAAATTGAGTGTACTATCAACGGTATCGGTGAGCGCGCAGGTAACACGAGTTTGGAAGAAGTTGTGATGATAATGAAACAGCATAAACTTAATTGTTACACTACTATTCAGAGCAAACAACTGTATCCTATCAGTTTGTTGGTGAGCGAAAAAATGCACATGATGGTGCAACCCAATAAAGCGATTGTTGGTTCAAATGCTTTTGCCCACTCGAGCGGTATTCACCAAGATGGCGTTATAAAAAACCGTGCTAATTACGAAATAATTGCGCCCGAAGAAGTGGGTGTTGATCAATCGAGTATCATTTTAACAGCACGCAGTGGTCGGGCAGCTTTGCGTTATAGGTTGCAACTACTCGGTTTCGATGTTGATAAATTCGACTTAAATCATTTATATGAAAGCTTTATCAAAATTGCTGATAGAGAAAAAGAAGTCAATGCGGAGCATCTTAAAGAAATGATGTATCAATTAGAGCCGCAGGTTGCTTAAAAATTAAAGAATAAAGGAATGAATTTTAGATTTAAACCTTTCATTCCTGCGCGCTGTATTCTTTAAACCTTTCATTTCTTTAATCTTTCATTCCTTCATTTTATATGAAAACTCTATTCGACAAAATTTGGGACAAGCACATTGTTAAAACTATTCCCGATGGTCCGAGTGTTATGTTCATTGACAAGCACCTCATTCACGAAGTAACATCTCCGCAAGCGTTTGAAGGTTTAAAACAACGCGGACAAAAAATTTTTCGTAAAAATCGCATTGTCGCAACTGCCGACCATAATGTGCCGACAATTAATCAGCAGTTACCGATTAAAGATATGCTTTCGCGTTTTCAAGTGGATACCTTGATAAAAAATTGCGCCGAAAATAATATACCGCTGTACGGATTAGGTCACCCCTATCAAGGTATTGTGCACGTTATCGGACCCGAGCTTGGTATTACACAACCGGGTATGACAATAGTGTGCGGCGATTCACACACATCAACGCATGGCGCTTTTGGTGCAATTGCTTTTGGTATCGGCACATCGGAAGTAGAGATGGTAATGGCGACGCAATGTTTATTGCAAACTAAACCCAAACAAATGCGCATTAATGTTGAAGGTGAATTGCCCAGAAATGTTTTTTCTAAAGATGTTATACTACATATCATTTCTAAATTATCAGCAAGCGGTGCAACGAGTTATTTTGTTGAATATGCTGGTTCAACCATTCGTGCACTGAGCATGGAAGCGCGTATGACGATTTGCAACATGAGTATTGAAATGGGTGCGCGTGGCGGATTGATTGCGCCCGATACAACAACTTTTAATTACATGAAAGGCAGGAATTTTGCTCCTAAAGGTGCATCATGGAAAAAACACTTGGCATTTTGGGAAACTTTATTCACTGATAAAGACGCAAAATTTGATGTAGAACTCAATATTAATGCCGCCGATATTGAACCCATGATCACTTATGGTACTAACCCGGGTATGGGAATGGGTGTGCGCGGAAATATCCCTACGCTCGAATCCATGTCCGAAAAAAATCGCGTGCCGTTTGAAAAAGCACTTAACTATATGGGTTTAAGTCCAGGTGAAACGTTGCTCGGAAAATCTATTCATCACGTTTTTATTGGTAGTTGCACTAATTCGCGCATTGAAGATTTGCGTTTGGTAGCGAACGCGGTTAAAGGGAAACAAAAAGCACAGAGTGTAAATGTATTTATAGTACCCGGCTCTAAACAAGTTGAAGAACAAGCAAAGGCAGAAGGTCTCGACGTAATTTTTGAGCAAGCAGGATTTGAATTGCGTCAAGCAGGATGTTCGGCGTGTTTAGGAATGAATGAAGATAAAATTCCTGCAGGCGAGTATTGCGTCTCGACTTCTAACCGGAATTTTGAAGGCAGACAAGGTGCCGGTGCACGAACTATTTTAGTTAGTCCGTTAACGGCTGCAGCCACAGCTATTGAAGGTGTTATCACGGATGTGCGCGACTGGAATTAATTTTATTCTCTTTAACCTATCTGGTTTTTAAAAACAGGTTTAGTTCTCTAAAATTTATGAAAAAATTTACAACTTTACAATCGCGGTTTGTACCATTCAACACAACCGATATAGATACCGATCAAATAATACCTGCGCGTTTTTTAAAAGCAACGAGTAAAGCAGGATTTGGTAAAAATTTATTTAGAGATTGGCGTTACCTGAATGATAACGAAGCAACGCCTAAAATGGGTTTTGTTTTAAATGATAGCCATCATGCAGGGACAATTTTGGTAGCGGGAAGAAATTTTGGTTGCGGCAGCAGCCGTGAACACGCAGCATGGTCGTTAACCGATTACGGTTTCAAAGCAGTTGTCAGTAGTTTTTTCGCCGATATTTTTAAAAACAACGCACTCAATAATGGTTTACTACCTGTTCAAGTGAGTGATGAATTTTTAGATAAAATTTTCGCTTGTAAGAATACCGATACACTCACACTCAATCTGGAAAAGCAAACGCTGACCATTGATGCAACGGGCGAAACGACAAGTTTTGAAATAAATTCGTATAAAAAAGAATGTATGATTAATGGTTTTGACGATATTGACTTTCTTTTGAGTTTAAAAAAAGAAATTGCCACATTTGAAAAAACGTTAGCGATTTAAAATTAGAGTGTACTTTTATTAATGGCATTTTCTGCTCGTAGTAGTAAAGCATGAACTCCATGAATGAGTTGCGCAAATCGCGCATCGGTAGTTGTACCAAGTGTAAATCGTTTATAAATTTGTTGCATCACTACGGCATTTTTAAATAAACCGAACACATAGAAATAAACTATACCGCTCAAATCACGCCCCGATTTTTCAGCGTAACGTTCTGCAAATTGTTGACGCGTTAAATTGCCGGATAACCAAGTAATGTTAAAACTTTTTGCAAACGCATCATCGGTACTTTCAGACCAATAAGAAAGTGCAGTGCCTACATCCATTCTTGGATCTCCGACAGTAGTCATTTCCCAATCTAAAAAAGCGTCAATTTGAAAAATATTTTTTGAGTTTAAAACGACATTATCGTATTTATAATCGTTGTGGAGTAAAACGGGCGACTCCTCCACCGGTAAATTTTTGATGAGCCAAGCATGAATTTCATCAACTCGATCAATTATTTCCGTTTCTGATGCTTTATAGCGTTTATACCAACCATCAATTTGCCGCAAAATATATCCTTCAGGTTTACCAATATTTATTAAACTTGTCGAATAAATATCAATGTCGTGCAGTTCAACAAGCGCATCGCACAAAGATTCCGAAATTTTTTGAAAGGTTTCGGCATTGATGGTTTGCGAAATTTTTTTGGTGTTGAAAGGTCTTAAAATTATGCCTTCAACGCGTTGCATAATGTAGAACGGCGCACCAATAATTGCTTCATCAGTGCAAAGAAATATTGGCTGCGGCATTTTTGTAAATCCAGCTTTTCTTAATGCCAATAAAATACCGAACTCCCGCGCTACATCATGTCCGCGCGATATATTTTTTGCACCTATGGGCGGACGACGCAACACACCAAAATTTCCACCCAACTTAACGCTGTACGTTAAATTAGAATAGCCACCAGGAAATTGCGCAACTTCTGTAATAGCACCTAAATCTAAATCCTGCGTTTCTAAATACGCATTAATCGCATCAATATTTAATTTTTCATTTTCGCGTTGCGCAATAGGCGTATCGAGTTCAAACATTTTTAGGCAAAATTAATAAAAATTAATACTTCTACTTTCAGAAGTGATTTATATTTTTAAACATCCCGAAAAATGGCAAAGTTTTAAATGCACAAAAATTTGTGGCGTAGAGAAAATTTCTGAAAAAAAATAAAGCCATTTCGAGCATTTAGCAAAGAAAAAAAACGATTTAAAATCATTATTTTTTCTCAATTCAAACTAAAATTTTCTCGCACAGCGGCGCAAAGGCGCAAAATCTAAACATTCATGAAATTGCGAAATTTCGACGCTGCGCGAGAATTTTTTTAACGAATTTATAAATTTTATAAATTTACCATCGAAATTTTAAGTCCGTTCTTTTTATTTTCTTCTTTCACTTCATTCGCAATCAGCAATTGATTATTTAAAATCAGTGCCGTTGAATTAGTCGCATTCAATGAGCCTTCGACTGAAATATTTTCTGAAACTTTATCTCCCGTAATTTTTCTAAACACAATCTGTTTACCATTTCCAGACGCATTTTGCTCCCACATCATTACAGCCATATCGGAAGCAGAGACAAGTGTTGGATTTTTAACCGATTCATCGCTCAATACAAATAATTTTTTGCCTTCTTGAGTTGCTAACTTAACACCCGATTCTTTTTCTGCGCCAGAATACCACGCCACCAATGCGCTTTTTCCAAATATACTCGAAATAGCACCATTGTGAGGACAACCTTCAATTTTCCAACCATCGTTATAAATAATTTGTGGTTTTGAAAAATTCGTACCATTATCCGTAGAAGTCATACGCGCGAAATCGCGAATATCGTCGTTATTATCTCTGTAATATACATTCAACGCCCCTTGCGCATCAATCAACATATTAATATTGCAACAATCACAAACGATAGGGTCAATCACGCGTTCAGGTTGAAATACACCATTTTTAGTGATTACCAAGCGTAAATTGCGCTCTTCGTTTTTGGTACTGTTCGCTACATCTTTTAAATATGCCACCGCTACTTCATCATTCGACATAACTACTGCATCAAAAAAACCGCGCACGATTCCTTTTGTTGGGTCTGAATCGACCGATTGTGGTTTTGTCCAAGTATCGCCTCCATCTTTCGATTCGGAATAAACAATGTCCGACGAGCGACCACCGCGACTGCGACCACCACCTTGCTGATTTCCCGCAGGTGCATCAGCGCGATTAGAAAACACCGCAACCAAACTACCATCCTTTTTTGTTAAAACTTTGGCGCGCATCAATCGGCTGTTACTCACGCCATTACCGGCATAAATCATTTTTTTTTCTGAAAACGTTTTGCCTTTATCTTTCGATACTGAAAAACAAAATGCCGTTACGCCCTGCACATCGCGCTCTGTCCAAGAAAGCATTACATCGCCTTTAGTTGTTGTAGCGAGCAAAGGCATAGAATAAGTTTTGGTTGAATCGGTTTGAAATTCGATAGAGGTTGCAGAAATTGATTTAAAAGTGCTGGTTTTAAAATCCGTGCGCCAAGTGCTTAACCCCGTTGTTGTTGCAGCCCTACACATCGGCATATCCGCCTCCATATTTGTTTTTGCCGTTTCTTTCGGACTAAAAAATGAAAGAATGCTGATAAATACGGCATTTAAGAAAAATAGGAACTTTGTCATTAGATATTTTTTTATTAAAAATGATTGTGTAAAAATAGTGTAAACAGAAATTAATTTTTAAAGAAATCGATTTTTGAGGGGAATGTGTAGATGAATAGGTTGATTAACGATGCAGGTGCCGAAGTCTATTCGCAAAAACTCGGTGCAAGTACAGGTTCACACACTATCGAAACAAAAAGTCTCAGTCAGATCATTTACCTCTGCGCCATAAATGCCAACGGTA
>JAYVNP010000099.1:0-3954 GCA_043758385.1 Saprospiraceae bacterium
ACAAGCGATAGAAATAATTGGCTTTCGGCAGCTGCAACAAACTACGGAACGCCTGGCAAAAAAAATAGTCAATTCAGAGAATTAAATACTTTAACGCCCGAGATTACACAATTTTTTTTTGAAAAAGATATATTCTCTCCCGACGGCGATGGCTACGACGATATTTTGCGACTCAACTATCAAAACCTAAATGTTGGCGATGTCGTAAGTATTAATGTTTTCGATATTCAAGGCAGTTTAATAAAAACATTGGTTCAAAATTATAATTTGGGCGAGAGTGGTTTTTTAAATTGGGAAGGCGATACAAACGCAGGCGTGCGCGCTGTTTCTGGATTTTATTGGCTTCGGATTGAAATAGATAATTTCAAGCGCGGCAGTCAAGTTTTTAAAAAAGTTTGTACGCTTTACAACAAAAATTAACCACAACGTGTGAAAGCACAAATACTTGACTAAATTTGCAACGATGAGCACCTTTATAAATTATATTAGAGGAAATCCCCGTTATTCCGCAGTAACATTCTTGTTTGTTTCAAGTGTGGCTTTTTGTATTTTTGCACCACGCTTACTCGATATTGAGCCATTCTCAAAATATTCCGTTCAAATAACGGTAGGATATTGGCTTGTTGGTTTAATTTTTTTGATGTTGCATAAATTCCGATATATGCTGCTCAGTTTTGCTTGTTCGGCTACTATGTGCTTATTCTTACAATTTTTTATCACGCCTTCCACCACACCAACATCTGTAATCACGCAAGAACCCATCATTAAAATTGGTCAGTTTAATCTAGGCGATAGCAAAAGCGATCCGAATGAAACGCTTAGGGCGATTAAAAAAACGAACGCTGATATCATATCGCTACAAGAAGTTTCATTTGATTGGTATAAACAAATTGAAGATAGCTTGAAAGAAAACTATCCATACCATTGCAAACTCGATAATGCCGATATTTACAGCATTGATATTTACAGTCGCTATCCGTTTGAACGCTGCGATACCATTTTATGCAGCAGCGTACCCATTTTAGCTTTGCGCTTTAGGAACAATTATATTGGAGGTCAGTTTTTTATTATCAGCACTTACATTGCACCGCCACTGTACAAAATGGCTTTGCAAATTGGAAAAATGCAACTCGATTCCATTTCAGACTATTGTGTGCGCCAAAAATCGCCCGCCATTATTTTAGGCGATTATAATTTGCATACCACTTCGCCGCAAATAATGTATTTTAGAGAAAAAGCGCATATCATTGATTCTCGAAAAGGATATCGCTTAGAGCGCGATGATGGGCATATTTCTTTGTTCGACATACCCACCGATTATATTTTTCACTCGCCACACTTTAACTGTATCAGTTTTAAAACGGTGGATGGGCCAAGCAGAGAACATCTCGGTATTTATGGCGAATATCAAATCAATTCCGATTCTATTAAACGACCTACAACTTTTAAAGAAGGTGGTTTTCTTTCTACCAAAAAAGAAAAAGTGAAAAAATGAAAAGGTTTTTTCTTAAACGTGTAAATAGTTTTTATTTCGCTATTCGTGGCATTTTTTTATTTTTTGAAGAAGGTGTTCACGCCAAAATTCACGGCATTACAACAGTAGTAGTTATTTTTTTGGGATTTTATTTTAAAATTTCTCGAAACGAATGGTTTTTTGTGTTAATAGTTTGTGCATTGGTGCTTTGCACAGAAGCTATAAACACAGCTATTGAAAAACTTACCGATATGGTTTCTCCAAACTACAATAAGCAGGCAGAATTTGTAAAAGATGTCGCTGCAGGCGCCGTTTTAATAGCAGCGTTGTTTGCTATTACTATTGGGTTAATTATTTTTTTACCAAAATTTATATTAATTGGTACGCGATAAGCCTAAGGCTTAATTTTGAAGAAACACCGAAGACACTGAAGTACATGGATTTTTTACAGATTTTTATAATAAATTAATAACTCATACTACGCTGCGAGGCGCATCGGACATCAGATAATTATTGAAAATTAAAAGGACTACTGAAATTAAAAATCTTCATCATCGTCTTCGTCGTTGTTTCTACGTCCGCGCCGCTTTGACGGAGACGCGTAATCGTCGTCATCGTCATCGCTATCGCTATCATCAGCTACGGTTTCATCTTGTTCTTTAATGCCATCTAAATCGAGTTCATCTAAATTTAAATTATCCGCTACTGGTAACGGTTTTTCTTCATCTACATCATCCTCGTCGCGCACGCTGGATGCTCTTGTATCGGTAACGGTAACACGCACTAAATAATATTGATCTTCCGTTTCAAATGGAAGTGCCATAACACGCTCGCCTTTGGGCGTTGTGTATGAAATTAATTTATGCGAAAATCCATTGGGATATTCTGCTTTTATAGCTGCCTGAATTTCTTTCGGGAGCTTCAGATAATCTTTAACTAAGCGGGGCTTGGATACTTTCTTTGCCATAAAAACAAAAAATAAATCGAATCAGGAAAAAATGATAAAAATAAAATGCCTTGAATATTAAAAACAGCGCAAAATTAAACGCTCTGTTCAAATTGCAAATACTTCAAACAAAAAAAATTAATTTAAGTTTGTAAGTTTCTAATTGAACGCGCAAAAATACTATCTTGGCACAATTGTAATAAACTTTTCTCTTAAATAATGCTTTATGCGTTTTTATATCATTGCAGGCGAGGCATCGGGCGATTTAATTGGCGGATTATTGATTAAAGCATTAAAAAAGCAAAATCCTAACGCAGAAATTTACGCTTGGGGTGGTCAGAAAATGGAAGCTGCCGGTGCAAACATTCGGAAGCATTATCGCGAATTAGCTTTTATGGGTTTTGCAGAAGTGGTGAAACATCTGCCTGAAATTATGAAAAATTTTTCTTTTTGTAAATTAGATATCACCGAATTTAATCCCGAAGCGATTATTTTTATTGATTACCCTGGTTTTAATATGCGCATGGCGCATTGGGCAAAAAAACAAAGCGTACAAAAAAAATGGAAAACGATTTATTACGTTGCGCCACAAGCTTGGGCTTGGAAAGAGCGCCGTGTATATGCACTCAAACGCGATGTGGATTTAATGCTTTGCATTTTACCTTTTGAAAAAGATTTTTTTGCGCGTTTCGATCTTCAAGTTGAATTTGTCGGACATCCTTTGCTCGACGTCATTGATGAATTTAAAACGCAAAATGCAAAGGGCAATGTGCAAAATGCGAATTTAAAAAAGGAGTTATCCAAACCTTATATCGCGCTGTTGCCTGGTAGTAGAAAACAAGAAATCGAAAAAAATTTATCCATTATGTTAGGTGCTGCGGCGTTGTTACCGCAATTCAATTTTATTATTGCCGCAGCTGCTAATCAACCTCAATTTTTGTACGATAAAATTATTCATTCTTTTCAGTCTAAAACACATTTAACCGAACAAACAATAAAAATTGTTCAAAACGATACTTATACAGTTCTTAACAGTGCGCATTTAGCAGCTGTAAAATCTGGTACATCTACTTTAGAAACTGCGCTGTTTGGTGTGCCACAAGTTGTTTGCTATCGGGCTGGCAAAATTTCGTACGAAATTGCAAAACGCATTATTAAAGTACCGTACATCGCTTTAGCGAATTTAGTCTCCGGGAAAAAAATTGTTGAAGAACTTATACAAAATGATTTTACGCCAACAATTTTAGCGCAAAAACTTTTAGAAGCAGAGAAAAATAAAGCACAAATTCTGACCGATTACACTGAACTCAGAAAGAAATTAGGTATTCATGGCGCGAGTGAACGCGCAGCGACAATTATTATTAGTTTTGTAAATCCAAAATAAAACAATTTAAATTTAATTAAAAACATTTTCCCAAAGCTACAAAATCACCTTTCTGCAACATTTTTTTGTAAAAAATATAAATTCAGTCGCCAATGTTAGGCAAAAATCGCCATTTTTATCTTGAAATTAAATTGTCTATACTTTTGTCTA
>JAYVNP010000100.1:0-31691 GCA_043758385.1 Saprospiraceae bacterium
AACTTATAAAATCTATTCGGCAAGACCCATTTAAAGGTATCGGCAAACCTGAACCACTTAAATTTGATTTAAAAGGTTTTTGGTCGAGGCGCATTACAGGCGAACATCGGTTAGTTTATCGTATAACAGGTACAAAAGGTGTTGACCAAAAATGCACGATTATTCAGTGTCGGTTTCATTATGATTAGAATTAGGAGGTATTTATATTTTTTGATAAAATTTTTCCAATAGAATAAAATGAGCAATGCCGAAATCAAAATATTTAATCAAGGGTAGGCTTGAAGATGTAATAACACTAATTACAGTTCTGGCAACGCATGAACATACAAACCATCTTGTAGATTCTTTAAAAAAAAATGAAGATACTTTAAAAGACAATATCCTAAGAGAACCTATATCTGAAGTAAAAGATCAATCTTGGTTTCAAATTGGAATGGAACATCCTGAATTTTTTACACGTAACGGTAGAAAAGAAGATAAATGCTTAGCTCTATTAGTGAGGTTTTACCAGCTTGTTGTTAAATTACCTGATTACAGGGAGCGTTTATCAATTGATCAAACACAAAATTTGATTGGTAAAGCGTATAAACTTCATGAAAAAGCATACAATAGGTCAAACAATAATACACAGCGCTTGTTTTTTTTTCGTAACACCAATAGTTACTGCTTTTATTACATGGGCACTTCTATCTTTTAATTCATATAATAATGGTGTCTTACAAGATAAAAATGATAAAGCAAATAAAACAAATTTAGAAGGAGTTAAGAATTCTTTAGATAGTAATCATCTCGAAATTTTAAAAATAGATACACTTTTAACTCATCACGTAAATAAAATATTTAAAAATCGTTAACTTTGCACTTCAAAATGTGAAAATTCAGCTAATTCTTTTTGAAGATAAAATTATAGAAAATTATCCTGCGCATGATATAAGTGATATAGGAGCGTGCTTGAATTGATCGAACTCAATACTCAATAATGAATAACCAATCGCACACTAAAAATAGATTCAGAAAATAGAAAAGGAAAAAATCAAAAAATGAAATTGTCTCTTCGGGAAGCACTAATAAAAAATAATGACATTAATTAGCAATTCATTTTTTGAGATTTACAAACAACAACTCACCGTCAACATTGCTGAGGGCTTCAAACAAATATCTGAAAAGCCGGAAAGTGTGGAAGATTTCAAATTTTATCTCGCAAACTCTGCTGTTCACTCATCGAACATAGAAGGTAATACCGTTAGTTTTGATACTTATTTGAAAGCAACAGAACATAATGTACATCTCAAAACAAAAGAGATGAAAGAAATTGAAGAACTTATCAAGGCTTATGAATTCGCTAAAGATAACGACTTGACATTAAAAAATATTTTGAAAGCGCATGAAATTATTACAACTTCTATTTTAATTAAAAAAGAGCGCGGTAAAATACGCCATGTAAAAGTAGGTGTAAGAAGCGAAGGCAGATTAATTTATTTAGCTATCGAACCCGAATTTGTAAAATCTGAGCTTGAAAAATTATTTGAAGATATTCATTCTTTACTTTCTACTGACCTCACTATTGAAGAAATTTTTTATTACGCTGCTTACATTCATTTAGTTTTCGTCAATATACATCCGTTTGTTGACGGAAACGGAAGAGCAACCCGACTCATTGAAAAATGGTTTTTAGCGAAAAAACTTGGCGATAAATCTTGGTTTATCACTTCCGAAAAAAATTATTGGGATAACAGAACCGTTTATTACAAAAACTTACAGCTTGGTGCTCATTATTATGCCGTCAATTATGAAAAAAGTATCCCGTTTTTGTTGATGTTGCCAAATGCTTTGAAAGATATTTTGGCGTAGGATGCTTAGAAACAATTGAGTGAAAATTTGGGAATACAAAAAAGCCATAACCTATTTAAATACTGTCTAAATAATTTATTTACCAAAATACATTCTGCATTTACTCGCAAATAATTTATTTTTGCAATGTTTTTATAGGGCGCAGCGATTACTTTTGCAAAATCAAAATCGAAAAGCCTTGTACAAAAATTTTTTATTATGAAATGGTTGACACATTACCTGACATCGTCTATAGGTCGTAAAATGACGATGAGTTTAACAGGATTGTTTTTAATTCTTTTTTTAATTGTCCATTTGTTGGGTAATTTACAACTGCTGTCAAACGATAGTGGTGAATCGTTTAATAAATACGCGCATTTCTTAACACACTTTTTGCCTGTAACAATTATAGCTTATGGTTTGTATGCTTTCATTATTTTACACGCGGTTCAAGGTTTAATGTTATGGAGTGCGAACAGAAAATCGAAAGGGATAACTTACATCGCAAAAACGGCATCGCCGAGTACAACGTGGTCATCGCGCCAAATGGCATTACTCGGAACATTAATCTTAGCTTTCTTGTTTATACACATGGGAGATTTTTGGGCAAAAGTTAAGTTGCATCAACTGGATTTGAAAACGTATGCCAGCTACAATAACGGCGAAGGAATAGAAGATTTGTATGCGCGCGTTTCGGCGGCATTTCATAATCCTCTAATCGTTTTTGCGTATATTGTTGGTCAAATAGTATTGTCGTTCCATTTATGGCACGGGTTTCAATCGGCATTTCAAACATTAGGCATCAATCACCCGAAATATACTCCGTTAATTAAAGGTGTGGGTAAATTTTATTCGTTGGTAGTGCCAGGGTTATTTGCTTTGATTCCAGTTTATATGTTCTTGAATAAATGATAAGCGACAAAAGAAAAGTAAAGAGGATTATATTTCGATGATGAGTTCAATGTCATTCCCAAAAGTAGTCCGTTGATTTTTTAAAAATTTATTTTATAATAAGCTGTTGGTTTAAGTTTGCTTGAAAAACTATCAACTAACAACTAACAACCATCAACTAATTATGGCATTGCACAATTTAGATGTTCATGATCTGAAGATTCAACAAAGCGACGAGCCGTTGCAATCTAAATCGCCTGAAGGTGTACTCGAAAATAAATGGGAGGCTTATAAAAGCCATGTTGCTTTGGTGTCGCCCGCAAATAAAATGCGTCTCGATGTTATAGTTGTAGGTACAGGTTTAGCGGGTGCTTCGGCTGCTGCATCGCTGAGCGAATTAGGTTATAATGTAAAAGTTTTTACTTTTCACGATTCACCGCGCCGCGCACACTCAATTGCTGCACAGGGTGGAATTAATGCCGCTAAAAATTACCGCAACGATGGTGACTCTGTACATCGTTTATTCTACGATACCATTAAAGGTGGAGATTACCGCTCACGCGAATCGAACGTTCACCGTTTAGCGGAAGTTTCAACGCATATTATAGATCAGTGTGTAGCGCAAGGCGTTCCTTTTGCCCGCGAATATTCTGGTTTACTCGATAACCGTTCTTTCGGTGGTGTGCAAGTGTCGCGCACGTTTTATGCACGCGGTCAGACGGGTCAACAACTACTCATTGGTGCTTATCAATCATTAAGTCGTCAAATTAAAGTCGGTTCATGCACCTTGTATAATCGTCATGAAATGATTGATTTGGTAAAAGTAGATGGCAAAGCGCGTGGTATTATTGCGCGCAATTTAGTGACAGGTACATTAGAAAAATTTTCGGCACACGCAGTGGTTTTAGCAACAGGCGGATACGGTAACGTTTTCTATCTATCCACTAATGCCATGCAATGCAACGTAACAGCCGCTTGGCGTGCGCACCGTCGCGGAGCATATTTTGGTAATCCATGTTTCACACAAATACACCCAACGTGTATTCCAGTATCGGGTGAGTATCAGTCTAAACTCACATTAATGTCTGAATCACTCAGAAACGACGGACGTGTTTGGGTGCCAAAAAATAAAGCTGATGTCGCAAAACATCCGAACGATATTAAAGAAGAAGACCGCGATTATTACTTAGAGCGCGTCTATCCCGCTTTTGGTAATTTGGTTCCGCGCGACGTTGCAAGTCGCGCAGCTAAAAACGCTTGCGACGATGGCCGTGGCGTTGGTAAATCGGGTTTAGCCGTTTATTTAGATTTTGGCGCAGCCATAAAAAAATTAGGCGAAGATAAAGTACGCGAGCGTTACGGCAACTTATTCGATATGTATCAAAAGATTACGGACGAGAACCCGTACAAACAACCGATGCGTATCTATCCGGCGGTGCATTACACAATGGGCGGTTTATGGGTTGATTACGAACTACAAACATCCGTACCAAATTTATTTGCTGCCGGCGAAGCTAATTTTAGCGATCATGGCGCCAATCGTTTAGGTGCATCGGCACTGATGCAAGGTTTAGCGGATGGTTATTTTGTTTTGCCTTATACTATCGGTTCAGCACTCGCAAAAGATATTCGGACAGGAAAAATTTCGACAGAAACGCCTGAGTTTGACGAAGCGGTTAAAGTTTCTCAAGAGCGGATTGATAAATTGTTTGCCATTAAAGGCAATCAATCGGCGGAAAGTTTTCACCGTAGGCTCGGTAAAATTATGTGGGAACATTGCGGAATGTCGCGCACTGCGGAAGGATTGAAAGGTGCAGTAGAAGAAATACGTGCTTTGCGCACCGAATTTTATTCAGATTTATTTGTGCCAGGCACTCAATTTGAGTATAATCCTGAATTGGATAAAGCAATGCGCGTTGCAGATTTTATAGAACTTGGCGAATTAATGTGCATTGACGCTTTGAATCGCGATGAATCGTGCGGTGGTCATTTCAGAGAAGAATTTCAAACACCCGATGGCGAAGCATTACGCGACGATGACGACTTTGCCTATGTGGCAGCTTGGCAATTTGGTGGCGATCCATCAACGCCGATACTCAATAAAGAGCAATTAGTTTTCGACAATGTTAAATTAACAACGCGCAGTTACGCATAATTAAGTTTACAATTGACTGTTCATAGATTTAAATACTTCGACTGTCAACTGCCAACCGTTAACTATTAAAATATGAAACTAAAATTAAAAATTTGGCGTCAGAAAAATGCAGAAACTGCTGGGCGCGTGGTTGATTATAATATGGATAATGTGGACGACCACATGTCTTTCTTAGAAATGCTTGATGTTTTGAACGAAAGTTTAGTACATAAAAAAGAAGAGCCCATTGCTTTTGAACACGATTGTCGCGAAGGTATTTGCGGCACGTGCAGTTTAGTAATTAATGGTCAACCACACGGACCAATGCGCGGCACAACAACTTGCCAATTGCACATGCGCAATTTTAAAGACGGAGATACAATTTATATTGAGCCATTTCGCGCACGCGCATTTCCGGTGATGAAAGATTTAGTCGTCAGTCGTTTTGCTTTCGATAGAATTATTCAATCGGGTGGTTATGTATCTGTTTCAACAGGTCAAGCGCAAGATGGTAATGCTACGCCTATTGAGAAAGATATTGCTTCGCGCGCTTTCGATGCTGCAACGTGCATCGGTTGCGGTGCTTGTGTAGCTGCTTGCCCGAATGGTTCGGCTATGTTATTTACATCTGCAAAAGTTTCGCATTTGGCTTTATTGCCACAAGGAAAACCCGAAGCATCACGCCGAGTTGAAGCGATGGTAAAACAAATGGATTTAGAAGGTTTTGGTATGTGCTCCAATATAGGTGCTTGTGAAGCTACGTGTCCGAAAGAAATTAGTATTAGTAATATTGCGCGCATGAATCGAGAATATAACTCGGCTGTTTTTGGGTCATCACTTGACGTAAAACAACGCAGCGGAGAATAATAAATTCATAAAAGACTTTTGAATTAAAAAAGCCCTCGCGATTGATTTTGCGAGGGCTTTTTAGTTAAAAAATTTACTAAATTTGCCTGATAAATAATTTACTTGAGTTTTAGACAAAACTTTAAAATTCATTCATACGGGCTAATTTTCAATGCCGTGAGTGCTTCTAATTTGAACATAAGTGCATTTGTTTGCGCCCTTCGAGTAACGTAAAGAATAAACTTTTGAAGGATTCAAAGATATTAATCATGGATGATACTCCCGCTCGACGTGCTTCAAAACGTCCTCTTTATAAAATAAAACATCTTTAAATTGTCCGTGCGTGTACATATTGAGTTGATCGGTAAAATGTTTTGAGTTTACATCGCCACATTCGCCACCTGCTAAAAGTGATTTTGCTTTTATGCGTTTGCCAAACTCAACGGCGCACACAAAACTGTTGCCGTTAATGCCATAAAACTTTTTCATTCCTTCGGTTCTGATACTTCTGAACGAGGCGATTTGTCCCCATTGCGACGACGTATAACCGTCGGGCGTACTGGGTTTTGAATCATCAAACTTCCATTCAATATCATCGTTAATGCGTTGATAGCGATTTATTTCTCCCCAAGCCGTATTCCAAGTACCATAAATTTTATTCAAATCGGATATAGTAGCAGCAAATGTGGCAATAAATATTTTCGGGTCGCCGGATACTGCAAATTTTTCAGTGCGTGTCACTTGATCGTCAAAATCATCGAGGTTTATTGTTGCGTTAATTGCCTCCATTAATTTTGTACCCCAATTAACGGCTAAAGTTGTTGGTACAGAATTTTCACCCGAAGAAAAATCCCAAGTTTTCAATGTTTTAATCGGTTCGGCGAGTAGTGCGCGTAAAGAATCGGTGACAGGGAGTGCATCGAAATGCTTTATCAAGGCAGGGACGAGATTTTCAAAAAATAAAATGCGTTTATCGTAAGCAGTCGCTATAACTTTGTCTAAAGTGTATTTTTTTTCTGTAGGAAGAATGCGCACCGCCAACACACCGCGATAATTATCGCCATCAGGTGCCATATAACGTGGGTAATTTTCTTTCTTTGGTGAATTTTCACCAGCAACAGTAAATGCGGACGAATTACAATTTTGCAACCAACCATTTTTCGGATTAATGGATTGCACCAACTCATCCACCATGTGTACACCTTTCCATTCAGTCGCTGAGGTTGTCCCGTCAACAGGCTTTTCCCAATTATATTTTGTGTCGCGTCGCGGCATAAAGTTGCCATGCCAATAAGCAATATTTCCTTGAGCATCGGCATACACCTCATTGTTCGATGAGTTAGCTTTTAAAAATAATACTTTTCTAAATTCATCGTAATTTTTTGCTTTTGTCCGCTCCCACGATTGAATCAAACTCGTCATTGAGCGATTATTAGACCGCACACTCACTAATTGTCCGTTGCGTTTTCCCATAATCGGTCCGTGATGCGTGTATAGTGCCTTAATAGTTGTTATCTGAAAATTGTTAGTTGATAGTTTACCCGTCAAATAGCGCAGCGTAATATTTTTTGTAATGACATCACGCTTCGCACCATCATATTCATAAACGCGTTTGTTATTTTCGGTCGAAATTTTTTCTAAATATGCATCCGATACATCGGCATGACTTGATGTGTGCATCCAACCACAATGTTCGTTAAAACCTTGATAAACAAAAAATTGTCCCCACGTCACTGCGCCATACGCGTTCAAACCTTCTTCACTCACCATTTGTACTTCAGGTCGGTAATAAAAACTGACGTGCGGATTAATATACAAAATCGCATTTTTGCTTTCAGTAATGCTCGGCGCGAACGCAAAACCATTTGATCCTGTAGCAAGTTCTTCTTCTTTTTGTCGCAATTGCGCGAGCGAGTTATCAAAATCAGAAATTTTATGGATGTCACCCATATCAGAACCATACAAATTTTTCAGATCCTTCGCAGTAAAATCGGCTGTCGTAATTGAACCGATGCTGCCATCCGTCCAGAGCAAAGCGTACCAAGGCTCAAAATGATTTAAAAGTTTAGGTTTAACTTCCGGATGTTTGTATAAATAATAATTCACACCATCGGCAAAAGCGTCCAAAAGTTTATGCAACCAAGGCGGCGAAGTTTTATAATCTTGAATCGCCTCAGTTGAATCAATCACCATGCGAATGAGTAAATCGTCGTACAAATTTTTTTCGCCGTGCACTTCCGCAAGTCTGCCAAGTTTTTCAATGTAATTTTCTTCTACCCGATTAAAATCGTCCTCACACTGCGCGAAAAGTAATCCGAAAACAGCATCGGCATCTGTTTTGCCATAAACGTGCGGAATTCCCCAATTATCGCGAATGATATTAACGTGCTGCGCTTGTTCTGCGTAATGTGCGATTTCAACTTTTGAAAATTTTTCGGTAGTGCTCTGCGAACACGCTTGAAATGATAAAGATAAAAGCGCGTAAAAAAGTAAATTTTTCATACAGAAAAAATTTGTGAGTTAGAAACGAAAATGAAAACGAAAATGAAAACGAAAACGAAAATGAAAATGAAAACGAAAACGAAAACGAAAATGAAATTAGTTAGGATTCGTTTTTAAATCCGCAAGACGAAAACGAAAACAGTAAGGGTTCGTTTTTGAATCCTCAAAACGAAAACAAATTCCGTAACGCGCTCACTTCTATTTCAGTTTTGAAAAATCGGTTGGATACATATAAATGGATTCAACCGAAATAGTAAGCGAACCACCACCTTTAACTTCCGATGCTTTGTGCATTGCTATGCAATCGGGATCAGTAAGAAATTTAGCAAATGCCGATTTTGCTGCTTCGGGCGATTCATGTGTCAAAAAATAATACAGCGTGTTATCTTCACCAACGGTTGGATTCACATCCGTCCAATAAATTTTATTTGTCATGCCGAGCGATTCAAACTTTTTTGCTGTAAAACCACTGAATCTATCGAGCAAATTATTCAGATTATTGGGTGTAACGCGGTATTTTCTAAATTCCCAAACGCGATTGTAATTATCGTTCGTAAAATTGTTGGGCGAAAAATCCGTTGTTTTTAAGAAAACATTTTCTACTTTAGCGACGATTTTTCCGTTCACTTCACTTTCTTTTGCCACCCGCTTCCAAGTTGTATCAGCCGAAAAATCTTTCCAAGCGCTATCGCGCTTCAATCTGTTCGGATAAGATAGTACGTAGTAAAGTTTTTCTTCTTTATTATCAATAGGTGTCCAATAACCAACGTTCGTCATGCCGTGCTTTTCAAAAAATTTGGTCGTATGGTCTCTGAAACGACGCAATAAGTCGTTGAGCTTACCTTTTTCAGCGGTGTAAATACGTAACTCATAACATAAGGTATCGGGTTTTAAATTACTCGCCGATGCAATTTCATAACCGGATGGTTTTTGCCCCGATTTTGCCCAAGCGCGTAACGCATCGAAAGCAATACCAGCTTGTTCATTCGTAAAGTTACAATGCCCCTGACCGTTGGTAATAAATACTTTTAAATTTTCGGCTTTATGCATTTGGTGAACCTGCGCATCGTAATTATTAATGCCGGCAAAGGGTGCAATAATCGGATCGTAAGTGGTGTGCAACATCACAATCGGTTTATCAATGATGCCTGTATGATCGTAAATTAACAATCTTTTTGAAGCAGTGGTAGCTTTAAAACGCTCAACCTTAGCGTTTAAATCCCAATCGTCCGGAAAACCCGTGTATAATGTATTGGTGTTATCGAACGGATTACCACCTTCGTCGGCTATAATATCGCGAACGACGCCTTCAGTAAAAACTAAAATAAACGGTAATTCCTCTAATTTTACAGAATAGTGTTTAGCATATTCCGCTAAAATTCTTTCTTTATTTTGTGCTTTTTGTAAAATTTTATACGCTTGTCCGACTTTATCCCTAAACTCTCCTGTGAAAGTCAGCGGTGCTTTACCGCTTGTCAGCTCCGCTATTGATGGCAAAGAACCTGGAAAGAGTGCATTTAAAACGATGTAAGAATCGAAAGCAATTTTTGTTTGTTCGTAAGGGCGCGTAGAAAGTGGGCACTGTGCCAAAGCGCCCGCATAAATTTTAGGAAATTTTTCAATGGTTGCAATCGTAATTCCACCACCCATTGAAGTGCCAGTCATAAATGTTGAATCGGGTTTACCATATTTTTTTACAAAATATTGCCGCAATACTTCCGTTTCGTCAACGCCTTCAGGCAAAGCCCAACCTGCTTTGCTGTATGTTGATCGCGCAACGGCAAATCCACGATCAATAAATATTTGTATTCTCGGTTCAGGATTAAAACTATTGCGCGGCGAACCCATCGCTTCATACCCATGCGCAAACATGACTAATTTTTTATTCCATTGTGCAGGAATTTTTATTTCGTAGGAAGCATTATTAATGATGCCTGTGTCGCGAATAGCGTTTTGGCTAAATGCTGTAATAGCGCTGCAAAGAATTATTAGAAGAAGGAGTTTTATTTTTTTCATAGAAAAACGGTAATTAAGAATTTTATTTCTCAGATAAACTGGATTTTTGTTCGATACAAATGTAAAATGTGTTGGTCGCATTCCCATTAAAGAAGCGTAATTATTTAGCTAAAACTAAAAAGAGTCTGATGATACGCGGATCATCGCAGATTAAAGGCAGATCTTTTCATGGATTTTTCTCAGAATTATCAATCCGTGAAAATCTACTCTGAATCTGTGCATATCTGTGTACTATTGATAGTCATTGAGCTTCATTTAAACGATTTCAAAGAATCAAAAAAATTATTTTACAGAATTGAGAGAGCTAATTTTAAAAAAAATTGCACTTTTAGTTTGATTTTAAGAATCTTTGCAAATAAAAATTAACGATGGATTTAAATAATAAAGTTTTTATAGTAACCGGTGGCGCATCGGGTTTAGGTTTCGGAACAGCGCAAATGATTGTTGAAAACGAAGGCTTTGCGCTGATAGCTGACGTGAATGAAGAAGCGGGTGAAAACGCGCAAAAAATTTTAGGCGAACGTGCGCAGTTTATTCGCACCGATGTAACCGATGAAGCGAGTGTTCAAAATGCGATTAATGGTGCAATAAAAAAATTTAATGGTTTAAACGGCGTTGTTAATTGCGCAGGCATTGCACCTGCCGAACGTATTTTGGGGCGTTCCGGTGTTCATGTGTTGCAAAGTTTTTCAAAAGTTATTCAGATTAATTTAATTGGTACGTTCAATATCATTCGGTTGGTGTCGAATGTTTTACAAAATAATCAACCTACTGCGGATGGTGAACGGGGTATTATAATTAATACGGCATCGGTTGCAGCGTTCGATGGACAAATTGGACAAGCGGCGTACGCGGCTTCAAAAGGAGGTGTTGTTGCTATGACGTTGCCAATTGCACGCGAACTTGCTCGGCTCGGTATTCGAGTAATGACTATTGCACCCGGCATTTTTGAAACGCCGATGCTACTGAATATGACGGAAGAAGTTCGTACATCGCTCGGTCAGCAGGTACCGTTTCCATCTCGATTAGGGAAGCCGAACGAATACGCCGCTTTAGTGAAGCACATCATCGAAAACCAAATGTTGAACGGTGAAGTTATTCGATTGGATGGTGCTATTCGGATGGGTGCAAAATAATTTTTTTAAACCAATAAAGAAAAAACGTCGGTTAAAACAGATGCGGTTTCAAAAGTTGCGTGTGGGATTTCAGTATTCTGATACTCAACGAACCAATGTATATTTACAATTTTACTTTCTTTTAAAATAATTTCGCACACTAAAACATAAGGCGCCGCATTTTCTGGACGTATCGGTTTGTAGGAACGTTTTAATGTTTGCTGCAACCATGTACCACGTTGCATTCTGCAATCTGTTGAAACGATACACTGAAAATCGCCATTTTGCAATTTTGTATCAATGGTGTAAATCCATTGCATCCAATGTTTATCGGAATAAGGCGTGATAGCAGTGTGGATTTTTATGCCGCGCGCTTCCGTCGGCGATTTATAAGATTGAAAAATATCTTGTTTATCGAATGGATTATCGAAATATTTTTGCAGCGCATTTAATAATCGTTTACCCATACGTTGGCTATGCAGTGTATGAATGCCGGTATTATAATTAAATGATTCATTCGCTCTGAAATACCACGGTGTAATACTCAAAGGCTTTTCGACTGCTAAAGTCGGATTAGTGTTGAACTTTTTAATAAAATTTTGTAAAATACCTTCCATGAGCGTATCGTATTAGTGATTCAATTTTTTTTTATTTAGTGATGGTATTTTCAACCAAAGTAACGCATTAAATTGCAAGACTACACTCGCATTAAATTGTTATTAACACATTTAACGCCTCGTTGAAAGTGTTTAATTTTTGTATTGAATTTGATAATATTTGCTTTAAAATTTTACTTTTACAAAAAATTACCGTGCTCTCACTTATTATAGCCGTTTACAAAAATATTGATGCCTTAAACTTAATTTTTGAAAGTTTGCGCACGCAAAGTTTCAAAAACTTTGAAGTTATCATCGCCGAAGATAATGACAGTGTAGCTATGAGTAACTTTATTAAGTCGCAAAAAATTAAGTGTGATTTTCCAATTAAGCATACGCAACAATCCGATAATGGATTCAGAAAATGCGCCGCGTTAAATGCTGCCATAAAAATTTCGGCATATAGCTATTTGGTTTTTATTGACGGCGATTGTTTGTTGCATCGCCATTTTTTACGCGCGCATTTTCAGAACAGAGAAAAAAAAATCGCATTGTGGGGTCGGCGCGTTATGCTTTCACCACTTCTGACGAATAAAGTTTACTTCGCTCAATCGCTGTATTATTTAAATTTGCCTGACTTAATAAGATTTGGTGCTACTCGGCTCGATTGCGCAATGTACATACCAGCAATGCCTACGCCGATTTCAATAACTTCACATATTTGGGGTTGCAACTGGAGTCTTTTTAAAGAAGATATTTTAGCGATTAATGGTTTCGATGAAGATTACACTGCCGCGGGTGTTGGTGAAGATACCGACATTGAATGGCGATTGTTGAAGAATGGCATACGACTTAAAAAAATAAAATTTCAAGCGCTCCAATATCATTTGCATCACCCTGAAAATTATTCTTCTACAAATGCTAACGAAGCATTGATGCAACAAAAAATAAAATTAAGTAAAGTTTTTTGCGCGAATGGAATTGTAAAAGTCTAAGATAATTGGAGCGAAAAATTTATTTTTGCAATCGTTTAGTAACAGCTAAAAAATAACTTGTTAAAATTAATAGAAAACCGCAATGTCTTCGAGCATTGAAAATTATACAATCAGCGGAGCTAATGACGCAAATAAAAAGTTCTACAAGAGTGTAAACTATAACCCCAGCGTTACGCTGGGGTAGAAAAACAAAGCGATTGGCTTTAGCCATGACTTTACCAACGCATTTCTTTGACCTATTTTAATTTTAGAATAGTCATGGCTAAAGCCGATTTCGGGACATCATAACTCCTCAGCCTGAAAGGCTGAGGTTATAGTCAACATAATTATCGAAGTACGATTCTTTATTGAAATCAAATAAGCTGATTTTTTAGGTATAATGACGGCTCGTCGGTAAAGTTATTTTTAACAACTTTTTTTTTCAAAGTTACTTAGCTAAAATCTTGCGTGAATAAACGGAAACGCTGAGTGCGCGTAATTCTGTGAAATCTGCAGTTCTATTGAAACTAATTTTCTTAGAGGCTAAATAATTACTTATTTTTACAAAACTTGCAAGAGCGTGAGCGATTTTCAAAATGGTGTGCCAGCGAGTATGCCAATAGTTATAATTATTTTATCGTCTGTTCCTCATGGCATTGTAAAATTCTGTCGCGTCCTCCGAAAGATTAAAATAAATAACACCCACTGCGTAAACACAGCACACAACAGCACTGCGTAAAATAATATCAATCAGCGAATGATGTACAGTTGGAATAAAATTTCCGGCAAAAAAACCAACTATTCCGAGCACCATTACTTTAAACATTCCGACATGAAATGGAAATAATTTAAAATTGCGCCATACTAAAGCCACGCGCCACGCATTAAAAAACAACATGGAAAGGCAAGTCGCTAAAGCTGATCCCGTTATGCCGATGCGCGGAACAAGCAACCAATTCAAAAAAATAGTGAGCGTTGCTAAAAAACTGAGCGTGTATAAATTATATTTAAACAAATGGGAGTATGCAATAATTTCACCGTTTACGCCCGTTCCCATGTCAATCAATCGCGAGAGACACAAAAGTACAATTACACTTTTACCGGTGCGATATACCTCCCCATTTTTTAGCATCAAGTTGAAAAGCGAATCCATGTTCAGAAGCACCAAAACAAAAAGTAAGATGCCGACGGCTAAAAGTACGTCGCAACTTTTTTTGTAAATAACTAAAACTGCTGCAAAATCTTTTTTATTCATCGCTTCCGAAATTAACGGATTCGCAATACTTGTTATCGCTTTTCGCGGCACGTCTAATGCTTCTGAAATAAACATTCCGAAATTAAAAATAGCGAGTGCCGAAAAACTTAAAATCGGAACGATAAAAAATTGATCAATGCGACTCGAAAGTAAAGAACCTGTTGCAATTAAAACACTAAAACCTGAGTATTGTAAAATTCTAAAAACTTTTTCTCGACTGTATTTTTGCCATTGTGGCTTAAAAAAAAATTGTTTTAGTTGATGAATGTAAATAATCATTCCGATGAGGGTAATAATTAGAACTACACCTGTGGCATCTAAAATGGATTTAAAACTAAAAATGCCGTACACGCACAGCAAAACAAAAATAGGTTGCGTAATTTTAGGTAATAAGTTTTGAAGAATGCTCGGCACTACAATTCGATTGAATAACGAAGCGTACACCATAAATAAAATAATGTAAACATTCAAGAGCGAAAAAACCAAAATATAAGGTAGCGTTGAGAGAAAAACGGCAGTATCTTTTCCAAAAAAATGTGCGAATGAATCTCTGAACAAGTATATCGGCACTAAAAAAAAGACAGCACTAATAAATGCAACCACTGAAATAAGAAAAAGAAATCCGTTATGTTTTTTATGAGCGTCTTTAAAATCCGGAAAAAATCGTGTCGCTGCTGCTGACATACCAAAACTTGCGAAAGGCGCAAATAATAATGCTGTATTGATAGTGAATTGCAGCACGCCTAATTTTTCGGCATCAATGAGTGGATAAATAAGAACTACGCTGCAAGCACCTACTAATACGGCTACATAACTGACGATACTCTGCTTAAATCCTTGCCGTTGAATAACGCCCATTTATTTTAAATACTTAAATGCCGATGTTGAATAAAAAATTACACTCACTGCTATCAAAATTAAAATAACTAAAAGTGCAACAAGAATTTGAATAATGGGCGCGAAATTTTTAAGAATCGGTACAGAGCGGGTTACGTTTAAAATGTTTTCTTCGTAGCCCGTTGCTTTTTTTAAGCGTGGCGCAGTAATGCCTAATTGTGCAGCTAAAACTTCTTCGGCATCAAAAAAATCGGCATCAGCGACAACAATTTTTATACCGCCAATAGCATTGCTTAAATAAGGCGCCGTCTGAACGATGTATTCATCAATGAGTTGCGCTTCAATATCGTGCATCGCCAAAGTTTGCTTTATTAAGTGCGCTTCTTGCACATTATTGACCGATATTAATTCCATGGGTTAATAAACGATAATCGGTGCTTTAAGTTTTAGCGCATTTAAAATCGTCTGGTACAAGTGTTAATATTTAAACACTTTGCCATTTGCCATAACTTCTTGTTTATTTTCATCGAAAGTAACTTTTGCGCCGGTATGAACGGCAGCATTCGTCATAATAGTTGCGATGGAATGGTTGTAACCCGCTTGAACCGGTGCGTTAGGTTGTTTACGCGATCTGACACACTCCATCCAGTTTCTGACGTGGTTCAATGTCAAAACATCTTCGCCTGTGTTGGCACCTGTTTCAACTTTAATATTATTCAGGCTTATTTCTGGAAGTAAATTGGCTTTCAGGTGCATGGCGGCTGCCATGTTTTCGCGCAAACCACCCGATGGAGAAATTTTATTGGTCATCAGATTTAGTTCGCCACCGTTTGAATAATAAATTTCACCCGGATTATCATCGCCGTTGTGCATACGCGACGAAAAAACGACTTGAAAACCTGTTGTAGGATCATTTATCGGACCGTAATCGAAAACAGCCGTTGTTGTATCCCAATTTTTTCTACCATCTTTCCAAAAATAAACTCCGCCGTTGGCTGTTACACTGCGCGGATGCGGTAACTGACTAAACCAATGCACGGTATCAATTTGATGGCTCATCCATTGTCCAGGCATACCCGATGAGTAGGGCCAAAATAAACGGTATTCTAAATATTTGCGCGCATCAAACGCTTCATACGGGCGATTGAGCAAAAAGCGTTTCCAATCTAAATCGGCTTCTTTGCATTGTGCTACTAAATCAGGTCGTCTCCAACGTCCGGGTTGGTTAACATTCCAAGTTAGTTCTACCATTGTAATAGGTCCGAATTTTCCCGATTGCACAAACTCTGCGGCAGCAGCGTAATTCGGTCCGCTTCTGCGCTGCGAACCAATTTGCACAATTCTATCTGATGCTTTAATTACTTTTAAAGCTGCGCGATTATCCTCCATTGTTTCAGCAAAAGGTTTTTCGCAATACACGTCTTTTTTGGCACTAACGGCTTCAATGGCTAAAAGCGCGTGCTGAAAATCGGCAGTGCTAATGAAGACGCCGTCAATATCTTTAAGTGCATACAATTCGTCATTGTTTCTGCACGGTGAAATGTCTTGATTCATTTTTGCTTTCAAAAAATCAACGCCTTCCAATCGTCTTTTTGTCCATAAATCGGAAACAGCGACAATATCGAAGTTGAGTTCTTTATTATGTCGAAAAAAAGCTGGCGCAAGCGAATTTCGGAATCTATCAGAAAATCCGACAACACCTACCCGAACGCGATCGTTCGCGCCAAGAATGCGCGCATACGATTTTGCGCTAAAAGCCATTGCGCCAACAGCAAGAGCTGAATTTTTTGTAAAACTGCGTCTGTTCATTTTATTTTTTTTTAGAAGTGGTTTATAAAAGTTTAAACAAGTTCAGTATTTAAAATTGGGTTGAATTTACAAATAACGTTGCAAAATTTTATACAAATCGCACATAGGTAATCCCATCACATTTGAATATGTACCTTTAATCGCTTTTATTTTGCAATGGCCGATCCATTCCTGCACAGCATACGCACCGGCTTTATCGTAAGGTTTATAATTATCAACATAAAATTCGATTTCTGCATCAGTCATTTTTTCAAACCAGACTTCCGTTTGCGCGCTAAAAGCGTCTTCAAAATTTTCGGAAAGCACACAAACACCCGTAACAACGTAATGTTTTTTACCACTCAATAATTTTAGCATCGCAAATGCTTCATCTCTACTCTGCGGTTTATTTAAAATTTGTGTTTCCGAATTTTTTTTTGATAGCGTTGGAACAATTACAACGGTATCGGCAGCAATTATTAGGGTGTTAGGTCGCAACAAGTATTTTTGATGATACGCTTTTTTTTGTGCCAAATGCAATGCTACTTCAAAATGCGGCATTTTTTCAGGTACGGTTTCGTCAACATCGGCAGGTGCAATTTGTATATTAGCAAAACCCGATTCACGCAAAAGTTGTGCGCGCCGCGGCGATTGCGAAGCTAAAATTATTTCTAAAGTATTTATTTTTTCTTTCAGAAGCATACCTAAATGAGTAAAAGTAGAACAAAAATTAAACCCACCAACATTACTATTTTTGCAAAAGTAGCCACTATGTGCCAATTTTCGGGCGACTTTGCTTTATAAATAAGACGATACAAATAAAAAACAAATACATTAGAAGTTTGCCAAATTGTAAATTTAAACGGTGATTTTTCAAAAATAAAACCAAAATAAATTATAGAAGCCACCAAAATAAATGCTAAAACGTAGCAAATAATTTTTGTGTTGGCTATGCCCAAAACAATAGGTAAAGTGTGTGCGCCAAATTGCGCGTCGCCTTTTGCGTCTTCGGCATCTTTAATAATTTCGCGCAGAAAGGTTGCAATAAAGGCGAGTGCAGAATATCCGAAAAAAATAAATCTAAATTGATTGTAAATATTTGGATTCAGATGCGTGCGTGTATCGGGATTTAAATTTTGTGCGTAAAAAATTATCCACGCTACAGCAGCGCAAAAAACGGCGACAAACAAATTGCCTAACAAAAATGATTTTTTTAAGCGTGCGGCGTACAACCACAATCCAAAAATAAATGTCGGTAAAAGCCAAAGTTGATCGAAATGGTATGTGGCATGGGCAACTTCAAGACTCAAAACGCTGCCGAAGGTAATTAAAGTAAAATAGAGAAGCGTTGCATTGCGCCTAGAAATTTGACGACCGACGATTTGTTTGTGTTCAGGTTTGTTGTGCGCGTCAATGGCAATATCGTAAATATCGTTAATGATATAGCCCGCAGCCGTGACGAAAAGCGTCGCTAAAACAAAAATAGCAAATTGAAGATTATTTAAAACTAACGCGGTAGGTGGGTTTGAAGAGATAGAATGGCGAACAACTGCTTGTAAAACAAATTGAGTAAGCGCAACAATGATTAAATTCGGAAACCTAACCAATTTTAAAAACATCATTGCTTCAATGAATTACAAAGTTCCAAGCACGTACATTTTATCGAGCGTAGGCGCATCGCTTCCACCTTGTTTTTCTAAGGTTATAGCAAATGCTTCGGCTTTATCAAAGCCTTTCATAAATTGTAATGCTTCTGTGCTATATTCTAAAACACCTGCACTAACAGGTTTTTTATCTACGATTGCCCAAAGCTGGTATTGCATTTTTTCGGGAGGTGCTGGTAAATTGACAATCGCAAGCATTGTCTCTGCTTTTTGCGCATTCCAATAAATATTTACTTTCGATTCTGGCGCAATTTTTAAGCCTTTAAGTTCAACTGTTTTTGTATTTGTGTTTCTCAAAACATTCAAAGCGCGATCTGTTTCAACATACGATTTCGCATTCTGTCGTTGCACTAATTCGCAACTCTCCGATTTTGAATGCTCTTTTTGTAATTCGTTATACAAATAAAACGAACTCATCGCCAAAGTTGCTACTAAAATCCAAGATAGTACATTCAGAGGGCGACGTGGTGCTGATATTGTATTATTAGCGAGTTCTGTATTTTTGATGGGTATTCCCGTTTTTAAATTCGAGAGCGTATTTGATTTGTTCGCAAATTGTGATTCAGAAAAAGCGTCAGCTATTTGCGTTGGCTTGGAGCCCTTATTTTGGATTTCTTTTTCATTTTGTATTTTAGAAATAACAGCATCTTTAACTGACGGGCGTATTGGCAATGCTTGCGAAAAGGCTAAGTTTTCTAAACCCACTTCAATAGAATTAAGTTCTGATTTAACTTCTGGATGTTGTAACGCCCATGTCTCAACTGTTGCTCGCTCAGTAACACTCAACTCGTCAAGAACATAAAGCTCAAGTAACCCAGATTCTAAAATATCACTTACATTCATCGCTCTGTAATTTCTAATTTGACTAAAAGTAATTCCTCAGTTGTTTCAACGCAATGCGCAGACGTGTTTTTACTGTACCCAACGGTAGCTCCAACGCTTCGGCAGCTTCAACATGTGTATAACCCTGAAAATAAATAGTATCTACCACTGCAAATAGTTCAGGTGTTAATTTATTCGCCAAATCTTTCAAGTCCAATCCGTCAGGATTAATTTGACTGACTTGGTTTTGTGCGTCAACTGTATTTACGATGTCATCAATGAAATGGTTTTTTTGACTGAAATTTTTAGCGCGTGTTGCATCAATAGCTGTATTTCGCGCAATGTTCAACATCCAAGTAAATAATTTACCTTTTGCCGCATCGTAGTTGGCAGAGTAGCGCCAAATTTTTGTAAACGTATCCTGCAAAACTTCTTCTGCCAAGGCTTCATTTTGTATTGTGCGCTTCACAACACCCATGAGCGCACCTGCGTACTTGTCGTACAATACACTTACTATTTGTGTGTCTTGTTTTTGTAGAAGTTCAACTATGTGCTGTTCTGTAAACAAAGGAATTTCAGTTTGAATCATTATCAGTGTGCAAAAATAATAAAAAATTTCATATTTACGCTACATTTTGGTTAACAACGTTAAATTTGATTTTGTTTTTTTATCTGAGGTATTTTTAATTAAAGTTAAGCATGGAACGCAGAAAATTTATTCAAACGACAGCCTTATCTATTGCATCGGTTCTAATGTACTCCACATTCGATGAAAACTTAGGTGAAAATTCTCATTTATTGCAATTCCCTGATGCTGTTGATGCGGTCATAAATAATGAGAACACCAAACTCATCGGAAAAAATGAACGATGGTTGAATAATGGTTTGGAATTAAAACTCATAAATTCTTCTCGAGGCATAAATGTTGAAATCTCCGCCCCCAAAATTGCGCTGAGTGCCGTTACCCTTAGTTGGAAGTTGCCGATAAACGCTGTATCAATAATTAAAAACGATCATTGGGAACGAACATACGGTGATGTTTCGTGGCATAAACCAAACGCTCAAGAAATTTTGCCTTGGTATTTTATGGAATATAACGGAAAAACGACAAATGGTTTTGGCGTAAAGACAGGCGCAAAATCTTTTTGTTTCTGGTCGGTAGCTGATAATTTATTATCGCTCACGCTTGATACAAAGTCGGGTGGAAATGGTGTTTCATTAGGCGATAGAAAATTATTAGCGGCACAAATTGTGACACTCAAAGGTAAAAAAAGTGAATCACCTTTTGAAACGACCCGCAAATTTACAAAACTGATGTGCGCCGCACCGCGATTGCCTAAAAAACCGATTTACGGTATCAACGATTGGTATTTTAGCTATGGCGATACGTCCGAAAAATTAATTCTCGAACATACAGCACTCATGTCGCCGATGTCGGAAGGATTAATAAACTTGCCTTTTTCTGTAATTGATGCGGGGTGGTTTCAAGGTCAGCCAACAGCACCAAACGATTGTTGCTGGGGTGATGATATGAAAACGCCCGACAAAAATTTTCCAGATATGGCGCGCCTTTCGGAAAAAATTCGCAAACTTAATATGCGACCTGCGTTGTGGACGCGTCCGCTTTGTGGCAGTTATAAAGATTTAAAATCGCTGATGCTGCCCGATATAAAAGGCAAAGATGTTAACAAACCTGTGCTCGATCCAACGATTCCAGAAAACTTAGAGCGCGTAAAAAGTTATTTCAAATTGTATAACCAATGGGGTTACGACATGGTAAAGTTCGATTTTACGACCTACGATATTTTTAGTAAATGGGGATTCGAGATGTTCAGAGATGCCGCAATAACTGAAAGTAATTGGCGAATGTACGACAATTCGAAAACGAATGCTGAAATTGTTTTGCAACTTTACTCAACTATTCGCGAAGCAGCCGGTGAAATGTATGTTCTCGGTTGCAATACATTTAGCCATCTTTCGGCAGGTTTATTTGAAATTAATCGCATTGGCGACGATACGTCGGGTCAAGATTGGGCGCGCACACTTAAAATGGGCGTTAACACTTTGGCTTTTCGCGGCGCAACGCACAATACTTTTTATGCCGCCGATGGCGATTGCGTCGGATTAACGAATAAAGTAGATTGGCAAAAAAATAAACAATGGCTCGAGCTACTCTCTAAAAGTGGTACACCTTTATTTATTTCTGCGCAAGCTGATGCTACTGGTGCAGCACAAAAAAGTGCCATCAAAGAAGCTTTTACATTAGCTTCAACACCGTTACCCGTTGGTGAACCTTTAGATTGGCTCGAAAACCCTTTTCCTAAAAAATGGAAATTGAATGGTAAGGTTGAAATATTTAATTGGACATAAAAAAGTAAAATTGAAGCAAACGTAAGCACCCTATTAATTGATTCTACTTAATAACGAGTTTGTAAAAAATATCGGCGACCAATTGATTACCTGTATCGTTCAAGTGCACGCGGTCATTTGTTAGAATACCTAATTCTTTGTTATCTTTATTATTATCGAGATTGAATTTCAAAAATTCTTTTCTAAAGTCAGCGATTGGGCAATCGTATTTAGCCGCAATATCGCGCATGATGTTTGAGTAGCGGTTTAAATCGCCGTCAAGTTCGTTGCTAAAATCGGTTCGCTCGCCAATGGTTGCAGGTGTCGCAACTATCACTTTAATGCCTTGGGCTTGTAATTTTTTAATGATGGCGACATAAAATTTTTCAAACTTATCGGCATCTGTGCCTGTTCCGAAAGTGCGTTTGTGCCAAACATCGTTCACACCAACCCAAATTGCTACTACATCGGGTTTTTGATCTAAAACATCTTCTTCAAGCCGTAAGTATAAATCATAAATTTTATTACCACCGATGCCCGCGCCAACCAATTGGTAATTATCCTTGATGCCGTTTTTTTCGAGCATTTGTTTCATCTTATCAATGTAGCCACCCGGATTTACACCCGCTTGCGTAATAGAGTCGCCAAAAAAAATAATTTTGAGTGGTTTAACAGGTTGTGTTGATGAAGTAAGAAGTATAACTGAAAATGCAAAAACCAGACTGTAACAGAATTTCATACTTAGGATTTAATGTATTTTTAGTAAAAAGGTTTTGAAACGCTAATATACAAACCTATCGCAACGGTGGGTATTTATGCACTAATTTTTTTAGACACAGAAACAATTATTCAAACCTAAGCGTTTTAGAACCATTAAAAAATAACTCCAACAGAATTAAATAACCGAAGCAAATGAATGATATTATTCCTTTCCATAAATGGCACGATGTGTACGATCCGGACGAGGACGATAAATCGCCATTTTATGGAAAAACATACGATGAATACAAAGTTGTTTATAATTACGCGCTTCATCCTTATTGGGATGAGTTTGGATCTGAAACTTTGTATGTAAAAATTCTTTCTGCCGATTATGAATCAGGTGCCGCCATTTTAGAACTCATTGGCGAATGGAACGATACGATTGAAAACGATATAATGTTGCTTAAGCGCAACGTCATGGAACCTTTACTCGATGCCGGTATCAGTAAATTTGTGCTCATTTGCGAAAACGTTTTAAATTTTCATGCTTCCGACGATTGTTACTACGAAGAATGGAGCGAAGAATGTCAGGATAGTTTTAATGGCGGATGGACGGCATTGATAAATACATTTGAGCACGTTGAAGCAGAAATGCACGATGCGCACATTGATCGCTATTTTAGATTAGGCGATTTGTATAATAATTTTGAGTGGAGATTGTACTCACCGATTGCAGTTATACGATGGGTTGAAAGCAGAGAAAACTTAAAAACGCAGCGATTGAAAGGTTTTTAATGTATATTTTTAAGCAAAATTTTAAAAATATCTCGACTCATTTTATTTTCGCAGAAAAAATAACTGTGAGTAAAAACACCAATAGTGAATTTAGAAACGAGCATGACGCACTTTTCAAAACTTTCTTTAGCGTCAAAGAAACGATGCTCGATTATTTGAATAATTTTTTTCCAGCAGAACTTTTAGTTCACATAGATTTGAATAGTTTGAGCTTAGATCCTACAAACTATATGACATCCGATATGAAGGCTTTTCAATCGGATACGGTTTATAGAGCATTTCTAAAATTAAACAATAAAAAAAGTAAACCACTTGCAATTGTATTTCTTCTTGAACATAAATCATTTCCTTTTGCGTATATTTTTATCCAAATACTCACGTATATGTGTCGAATTTGGAACGATGATATTCAAAACAAAAGAAAACTTTCGTTTATTTTACCCATAGTTGTTTACCAAAGTAAAAAAACTTGGAATTATAAATCATTTAAATTACTGTTCAAGGGTTTGCCTATTGAGTTTCAAAAGTTTATTCCAAGTTTTGACTATCATTTAACAAAAGTGAAGGACGTAGAAAAGGAAATTCTCGAAAAATTAAAAGGTGTAAGTATATTGCAATCATTGTTTTTAGCATATCAGGAATTAGACAATAAAGATTTCTTAATTGATAATTTCAAAGATTTATTTATTTCCTTTAAAAGTAAACCAGAGTTACAAGAAATTCTTACAATGTTTTTTGGATATGTCACAAGAAGGACTGAACTTAGTGCCGAAGAAATTGAAAAAAAAGTTAAAAATTTATTTAATAAAACTGAAAATTCCGAAGTTATGTCAACTTACGATTCTATAATTACTAAAGGTAAAATTGAAGGTAAAATTGAAGGTATTTTAAAATCTTTAAAAAGAGGAAAACTTTCACTGGAAGAGATTGCTGAAGATTTTGATGTCACTATAACTTTTGTGCTTAAAATCAAAAAAGAGAATAATCTCTAAGTTTAAATACTTTCCGACAATGCGTTCATTTCAATTGTTTGTGTTATTTTTTGTTTCTTCAATTATTTCAATCGCGCAAGTACCTGATAACACGTGGGTAGAAATTACAAAACTCGATAGCACCATCAAGCTTGATATTAGATACGCGACAAAAAATAATTTTACTAAAGCACAAATGTATGATTGTGGTCGCTGTTATTTTAAACGCGAAGTCGCCGAAGCATTTGTGAAAGCACATAAGAAATTACGCACTCAAGGTTACGGCGGTTTACTTTTCTTCGATTGTTACCGACCAACGCCCTATCAGCAAAGGCTTTGGAATAAAGTGCCGAACCCAGATTATGTCGCGGATCCGAAAAAAGGTTCAATGCACAACCGCGGTGTTTGCGCCGATTTAACTGTGGTTGATAAAAAAGGAAAACCACTCGATATGGGAACGGAGTACGACGCTTTTACGGAACGCGCACACACCGATCTTTTAAATTTACCCAAAAAAGTTTTAAAAAATCGCGCAGTCCTACAAAATAGTCTGGTAAATGTCGGATTTCAAACTATTCGCACCGAATGGTGGCATCTTTCTTACAAAAACTTACCCAATCAACCATTATACGATTGGATTTGGGATTGTACCGCTAAAAAATAAATAAGTCACTATCAAGTTCTCACGAAACAAACTTTTAAATTTGTGCGTTTCTAAAAAGCGTATTAAAACAGACTTACGCGTCTCATAAAAAAAACACCCGATCTATTTAGATACAAAAATTTATGACAGAACAGAAATTCAGCTCCGATGTGGATGCTATTGATGCCCTTGCAGCAGCGTATAAAAAATTAGCAACAGAAATTGGTAAAGTTATAGTTGGTCAGGATGATGTGGTACGTGCCGTTATTATTTCGTTATTTTCTAACGGGCACAGTTTACTGATTGGTGTGCCAGGTTTAGCAAAAACACTATTAGTCAGTACCATTGCGCGCGCTTTAGATCTCGACTTTAAACGCGTTCAGTTCACCCCAGATTTAATGCCGAGCGATATTACAGGTTCAGAAATTTTAGGTGCTAATCGCGAATTTACGTTTAGCCGAGGACCGATTTTTGCCAATATTGTTCTCGCCGATGAAATTAACCGTACACCGCCAAAAACGCAAGCCTCACTTTTAGAAGCGATGCAAGAGCGTCATGTAACCGTCAACGGAACGAAACACGATTTACCAGAACCGTTTTTTGTTCTCGCCACACAAAATCCGATTGAGCAAGAGGGAACATATCCGTTACCGGAAGCGCAACTCGACCGTTTTATGTTCAATATTATGCTCGATTACCCGAGTTACGCCGAAGAATTACGCATTGTAAAAGAAACTACTTCATCGAAAGTTGCTACGGTTAATCCTGTTTTAAACGATACCGAAATTTTAGCTTTTCAACAATTGGTGCGCCGTATTCCTATTGCCGATAATGTTTTGGAATACGCGGTAAAACTCACGGCAAAAACGCGACCAAAATCGGATGCAGCGACAACAGAAGTTAAGAATTTTATTTCCTGGGGGGCTGGTCCGCGCGCATCACAGTATTTGGTTTTAGGTGCAAAATGCCATGCGGCTCTATGCGGAAAATACTCACCCGATATAGAAGATGTACGCGCCGTTGCTGCCAATGTTTTGCGTCATCGCATACTTACCAACTTTAAAGCAGAGGCTCAAGGAATTAATGCCGATAAAATTATTGCTGGTTTGTTATAATTGATATACATTTGCATTTCTTTTTAAAAATCGTAAAATAAAAAATAATGGGTAGAGGCGACAAACGCACAAAACGTGGTAAAATTTGCATCGGGTCAAACGGTAAATCGCGGCCAAGAATTAATAAGCAACCTAAACCGTCGGATGCTAAATCAGCGATTGCAACTGCAACGCCAACGCCAGCAGCGAACTAATTTTTTTTTTGAAAGAAAACCGCTACAAGTTTATCTGCAATTGATAAATAAAAACTTCCTCGTTTCTGTATGCGCAGAAACGAGGAAGTTATATTTCAATTTTATGGAAATATTCTACTAAAAATACTTTGGTTAAATTATTTCAATCAGTAGCGCATTTTTTTCTACCGCATTGCCGCGCTGAATATTTATAGATTTAATAACGCCATCCGTAGGAGCAGTAATAACGTTTTCCATTTTCATAGCTTCCAAAATTAAAACTTTTTCGCCAGTTTTAACTTCCTGTCCAATTTGCACCAAAACATCCAACACTAAACCAGGCATAGGTGCTTTGATATTTCCACTCAACAATTTAGTCTTATTTTTTAAACCAAGCTGATCAATCAGTACGTCATACTTGTCAGCCAATTTAATAGTGTGTATGTTTCCGTTAATACGCAGCGTTATATTTTTATAATGTGCATCAGCATCTATTATTTCGGCAGTGTAGTTAACGTTTTTGAAATTAACGTGAAATTTACCGGAGGTTGTTTTAACAACATCTAATGTGTTAGACATTTCAGGCGTTATATCATAGTTCGTTTCGTTAACTTTTATTTTAAACGGTTGTGTAGAATGCGAAGTACTCATGGGAATTTAAATTTTAAAAAATCCTAAGCATAAAGTTAATAGCGCATCATCAAGTGCAATGTATTTATTACAAAAATTTGTAAAAATTAGTACAATTACAAAAACGATTATCAGTATCAGCTAATTCGTGCATTAAACTTTTCAATTGAAGCAATTTGTTTTAAACGATTAAAGCTGGCGCATCTTCGTTAAGTATTAAACAAGTTCACCATTAACCCTGAACATACACTACATATTTATCGTCAAAATGAGGTAAGTTAAAATACTTTTTAACAGGTGTTGCATTGGCGTAGGTTCCGCGCCAAAGTGTTTTGATTTCTGCTTTTACGTCGCCTCCTTTCAGAGCGATTAGCCCATTTGGGAAAATATTTTTGTGCACTTTAGAAATGTGCTTTTGCGACCAACGCATTAAATCGGGTAGCGGCGCAACGGCACGACTGACAACGAAATCGAAGCTGCCGACTTTTAAATCTTCAGCGCGGATGTGCTCAGCTTGCACATTTTTCAATCCTAAAACTTCAATGGCATCTTTAACAACAGTAATTTTTTTACCAATACTATCCACTAAATAAAAATCTACATCGGGTAGTGCAATCGCCAACGGAATACCTGGAAATCCACCACCTGTTCCTACATCGAGTATGCGCGAATGCGGTTTAAATTTCATGAATTTCAGAATTGCCAAAGAGTGTAAAATATGATTAGGATATAAATTCTCAATGTCTTTGCGCGAAATCAGATTAATTTTTTCGTTCCATGCTGTGTAAAAAGATTCGAGTTGCGCGAATTGCGCTTGTTGCTGTGCGTTAAAACCGGTAAAATATTTTAAAATTTCTTCCATTTATCAATGTTCTTAAAAAAAACTTCGTACATCCATAAAATACGATTAAATTTGTTCTCAATACCTATCGAAGCACTAAAATGCGTTCTTTAAATTAAAAACTTATTAACCACTGTCCTTCACTCAAAAAATCAATTAAATAAATAAAGCATGGAAACTAAACGTCAGAGCCAAGTTGCAGAATTATTAAAGCGCAACTTCAGCCAAGTTTTGCAATTCGAGGCACCGAATATTTGCGGTCGAAGCGTGCTTATAACAGTTACAAATGTTAAGGTTTCACCCGATTTAACGCTCGCTCGATTTTATCTCAGTATTTTTGGTACTGAACATAAACAAGAACCTTTAATGATGCTTCAAGAAGAAATTACAACTCTGCGCACAAAATTAGCACAACGCGTGCGGATGCAGCTGCGTATTGTGCCAAATATTTCACTTTATTTAGACGATACCGTTGATGAAATGTTCCGGATTGATGATTTAATGGATAAATTAAAAGAAGAAGGTCAGTTCGGTTCGGATGAAGCGCATATACCGCAGTGATTTTGTAAATCTTTTCGGACTTCACAAAATATAATTTACGTACTTTTGCGTTGTAATTTGTAGTTTTAGTTTTAATCAGATTTAGAATAATGAATAATCGTGCGTTTACAATTGTATTTATAACCGTTTTTATAGATTTACTCGGTTTTGGTTTGGTAGTACCGATTCTTTCGGTGTATGTAAAAGAAATCGGCGCATCCGATATGCAAGTCGGTTTATTGGCTTCTATTTTTGCGCTCACAAGTTTTTTATTTACGCCATTTCTCGGCAGTTTGAGCGATAGAATCGGCAGAAGACCGATTATTTTATTCGGCATTGCGATGAATATTATTGGTTACCTCATTTTTTCGCAAGCCTTCATCATTCCTATTTTAATTCTTTCACGCATTTTAAACGGTTTAGGCTCGTCTAATATTTCGGCAGCGCAAGCTTATGTTGCCGATATTACTGAACCCGAGAATAGAACAAAATATATGGGAATGTTGGGTGCGGCTTTTGGATTGGGTTTTATTTTTGGTCCTGCTTTCGGTGGATTGATTAAAGCGCAGTTCGGATTTAGTTATGTAGGTTACACGGCTGCAGCTTTGTGTGTACTCAATTTTATTTCTGCCTATTTTCTGTTGCCCGAATCGCTGAAAGAAAAAAACACCAGTTCACCAGTTCGTATTTTTCCGGCAGTTGATTTTTTTGAAGCTATAAAAAATCCATTGCTGGCATCTTTTTTTACACTCATGTTTGTTTACGTTTTTGCATTCAGTTTAATGCAAACAATTATTGCAGTGCTTTGGAAAGAAGAATTCGCACAAGATGACAACCACGTAGGTTATTTATTTACAATTATCGGTGTATTTTCAGCATTGGTTCAAGGTGTTTTAGTTTCCAGATTACTCAAAGTTTTGGGTGAACAAAAAATGCTATTGCTTGGAATTATTTTATTAGCACTCGGGTTTTTATTAATTCCATTTGTTCCGAAAGCACAATTTTTTGTTTGTACGGTTATAGTTATAGGTTTTATATCAACGGGTAGCGGTTTGCTCGGACCGAGTATAATGGCAATGGTTTCTAAATCAGCCGATGGACACATTCAAGGAAAAGTTTTAGGACTAAACCAAGCGGTTAGTTCCGTTTCGCGCATTGCAGGTCCTATTTTTAGCGGCATATTGTATCATTTCAATCATGCTATTCCGTTTTTATCAGCTGCTATACTTATGTTTTCGAGTCTATTTGTTGCTACAAGTGCTTTAAAACAATATGGCAATTTTGTTACACCTCAAGTTTTAGAAAGTGCCAATGAATTTGCGGGCGAATTGCAAAAGTAAGGTTTACTATTTATTTCTGACTTCGCTCAAAAGATAAAATCCATAGAATACTTATTTGCTAAAATCCAGAAGTATAATAGGCGAATCCCGTTTTCGAGTGTAATTGGTTAATTATTTTCATTTTTTCATTAAATTTACTTTTTTACTTCAGTAACTTGAGCGTTAAAGTGCGGACAATTACACTTATTTTTGTTGAAAATGCCGCAACCTGCCAAAGCAGACATTCCGAATACCAAAAATAGAAAAGCTGTAAAAGTGAAGGTAGTAGAATATATTTTTTGAAAGCCTTTAAATGTCATTTTGAAACGATGTTTTTAAAATTAGAAACACAACATTGCGCGTAAATAATACCAGAACGTTTTTTTTGGAGTTAAATTTTTTTGCATCATAAAATTACAAAAAATATTTCCGAATCCAAAATTTGCTAATTGGATTTTCGGTTAGGCTCGTTTAGTTTACGCACTGCTTTTTGAACATAACTTGCGGTAGCCTCAACTAAATATGTGAATCGAATCGCGCTTCGTTCAGCAAAATATAATTTGTGCCGGTATCTATAACTTTTCCGTTCGGAAAAACTTTAGAAAAATAATTTTTGAAGAAAAGACGTGCAGATGTTTTATCCGTCAGTGAAGCGGCGAGTTTATTGAAAAGAAGTATGCCGTTGGGATTTAAATTTTCTTTGAGGGTTTCTAAAAAATCGAGTGTTTCTAAATTTTCGGGAACGATAACGTCCGTGAAAACATCTACGCAAATCAAATCAAATTTTTGATCGAAATAACTATCGAAATGCAAAGCATCGGCGAGACGAATATCGAACGGCGATTGCAACTCGTCGAGCACATAAGTTTTAAATAAACGCAAAACTTCGGCATCAATTTCAACTACACTATAACGAAATTTGCGACTAAATCTGTTTTCGAGCATGAACGGTATGCTGCCTAAACCGATACCGAGAACGAGCGTTTCTGTAATTGGTAAACTTTTTATTTTTAAACGCTCAAACGATTGGCTAAAATTATCGTACAAATCGGCATAGCTGTAAATGGCGTTTTCCGTTTTAAGCATGTACCTATCGTTTTTCAAACAGACTTGCAGAACAGGATTGTATGTACTCCTACTTTCTTCAATGAGTTGATCGCTGAGGTAGCTCAGCAAACGCGTTGAAATAGCTTGTTTCATAGTTTTTAATTGAAGCCCAAAAATAGCGCAGGATTTTTTATTTAATGCCTATATCCTTGCCATGTGCCGCCATATTTATAATCGGGTTTAGATTGCGATTTTTCGCAACATACTTTACAAACAAAAATCCAGATTTTACCTTTTTGCACCTGCACGCGGTACATCGTTGTTTCTTCCGCTTTGCAAAGTGCACAAATTTTAGTTTTCACTGAAATAATTTAAAGACCAGCAGTATTGAATTCATCTTCAATATACAAATCGGGTTTGTAGACAAATGTGAATTTCATAGACCGTGTTGCAGAACCACCTGTGTTTAAAATATCAGTCACAATAAATTCATAGTTATCCAAATAGTTTTTACGCCATGTAAAAGTATCAGCGACAAAATTACTAAAAGGTTTGCCTAAAATTTTTGTGAGTTCCGCCTCCGACATATTAAACTCAACGTCAAAAGGCATACCACCCACGCGCTTTTTTGTAAATTCAAAATGCGTAAAAATGCCAACATAGCCACCTTTAAAGCGCGTTGGAATAGGATTTAAATATCTGGTATTTCCGCCCTTACCAAAATGTAAGCGAATACAATCTTTTTCAATTTTTCCTTTTACTATCGGGTTATCGTCAGTACAGGTTATTGATTTAGGATACGGTACGCGCCAATCAATTAAAAGTGCTTTTATTTCTTCGCTTTCCAAATTTTTGCCTAAAAGCGGAATTAATTCTTCTATCATTTTTTATTTTGTTACTCAACAATTTGCAATTTCGCAAACTTCAACGCAATTTTCTTGACATCAGGCGATCCATCAAAACGAATAGCTGCAATCGGATTATCTTTTCCGCCTTCAATGCTTAAAACTTCGCCGTTGCCAAAACGCAAATGCAAAATTTTGTTACCCAATTTTATTTTTTCGGGCGGGCTCGGTAAAAAATCTTTTTCGTCAATGGTGGGCATAGTTAATTTTTGTGGCGAGCGCAACGGCAAACCACCAATGCGCGCGCGTTGCACAACCGAAGTTGAAGCTGCACTGCCACCACGACTACCGAGCATAGTACTTACACCATCCATGTGTGTTGAACTTATCTCATCAATAAAACGACTTACATCAGCGAATTTCATTTGTCCGTGTCGGTAACGACTTGTAG
>JAYVNP010000101.1:0-31301 GCA_043758385.1 Saprospiraceae bacterium
CCTCATCATAAAATACGTCAAAGAAAGCATCGCTATCTGATAAATCTACTAAGCCTTGTTGCTTTAAGTATTCCCAAATGTCTTTGTGTGATTTTTTAAGTTCATTTAGTTCCGCTTCATCGTTACTAATACAGCCTAATATATCTTGTATTTCTTTTTCTGCATAAGTATCTAAAGCTTTTTTTAAATGATGGCCTACACCAACATAATCAACAATAAAGCCTTTATTTTTACCTTCGGGACCAATTCGGTTTACCCTTGCAATGGTTTGTAATAAATTGTGTTCTATAATTACCCTATCTAAATACATTACCTGCTCAATAGGTGCGTCAAAACCGGTAAGCAACATGTTGGTTACTATAATGATGCCTACATTACCATTATTCTCTGTATCTTTTTCATCAATTTTGCCAAATGGAAGTTTGAAGCGTTTAATACTTTTTTTATGATCATCGCCATTTGTATAAGTCTTAATATGCGGTGCATCGTTATGACTGCCCGAAATAACTACTGCAATTTCTAATTTTTTTAGAACTTCAATATTTACTTGCATTATATTTTTAATTTCCAAATCAGCAATTTTTTCTTTTAATGCTTCTTCAATAGCTCCTTTATATCTTACGGCTGATTCGCGACTATTGGCAACAATTTGTGCTTTAAAACCACCTGTAAAGATTTGCTCTACATAATGTGTTACCATATTTTTTGCCTTATCTCTTATGGTTTCTTTAGCTTCTAAATAAGCATCACGTGTACCAAAACTTAAAATCTGTAAGCGTTCGGTTAATTGATAATCGCTAAATACATCTTCAAACTTTTTATCCATTCCCGGCTTATCCGGAATTTCGGCATTGTGCGTTAATCCTTCGTACACTATTTCTAACGTAACGCCATCATCTATTGCTTGGCGCATGGTATATTTATCAATGTAGTCTTTGTATTTCTTTTCAGTTTTACCGGTGGGTGTTCCTGTAAAACCTATCGAAGTTGCTTTGGGTAATGCTTTTTCTAAGTTGGCAGCAAGTACTGAATATTGAGAACGATGGGCTTCATCGGTCATTATTAAAATATTGCTGCTTGCATTTAATTCACGGAAAATTGGCGAGCCTTCTGAAACTTCATTTTCTTGAAATTTATGGATCATTGCCATCACCATATCAGAATTATCGTTGCTCAATAACTCTTTTAAACTCTTTCCATCCGGCGTTGCCTTTGGATTGATAAAGTTTGCTTTTTTAATGGTAAAACCTATGCTTCGCCCGGTTTCAGACAATTGATCTTCTAATTGCGTTCTATCTGTAACAAAAACAATTTTCCAAGATTGAAGTGCCGGTTTTAATCTCATTTCTCTTACCAAAAACATCATGGTAAGTGATTTGCCCGAACCTTGAGTATGCCAGATAATACCACCGCGTTCAAAAGGATTTTTGCCCTCTAAAAGTCGCTTGGCTGTAACTTTAACTGCTCTGAATTGCTGGTATCTGCCAACTACTTTTATTTTTTCACCTTTTTCATTTATTTGAAAAACAGTGAATACCTGAATGATGTCTAAAAGGTTTCTTAAATCTAACATACCTGCCACCATTCGCTGCTGGTCGTTAGGGCTTGATGCACCGTGTTCTAAATCATCCAATGATTTTGGATAGGGATCTGTCCAACGGTAAAAATGTTTTTCAATGCCTGTAGTAATTGTTCCGAACTTGGCTTCTGTTCGGCAAGTGGTAATAATAAATTGATTGTAATAGAATAGTTCCTTATTTCCTTCCCCTGTATTGCCGCGTTGTTCGGAATAACGCATTAACTGGTCTATGGCTTCGGCAATGGGTTCTTTTACTTTTGAAGATTTGGCTTCGATGACTACAATGGGTAAGCCGTTTAAAAATAAAGCAATGTCGAGAATGATATGGTGGTCAGTGCCGGTTACTTTTACTTTGAATTGCGATATGGCTGTAAAAATATTATTCTCTATGTTTTCAAAATCAATAAACCTAACCGTTGGGCTTAATTCTCCTGTTTGTTCGTTAATAGAAACGGTTGTATTTTCCAATAAATAGGTAAGTACTTGTTGGTTGTTTTCAATTAAGCTATTTTTTGGGAAGGTTGTTATTTTCCTAACCACTTCATCTACCTGTGCTTCAGTTAAAAATGGGTTGATAGCAATAAGGGATTGGCGAAGTTTTGGTTGCAATACCACTTCTGAAAACGAAATACGAAAACTCTGATCCGGTGTTTGTTGCATTTCAAGCTCTAACACTTGGTTCTTGCCTGTGTTCCATCCTAAACCTTTTAATTGCTCAATAAAAGGTTTTTCTACGTGGCTTTTCTCATCCAATTTGAGAGATGAACCTAAGTTACTGCTTTTGTTATCGTTGCCTAATATCATATTTTGGGTTTAATTTTTTTTATGTCGGCCTCTATTTCTTTCAGCGACTGTTCTTTTTCAAGAACTTTTTGAGCTTGCTTGTATTTTTCGAACTCTATTTCAGATTTATCTATAGCCTTTTGATGGCTTATTTTTCCAGCGTGGGTTAATAGTTCTCTTCCGTTTAATTGAAGTATAGCATCTAACCGCTGTATCCAGTCTTTCATATACATAGGAGTTTGCTGTTGCGCCATCGTCTCGGCAAATGCCAGATATTGTTCAACTAACAAACCCAATAGTTTTATTTCGTCTTCATTGAGGTAATTTTTTGCAATACTTATTTCTGTTTTTTTAATGGATTGAAGTCCTTTTTTATCATAAGACAACATACCCATTAATGGCAACGCGGCATCTACACGCCTATACACCAATTCGGCTGCTGTTTGCTGACTGATAGCCCACAATAATTTATTTTGAACTATTTTAAAAAATTCAATTGTTTTCTCGTCTTTCGCATCGTAATCTATGCTGGTTTTGTAGATGTCTTTTATTTTTTGGTAAAAGAATTTTTCTGAAATGCGTATTTCCCTGATGCGCGCTTGCAATTCGTTGAAATAATTCATTGAGCTGCCCGATTTAAAACGGTCATCATTCAGTGCAAAGCCTTTGATGATATATTCTTTAAGCCTTTGAGTAGCCCAAATACGGAACTGTGTGCCTTGCAATGATTTTACACGATAACCAACAGAGATTATCACATCCAAATTGTAAAACTTAACTTCTTTATCTTGTGTTTTTCCTTCAATTGCGCCGTGTTGAGTGGTTTGTCGGAATTTCCGACGTACCACTTCTTCGTTCAATTCACCTTCGCTAAATACATTTAAAATATGCTCAGCAATGGTGCTTCTGCCTTTGCCAAAAAGCATTGCCATTTGCTCTTGTGTAAGCCAAATATTTTCTTGCTCCAGACGAACATCAATTTTGATATTGCCTTCGTTGTTTTGGTAAATTATCATTTCGCTATTCATAGTTTTTGCTTTTTATTAAATTATTTACCCGTACCCAGCCGCTCAATAAATCTTGCATTAAGCCTGTTTTGAGGGAGTATAGTTTATGCAGATGTTGTTCGTGTTGAGTAACTAACTTCATTGTATTTAAAATTCTTTCAGAAATTATATTTTGTTCTTCAATATCGTTTGGAATAAGTAAAAAAAAGTTCTTAATATCAGTTTTAGTAATGTTAGGGTCTTTTCTCGTACTTACTGCGAATTGTTTCCATTTGTATCTAAATTGTTGTAAAATGAACTGGACATAGTCTTCATTCATTTTTCTTTTTGGATTAGATAAGCAAGTGATTGCCTGATTTGTGCCAGCTTCATTTTTTAGAATTGCTGTACGACCTATTTGTTCCCAACCACCGTACATTGCTATAAGAATTGAATTAATTGGCATCATTTTCAAAGAAGTATTATCCAAAGCATATTGGGTAACTTTTTCTTCGGTTGAAAACAAATAGGCTTCATTTAAATCAAGTGTCTTGACCCAATTATAACCTTCTTCAGAAAAGTATTTATTATTGCTTCGTAATGGAGTAATACCTGACTTTAAATCATAAATATTTTCAATTGGCTCACATTCCCACTCCTTCGGAATCCTTCCCAATGGGCTATCTTTAAACGCGTGCGTTGCTTCGCTACGGATGTTGCCGTTTTCGTCAATCCCTTTGGTAAGCAATTCTTGCATTAAACCTGTTTTTATTTGTGAGTATTTGGCTATTAATGCTTCGGTGTGTGCTATGGCTGTATCGCATTTGGAAAGGATAGAGGCAATGGTGGTTTGTTCGGTAATACTGTTGGGGAAAACAAACTGATGCTTTTTAAAATCTTTTTTCTGCAAATGTTTTAACCCACTTCCTTGAAAGTAATTAGCATTTACATAAGAAAGTTGGTCAAGTATTTTAAAGAATAAAAATTTGGTATTTGCAACTTCATTTCCATAAATAGCATAGGTATCTGTTGAATATGCAACATCGCCGTTAAAGTATTTCACATTAGCAACTCCACCCGTAGCTAAAAAAATATTTTCACCGCTTATTAGAATTTCATTGTGTTCAAGAATTGTATCACCACTTGTGTAGAATGGTGTGCCTCCATAATTGGTAGCATCCGAAACTTTAAGTTTTGATTTTTTCCTTTCAAAATATAAGTTCCCCAACTCTTTCCTTTCCCACCCATCACAAATACATATTTGATTTTCTTTCATTAATTCAAATATTTTAATTGGGTTAGAAAATCATTGAGTTCATTCATCGTTTTATTTCGGCTTTGTTCTATGCTTTGAGCAGAGGTAAAGTATTTATCGAACAGGTTTTCGTAAGCACTTATGAGGGTTCGTTTTTCGGCATTGAGATAGCGTTGCAATTGGTTGTTTATAATATCGAAATGCTTTTTCAATATTAGTTTTTGTGCTTCTTCGGAGCTTATAGTGCCGCCAATTTCAGTATGCAAACTGTCTATTTTATGTAGCTCGGTTTGTAGAATGTCTTTGTCTTTTAGCGAAGCGTTGTAGGCTTTTGAAATTGTCTGCACCTCCGCAATTGTCTGAATCACTGATTTATCCGATTTCTTTGATTTCACCGATTTGTCTAACGCTTTCAGTAGTTTTTGCGTTTGTGGTATGGAGAAGTTTGTAATGACTAAATTAAACTCATCGTTAATTTCTTCAATTGCATTTTCTAATTTCGTAATTTCGGCATTGGCTGCGATAAATAGTTTTTGTTTTTTTGCTTTTTCATCGTCTGTTCCGAAGCGTTTGAGTTTGAGTTTTAGCTCCAAGTCGGTTTGTTTGCTTTTGAGGGTAGCTTTGAGTTCTTTTATTTCTTTTTCGCTGTCTAATAATTTTTTTTCAGCTTCCTGATACGGCTTTGCTTCTTCCGGCTTTTTCTTTTCCTTTAACACATACTCAATTTGCTTTTTAAGTTGCACTTTTACTTTGGCGGTTGCTATAGTAGTTTCTTCTTCATCGGACTCTAATTCCAATAAATTAATGGCATCTTCAATAGCTTCCTCCAATAGCGTTTCCTTTTCGGATTGAGCTATCTCCAATGTGTCAATTTCGGATTTTTCTTTTTGAAAAAATTCATCCATCAAATACGTATCAAGTATTAAACCGGCATCCCAACCATTTTGCATAATGGTTTTGAGGTCGTACTTAATATTATCCCACCAATTTACAAAAACACCCGCTACCTGAAACTTATCCAATACGCCAATAGGAACAAATTTTTCTTTGATGGTGTCTAATAACTCTTTACGAACCTTTGGTATTTTATTGCCACCCAACGAAATATAAGAAGCTATCCCTTCGCCCGTTGTGTTGGCTTGCACCGATTCTATAACAGGTGCTAATTTTGCAAAATCTCCTTTTGCCAATTTCCACCAGTCTGTAAGGTTTGAACTTAAATGTAAAAGAGTTTCTTGTACATTTTTATCAGCATCAATATTTGATTTTATGGCTGCTTTTTCGGTAATAGCAAATTCTTTAAAAGTTTCGTTCTTATCCTTAAAAAGTTGGTTACCATTGAATTTAAATTTGAGGCATTGCGTAGTTTGTATCGCTTCAATTTCTGACTTTGGCACACCACCCACCAAATGCGCTTTTACATTTTCGGGTTCAGGCTCCGGTGTGTTATCTACATATCGCCTAATGTTTAGGGTGTATTCATTATCGGCAATGGTTTTTAAATCTACCAACATTGAGTATTTGGATTCAATAGTTTTGGTGGTGAATACAAAATCAATTTTCTCAATGTCTTCCGGTCGCAGGGTGTTTTGTTTTTTGCCTTCAGCAAAGTCTTTATCAGCATTAATAAAAAATACTTTGTTCTTTAAATCATCGGACTTGTTTTTGTTTAGCACAATAATGCAAGCAGGAATACCGGTGCCATAAAACAATTGTGGTGGCAAACTAATAACGCCTTCTATCACATCGGCTTTTAACATTCCCTCTCTGATGTCTTTTTCTTTACCGCCTCTAAACAAAACACCGTGAGGCATTATCACTACTACCTTGCCTTTTTTTTCGCAGCTTGCCAACATGTGCTGTACAAACATCAAGTCAGCTTTCTTTCCATCTTCGGGAGCAAAGCCATAAGCAAAACGTTCCGTATGCTTCATTGTAGCCAAACTGTAATTTTGGGAAAAAGGTGGATTGGCAATGACTCTATCAAACTGAGTTAGCTGTCCATTTTTTTCGTTCAAAGGCTCTGCCAATGTATCGCCATACTCTATAGTGTACTTAGCAATATTGTGCAAGATGATATTCATTTTACAAATGGCCACTACGGTAGGATCACTCTCTTGCCCAAACAATTGAAGGTCGTTTGCATTTTGGCCTTGTTCCGCAACAAATTGATGCGACTGTATCAACATACCACCTGATCCGGCAGTAGGATCATAAATGCTCATTCCTTCTTGTGGTTTTATTAATTGCACCAACAGGCGCACCACGAGGTTTGGCGTATAAAATTGCCCACCTTTTTTACCGCTTTCATCCGCAAAATGCTTGAGAAGATATTCATAAGCGGCACCTAATAGATCGGGGAATTCAAAGTTTTCATTGATGAGTTTAGGAAATTCGTTGAAGTGGTCTATCATTTTCTTCAGGTCGGCAGTTTTTACAATAGCCTTTCCATCCACTTCTTTATTAAAGTTTATCCTGCCTTTAAAAATCCCTGAAAGTGTATCGGAATTTGCTTCTTCAATGGCATCTAAAGCCTTGTTCAGCATTTGCCCAATATTGTTTTGTAAATGTTGTATGGGTGGTTGTTGCACGCCGTTTTCATCTGTAAACCCTTCGTTCCATCTGGCTCTTTTCGGAACAAAGAATGTCTCACCGTAGGTGTTTTTATCTTCTAATATATCTGCTAAATCTTGCTCGCCTAAATGTTTGTAATCTTTCTTTTTGAACTGCTCTTTTTTTTGGTCGAACACATCACTCATTCTTTTTAAAAATAGCATACCAAAAATGAACTCTTTATATTCTGAAGCATCCATTTTGCCACGAAGTATATCCGCAGCTTTCATCAAGAAACTTTCTAATTGTGAAAGTTTGATTTTATTATCCTTCATTACTTTGAAAGTTATTTATTTTTTAATTTGCTGATTTATGTGCTTTGCTCGCTATGTATTTACCTAATCCTTATTTGAATTTAATTGTAAGCTAAAGTGTTTGACTTTGAGAGAAGAGTACTCAAACGAATCTATAAATCACATTTTACGACAAATACTTCGCTACAATAGGTAACCGTCTGCCATCGCCAAAAGCTTTAGGTGATACGCGCAGTACAGGTGCTGTTTGTTTACGTTTAAATTCATTTATATTTACCAAACGCAAAACGCGATGCACGAGTGTAGCCTCAAAACCCATAGCAATAATTTCGTTCGGACCTTGTCTGCGCTCAATATATTGAAACAAAAGTTTGTCTAAAATATCGTAATCTGGTAAAGAATCAGAATCTTTTTGATTCGGTCGAAGTTCAGCAGAAGGTGGTTTTTCTATCGAACTTATCGGAATAACTTCATTGTTCCGATTGAAGTAACGCGCTAAATCATAGACTTCTGTTTTATAAACATCGCCTAAAACTGAAATGCCACCGCACATATCGCCGTAAAGCGTTCCATAACCCACTGCCATTTCCGATTTATTGGACGTGTTTAATAAAATATTTCCAAATTTATTGGAAAACGCCATTAAAATTGTCCCACGAATGCGCGCTTGTAAATTTTCTTCAGTAATATTAAATTGTGTTCCGAGAAAATGCGGCGCAAGTGCTGCTTCATAACTTTTAAACATCGGTTCAATGGGAACAATATCGTATTGAACGTTTAAGTTTTTAGCTAACGCGCGCGCATCATTTATAGAATGGTCTGACGAAAATTGCGATGGCAATAATACAACACGTACATTTTGTGCACCGAGTGCCTCAGTAGCTAATGCTAAAACTACAGCCGAATCTATTCCGCCGGAAAGACCAAGTATAGCCGTTTTTAAATTCATTTTATGAAAATAATCGCGTAAGCCGAGAATGAGTGCATCGTGAATGAGTGCTGTTTTATTTTTAGGTTGCTCATAGTTCGTTGTTGGTTGTTGGTTGTTAGTTGTTTGTAAATTATTGGTTGCACTTCTACCGCGAATGACGTCCTCTAAATCATAAAGTTGTGTAGATTCTACAAAGTAGGGTAGTTCATCGTATAATTCAGAATTGGGAGAAATGACGAGCGAAGCACCGTCAAAAATAATATCGGTTTGCGCACCCACATGATTGACGTAAAACAACGGTAATTTATAACGGTCAGTATTGCTGCACATTACGGTTAATCGCTCAGCCGCATGATCGTAAGCAAAAGGCGACGCTGAAATATTTATAATTACGTCCGGTTTTTGCAGAATCATTTCGTCCAATGGGCAAATAGTGTACAGTGGATTATCGTTTCCAACATTCCACATATCTTCACACACAACTAAAGCGATGCGCGTATTTTTATACTCAATTGTTTTCCATTCTGTTGCAGGTTCAAAATAACGGTATTCATCAAAAATATCGTACGTGGGCAACAAAGTTTTGTGTTGTACTTGTTGCACTTTACCGTCGCTCAAAAAATATGCAGAATTAAATAAATCCTTACCTTCTTTGCGCGGATTGCGCGTCGGCGCACCAACTATTACAGCAATTTCGTGCGCATGAGCCGCAATATCGTTGATAGCTTTTTCACATTTTTTTAAAAAATCATCGAACTCTAAAAAATCGCGCGCAGGATAACCACACACAGCAAGCTCGCCAAACACGACAAGATTTGCGCCACTTAGTTTAACTTCTTCAATAGTTTTAATTATTTTCTGAATGTTTTGTTCAAAATTTCCGATGTGGTAATTGAGTTGTGCAAGTGCAATTTTCATAATTTTTTTTAAATCGCCTGAATAATATCATATTGCGTCAGAATGTACATCGAACCCGAGTTATCTGTTGTAATGACGGCAGGAATTTTTCGACTAATGTATTTATTGAGTTGTTTAACAGGCAAATCGGATGGAACATTTGGAAACGGTGCTTCCATAATTTCTTCAATTTTGCGCTCGGCGTTGTGCATCGGATTTTCGAGTAAATAACTCAAAACTAAGTTTTCATGCACGGAGCCAACAATTTTTTTATCTTTCATTACTGGTAACTGAGAAATGTCGTGCTTTTTCATCAGTGCAAATGCTTCGCGAACGGTGTGTGATGTTTCTACAGAGTAAAATGTTTTATCCTTTCGTTTGGTAAGAATATCTTTTACCTGAAGTTCGTCCTCTAAAAAACCACGCTCGCGCATCCAATCGTCGTTAAAAATTTTGCCAACATAACGCGTGCCGTGATCATGAAAAATGACAACTACAACGTCATCTTTTGTAAAATTATGAGAAAGTTGCATTAAGCCTGCCATGGCTGAACCGCATGAATAACCAACGAGTATTCCTTCTTCGCGTGCAATGCGTCGCGCCATGAGTGCACCGTCTTTATCGGTTACTTTTTCAAAAGCATCTATGAGGTCAAAATCAACATTTTTGGGTAAAATATCTTCGCCAATGCCTTCGGTAATGTATGGATAAATTTCGTTCGTATCGAAAATTCCAGTTTCCTTATATTTTTTAAAAACTGAACCATACGTATCAATTCCCCAAATTTTTATGTTTGGGTTTTGTTCCTTTAAATATTTTGCTACGCCAGAAATTGTTCCACCTGTGCCAACACCTACTACCAAATGTGTAATGCGTCCGTCGGTTTGTTTCCAAATTTCTGGTCCCGTACTTTCGTAATGCGCTACGCGATTACTTAAATTATCGTATTGATTCATCCAACAAGAATTGGGGATTTCGCGACTTAAACGCTCCGCAATTTTATAATAACTTCTCGGATCACTCGGATCAACATTTGTTGGACAAACGATAACCTCTGCGCCGAGCGCACGCAAAATGTCAATTTTTTCTTTCGATTGTTTTTCCGTCGTTGCAAAGATGCACCTATAACCCTTTACTACTGCGGCAAGTGCTAAACCCATTCCTGTATTGCCACTCGTGCATTCTATAATCGTTCCGCCAGGCTTAATACGTCCTTGCGCTTCAGCATCTTCGAGCATTTTAACAGCCATTCTATCTTTAATGCTATTGCCAGGGTTAAACGTTTCGACTTTGCCTAACACCAAACACGGTAGCGCAGCTGTTATTTTATTGATTCGCACCATTGGAGTATTGCCAATAGTTTCAAGTATATTTTGTTTAATGTCCATCATTTTGAGAAGTAATTTTATAGAACTTTAACGGTTTAAAACGAATGAAAGTTCAAATGTAGATACGATTTACAGGATTATACGCTTTACAAAGTTTTGAATCTAAGTTTTGTAGATAACTATACTGGAAATCTTAAAATCTTGCTTTCGTGTCTAACTTTGATTTTTAATTTTTTAGTTGGTAATGAAGATGCACGCCTAAAAAATTGGTCGCTCATAACACGAAATGATAAAACCGAACTTTTGCCTGCTTATGATTTGGTAAATTCAACCATTGTTTTAAACGATCCGAATATTGAAGAATCGGCGTTGCCTATTAATGATAAAAAAAGAAAACTTACGCGAATTATTAGTTAATTACTTTGGTTCAGAACGTCTTAAACTTTCGGGTAAAATAATTCAAAGTGTTCTTTCAGATTTTAAAAACACCGATAAAAATTGGCAACACCTTTTAAATGTTTGTTTTCTTTCCGAAGAATTAAAAACAAAATATCGTGCGCTTTTAAACCAAAGAAAAAATGTTTTAGAAATTAGTAGTTAGATTTGCATTTTTAAAGATTGAGTTAACTCATAGAAATATGTCGAACAAAGTAAAAAATTTAATTTTCGATTTAGGCAACGTCATCATTGATTTAGATATACCGCGCACAGAACTCAGTTTAGATCATGTTTTGGGTGAAGATTATAAAAAAAATATTAAAGAAATTGTCGGCGAAAGAGATATTTTCAACGATTTTGAAATCGGTAAAATAAACGAAGAAACTTTTTTTAAAACTTTGCGCAAGGCAGCATTAACGCCACTAACTCTGCGTCAAATAAAAGATGCTTGGAACGCCATGCTTTTGCAAATTCCGTTAGAGCGACTGAAAATGTTGGAACGTTTAGAAAAAAAATACCGCGTTTTTTTACTGAGCAACACCAATAGTACGCACATTGATTGGATTCGAGGATATTTGCGCGAGGTGCACAACATACATGATTTCGAGAAAAAATATTTCGAGAAAGTATATTATTCGCACGAAATAAGTTTGCGCAAACCACACACAGATATTTATGATTTTGTAGTGAACGACGCAAAACTCATCGCTTCAGAATCGCTTTTTATTGATGATAATAAAGAGAATATAGAAGGCGCAAAGTTAGCGGGTTTGCAAACGCTTTGGCATCCCGTCGGAACAGAAATTACTATGGTTATGGAAGGTTTTTAATTATCCCTCTTTAATTTTCCGAATCAAATCTTCTATAGCACCAACGTAATTAGGTTGCGAATCTTGCGCAATTTTTAAACCCGTTTCCGCCATTTTTAAAGCTTGATCTTTCTTAGAATTATGCAGCAGCGTATTGGCGTACCAAAAATAATATTCACTCATACCGCCTGTTTCCGCAGCGCGTTTAAAATATTTTTCCGATTCAGTTAGAACAGAAGGATCATTCGGAAATGCTTCTACCATTTTTTTTGCTAATCCAAAAGATTTGCGCGCGTCAACTTTAACTTCTTTTCGGGCATATTCGTCGCACACTTTGATGTAATTTTTTACATCTTTTGCTGATTTATAATAATTAATATCCCATTCCAGATACGTCGTTTCGGGTGTTTGTGGCGCATACTTTTTCATTTTAGATTTTGCATCGTTCAGAAGTTCGGGTATTTTAAATTCGGTCGCGTTATCAGCCGTTTTTTTAATGGCATTTTCAATTTTTTGTTGAACCGATTTTTCGCCATATAGTAAAGTTATCGGCGCACGATTTTGAATCAAATAATCAAAAACTTTTGAATCAGATTGTAGTGTGCCTTCGGAAATTAAACGCAATGTCGCCTCATCTTTAAAGTCCGCCGTTAGTAAATAATCATTTACAATTTTTTGTGTAGGCTTGCTTCCTCTATTCAACGCTTTAACATACTTCACTAAAAAATCGCCGTCGCGCTTACCATTTTTAAACATTTTATCTAAAGCAGAGGTATTATCAACTTTACCTAAAGCGGTTTGTGCTGCTTTAATAAATTGTTCCGTAGGATATGCGCCAACTTCTTTTTGAATGAGTTTACCTTGTTCATCTATGAACAGTAGAGTAGGGTAGGCGGAAACATCGAAAGTATTTGAGAGTGTTGGTCCTTCACCTTTCTCCATATCCATTTTGACGTTAATAAAATTATCGTTCATGAATTGCCCAACTTTATCTTCAGTGAAGACTGTTGCTGCCATGCGTTTGCAAGGTCCGCACCACTCGGCATAAGCATCCATGAAAATCATTTTATTTTCTTTAGCAGCTAATACTTTAGCTTCATCAAATGTGCCATGAAAAAATTCAATACCAGAATGTTTTTCTTGCGCCTGAACTAAAACGAAAGAAAACATGAACGCAAGTGCTAAAACTGATTTTTTAACGGCGTTGTAATTTTTCATAAAAAATTTATTTTTATTGATGTTTAAAATAATTATCAAAAGTTAAATTGATTGTGCTCTCGGTGATTTTTTTTTAACAAAATTGATTTCCAAAATTAAAACTAAAATGACAATGAATTTCGATACAAAGATAAAAAGGAATTAAGTTTCACAAAGGTCAAATTAAAACGAGAATTTAAAATGTTTTAAGTTTACTCCTTGTCTTTTACTCTTTGCTAATTGTTAAAACTACTCAATTTTGAACCCGACATACACAATTTAAACAAATCATCGCGCGAACTTCTGAAAACATTGAAATCTACATTCCCTTCGATACCTCTAATTTTTCCGCGATTACCATATTGCCAAAAAACCCATTGCGCAGAACCTAAGCGCGGTACTTCGTTACCATACTTAGCAATCCAAATCGGACAATCATCAAACTCACCGACGACATATTTATTGTAAAATTTATAGTTTGTGTAAATAATAGGTTTTGTGTTGTAGCGCAAAGAAACTGCAGTCAGCCATAAACGTATAGATTCTACAACTTGCTCGCGCGGTAAATCTTCGTCATCTTCAACATCAATAACGGGTGGTAAATCGCCATAGTCTAAATCAACATTGTTTAAATAGTTTTGTGCTTGAGCGTTCGGATCGGCGGAAGGATGAAAAAAATGATAAGCACCGCGTACTATACCCGTTCTTCGCATTTCTATCCAATGTTTGCAAAATGCTGTATCAACATTATTTCTTCCCTCAGTAGCTTTAACAAACGCAAAAGTAATTTGTTGCGCGGCAATAGTATCCCAATTAACTGTTTGTTGATGGTGCGAAAGGTCAATACCATGTACTTCAAAGCCCTTAATACGTTCTGTATCACCTTGGCAAGTACTCATTGATGCGAGTATTACAACTACCAACAAATTAACTTGCCCTTGTTTCATATTGTTCAAGCTAAAGAACAAAAATACAGTTTTAATTAATGGAGGGCACTGATTTTGTAAACGCCCTGCTTATTTTTTTGTTATTTCAATGTTATTTATTAATTCTCAACTTTCTATGTGTTCAAAACGCACGCCAAATTTACCATCCAGCACCGCTTTTGGTGTTAACAGCAACAAACCATCTTTATTATTAAACGCGTCAATATTACACGTCATCGGTTCTATGGCGATGCTTTTACGATGCGGTGGCGTGAATATTTGTGTGTAGTTCCATTTAGCGGGTCCTACTTCTTGCCAAAATTTCAACTCGGCTTTGTCCGATTTAATACAAATTTGCGCTATTTTTTCATCCGTTGATTTAATTACAAATCCATTATCTAAAATAGTATCACCAATAAGTTGCCATGATTTAAAATCCTCAAATTTTGAAAGCGTACCGATAGGTAACATTCTTGAATCAATATCAATTTTGTTGACACTCGGCATTAGGAGTAAAGTGTCGTCAACTTTTTCAGAAATTTTAAAATAAGGATGCCAACCTAAACCCACCGGAATATCGTTCGGACTATCATTTTTGAACGCCATCTCGACAGTAAATTCTGCAGGATGTTTTTTATTTTTTTTATCGGTGTAAGCCAGTTTAAACTTCATCGTAATAATCATACTGAATTTAAACGGATAACTCAGGTTTGTTCCGTCGTGTTTCCAACGCAAACGTACGCTCGCTTCGTTTTCTTTTAACTTTGTTTGTACAACCCGCATTGGTACATCTTTCCCAAAACCGTGAATAGAATTTTGTGTTGCTGCATTATTAATGGCAAACTGATACAATTTTCCGTTGTGTTTGTATTTGCCGTCGCGCAAACGATTAGGATACGGGTACAAAAATGCACTCTTTGACCATTTATTTTCAGACAATTCTTCAGGCGTTGAATAACTGTCTAAAACGTTCTGCCCATCGAACACAAGTTCTAATAAACAACCGCCATAATTTGGTGAAAGACTAAACCCATTATTTTTATCGTCGAAAAAAGTTATTTTATTATTTTCGCCAAAGGCTGTTTGTTCAAACTGAAACATATAAATCCGTAAATTTTGGTTGGATGCGCAAGGTTCAAAAAATTATCCAAAGTTCTACTCATTTCAGAGTTGCGCAAATTTAGAGTTTTTTAAGTTATAATTAGTAGGTGGCGTAAAATATTAATTTGCTTCTATCGTAAATGTTTGAGAAAAAAAATTGTAGCTAATAAATGTTAATGTTTCATTTTTTTTCATTTTATTTTGCTTGTACATACTTTTTTTAAAACTGATGCGTTTAAAAATTGTATTTAAAGTTTATTACACTAAAGAATCTCATCCCAGCCGTGTTTGATCGTCCAAAGTTTTGGCGATGATATTTACACAAAAATTAAATTTTATTTAAAACTAAACGATATCGAATAGATTTTTTACTTCTACTTAAGCTAATTGCACGCGTTGTGCATATTTGTGTTAAATATATTAGCACGTGTGGATTTAAGTAGTCATTACTAACTTTTTTCGAAAACACATTAAACTACCTTTTCAATGACAACGAATAATTATTCGGATTTCAAGAACAATGACGGCAACAACAATTCAAAAAAAGTTTTACCTTGGTTGGTTGCAGCAATCGTCGGTTTAGCTGGCACAACAGGTTATTTTGCGGTAAAAAATAATTCTACCGGCAACCAATTACAAACATCACAGGTCGAAATTAAAAAAGATGAAGATCTTAATGTTCAGTTAGAGACGCAGTACAAAGATGCGATGGGTCAATTGGATGAGATGAAAGGTAAAAATGTTCAACTCAACGATTTAATCGAAAAGCAAAAGACGGAGCTTTCTACACAAAAAAGCAAAATTGGTAAACTCATTAATGTAGAAAAAAACCTAAACGGTGCGCGCGCAGAAATGGCACGTATGAAAGCAACTGTTCAAGGTTATGTTGATCAGATTGCTAAGTTAGAACAAGACAAGCAAGAATTGGGTCAGAAAGTAACAGTACTAACAACTGAGAAAACAAGTTTGCAAGATAACTTGACGAAGGAACGTACTGAGAAAGATCAAATTATTGTAGCCAAAACAGCCGTTGAAACTGAAAAAGCAAAAGTAGAGCAAGAACGCGCTATGTTTGCCAAAAAAACTGAAATCGGTTCAGTGGTGCATGTGTCGAACGTAAAAACTACAGGTTACCACGTTCGTTCAAGCGGAAAAGAAAAAGAGCGCACACACGCTGGCAATATTGACCGTTTAAAATGGTGTTTTGATGCTATTGAAAATCGCGTTGCCGATGCAGGTACCGAAAAATTTTATTTCCGTATTATTGACCCAACAGGTGTAGCTATTTCGACAACTGGCGGTGGCGGTGGCGTAATTAAACTTTCAGACGCAAAAGAAATTCAATATACTTGTACAAAAGATGTTGACTTTAATGGCGAAAGTCAGAACGTTTGCATGAGTTGGGATACCAAAGGGAATGCAACTTTGGTTAAAGGTAAATACACAGTTGAAATTTATAATAAAGGTTACTTGGCTGGAACAAGTACTTACGACCTTAAATAATCTTTAGTTCGTAGTTTTTCAAGTTAAAAAAAAACATCCCGAATTTTCCAAAGTGGAATTTTCGGGATGTTTTTTTTTATCTAATAATCATTCACCCAAAGCTAAAGCGTAAGAAATGGTAAACAGATACGGATTAATGGGCAGATTTTTTTACGAATTTCATTTACATTACCACACCCTGCACTAATAAAGACACCTCATTGCGCAGCACTTCTAAAAAACCTTTTTCAATGTTGAATTTTATTGACGCGCCGTCAGTTTTAACAACCATAACTTCTCCGCTTTTCAAAGAAGAAATGAGTGGTGCATGGTTATTTAAAATTTGAAGTTGACCAGAAACGCCTGGTACTTTTACCGATTTTATATCACCCGCAAAAATTTCTTTATCGGGTGTGAGAATGGAAATTGTCATTTTTTTTTATTAGTTTTTAGTGGTTAGTTGTTCGTTTAATAGCGTTCTTAAACGAACAACTGATAACTAAATTTATCTTTTTGCTTCTTCAATAAGTTTTTTACCTTTAGCAATCGCATCATCTATAGTACCCACTAAGTTAAATGCCGCTTCAGGATATTGATCCACTTCGCCATCAATAATCATATTAAATCCGCGAATGGTTTCTTCAATTGGAACCAATACACCTTTTAAACCAGTGAACTGTTCTGCAACAAAAAATGGTTGCGATAAGAAACGTTGTACTCGACGCGCGCGCGCAACGGTTAATTTATCCTCCTCGGAAAGTTCTTCTAAACCTAAAATCGCAATAATATCTTGTAACTCGTTGTAACGCTGTAAAATATTCTTGACGCGTTGTGCGCAATTATAATGCACATCGCCAATAATTTTTGGATCCAAGATACGACTGGTAGAGTCCAATGGATCAACGGCCGGATAAATTCCGAGAGCTGCTAATTTACGATTTAGTACCGTCGTCGCATCTAAGTGAGCGAAAGTTGTAGCGGGTGCTGGATCGGTTAAGTCATCGGCTGGAACGTAAACCGCTTGTACCGATGTAATTGATCCGCGTTTTGTTGATGTGATACGCTCTTGCATCAAACCCATTTCAGTTGCAAGTGTTGGTTGATAACCCACCGCTGAAGGCATACGACCTAATAAAGCCGAAACTTCTGAACCTGCTTGCGTAAAACGGAAAATATTATCAATGAAAAATAAAATATCTTTTCCGCCATTCGGATCAGCTAAATCGCCATCGCGAAAATATTCTGCCATCGTTAAACCAGAAAGCGCTACGCGCGCACGCGCTCCGGGTGGTTCATTCATTTGTCCGAATACCAAAGTTGCCTGCGATTCTTCCAATGCTGCATAATCTACTTTGCTTAAATCCCAACCACCCGATTCCATCGAATGTTTGAATTCTTCGCCGTAACGAATTACGTTCGATTCGATGAACTCGCGCAGTAAATCGTTTCCTTCACGTGTGCGCTCGCCAACACCCGCAAAAACTGACATGCCGTCGTAGCCTTTTGCAATATTGTTAACCAACTCCATGATGAGAACCGTTTTACCAACACCTGCACCACCGAACAAACCAATTTTTCCGCCTTTAGCATAAGGTTCGATGAGATCAATAACTTTAATACCAGTATAAAGAATTTCAGATTCTGTCGAAAGTTGATCGTAACTTGGTGGTTTACCATGTATCGAGCGCGCTTGCGTTACTTTTTGCGTTGGTCGCATTCCGTCAATCGTATCACCGATAACGTTAAATAAACGTCCGCGAATTTGTGTGCCTGTGGGCATAGAAATTTGCGTGCCTAAATCCGTCACTTCCATACCACGAACCAAACCGTCCGTCGCATCCATCGCAATGGTGCGAACAGAGTCTTCTCCGAGGTGGCGCTGCACTTCAAGAATTAAATCTTCTCCCGTTGCGCGCTTTATAACCAAGGCATTTAAAATTTCCGGTAATTTAGAACCCGCGCCTGCAAAGCTAACGTCCACAACAGGACCAATAATTTGCTTAATACGTCCGATATTCGCCATGCGATTAAACTTATTTTTTTTAAAATCAAAAATACTCACTTTCAAACGGCGCAAAAATACGATACGCTCTTTTTAATTCATAGCGTTTGATTCAATATTATTTTGATTTAAACATTTTATTGAAACTATCAATCATAATTTGGAGGATGAATAATATTTACGGGAGTAGTTTTGAAGATTATAGTTTGCCGTGAATTAAAGATACAGTAACTTGTTGCTTCAAATTTTGAATTACATAAGCACGTATTTATCGTAATTCAATAAAAATTTTGTGCTATAATGAAATAATTGAAACGTTTTTGCGAAATATGCAAACATCCAGACAGAAATTTTTTAGATTTGCTATCAGCAATAAATAAATATATTTGATGAGAGAAAAATTTTCGCGCTACACTTTTACTTTTTTGGAAGCCATTGATAAATCTTCGTTGGCTAAACTCGTAGCGTTGAGCGATAAAATATTTATTTTCTTACCCAATAATACAGAATCTGTTCCAGTACCGTTGGTTTTGTTGGCTCAGAAAAAAGGGAAAAATTTGAAATGGGTGAGTACAGTTGGTGAAAATACATTACAAAGTGCGCTGAGTTTTTCTCTCGGTGTTTGGCATGAGCGCGCACCCATAGAAATTGAGTTTGTGGTTGCGAGTAACGAAGAATCGCTTGATCCGTTCATTGCTTTTATAAATGCCGTTGGTAGAAAATGTTTAAGAGTTAATTTGACCGATTCACCTGAAAAAGTTAAAGTTGTTTCTAAAATTAATGGAATGCTTACCGTTGTTCCGAATTATCCACCTGAAAATACAGCCATAGATTTTGAACGTCCATCTTAGTGTCCTATGTATCTGTAATTTGTTTAAGTTCATTAAAAAATAAGTTTTATGTATGCACTATAAAATTAAGCCATTAATATCGCGTTAAAATAATAAGTTGATTCAATAATAATTAAGCATGTCAGTTGAAGTTAAAAATTTAGTAAAAATGTATGGCACGCAAACGGCTGTTAATAATATTTCGTTTGTAGCAAACCCTGGAGAAATTTTAGGTTTTTTGGGTCCGAACGGTGCGGGTAAGTCAACAACCATGAAAATTATTACTTGCTACACCAAACCGACAAGCGGCGACGTTTTGGTTTGTGGCGAAAATGTGATGGCACAACCTATGAAAGTTAAATCGTTGATTGGTTATTTACCTGAAAGTAATCCGCTTTACAAAGATATGTATGTGCGCGAATATTTAAACTTCGTTGCCGACTTGCATAAAATACCCCATAAAAAAGCGCGTATTGCCGAAATTGTAGAAAAAGTAGGTTTAGGCAACGAGCAGCATAAAATTATTGCTGCGCTCTCAAAAGGTTACAAGCAGCGCGTAGGTTTAGCGCAAGCACTTTTGCACAATCCTAAAGTCCTCATTCTCGATGAGCCAACTTCAGGTTTAGATCCGAATCAGATTGTAGAAATTAGAAACGTGATAAAAGAAATCTCGAAAGATAAAACGATAATTTTTTCGACGCATATTCTTCAAGAAGTTCAAATTTTGTGCGATCGCGTTTTAATTATCAATAAAGGAAATCTTGTTGCTAACACAAGTATTGAAGAATTTAAAAACCGACAAACGGAAACCAATATTTTGCACGTAACGTTCAAAAATGCAGTTACAGAAAATAATTTAAAAGGAATTTCGCATATTTTGCGTTGCGAAAAAGTAAGCAATACCGAGTGGCAATTATTTGTATCCGATATATCGGCGGCGCAAACCGAAGTTTTTAATTTTTGCGTAAGCACCGGTAATTCACTCGTTGAGATGCGCCAAGAAACGCGCAGCGTAGAAAATGTTTTTCAAGAACTCACGCAATAACCCTTTGAATGGAAACGCCGATATTACGAAACTGCTCAGATTTTCACCGATTTGTACAAAAAGATTAGTGTAAAATCTATGCAAATTTGCGTAGTTCAATGCCCTCTGTGTTTCAATTTTTTCTTGTAATTCCGAATTGACATTATTTAATGTCTATCAAAGATTTTATTTTAAAACTATTTTTTACTACCTCAGCGTTGGCGGTTGTTTTAAAAAAAATAGTGTAATCTTCAAAAGGTGCCATGTCTAAATAGTTTTTATCGAACCATCCTTCGGGCATAGTTTCAAAAAAAGCATTCTTAACGAGCGTTGCAGATTTTAATTTTATATTAACTCCGCCCGGAACATCCTTAAATTCTTTAGTGAGAAAATCAGGAGTTTCTAATTTTAAGTCTTTGGGAGTTGTGAAATAGACCAATCGCTCAGTAGTAATGTCGGTTTCTAAATTTTTAATGGATACCAATGCAAATGCACTCGATTGTTTGGCAAATTCTAATAGCGCATTCATTTTTTCTTTAAAAACCATTTGCGCTGAAAGCCCGTCAATTCTAACCGATTTACCATCTGCATAATATTTATTGCCTTTAAAATCTATCACACGAATAATAATTTCGGCATTAAACGCTTTTGGATCGTCATTTACAATATTTATTCTGAACGAATCTTTATCAACAACTGGTGCAATAAGTATGTTTCTGTACGCTTCGCGTGCATAATATTGCAGTGCTTTCCATCTGCCAAAATAATCTACGCTTGACCATGATGCACCTTGCCATACATCGTTCAGTTGCCAAAATAAAGTTCCCATGCAATACGGTCTGTTCCGACGTTGGGCTTCAATCGCTTTTGAAATCCCTTCGGCTTGCACCAACTGACTAACGTAAGCGAAATCTTTAAAATCGGTAGGAACTTTATAGCTGCGCGCCATATACTTTTTCATCAATTCATTACCCTTCGGATGTTTTTGATGCGAAAGCATAATTGGCGTGAGTAATTCTCGGTCTTCAACGTTGGTAAAACTTTCGATTGTTTTCCAATCGGGTAAACTCTGAAAACCGTACTCCGAAGCAAAACGTGGGATGTGTGTATCAAAATGCTCAAAAGGTTTTTCATCGTGCCAGACAAACCAATCGTGCGCATCGCCTTCGGTGTAACTCTTATTGTTGTATCTGCCAAATTTTGGACTACTTTCGTAGTAATCGGTATTTGTATTTTCAGAAACAGCAGCAGGTAATATTTTTTTAAATAAATCGGAATAAGCCTGATTTATAATTTCTTTCTGATCGGGATTGTACCGCAATTGCCAACCCCAATTATTCCAGGCTTCGTCAATTTCGTTATTGCCACACCACAGCGCAATACACGGGTGATTTCGCAATCGAATAGTTTGTTCATTCGCTTCTTCTTTGGCATTAGCTAAAAAATCGGCATCACCCGGATACATACTGCACGCATACATAAAATCTTGCCAAATTAAAATGCCTTTTTCGTCGCAGAGATCGTAAAAGTAGTCGCTTTGGTAAATGCCACCACCCCAAACACGCAGCATATTCATTTCTGCATCGCGCGCAGCGTTTACAATTTGTTTCGTTCGCGCACTATCTACACGTTCCGTAAAAAAATCCAACGGAATTAAATTAGCTCCTTTGGCAAAAACAGGTATCCCGTTGAGTTTAAAATAAAAAGTTTCACCTTTCGCGTCTTTATCGCGCACTAAACTCAGCGAACGCAAACCGATGCGCATTTTTTTTTCTACATTAATTCCGCTATCGTTCAGCACTTGTGCCGAAATATCATACATATAAGGCTCACCCAAATTATGCGTCCACCAAAGTTTAGGTTTATTAACCGTAAACTCGCGAGAAATCTTATTCAATCCTACATTTAGTTGTACAGGAAGTGTTACAGTTTGTTCAGCAAAATTAAAAATAACGTTTACTTTTTTAGCGGTCGCAGCATCAACTGTTAAAATGGCGCGAACCGTTGCAGTTTGCGTATCTACTTTGAGTTGTTTAACATTGAAATCTGTGATTTGTGCATCATTCCAAAGTGTCATAGAAACATCTCCAATAGCCGGTGTTATAAAAGCGGGTCCCCAATCCCAACCATATTGATAACCCGCTTTGCGCGTAAACATTCGTGTATTTTCAGGAATAGATGGAAACTCCACCGCCGATTCCGACTTTAAAAAATATTCTTTCGATAGTGGTGAAGCAAAATTAATGCGCAGCACATTATCGGTAGCACGCAAAAGCGTAGCAACATCTGCTTGCCACGTTCGGAACATATTATTGCCTTTGGCTATCAACAAATCGTTTAAATACACATCGGCGTAAGTATCAAGTCCTTTTAAAGTTATAACAACGTGTCGCGCATTGAGCGCACCGTTTGGCGCGTCGAAATGTTTTTCAAAAATCCATTCCTTCGTATCGAGCCAGTGCAGTTTTTTTTCGTTAATTCCAAAAAAGGGATCTTCAATGACTTTTTTTTCAAACAGAACGTTTAGCGCACTGTTCGGCAAGTTGCATGTATAACCTTCGAGATCAATATTTCCACCCATTTCATCGCTGTTCGACGGAATCATGATAGATGAAGGCTTAACATTCCAACCTTCGTTGAGTGGCAGAACGATGTTTTTTTGACTTATCACTGGCGTAATAAATAATTTGAGAAGAAGTGACGTAGTAAGTATGTAAAATCGCATAGTAATTTGAGTAGTTTGAGCTGGCTTGTTGCAAATATAATTCTGAAAGTTACTGAAATTTAAAGAATTAGGAAAAAAATTTAAGGTTATTTTTTTTCAAGCCAAACAAAACAAAATTTGCACTTTTAGTGGTTTAAAATTAACTGAGCAGTGTCGGCGAATATAAGTCTGGTGCTATGAGTTTGTTTTGGTGATGCATCTTTTATTTTCGTTAAAAATGTTGAAAAGGTTTTCTTAAAAAAATTAGTGTGTATTGAGTTATAGCTAAATATTAATCCGCCTTTCAGCCAATAAGCGTTTAATCTGAGGTTTAGTAGTTGCAAATAATTCAATTAATTTCTGAGGGTTTAGCATCCGAACAGAAAAATAGTTTTATGAATTTTTGGTAAAAAAATAATTTTTATTGCAACAAGTTTTAAATTTGACGCTGTTAAACATTCTTTTTTGAGAAAATATAAATTCGCAACGCATGCCCGAACTAAACGAACAAATAAGTATTGATAGAAAGATGCCTGCCGAACTCAGTCCGTTCATGAACCAACGGCAATATGAAATAATTTTAGATTATTCTTTAGCGTATCTTGGTCGCGACGGTAAAGTTAAATCGGTTTCGAAAGGTATTATTTTTATTGAAAGTCCGATGAATCCGGAATTGATTGCTGAATGTCAATTATTTAATTTAGCGCGCCGTTGTAAAGATGTACCCGAAGCGACTTGGAAAACCGTTGTCACGAGTCATTTCGATCGCTTGCAGATTAATCCAAGCAAAGCAAAATATACTTTTAAAGATTTAACCTACGCGCGCCAACTCATTAAATTCATTATTCGACCTGAAGTTGCTGCCAAAAAAGTGGATGGTTTAATTTATAGAAACGACATACCAACAACGTCAACGTATTTGGTTTTAGACGACGACAAAGCATTGCGTTATATCCGAAAAGAAGAAATTTATGAGTGGGAAAGAACGGAAGAGGAATTGTTTAAAATTGCATTTGCAAACATTATGCGCGAAAAAATTAAGGTTATTAAAATGCCAATTCCTGGCGGATTTGAATTTTACACTATCCATAACGAAAATTACTCGACTTCTTTTTTGCTCGATTTAGAAAGTTATGCCAAAAAAGCAATTGGTAAATATGGTTCAGTTATCGCCATTCCGACAAAAAGTATGGCTTTGGTTTTTCCGATCAATTTAAATTCACCGATGGTTTTTATTCATACCATGGATAAATTTGTGCAACAAGTACATCACGAAAACGATGTGCCGATAAGTGATAAATATTTTTGGTACTACGAAGGAAAATTTGAAATTTTTCCGCAAAAAAGTGAAAATGGAAAAAAATTGATTGCCATACCCGTAAATCTGAAAAAATTATTCGCACAATATCTGAATTAAACTATTTGCAAATGCGTTCGTTGGTATATTTGCACTGTAAAATTTCATAAAAATATAAAACAATGGAAGTATTAGAAAAAAAATTGCCCTACAAAGTTAAAGATATAGCACTTGCAACTTGGGGAAGAAGAGAAATACAATTAGCGGAAGCTGAAATGCCGGGTTTAATGGCACTACGCGAAGAGTTCGGCGCATCAAAACCTTTAGCAGGTGCGCGCGTTGCAGGTTGTTTACACATGACGATTCAAACGGCTGTGCTCATTGAAACTCTGGTAGAGCTCGGTGCAGAAGTGACTTGGTCGAGTTGCAATATTTTTTCTACGCAAGACCACGCTGCATCTGCCATTGCAGCAGCGGGTATTTCCGTTTTTGCTTGGAAAGGTATGAACGAAGAAGAATATGAATGGTGTGTGGAGCAAACATTATTTGCTTTTAAAGATGGAAAACCTTTGAACATGATTTTAGACGATGGTGGCGATTTAACAAACATTGTTTTAGATCGTTACCCGGAATTAGTCGCCGATATTCGCGGCATCAGCGAAGAAACTACAACAGGTGTACACCGTTTATACGAGCGCGAGAAAAAAGGGACGTTATTAATGCCGGCAATTAACGTAAACGATTCGGTTACTAAATCAAAATTCGATAATAAATACGGTTGTAAAGAATCGCTCGTTGACGCTATTCGTCGCGCAACGGATATTATGATGGCGGGTAAAGTGGCAGTTGTTGCAGGTTACGGCGATGTTGGAAAAGGCTCAGCAGCTTCATTAGCAGGTGCAGGTTGTCGCGTTATTGTTTCCGAAATTGATCCAATTTGCGCGCTTCAAGCAGCGATGGATGGTTTTGAAGTTAAAAAATTAGAAAATTCGATTCCACGCGCAAACATTATTGTTACTGCAACAGGCAACTGTAACATCATCGGTGAAAAACATTTCCGGTTGATGCGCGATAAGTCTATTATTTGTAACATCGGTCACTTCGATAATGAAATTGACATGGCTTGGTTGAACAAAACGTATGGCAGTACTAAAATAAATATCAAACCACAAGTTGATTTATACAACGTGGAAGGAAAAGATATTGTCGTTTTAGCCGAAGGCAGATTGGTAAATTTAGGTTGCGGAACAGGACATCCGTCGTTTGTAATGTCGGCTTCGTTTACAAACCAAGTGATGGCGCAAATGGAACTTTGGATGCACGCTAAAAATTACAAAAACAAAGTGTATGTTTTACCTAAACACCTCGACGAAAAAGTGGCGCGTTTACACCTTGCAAAAATTGATGTAGAATTGGAAGACCTCACGCACGAACAAGCAGATTATATTGGTGTGAAAACCAAAGGTCCGTTCAAAAGTGATAATTACCGTTATTAGTCGTTCGTTGAATGTTGTTCGTTGAATGTTGTTCGTTGTTCGTTGCAGAGTACTCTCAAAAGAACAACGAACGACTATCAACGAACAATCAACTAAAAAATATTGTATCTTTACCCCATGAATAACGACTATTTTAGTTTACTTCGCACCGCTTGGCATTATGCGCGTTCAGAAAAAAGAACGTATATTATAGTGTACATCCTCTTTGCTTTAGCGAATGTTTCACAATCTATTTATCCGATAATTTTTGGGAATTTCGTTAATCAAGTGCAAGCTGACTCGACAAAAATTTGGAAAAGCCTATTGGTTTACATTGGCATCTATCTTTTTCTGAAAATATTTGAATGGGTTTTTCACGGTCCGGCGCGTATTCTTGAACGCACACTCGCTTTTAATTTAAGTCAAAATTTTTTACAAGAAAAATACCACCAAGTTTTACACCTTCCTGCGGCTTGGCATACCGATAATCACAGTGGCGCAACTATAAATAGAATTAGAAAAAGTTACGAAGCGCTCAAAGATTTTTTTGAAAACGGTTTTATGTATTTCGCGACGTTCGCAAAATTTTTTATTGCGTTGTTTGCAATGGTTTATTTTTCGCCCCTTTTTGGAGGTATAGGTTTATTGCTCGGGTTATTTACTATTCGCGTTTTGTTTTGGTTCGATGTGCCCTACATTAAAACACTCGACGCAGTGAATGAAGCAGAGCATGAAGTCAGCGCGACTTTGTTCGATAGTATTGCAAATATTAGAACAGTAATTACGCTGCGATTAGAAAAGAGCATGGAAAATGGATTGTACCAAAAAGTACGTGCCATTTTTCCTGCCTACAAAAAAAATATGTACATCAATGAATGGAAGTGGTTTGCCGCCGATATTTTGGTCGCCTCTATCTATGCCATAGTTGCGCTCGGCTACGTTTATCAGAATTATAATACCGGGAAACCCGTTGAAGTCGGTAGTTTGATTGTGCTCTTAGGTTTTGTGAATCAATTCACGAGCGTTTTTCACGATGTAGCGTGGCAATACACCAATATCATTCAGTTCAACACTAACGTAAACGCATCCAAGGATATTACAGAAGCGTACAATGCGCTCAACAAAGCCAACACGTCGAGCGAATTACCGTTTGATTGGAAAAATGTTGCGATTAAAAACCTCAGCTTTTCGTATCATACCGAATATGACAACGAGCGCAAGGCGCAAAGCTTGCACAATATAAATTTAAATTTAAAACGCGGTGCGCGCATTGCAATTATCGGCGAAAGTGGTGGCGGAAAAAGTACAGTGCTCTCGCTTTTGCGCGGATTGTATGTGCCCGAAGATTCGACACAACTTTTTGTGGATGACAAACAAATTTTAAATTGGAATACACTCGGCAATACGGTAACACTTTTTCCGCAAGAACCCGAAATTTTTGACAATACGATTGAACACAACTTAACGCTTGGACTACCTTACGATGAAAAAACGGTTGATGCTGCTTGCAACATCGCGAACGTGACAGAAATTATTGCGCAATTACCAAACGGTAAAGCATCGCACATTCAGGAAAAAGGTGTCAATCTTTCAGGTGGACAAAAACAACGATTGGCGTTGGCACGCGGCATTTTAGCAGCACAAGAAAGTACCATCGTTTTGTTAGATGAACCGACGAGCAGCGTAGATGCTAAAACAGAATATGCCATCTATAAAAATTTACTCGCTGCTTTTGAAGACAAAACTGTTATCTCTACATTGCACCGATTGCATCTACTTGTTTTTTTCGATTATGTTTACATCATGAGGCAAGGTAGAATTATTGATGAAGGCACGTTTTTTAATTTAAAAGAACACAGCGCAACGTTTAAAGAATTGTGGAAACACCAAGAAATTGTAATGCAAACTGAATAAAAAATTTTAAAAGAATGATGCAATAAATAGCGCCAGTTTTTATTCTTCTTTAAATGAGTACGGATTTAAAACATTAGGATGCTCAGAATATTTTCGTTTGAGCCAATACGAAGAAAAATTCAAGCTCGCATAAAATCCACCTAAATTAGCAGTTGTGTAGTTTCCCGATTTATCAGTAATTCTAAAAATTTCGTTCTCACCAAAACCCTGAATCAAACTAACTCTGTAACCGGCTGAAATGCCGATAAGTGCTTGCTCGCGTTTAGTTTTAAAAAAATTGGTTTCAAAGGTTACGCCTAAATCTAAATTAGTGCCTACATTACTCAGAGATGTATTTGTGATGTTACCGTTCAAAAAATTATTTAATGTGTTTGGGCTGTAATTTTTAGAATTGGTCAAAACTAAATCTCGATAGACAATTGAAAGCCGATAATACGGCATAAGAATCAAGTTGGATTTTTTATGTAAAAAATTATAACCCAACATAAAATTTAGTCCAACATCACTCAGAGAAGTTCTATTACCTAAAGTATTAGCTGCTACATAAGTGTATCGCATCAATTCAAAACCCACACCTGACGTTAAGCCAGAATTTTTTCGTTGCACTCTACTCGAAAACACTAAGCGCAACGTTGTATTATCCAAACTTGGATAATTGTTAGCGAGAAGGGTATTATTGATGTCATCGTAACTGTGCGCTTGAACTTCGAAACTGACAGAACTAATCCAGAACGGTTTTAAATTTTTAGTAGTGTCTGGCATGATTTGGGCGAAAAGTGAACAAGAAATACAAAGCGTTAAGAGCAGTAAAAAATTTTTCATAAGTATTTTTTTTGTAAAGATATTCCTATGAACGTTAACACAATATTATAATTTTTTGTTCAATAGTTAAATATTTACTAAAAATATGATTACACAAAATAATATTTTTCTCGCCGTAGCGCACAAAACACAAGCCTAAAAACCCTAAACAATTTTACAAAACAGGTTTTTTTCAATTTCAAATATTTCCATAACGTAATTCATTTCTAATTTTTTTGGAAAGTTATTTGGTAAAATCTTTTGAATGTAGGCTCTAAACTTCAGCTTTTTTTATCTTTTAAGCATACAAATGTCACTATTCTAATTACATAGTTTTATGAAGTCACTTTAATCCGTTAGATTTATTCTAATAAGTTTTTTTATTTTTTGTCTATTATTTAACAATCAAGAGTGTTTGTACTAATTCTCACTAATCTGATTCATTGTATTGATTCAAAGCCAGAACAAAAAACCCGCTATAAAACTATAGCGGGTTCTTTTTGGTTCTTTTGAATTTTTTTATCTAATTACTTATTTAAAATAAACGATTTCGTTTCATCGCGCTTACCCTTCGAAACTATACGCACTAAGTAATTACCTACTTGTTGATTAGAAACATCAATTTGAATAAGTCCATCGGCTACTTTTTCAATTTGCTGTGTAATGACGGTTTGACCTAAGCGATTGTAAACGAATAAATTGACAGCTAAACCTTTATAATTTGTAAGGTCTATATTCAAAACTTCATCAGCTGGATTAGGGAAGACAGATATATTGCCTTCTGAACCTTTATAATTAATTTTTTGAATAGCAGAAGTGTTGTATGAACCATCTAAATATTGCACATTTACGCGGTAGAAATTATCTCCTATTGTTGGAGCAATATCATACGCAACATAATTCTCCATTTCATTGCTTTGTTTAGTCGCAACTTCGGACAACAATTCAAAATTACCTGTAGTAATGTTAAGTTTTTCAACTTTAAAATAATCATTCAAATTGCCCGAGTTATTTAACCACTCAATTTTATTACGATTTTTTCAGTAGCTCCTGTAAGTGTAAGCACTCTCGAACTGCTTAAATTTAAAACCGAATTTAAAGTACAAGAACTAATGCAAGTTGGAAAACTTTCTGTAGAGCTAAAAGAACCAGTAAAATTACTGCCACCGCCGCCACTTCCGCCAGGTACTAAACTGCGAAGTTGATTCAAGGGTGTACCTGCTTGTCTTCCACCTCCAATAGAAGATACAGTACCTGGTGCTGCTACATCCGAGTATGTGAAAGGTGGTTGATATGCTGCGATGCCGTAAAACCAATCGGAAGAATAACTTTTGTTGCTCACAAAGCTACCCGTAGTAACGCTTTGCTTTCCGGACGTTACTGTGAAACCGGAAGAAGAGGGTAGAATTACAGCGGAAATAAAAATATCGCTTGACGAATAACCTAAAGGAACGCGTGTAATTCAGAGGTTTTTTGTTAAATCGTAATTAGTAACTGGTGCTGAAACTGTGTTGTCAGCACCAATTTTTCCGTTGGGAATGGAAGCGCCTGGTAAATGAAGCACTGATGCCTTGAAGCGTTATTTTGCCGTTGGTGAAAAGGAGGCAATCTCCATTATTTGTTAAATTACCTTTTAGTTTGGTGTGTAGATTAAACCACGATGTAGTTGGTACTGCAGGTTTTGTTGTATTAGAATCTGTAAAGGCGTTGTGAGTTAAAGTCGGACATGGTGGACAAACCGGTGAGGGCGGTGGAGTTGTATTGCTTAAACGAATACAAATATCGGCTTGACCAAAAACAGGATTGGAAGGATACGGTAAAATGGATAGCCAACCATTTGAAGGTTGGTTTAAAATACGGTATTCAAACCAGCCAGTTAAACCCAAATTATTTTTCTCTTCACATTGATTTGCTGCGCCGATACCGTACTGAGAAGGCATCATGTGTTGTATCAAAATTAAATTAGCGCCATCTGTAGCGGTGCCGGCTACACCTGTCAAAGTACCTGAAGATAAAGTATAATAAGACCACCCACTCGTGCTGTAAGAAGGGCAATTAGCTAAGTTGATAACATCAGGCGAACCGACAGATGATTTAGCGGAAAAATTAACTTTAACCGTGAAACTGCGTTTTGGTAATCCTGCAACACCCGATCCGTATTGAGTAACTACGCCGGTTAGACAAGCAGTACCATCCGAATTTTCTAACCAGGTTGCACCCGATTCGAAATTCTAAGAAGCCGTTGAGCCATCATTAAAAAAGTTTTGCATCGCCCACCCAATGGCATTCACAGTGCCTGCTTTGCAATCTGAAACGGTTCTGGTTATGGAGGTGACACCTTGTGCTCTAATTTCTGAAGGCACAGTCTGTAAGAAAGCAATTAACAAAAATAATGTTAATAGTGTAAAAAGTTTACTCATAAAAAAGTTTTGATTAAAAAGTGTGTTGTAAAAAAGTTTGTGTAATCGTTAATTGTTTGATTTTAATAATACTTTAATAAATTATCTTGTTAAAATGTCAAGGAAGAACTTAGGTGGAGAACAGATAAATGTAAGTTCCTTTTTGATGTTTGTTTTTTACAGTCTTGTAAAACTATTTAAAGCAAAACAAAATTACATTTTTTTTATTTCCAAAATTTTTCTAAAACTTTTAGTGAAATATTTTAACTCAGTAAA
>JAYVNP010000102.1:0-3817 GCA_043758385.1 Saprospiraceae bacterium
GGTGCTTCGGTATTTATCCTTTCTAAAGAAACACCCGAAACATTTGCTAATAACGCATTGTGCATTGCTGCTGAATAGTTTATGCTATCGAATATAATTTTAGTAGCACCATCCTCTTTGAAGAGCGTCGCATTTCCGTACTTAAAATACCAAGTAGGCAAAGTATTTTTGAGGATAAACTTAGCGTCGGATATTTTTATGCCATACCGTTTTATGGCGTAATCAGGTTTGGGTGTTAAAACCAAATAACTATTCGATAAAATATTGGCTGTAGAATTAATAGAAACGATATCGTTGCGCTCGATGTCGCCAATTTTAAAACCGTTGAGTGAAAGCGGAAACGCACTGCGGTTATACAGTTCTATATATCGCGCTCCATAACTTTCTGGATCGAAAAGAATTTCATTTATGATAACATCGCCGACTTCGGGCAATTTACCAAACGCCACCGAAACAGTATCTGCTTTAAATGTTAAATGATTTGAACAATCTTTTAATTCCGATTTAACGATACACTGATAGACTTTTGTTTTATCTACCGCGCTATCAAATTGAATTAAAACCGCGTCGCGCAGCGGTAAATTGAGCAAATTTTTTTTTATTTTAAGCGACGGCGAAATACTGTATCGTTCGGTTGCAACACCACTTGCTGAATCAACGGATTCGGTAAAATTTATTTTAAGCGTTTTATCATCTATAAAAAAAGCATCTTGCACTTGAATTGTTTCAAAACTGCTGTCAATTATAGAATTTTTGGCACCTGGTGTTCCGCCTAAAACATTTTCTGTTCCACTGAATGAATTGGAAGCGCATGGATTAACAACGTTAGCGCGCTCCAATGAAAATCCGCCTTGTGCTTTGTGGGTGTCGCCGTAAGTATCTTTTACAAAACCCATGGCATCAATAATTTTACCCTCGGCACTAATTAAAGTTAAAGTATCCGATACATTATTGATAGCAATAAGTTTTGGAACCGGCAATGTATCGCGACCAAAACTCGCATAGTTTAATCCCGATATGAAACCATAAATTACGACGTAAGCGTTCGGTTTTAAATTATATTTTGGTAAAGTCGTAGTGGATTTGCCATTAAACAAAACGCAGTTGTATAAACTCAACATTTTGTTCGAGCGGTTGTATAGCTCTATGTATTCAACGGGTGTTACACCATTCGATGGATTAGGGTTTGCCATTACTTCGCTGATCAAAATATCGTAGGGTAAAATATTCTGACTTATCATACAAGGTGGAAAAATCAGGATGATAAGAAGTAAAATTAAAACCGATCGAAATAATTTTAAAAGCATAAACGAAAAAAATTCTTTTCAGAAATAAATAGGTTCTATTTTTGTAGTTCAAACGGCGTAGGTTTTAAAAACTTACGACGTTAATTTGCAAAATTAATTAATTTTTATTATGAAAGTAGCAGTAGTTGGTGCAACAGGTTTGGTTGGTAGCGAAATATTGAAAGTATTAGCAGAAAGAAATTTCCCGGTCACCGAATTAATTCCGGTAGCTTCAGAAAAAAGTATCGGAAAACAGATTTCATTTAAAGGGAAAAAAATTGAAATTGTAGGAATGGAAACCGCTATTTCGATGCAACCTGATATTGCTTTATTTTCGGCGGGAGGAAGCACGAGTTTAGAGTGGGCACCAAAATTTGCAGAAGTTGGAACAACAGTGATTGACAATTCTTCCGCATGGCGCATGGATAATACTAAAAAATTAGTTGTACCCGAAGTTAACGCGCACGTTTTAGACATTAACGATAAAATTATTGCTAATCCGAATTGTTCGACAATTCAGATGGTGGTGGTTTTGAAACCTTTGCACACTAAATATAAAATTAAGCGCGTAGTTGTTAGTACATATCAATCGGTAACAGGTACGGGTGTAAAAGCTGTTGACCAACTCAATAATGAGCGGGAGGGAAATCATAGCGCGCAAAAAGCGTACAAATATCCGATTGATTTAAACTTAATTCCGCAGATAGATTCTTTTTTAGAAAACGGCTACACTAAAGAAGAAATGAAAATGGTGAACGAGACTAAAAAAATTATGGATGATGATTCCATAAAATTAACTGCTACAACGGTGCGCGTACCTGTTATCGGAGGACACTCGGAAGCGGTGAATATTGAATTTGAAAACGAATTTACGCTCGAAGAAGTACGCCACATTTTAGAAAATGAAGAAGGTATCATCGTTCAGGATAATATTGCCGAGCAAATTTACCCGATGCCACTTTTTGTGCACAACCGCGATGAAGTGTTTGTAGGGCGTATTCGGCGCGACGAAACGCAACCGAAAACCATTAATATGTGGATTGTAGCCGATAACTTGCGAAAAGGTGCCGCTACCAATGCCGTTCAAATTGCAGAGTATTTAGTAAAAAAGGATATTTTTGATAGAAAAGCGTCTTTTGAAGTAGCTTAACCAAAAATATTGTTAGAAATTATTAATAATTTACAAACAATATTTTTATCTTTGGTTTGAAGTTTTTTAATCAACTTAAACTAACACTATTTTTTAATTTAAACAAGTACACTATGTTTTCAGAATTCAAATCGTTTATTATGCGTGGCAATGTCATTGACCTCGCCGTTGGTGTGGTTATTGGCGCAGCCTTCACTAAAATTGTTACAGCTTTAGTCGAAAAAGTTATTATGCCCATAGTGGGTATATTATTCGGCAGCCCAGTTGATTTTAAAGATTTAGCACTTAAAGTAGGTTCAAACACAATTGGTTGGGGAGTATTGTTAACAGAGATCGTTAACTTTCTCATTGTCGCTTTTGTATTATTTCTAATTATCAAAGCTTTTAATCACGCTACTAAATCAAGCGGTGGTATTATGATGCCGCGCGAAGGTGGTGTGGAAAGTGAGAAAGCTGGCGGTTAACACTCATATTAAATAGTAAAAGAAAACTTAAAAAAGCCCGAATCACTTTCAAGTGTTCGGACTTTTATGATTTATTGATGAGTAGATTATAAACTTTCACGTTAGCCTTTAAAAGTGAAAGTGAAATTTATTTTTGTTACAATTACAACTGCGAATTTAAAACGTAGCAATTATTGTTCTGTTTGAATTGATCAACTGATCTATTGCAGTCAAAAAATTAGGTTGATTGGAATTTTTTACAGTTCCTCAAAAGCGGCTTTTAATGCTTTGACATACAATTTAGATTTGAATGCGTATTGACTGCTCTGTTGTTTAAAACTGAACATTTCCAGTTTTACCCAAGCGAGCATGGGAGCAAAAATGTGGTTACGTTGTGTGTAAAGATCTAATAATTCAAAGCCGTTCATTGCCTAATTTTTTAAGGCAAAGTTTGCCTTATAATTCTTTTTTCTTATTTCCTAATTTTTGTCCTGCGAAAGGTCAGTAGATATTATTCAGAAAACATTTTAGGTTTTTGAATTTTGATTTACTTTGTGAATGAAATACGAAGAACAAATCACAAATCGAACTATGTTTTTGTCTTTAACGGGCTTGCATCCAGAAGAATTTGAGTATCTTTTAAAATACTTTACTCCTATTTGGAATGCGTATTACAGACATTTTACAACTGAAGGTAATAAGCGTAAAATTCTCATGTTTAAAGAACATAAGAGTGCTAAATTACAAGGTACTGCTCAAAAATTATTTTTTTTGCTCGTTTACCTTAAAATGAACTCCTTGCAAAGTTTCCAAGGAGCGGTCTTTGGAATTTCGCAATCTAAAGTTTCAAAAATAGCAGCTATTCTGTTAAATATTTTAGATCAAAGTTTACATAAAATGAATTTAGCTCCCAGTCGTAATGGCGCAGAACTACAGAT
>JAYVNP010000103.1:0-3793 GCA_043758385.1 Saprospiraceae bacterium
TTTTCAGGTTCTGGCATGGGCAAGTCTCTTCTTGCTACACAAATAGCTGATGATTTAAGCAATGGACGCGATTGTTTTGGTGGACTATTAGCGAACGACGCGGGAAAACAAAAAGTGCTGATTTTTGATTTTGAAATGAAGCTCGCAAATTATAAGGCTCGATACTGTGATGAAAATGGAAATCCCTATCAATTTAACGATGAATATTTTTATAGATATGGCGATAATGAAGAAATGATAACTTTTGATTTTACGGATATTGCTCGCAATGCAGAAAAAATATTATCGGACAACATCGAAAAAGTAAAACCCGATTTTGTCATCATTGATAATTTGTCATGCCTCAATGAAGGCAATGCAGCCGATGCAGAAGTTGCGATGAGTATCATAAACTTAATTTTACGCTACATTCAAAAGAGCAATATTACAGTGCTTGCACTCGCGCACACGCCCAAAATTTTAGACAATTCGGCAGCGAGTTTAAATCAATTAGCAGGTAGTTCTGTATTCTCTCGGTTTGCACATTCAATTATACAGCTCGGAAAAAGTGCAACAAATGAATCTATCAAATACGCTATACAACTAAAATCGAGGGGCGGCGAAATGGTCTATACAAGCAACTTTGTACTAACTTATACGATAGAGAAGCGGGGCAAGTTTACAGGCTGCTACGCGTGTGAGCAACCTTTTCAGTCTGAAAAAGAATTGCTGTTTATACCTGTAAATCAAACAGACAGCGACGATCAATTAGAGCGTATTTTGCAACTTAAAGAAGATGGTTTAAGTCTTAGAGACATCGCAGAACAAGTTTTAGGACATCGCAATAAGTACACAACGATTAATAATTGGCTCAAAGGACACGAACAGTTACAGGTTAAGAAACAAGAGATGCAACAGCAAATAAATAAAGCTGGGAACTTGGTTACAGATGAAGAAGCAGAAAAATTGGGTATGCCTTTTTAATGATTTTGGTCATAGGTTTTGTTGTTTTAATATTGTTAAAGCTCGCATATTGCGGGCTTTTTTTTGCTGTTCAATGCTGTTCATTTTTATTTTTTTGTTCAATAGTGTTCAAAGTGTTCATATTTGAACACCGATTTAGAATATTAAAAAAAAAAATTCAAGTTTTTGTTTTAGACATGAAAATACAAATAGTTGCACAACTAACTAATTAAAGGTATTGAACACATAGAAACGCCTGTTCAATATTGAACAGATTTGAACACTTGAACAGATTTGAACAGGTTGAACAGGTAAAAAAAAAAGAAAATCTATTTTTTTATCTGTTCAAGTGTGTTCAAGTGTTCAAGTGTTCAATATTGAACACCTACTGTTCAACTACATATTTCTGTACTGCCATTCACGTTCGTCTTTTTTCTTTCTGTTGTACAGTTCGCCCTCAATTTTTTTCATTGTTGCAATTGTTGATATTTCATCGGCGCGCGATATTTCGCGTTTATCACGAAGAAGTTCTAATAATGTTTCTAATTCAAGTGTTGAAAAATCCACTAATTTAGTTGTCATAAAAAGTAATTTAACATTTAAAAAATATCCTCTAAAACGCTGCAAATTCTCTGCGCCGTTCGGTCTGTTCGGTTGGCAGCGTGTGCACTTAAACGCTACCGCGCGGTCTTCGGTTTGGTGCTAATCATTCGCCCGCTTCGCTTGGCTGTGTTATTTGGTGTGTGTTAACCAGGCGTTAGGTGCAAAAAAAAAATGGTGTGCATTGCTGCACACCATTTTTACATTGTCAAAATCTGTATTTTTTCAGTATCTAAACTAAATTCAACTTCTTTGGCGTGGTGGTTCTGTTGGTTTTTAATGTACTCAATAACCTTATCTTTATCCTTAGTAGCAAAAGTAAATACACCGTAGCCACTTTGCCAAGCTGTAAAATCTTCAAATAATCCAACTTTTTTTATAAATTTTGCTGTACAGTTTTGTATATCCTCCATAAGTATTTTGAGTGCAATATCTGGGCAGAGTGCAAAGGCAATATGTATATGGTCGCTAACGGAATTTATCCTATAAACATGACACTTTGCACGTACCAAAATAGCGTAAATGTATTTATGTAGCACAATGCGTGAACTTTCATCGGTAAGGCATTTTTTACGCCCAAAAGTCGTGAAAGTAACATGATAATAAATCTCTAAATGTGTGTCTATGCTATTCATTGTTTGTGTGTTGTGTGCGCCGAGATTATCGGCGCACGATTAAAAATGTAGTTAAAATCCAAAAAAAATACGGTTTTGTGCTGCTTCGTTTGCGTCTGCATCGTATTGTTGCCAATATTCTTGGGTGTAATATTCGCTATTCGCATTTTCTGCTAATTGATTTTCTTCGCGTTCTTCGTTTAAAAAAAAGAAAAGTGTGTCTGACATAAGTAGTAAATTTTGATTTTAATTATTAAATTGTGTGTTATCTTACTTTTTGTGTCTTATAGACTATGCCAACCGAGTCTCTTAAATTTCCGCGTATGTACTCAAAAGTTGCGTCAAAATCCTTGCATCTTATCCTATAAGCTACGCCATTTTTGCGCTCTAAAATGTAGTTTTTAAAGCCTGTCCCATCGTTTTTGTATTCAATGTGTACTGCCGAAATAAACTGTACAAAATGCCCTTGCTTATCAAGCTGCATTACATAGCAGTCGCGTTCGATGATGAAAGGAATAGAGAATTTATGTGTCGGATATTTTACCGTATCAATAACTCGGAATTTGTAATCATCCTTCGATGGAAAATCGTTAACCATGCCCCAATCGAAAGAACCGTCGTCTGGAATAGTCTTTAGATATTTTTCGTAGTCTGCGTAATTTGTAAATCCGTACGGAAACGTTGTTTCCGTATTTTTTTGGTAGTGCATAATAAGTAAATTTTGATTTTATGAATTAAAAACAGCTAACAGGTAATTAGCAATAAATGACTTAAAAAACTAAAAAGGTAGTTCTGGTTCTTCTTCAAAACCGTTAATATTTAACAAAAATTCTTCTGCGGGTGCACCTTCTTTAAACCAAGTTGGTGTATAGCCAAAAAAGTACGCGGCATGAGTAGCGTCTAAAATTGCAAAACGACTAAAATATGAGTAATTGCCATTCACTACACCGATATTTTCAGTGCAATTATCATCTGTTTTGCGGGTAAAAATTTGGCAATTCTTAGCAGGTACGAACTGGGAATTAGGAATACTTGAATGTGGCATAATGAGTAAATTTTGATTTTTAATGATACACAAAGATAAACTATACTTATGGTATTACCATAAGAAAATACACTGTTGGTAACATTTATTTTTATACAATTTGTTTGTTTGTATTTTTTTCTGCTAAAATTTTTACGTATTATATTTTTGATTAGCACAGTTTTTGATTAATGATTAGCGTAAATAGTAAAAGATGAAAATTCTAAATTAACCGTCTTATGGTTAATTTAGAACTGTAAAACTTTAAAATTAGAAAAAATAAAAGTTAATGGACAGAAACGAATTAATTACAGACATTGCAGATAAGATGCACGTATTAAACTATAATAAGTTTGATATTAAAACCATAATAGAAGAGTTTCTACGTCAGATTAAAAATAGTGTTGCTGCTGGCGATACGGTGGTATTGCACGAATTCGGAACCTTTAAAAACCATCTGCGGTCAGAACGTACTATTATAACGCCGACGCACCGAAAGCAAAAAAAGCCCGCGCAAATTATAGTAGTTAAGCGCCGATACAGTATTGAGTTTATAGTGTCACCCTTTTTTGTGCCTACTACCTTAGCGTCTGTTGATTAGTATTAGCACCAC
>JAYVNP010000104.1:0-67844 GCA_043758385.1 Saprospiraceae bacterium
CTATATTCAAACAGTTGCTTTTGAATCCGATACTTACGGGCAAGTTGTTCAGAAAGCATACACCGCAGGTTCAAACTCTCAAACTTATCCGACTACAGGTCTTGGTTTGGAATTACAACGCGTGGCGCGCATGATTAGAGGTGGATTGAAAACGCGTGTTTATATGGTGCAATTGGGAAGTTTTGATACGCATTACACACAAGTTGATCCGACGGATCACACAAAAGGTGCGCAAGCAGATTTACTGACGCAACTTAACGACGGTTTGTTAGCTTTTCAACGCGATTTAGAAAAACTGGGCGTTGCTGACCGCGTTTTAACGATGACGTTTTCTGAATTTGGTCGTCGTATTCTTTCAAATTCTTCTGGTGGAACAGATCATGGCGCAGCTTACCCGATGTTTATTATGGGCACAAAATTAAAGGGTGGAGTTTTGGGCGTAAATCCGACAATTCCAACCGTACCCGACGTGAATGCGAATATACCAATGCAGTATGATTTTCGTTCGGTGTATGGTACAATTTTGCACGATTGGTTTTGTAATAGCGATGCAGATGTAAAAACCGTTTTGCTTCAAAATTTTCAATATCTACCTATTGTTGCTGCTAATTCTTGCACCACTACCACTGCCACGCGCGAAGCCAATCAAAAATCGGGCTTGAATTTAATTTCGGCGTATCCAAATCCGTTCGATTTTGCAACAACCATCAGTTTTACAACGGCTGGCGGACAAACAACGGTTCAAGTTTTCGATACCGAAGGACAAATTATTGCTGTACCCGTTGACGGATATTACGATGCCGGCGATTATCGCGTGTATTTCAACGGCGGTTATTTACCGGCAGGTTTATATTACATTCGTTTACAGAATGGTGCTACACAGCAAGTAAAATCTTTGGTGAAAGTACAGTAAAAAATAGATTGATAGTTGTTGATTGATACTTCAAACTATCAATCAAAAACTCCATCAACGCGCTTCATTTTCAAAAGTTTCTTTCAGAAAACTTACTGAAATAATGGCAAGCGCGATGGTGAGTGCACCGACAGAAAAAGCACCGTAGAGCAAACCTAACGATGGTTTTAAAACATCTTTGAATAAAATAGTAAACGGAATTGACCAAGCCCGAGCGAAATTTGGAATACTGGTTGCAGCAGTAGCGCGAATAGGCGTCGAAAACTGTTCGGCTGCCGTAGTAATCAGTATCGTCCAATAACCAATGCCTAATCCTAAAATGGCGCAATGCAAATACAGTTGTTCTATCGAATACGGTTTTACGAAACAGAAAACGAACATTCCGAACAAAGCCACTAAAAAGAAAATGTACATTGGTTTTTTTCGGCTTTTCAATTTTTTGCTCAATAAACCTGCACAAATTTCGGCAGGTGCGCCGCCAAGATAAAAAAATATAATCGCCAATGCAGCTTTTGCACCCGTTAAACCAAACGCCGTCGCAAATTCTGGCACATTCTGAATGAATAAACCGATTAAAATAAATGTTGTTCCACCGGCAAGTGTGCAAAAAAAATAAGTGGCTAAAAGTTTGGGGTTTTTTAAAATGAATAAAACGTTTCCGCGCGCAGTATTTTTTTCTTTTTCTTTTAAAAAAATACCACTCTCGTACACATTAAACCGCAAAAGGAGTAAAAACAAACCCGCCACACCACCAACGAAGTAACAAGTTTTCCAAGCAAAAAAAAGCGACATTAAACCGCCAGAAAATGCACCCATCATTCCGAAAACAGAAACAATTGTTGTAGCGTATGTGCGTTTTTCTTTTGGTAAACTTTCGCTCACTAAACTAATGCCTACGCCGAGTTCACCGGCTAAACCAATGCCTGCAATGATGCGTAAGAACAAATACCAATCAACAGAATTTACCCAACCGTTGGCAACATTTGCCAGAGAGTAAGTTATGATAGAGCCGAACAGAATAGTTGTTCTGCCGAATTTATCCGCTAAAATCCCCCAGAATAATCCGCCAATAACTAAACCAAAAAGTTGCCAATTCAGCAAACTTAATCCATAGTTGAGCAGTTCGTTTTCTGGCACACCGAGTTCGCGCAAACTCGCAATACGGACAGCACTGAACACAATCAGATCGTACGCATCAACAAAATAACCGAGCGCAACCGCTAAAATAATGAGCCACTCGGCGCGTTTAAAATTAAATAATGGAGCGATTGCCAAAATTAATAAAGTAAGTTGGTTTGAAAATTTGTACGTTTAATTTAAACTAACGCTTTACAGCATTTTCTAAATAAATCTTCTGTAAGCACCGAGTAATCTTTCTGGTAAATCGTCTTGGCAAGCTCTGAGATAATCATTGTAACTGCATGGAATGAGTTTATGGCGTTCCGTTTTTTTTCTCGATTTCAACGGCACTTCCATCCACCAACGCCCTGATTTATTACTGCGCCAAAACGTGACTTGATCTGAAAAGGCGGCAACATCCACTACGTATTGCGTAAGCTGATTGTGCGCAGCACTGATGGGATAATCTTTTTTACGGTTTACAAACCCTTCAATAAAATACCACAAAATTTGAGCAATGCCGCTGGCGGTTAATTCATTTCCATTTTTTTCGGCATCAAAACCCAAAAGTGTGAAGCATTGTAATTTATCGCTCATGCCGGCATAGCGCGCCAATTGGCATGCTTCTTCAATCGTGAAACCACTCGGGGAAAGCGATTTTTGTGCGGGTGCTTCAATAAATTTTAGTGCCGAAACATGAAAACTCACAATGTCGGCATCGCGTAAAACGGGTTCTGTATCTTCTAAATTTTGTCGCGTTTTGCCAAGCCGTAGCAATTCATAATTTTTTTTATCGAAAAAATCATTCACATCTTCACCATGAAAGTGCGATTGAAAACCGACGACACTGGCATGAAAAATATTATTTTCGGTTAAAATTTGCTCCCAAATTTTTTCTTTGCCGTCAATCTTTTGTAAATCTACCTGAGATTCTATGACACTAACATTAACGGTTTTGCGCGCCGATTTAAAAAAACTCACACACGTTTTTAAATGCGCGGTGTTATTGCCGAGTAAAAGTAACGTTGTATCGCCTTGTATAATGTCATTCAGGAGGGGAGCAACAAAACCTGCGTCTGTTTTTCGCATATTACCGAGGTCATAAACATTTTTAGGTGAAATATGATTACCCAATGCGTAAAGCGTTTTACGAATAGCGTTGGCTTCGGTAGCATCTAAACCGATGAGCGCAATGCAATTGTCAGAAAGTTGTGGCGTAAAATCGGGCGTATGAAATATAACTTGTTTGCCGAGTTGTTGTCCGTTTAAATTTCTGACATATTCTACTATCGAGCTTTCAACAAAATTGAGCCAATGGTTCAACATAAATTAATTACGAATTTCAAATTGCGCTATAAATTTGCCACAAGTTTAATCACAAATGTTTATATTTGTCAATCGAATTAAACCTGAGTAACGTATTGTAGGATTATTGTGAAAAACAAACCCAACAAACCTTTTAATTATATTCGATGTTGTTAATCTTGTTCAAAGATATGAAACATTTTTTTGCCTTTCTATTTTTCTTATTTTTTGCAAGCGCATCCGCGTGGGCAACGCACAACCGCGCGGGTGAAATTAATTTAGCACAAATTGGCACACTCAGTTTGCGCGCCACAATTACAGTTTATACAAAAGCCAGTTCACCCGTTGACAGGCAAGAATTAGTTATTAATTGGGGAGATGGCTCGAGCGATACATTATCGCGCTCAAATGGTGGCGGTAAAGGAGAATTATTACCGAATGATATTCGCAAAAATATTTACATCGGCACGCATACTTTTCCAGGTAGAGGCACTTATCAAATCGGCATGATTGACCCGCAACGCAATGGCGGTATTCTCAACGTAAATTATCCAAACTCCGATGGCGTTCCGTTTTATATTCAGACGACTTATACATTTTTGAACGTTAATTTTCAGGGTTTTAACAGCACACCGCTTTTGCTTCAGCCACCGATAGATAAAGGTTGTGTCGGAAAAATATTTGTGCATTCTATTAATGCCTACGATCCCGATGGGGATAGTGTGGCATATCGCTTAACTACTCCTTTACAAACGCAAGCAACAGTTGTGCCTCAATATTTTTTTCCAGACCAAATAAATCCAGGTGCAAATAATAAAATTTCTTTGAATGAAGTAACCGGTGAATTTCGATGGACAACACCACAAAGAGAAGGTGAGTATAATATCGCTTTTCAAGTAATTAGTTATCGCGGTGGCATTGCTATTGATACCACGATTCGCGATATGCAAGTGGTGATTAATAAATGTGAAGATATTCCGCCAAAAGTTACAACCATTGAAAAAATTTGCGTCGTCGCGGGTGATAAAATTATTATTACTATTCGCTCCACCGATCCTGATTCTGGTCAAAAAATAAATTTAACAGCCTTAGGCGGACCATTTAAAGTAACGAAAAGCCCTGCTATTTTTAAAGGTAAACCTTTCATTACACAACCCGCTGTTGATACATTCGTTTGGCAAACTACGTGCGAACATATTCAGCAATACCCCTACACCGTTGTTTTTAAATCTTCTGATAATTATATCAGCGATTCAACGGGTTTGGTTGATTTAAAAACGCTACAAATAAAAGTTTGCGGTCCGCCACCACTTGATGTACGCGCCGTTGCCGATAATAATCGAACAATAGTTTCTTGGTCGAAACCTTACACCTGCGAAAATGCAGACAATAATTATTTTTATGCTTTTGCTGTTTGGCGACGCGAAAATAGCAGCCCGTTTACACCCGACACTTGTACGCCTTCAATGGATAATAAAGGTTATACGCGTTTAATTTTTGATACAGCTTTCACGGTTTCTAATGCGCGGTATAATTATTTCGACACCAATATTGAACGCGGTAAAACGTATTGCTACCGTGTTACGGCGTATTTTGCTAAACGGACTTTGGGTGGAAATCCTTTTAATTTGGTAGAAAGTTTACCGAGCAGTGAAGCCTGTGTGCAATTGCAGCGCGATTTACCACTCATTTTAAAAACGAGCGTGACACAAACAAACGCTGCAACGGGTAGTGTAGATGTGAAATGGTCGAAACCGATTGTTGTTGATTTAGATACTTTAAAACATCCTGGACCGTATAAATTTATATTACAGCGTAGCATCGGCATTGGCACAACAACTTTTCAGGATATTTATTCCGTCGGTTCCAGTTATTTCGCAAGTTTGAACGATACTTCTTTTAGCGATTTAAAACTCAATACGCAAGCAAACGCCTATACCTACCGCGTTGGTTTTTATTACAAAAGCGATTCTCTTTTAGGTTATACCTCTGTGGCTTCTACGCATTTTTTAAGCATTGCTTCAAGCGATAGAGTTAATAATTTGAGTTGGCAAAAACAAGTGCCTTGGACGAATTACAACTACACTATTTTAAGGCAAAATACTACAACAAATAATTTTGATTCCATTGGCGCAACTCAATCCACAACTTTCGCCGATACGAGCGTTAGGAATAAAATAAACTATTGTTATTTTATCCGCGCTTCTGGTTCTTATGGCATTGCTGGTGTACCGACACCACTTATTAACGATTCGCAAATTGCTTGTGGCACACCCATTGATACCGTTGCACCCTGCCCAACTATTTTAACCGCTTGCAATCAGTGCGATTCAATATGTGCTTTCAAAACGGATAATAATAGTTTAATTAGTTGGCGAAATCCTGCAAGTTTATGCGGTACGCGCGACGTGTCGCATTTTACTTTATATTTCAGTAGCACAAAGTCTGGAAATTTTGACGTGCTCACAACTACCACTTCTCCGCGCGATACGCAGTACATTCACATTCGTACCGATGGTAACGCGGCAGGTTGTTACTACGTAACTACTACCGATTCGGTCGGTAATCAGAGTAAACCTTCAAATACAGTTTGTATTGATAATTGCCCGGCATACATTTTACCTAATGCTTTCACCCCCAACGATGATAAACAAAATGACTTTTTTAAAGCAACTGCCATTAAATTTATAAGCAGCATAAGTATAAAAATATTTAATCGTTGGGGTGATGTGGTTTTTGAATCAACGGATCCAAAGTTTAACTGGGACGGAAAAAATAAAAGCGGTACCGATGTTGCTGAAGGTACTTATTTTTACACGTGTACTGTTATTGAAAATCGCGTAAACGGACCAACACCCAACGCAACACCGTTGAGTGGATTTATTGAATTGAGAAGGCATTAATCATAATCCAAGAGCTTTGAGTTTCAGTGATGGATTAGATAACTACAGTTAAAAATTAAAAGCCAAAAATTATTTTAAATAGTTTTTTAACAAAAAGAAATTAAATATACTTTAAGCAATGATGATTGTGCTTTCACGAAAGGCTCAAATGTCATAGCTCAAAGTTCATAGCTTATTTATGTTTACAGGAATTATAGAAACGCTCGGCGTAATTAAAAAAATACATCATAAAGGCTCAAATGTAGATTTTGTAGTTGAATCGAGTTTAGCATCCGAATTAAAAATTGATCAAAGTTTGTCGCACAACGGCGTATGTTTAACGGTTGTAGCTTTATCGGATAACGAACACACAGTTACAGCTATTGATGAAACACTGTTTCGGAGTAATCTCGGTAATTTAAAAGTTGGCAGTTTAGTGAACTTAGAGCGCGCTATGCTCGCTTCGGCGCGATTAGACGGACACATTGTGCAAGGTCACGTTGATACAACGGCAATTTGCACCCAAGCAGTAACGCTGGAAGGTTCTTGGGTTTTTAGTTTTGAATATAAAAAAAATCCCGATTACATTCTCGTTGACAAAGGCTCTGTATGTGTGAACGGTGTGAGCTTAACCGTCGTTTCACCCACGGATAATACTTTTAGTGTTGCCATTATTCCATATACTTTTGAGCACACGCACTTTAAAAATTTAAAAGTTGGCGAAGCGGTGAATATTGAATTTGATATTTTGGGTAAATATTTGGTGAATTATCTCAACCGTATTAATGCTGCTAAACTCATACTTTAAAAAAAAATACCCTCGCCTGTTAAAGCGAAGGTAAAGTGTAGGTAAAATCGGTTTTTGTGCAGTGAGCAATTTTTTATCAATTAACCTACCACACGCAACTTGCTGCAATATTTATGCCGATATACAAAATTCATGTTATATTACCTGATAAAAAAGAATTGAAAAAGCATTTGCATTTTGTGCGCGTATCTTAAAAGTTAATTTTTAAAGCGAATTACAAAATCGCAAAAATTAAAAACTTTGAAGGGTTATTTATAGTTCTAAGTTCTATGCTATAGCCTTATTTCGCCAACAAAGTATCTTTTAAATCAATCGGAACTTCCGTTGTCCAATTCGGTCGAAGTGCAGCTAACTGTTGGGTGTATATTTTTTCCGGCATGCGGTGCTTGTAGTAATTGCCTGTATCCCAAATATGATTATTGTTTTCGTCTTCAAAAATGCGCAACATATATCTATCGGGTTTTAAAAATGGAATATTTTTGCCAAACGTTCTTGTATTTGCCACAGCAAAGTCACCGACAATCACGTCTTCGTTTAAAATTAATTGAATTTGGTATTTTTTAAGCGAATCCAATCCAGTGATTCTTAAATCTTCTTCGCCAAATTCTTTTTCATCTGGCACAAAAATCGAAAACTTGAGCGAATCGTTCACAAAACCGTGTAAAGATTTTAACGCCGCAGGTAAAATTTGTAGTGTGAATTTGCCTTCACCCAAATTAGAAATAATATTAACGATGCGCCTGTGCGCGCTATCAATACTGATTTTAAAAGGAATTTGTTTTTTAGAAGTATCGGTTAAAGAAATGAGTGTGGTATCAAAATTCAAAACAGGATAGTTAAACGCGAGTTGTATCGGTTGATTTGGCGTTTTGTTTAAAGCATTCGAAGTGCTACATAATAGTTTTTGTTTTTTCTTAAAAAAATCTGCACGCCCTTTTACTCTAATTTTAACCGTATCCGAAATAGCGGATGTATCTATTTTCTGATTAACAACTAAAGTTTGAGTGCCTAAATCGGAATCAACATCGTACCAAAACAAAAGCGAATCGCGTACAATTTCTACAATCGCATTGGCATTGAAAACAGAATCGGCAATAATTTTAGCCGTTGTTGGCGGCGTAGTGTAGCCTAAACGCACCAATCCAAATGCATCCGTTTCTTTAGTAGCGAGTTGCATTTTGCGTTGTGGCTCAAACATTTTGAGTAAAAAAGCATTCGCGCGCGCTGTGTCGCGTCCAAAAACGGTTATTAAAGAGTCTGCATAAGCAATTTTTTCACCTTCGGCAGAATAGAGATAGTTATTGTCTTTTTCGAGAAGTGCAAATACTTTATACTTTCCGCCGCGCACATTTTCTATGGCGGCTAATCCCGATTTATCGGTGCGAGCAAAGTAAAAAGGTTTTTGTTTTGCCACAACCGAATCGGAATAATCAGAGTATAGCATGACGAGTGCATTTTCAATCGGTAATTGCGTGATAACATCAACGACTTTAGCCGTAAAAATAAGTGAATCGAGAACATCGCCGGTAGCGAACACAAATTTAAGTTTGGGTGCAACGTTGCCTTCGGCTAAATCTTTGACAGCATTTCCGAACTGAATGGTGTAAGTAACACTGTCTTTTAAAATTTCTTTTTTAGCAAACTCTACAATCACTTTTTTGCCATCGAGTTTTATATTCGGTCGTTCAAAGAGCGGTGGCGAAACAACGATTTGACTATTCGGTTCTTCGAGTTTAATCCATTCATCGAAAGTTAAAACAATGCGTTGGGGTTTAAAGTTTTTTTGATAGTTCGGTGTTGAGTATCTATCCACAATGTGCGGCGGTATAGTATCTTTTTTTCCACCACCAGGTTTTACTATTTGCGCGCAACGCGTGAAAGTAAACATTGATAAAAAATAAATACACACCAAAGCTAAGAGGAATGAGCTATGGATTATGAACTTCGAGCGACGAATAAAAAATAAATTTTGTAGCAAAACTGTTTTTAGGTGTAACGATTCAATTAATCGAATTAAAACGTGAACGCGCAAATTTAACGCGCAAAAACTATTTTTTTTATGATTAATTTCGTTGGAGTTAAAAATGATATTATACAAGGTGCAGCGCACCTTGTATAATATCATTTTCAAACCTTACGTTTTGCGATGTTTCTTTTTAGCGGCTGGGAATAAAATATTATTCAGAATGAGACGATAACCCGGCGAATTAGGATGCAAACTTAAATCTGTTTCTGGATCGTCAACATAATGACGATAATCTTCAGGATCGTGTCCGCCGTAAAATGTAAAAAAACCTTGTCCATAAGGCGCATGAATATAGCGCGCTTCGGCATACGGTTTGTTTTCGCCTAAAATTAAAACATTCGATTTAATAACATTATTGTGAAACGCCGTTGTCTGACCCATAAATCCTTTCACAATGCGCGTATGGTTTTGTGTCAACATAGTCGGAATCGGATCCCATTTAGCGGAAAAATCAAACAATGTGAAGTAATCTGTTTCTACGCTTTGCGGTCTGCCGTAAATAATGTCGTTATCAATAGTTGAAAATTCATACACTAATGGATCGCGCACCAACTGGAAATCTTTAAAAGCAAACGTTTTAGAAAAATCTAATTTTTCTTGCGCGTTCGGATCGGATGCGTCGCCGTCGTAAATGTTGGCGCAAATATCAGTGCCGTCGGCAGCTAAAGCAATATCGTATGTGTCTGTAGCCGAACACATGGCAAACATAAATCCGCCACCCATGACGAAATCTTTAATTTTTTTTACCACCGCTAATTTGCATTGCGAGACTTTTTGAAAACCTAATGCGTGCGCTAACTCCTCCGATTTTTTTTGATTGTCTTTGTACCACGGCATACCGTGATAGCTGGCATAAAAACGTCCGTACTGACCTGTAAAATCTTCGTGGTGTAAATGCAACCAATCGTATTTAGAAAGTTTCCCTTCAACTACTTCTCTATCATATACTTTATCGAACGGAATTTCGGCGTACGTCAGAACCAACATAACGGCGTCATCCCACGGTTGAACGCGTTTGCCTTTCATATCGAAATCGGGGGTATAAACAGCAATTTTCGGCGCAACTTCTAATTTAATATCGTCCTGATTAACTTCGGGATTGGAAATTTCGCGCTGAATATCGCCAAAAGCTGCATCAGAAATCACTTCAGCCGTCACGTTGCGCGTGCGACATTCTTTTTCAAATTCTGTGCGGTACGGAATAGCAAAACTTCCACCGCGATAATTTAGTAACCAATGCGCTTCAATTTGTTTTTGCAAAACCCAAAACGTAATGCCATACGCTTTTAAATGGTCTTTTTGTTTTGTATCCATCGGTAGCAACAACCATGAAGCGCGTACTTGCGCAACACTCGCTACAATAAAAAACAGGAACAGTATTTTTTTCATCGCCTAAAATTTAAATAATAAACGTTTTTTTTGTTAAAAAGATTGCTGTAAACCGATTGTAAATTTATTTACAACAAGTCATACGATTTTCTAATCAACTCAATCACTTGTGGTATAACATCTTCTAAATCGGATAATCGAATATGATTTTGATATCTGCCGGAATAGGCAATAGATTTTAGAATTGGCGGCATTTCGTTGAAGTAGTCGGAATAAAATTTAAGGTCTAAATGTTTTTTCATGGGTCGAACGATGAGAAAAGTTTGCCTATGCACAAACACGATACAGTTTTACGTAGCACTCACAGCAATATCTGCCCAGTCAATAATTTCGGAGAGAAGATAATCGAAACCAAAAACAAGTTCTTGGTTTTTGTCTTCAAACAAAGTTTCGATATTTACTTTTTCGCAGTAATGCCATTAGTTCGGATTTTTAAGCTCGCGTTCGCATTTTGGGCAAGTCCACATAGCGTTTCGTTTTATTCTTCGTAGTGAATTTTAAAAACCACGCGCGCATTTTCGGCATCAATATTCGGTGCGCAAGGTGACGCACTGCAATCAGTCAAGGGTTGATTTTTTCCAAGACCGTGCGCAACAAGCCGTTTATCGCGTACACCTTTTGAAACCAAATACGCCGTAATGGCTTCGGCTTGCGTTTGCGTGATATATTTAATTTCGGTTGCGTTTTCTTTGGTTTGTGTCGCACTATGCACAGTAACAGAAAAAGTAAGTTGTTTATTTTTTTGCAGAAAATCTGCCAGAGCGTCTAAAACTTGAAATTGTGCCGTCGAAAATTCGGTAATATTCTGTACGTTTTTAAAATCACTGAATAGTGCACTTTTAGTAAGAGACGATTTGTTTTTTTCTTTCGCTTTGTCAATTGCCGTTTGCCACTCTTTAAAAGTATTGACTGATTGAACAGTGAAAATATCGGGCGCAACGGCATTTTTTGTACTTTGTGTTGCAGTTTCTTCAGCTGGGTTATTATCTGAAAATGCCGTTTTTGAAGATGGTGTGGCGTTATTGCGATTATAACCTCCTGCTTGAATCTTCGGAATCGAATTTATAGTAAACGCATCGCTGTTGAGATACGTTACCGCAGTGTCATTCGGTGAGATACATTCCATTGTATCGGCTGTACCAGGTTTTAATTTAAACAGAAAAATATCGTCTCCTGCACCTGTTCGCGAAGAAGTAAATGTGCCGAGTTGCCCGTCGGGTGAAAAAGCAATTGAAATATCGTCGTAAGCACTGTTTATGGGTAAGCCAACATTAATGGGTTTTTTCCAATTATTGTTAGTATCGCGCTCAGTGACAAAAATATCGTAACCGCCATAACCCAAATGTCCTTTCGAGCAAAAATATAATTTTCCGCTTTTGGTGTAAAATGGACAGATTTCGTGGGCAGAAGTATTTATTTTTGGTCCAAGATTTTCGGGTTTAGACCAACCTCTTTTCAACAACCGCGACATATAAATATCCAAACCGCCGTTGCTATCGCCGCTTTTATCGCTCGAAAAAAACAAAAATCTGCCATCGGGCGAAACAGCGGGATAAAAGTAATTGATGTTTAAATCGCAAAAAGAAAGTGATTCTATATTCGACCAATGCTCACCGTCAGTGGTTTCGGCAGTGTAAAGTTGCATGGTGTAAGTTTTATTCTTCGATAAATTCATACTATTTCTACAAAAATAGATATGCTTACCATCGGCAGTGAACGAAGCATTCGCTGTGACTCTATTAGTTGCTGTTAATTTACTCGAAAATTCTTTCGGTTCAGCAAACGATGTATCGCTCGTTCTTTCGGCAAAAAAAAGGGTCGGATAGTCGCGATTGGTTTCAGGATTTTTTTCTTTGAGAAGTCGCCAACCTGCCGATCTATCGGAGGCAAACACAATGCCGCCATTATAAAAGACAGCAGCGTTATCGTCGCACGTTTCATTTTTAGAAAACGGCGTTAATTTATCAACCCGAAAATAGGGCGGAATGGTTTTAATTTTATCGCAATTAGTGAGTAAATTTTTTGTCAATGGGTTATCCGGAAAAGCTAACAGCGATTTTTTTAACCAAATTTTTGCTTGCTCATATTTTGATAGACTCATCAGCACTTCACCATATCTCAAATAATCGGCAGCATTCGGATTATCTAAATCGGTAACTTCAGCATATAACGGCTCAGCTTGTTGCATTCTGTTTAAAATGCGATAGCAATTCGCTAATTTCGATTTTACAACCGCCGCATTTCGCGGTGTTAGCAATTTTTCGTAAATAACACTCGCCGAGCCATATTCTTTTCGGTTATAAAAAAAATCAGCGCGTTCCATCGTTTGTGCAAAAACCGATAGATGAAAAAATATAACAGCGAAACTCAGTATATTCCGCTTTGAAGTAAATCTAAAATTCATTTCATTAATCCTTTACACAGTTTGGTCAATAGAAAAGGTGTTGTATTAAAAGTCAGGAGTTTAAAAATACAAAGCTAAAATTAATCACACACTATATCATACAAAAATTTATCCATTTTTTATGGACTAAATACTGTGTCAAAAAAAAATTACACGTCTAAAAGATATTATTGCAGAAAAGTAATTTTATTTCGCGCTCTGTGCGATTAAAATCCCCTAAATTTGCACATTCTTTAATTCTCAAAATAATTCTATCTATGTTTAAGTCAAGTAATTATTCAAAAATAATAGTTTTTATTTTTGTGGTTTTCAGTAGTAGTGTTTTCGCACAAACTTCTCTCTCAGATTCAGCGCGCACTGCTACAATGACAAAAGGTTTAATTGCACCAACAACCCTCGAAGGCGAACGTTTAATGAGTTTGGGTGCCAAAAATAGTATCAGTCTCGATATTATGGGTGTGCCGATTAAGTACGTCAATAAAAAATGGAAAGATTACGCTAAACAATTTAAAGGCGATATTAAAAACAAAAACGACGAGTGGTTCAGCGATAACGCTTTAATTCCAGCTATCGGCGGTGCTAACACAGTTGATATGTACGCCAAATTTGCCGAAAATGGACAAAATACAACGGCTACAGTTTGGTTCGATCTCGGCGGTGCATATCTTAACTCAAAAGATTTTGCCGATAAGTATAAAGAAGGTGAAAAAATATTAACTGCTTTTAATTTAAGCGTACAGCGCGATATGACAGCCGATCAATTGAACGATCAACAAGAAGCGCTTAAAAAATTAGAAAAAAATCAGCGCAATTTAGAGCGTAAAAATACTGATCTACATTCAGACATTGAAGATTACAAAAAGAAAATTGCTAAAGCTGAAAACGATATTCAAATAAATTTAAAGCAACAAGACGATAGCAAAAAGCAAGTTGAAAACCAACGCAAATTGGTTGATGAAATTCAGAAGAAGTTGAATATGCTCAATTAGTGCCATAAATTTTAAAAAAAGAAAATCCCGAATATTCCATAAAAGAATTTCGGGTTTTTTTTTAAGTTGAACGCAACTTTAAAGATTTTGAAAATTTTTGTAGCTGTCTGTAGCTGTCTGTAAGAAACGACGTAATAATACGTTCAAGTTTAATTGCTAACCTACACTGATAATTTATTTAATTACTTTTTAGAGATAGTTGTAAATCTGTATTATTTTTACTTTTTCAAAAAAAATTAATTCCGAATGACGGAATACTCACCACTTCTAAAAAAATTATTTTCATGAAAAAAATTGTTTACTCAATTCTTCTCAACTTATTTTGCATTGCTCTTTTTGCACAAAAAGTTTCGCTCATTCCAGCACCAGTTAAACTGATTTCAAAAAAAGGTGTTTTTGTTTTGCCTCACATTATTGATATTTCTGCAAAAGGTGTCGCCGGAAATACCGTAGCACTTTTAAAAGAAAAACTGAGTAAAGCCACAGGTTATAAAGTATTTGTTGATCGGAAAGTTCCGTTGCCAACCATTACATTAAGTTTGAACAACACACCCGATTCCAGTATTGGCAAGGAAGGTTACAAGCTTTTTGTAAATCTTAAAACCATAAAAATTAAAGCTAATCAACCAGCAGGTTTATACTATGGAGTGCAAAGTTTATTGCAACTTTTGCCTCCAAAAATAGAGAGTTCTACTGTTGTTCAAAATGCGTCGTGGAAAATACCCCTTGTGGAAATTACTGATTATCCGCGTTTTGCTTGGCGCGGATTAATGCTGGATGTAGCGCGCCATTTTTTTACAAAAGAAGAGGTGAAATCATATATCAGCAATATGTCGAAGTATAAACTGAATCTTTTGCACTTGCACCTTACCGACGATGAAGGTTGGCGCGTAGAAATAAAATCTTATCCGAACCTCACAAAAAAGGGGGCTTATAACGCCGAACGCGTCGGATATTTTGGTAGTTTCGCTGCACCACCTGCTGACGAACCGCGCACTTACGGCGGATTTTTTACACAAGAAGACATCAAAGAATTAGTAGCTTACGCAAAAGAAAGATTCGTAGAAATTATGCCCGAAGTAGATGTACCGGGTCATTCTTTAGCAGCAGTTGTTTCATATCCCGAGCTATCTTACACAAAAGGTGCAGAGAATTATCAAGTACGCTCAGGCGAAGTTATTATAGATTGGATTCCACCACATCCTACGTCGCGCATTGACAATAATTTAAATCCTGCGAATCCTAAAGTGTATGACTTTTTAGACAAGGTATTTTCTGAGCTTTCTACCCTGTTTCCATTCCAGTACATTCATATTGGCGGTGATGAATGCACTAAAAATTTTTGGGAAAAGGATTCCGCCGTCACTGAATTGGCTAAAAAGGAAGGATTAAAAAATATGAATGAGGTACAATCGTATTTTACGAAAAAGATTGTAAAAATTATAAGTGATAAAGGCAAAAAAGCTATCGGTTGGGATGAAATTTTGGAAGGCGGTTTAGCACCAGGTGCAGCAGTGATGAGTTGGCGCGGTGAAAAAGGTGGCATAGACGCATCTGCGCAAGGGCATGAAGTCGTAATGTCGCCAACCCAATATTGCTACATAGATTACATGCAGGGCGATTCGAGTTTGGAGGCAAAGGTTTATTCTACCTTGCTGTTAAACAAAGCCTATTCCTACGAACCCATCATCAATGGTTTAAATCCAGAACTTGTAAAAGGCATACAAGCCAATCTTTGGAGTGAACAATTGTATAATCACCGTTATTTAGAATACATGACTTGGCCTCGCGCGATGGCGACTGCCGAAGTAGCGTGGACAAAACCGGAAAACAAAAATTGGGATAGTTTTGAGAAAAATGTTGAAAACCATTTAAATCGGTTCGATGAAGCCGAAATTAATTATTCTCCAGCTATGTTCGACCCGACTATTAAAGTTGATAGTATGCTACTCACAACGCTGACGAGTCAAATCACTGATTTAGATATGCACTACAGTTGGGATAATTCACCGCCCGATGCGTATTATCCCATTTACAAAACGCCACTGAGTATTCCTAAAGGTGCTTCGCAATTAAAAATTGTTAGCTATCGTGGCAAGAAAAAAATGGGAAGACTGATGACGGTTTCTGTGGAGAGTTTGAAACGCAGGGTTGGTAGATAATTAAATTTGTATTGCTCTCTGTAAGTGCTTATTTTTTGTCTGTAATTTATTCAGCCATAATAAAAATGAAAGTGTTTTTAACACGCATCACCACTTTGGGTTTAGTGAAAAATGAACATACCCTCGAGTTTATTGATAGGGAACTAATGCTGGATTATTTATGCGTTGACTGAATTATTTAACGTTTGTAAAATTATTTTTTTAAACTGGAATAATATCGCTTAGTATTAATTTAAAATAATGCTTGCGTTCGTGAAACTAAAAGATTTAGAAGAGCATTACAAAAATTTTTGAGAAAGAAAATATTTTGCGAGCGTTTTAAAAATGAAAACGTTTTTGAAAATGAAAACGCTTTTAAAACGCAAACGCTTTTAGAAACGCAAATGATTTTAAAAGCGCAAACGCTTTTAGAAACGCAAATGATTTTAAAAACGAAAATGATTTTTTAAACGCGAGGTAGTAAGGGTTCATTTTTGAACCCTAATTTTTTAAATTTAAGTTTTTTAATCCAAACATAAACTCTATCTAAAATAATCTTTCCCAATTTAGTTTCGTTTAAAAATAATCAATGTTGTAAACAAATTTATTTTTAAAATACCTTGCATCGCATCTACATTTGCAAGTACATTTGCATTCGTAAAAATATAATGCGCGTGTTTTGGTTTAAGTCTATGGAACTTGCATCCGAGCACAATAGCAAATGAACATAATTTTCGGCTATTAAACAATTATTAAATCGCTCCTTGCGGGGGGATAATTTAATGAAAGTCTCGAATAATATTGAGATTGGAGTTGCAGCTAAGTTAATATGAAAATTATAAATCCGAGATTAACGGTTGTTGGTGCCGGACCAGGCGACGCAGACCTCATTACACTAAAAGGTGTTAAAGCAATTCAATTAGCAGACGTTTTATTGTATGACTCATTGGTGAACACCGATTTATTAGCATACGCACCAGTAAATGCCTTAAAAATTTTTGTTGGAAAACGCACGGGGTTTAAAGCGTATAGCCAAGATGCTATTAACGATTTGATTGTGCAGCACGCACGCGAGCATGGTCATGTTGTTCGATTAAAAGGTGGCGACCCGTTTGTTTTTGGTCGTGGTAGAGAAGAAATTGATTTTGCACAGTTTCATAATATTCCAACCAATTACGTTCCCGGCATCAGTAGTGCTGTCGGTGTTTTAGGTGCAATCGGCGTACCTGTTACACACCGCTCAGAAAGTCGCGCATTTACAGTTTTAACAGCAACAACATCTAAAGGATTAATTTCAGAAAGTGTTTATCAAGCAGCTAACACCGATGCAACTGTTGTCATTTTGATGGGATTATATAAATTATCAGCTATAGTTGATATTTTTTCGGTTCATAAAAACATAACAACACCCGTCGCCGTTATTCAAAACGGTACTTTACCGGATCAGAAAGTTGTTGTTGGTACTCTACAAAATATTGTTGAGCGCGTAGAAGCCGCGCAAATAGCATCACCCGCCATAATCGCGATTGGCGAAGTTGTGCGATATGCCGACGCACAATACACACAACATAATCAAACAGCATTTTCGTACAGTTCTTTTTTGCCAGCAGTTGATAGCTTCGAGTTGATTGAAAAAAACAATGGCTAAAAAAAACTTAAAATAGATTCAATGTCAGAAAAATTAGTAACACCCAATATGCTTCCGAATGGTTTAGACGAAAAAAACTTACACGATTTTTCTTCTAAACTTAATGAACGCCAACTTTTATGGTTGAGTGGTTATTTTTATGGATTATCAGAAAAAGCTATCAATCATCAGCCGACAGCCTCAAGCTATCAGCCTACGAGTGAGTTGATAGCTGATAGCTCAAAGCTGATGGCTGTTAAAGCTCCAACACTTACAATTATTTACGGTTCGCAATCCGGTAATGCGCAAAAAGCTGCTAACAAAACTGCTGAATTAGCCAAGTCGCGCGGAATTGAAGCCAAAGTAGTTGATATAGCACAATATGCAACTAAAAATTTAAAAGAGGAGCGCGCACTCGCAATGGTTATTAGCACCTACGGTGAAGGCGAACCGCCCGCTGTTGCGGAAGACTTTTATAAATTTGTTCACTCAGCGCGCGCGCCAAAACTTAACGATTTGCAGTTTTCGATTTTAGCACTCGGCGACAAAAGTTACATTCAGTATTGTCAAACCGGAAAAGATTTCGATACACAATTTGAAAAACTTGGCGCAAAGCGTTTATCAACGCGCATTGATTGCGATGTAGATTGGCAGGATGACGCAGAAAAGTGGGCAGAATTATTAATTCAATCTTACAACCAAAAATTTGTAAATTCTGAGCCGGCAGTTTTAAGTTCTGAATCTTCGCTCAATGGCTCGCAACTAAAATCTCAAATTTCACAGCTTGCAAAAGTACATTTCGATAAAAAACATCCTTTTGAGGCGCAAGTGTTTGAAAAAATTCAACTCAATGGTCGCGGTTCTGTAAGAGAAACGTATCATATTGAACTCGGCATTGCTGCTGAACTTGAGTACGCGCCCGGCGATTCGCTGTATATTTTACCTGAAAATTCGGAGCAACTTGTTTATACTTTTTTAGATAAAACAGGATTGGATGCGGAAGCAAAAGTGATGCAACAAACTAAGGGTGTATTGCAAAACGCTCCCACAACACTCTATCATTTTCTAAAACACAATGCTGAACTCACCGTGCTTTCGCGCGATTTTTTAACGCGATTGAGTAATTTAGATAATGCACCGAAAGAAAAAATAGAAACACTACTCAAAGATAATGCTGCAATGCAATCTTTTTTTTATGGTCGAGATGTTTTAGACGCGCTCCAATATTTTGAAATTAAACCTACTGCGCAACAATTAGCAGATACTTTGCGAGAACTACCCGCTCGTGCTTATTCGATTGCATCAAGTTTTAGGACACACGAAAACGAAGCGCATTTAACTGTTGCAGCGGTTCGTTACGAAGCGTTCGGCAGAAAAAAAACAGGGGTTGCATCAACCTATTTAGCCGATACAATAAAAATTAATGACACTGTAAAAGTATATACAGAGCAGAATACTTTTTTCAAATTACCTGCCGATGCTTCAACAGACATCATTATGGTCGGACCTGGTACTGGCGTTGCGCCGTTTCGCGCATTCGTTGAAGAACGCACCGAAACAAAAGCATCCGGAAAAAATTGGTTATTTTTCGGTAATCCGAACTTCAAAACAGATTTTTTATATCAGACCGAATGGTTGGCGGGTTTAAAAAATGGTACGCTGACGCGTTTAGATGTCGCTTTTTCGCGCGATCAAGCCGAAAAAATTTATGTACAACACCGTTTGTTGCAAAAGTCGCGTCAAGTTTTTGATTGGCTTGAAAACGGCGCAACGTTTTATGTTTGCGGCGATAAATCGCGTATGGCATCCGATGTTGAGCGCGCATTGATTGATATTGTTCAAAAAGAATCGGTAATAAGCATTGAAAAAGCGACGGAATACGTCAAAAATTTAAAAAAACAAAGGCGTTATCTCGAAGACGTTTATTAATTAAAATAAAATGGCAAAAGTTTCAGAAGTAGAAATTGCAAAAGATAAAAGTCGCTACTTGCGCGGCACCATACAAGAAAGTCTCGTCAACGACATAACGGGTTCATTGTATCACGATGATACGCATTTGATTAAATTTCATGGCAGTTACCAACAAACCGACCGCGATTTAGACGCCGAGCGTAAACGCCAAAAATTAGAGGGTTTATACTCTTTCATGATTCGTGTGCGTGTGCCCGGTGGTGTAGCTTCACCAAATCAGTGGTTACGCATGAGCGAACTCGCCGATGAATTTGGCAACGGAACACTTAAACTCACTACGCGACAGGCGTTTCAGTTGCATGGAATTTATAAAAAAGATTTACGCAGCGCGATTCAAGGTTTTAATAAAGTACTACTTGATAGTATTGCAGGTTGCGGCGACGTGAACCGAAACGTTATGTGTAACACAAATCCTTATACTTCGCCGTTACACGCTGAGGTTTACGAACACGCAGCAGCAATCAGTGCGCATTTAACGCCGCGCACAACAGCGTACTACGAAATTTGGTTGAACGGTGAAAAGGTAAATTTGGGTACAAATGTTTTGAATAAGAATCTCGATGCACCCGACGAAGAGCCTATTTACGGCAAACATTATTTGCCACGAAAATTTAAAATTGCTATTGCTATTCCACCACACAACGAAACCGATATTTTTTCTAACGACGTGGGTTTAATAGCCATTGAAAAAGATGGCGCGCTCGAAGGTTACAACGTTGTCGCAGGCGGCGGTATGGGAATGACGTTTGGTATGCCCGAAACTTATCCGCGCTTAGCTGATGTTCTCGGTTATTGCGCGAAAGATAAAGTGACAGATGTGTGCGAAAAAATCATGACCATTCAACGCGACTGGGGAAACAGAGAGAATAGAAAATTTTCGCGTTTAAAATATACGATTGATGCGAACGGTTTGGAAAAGTTCAACGCCGAACTTGTTGAACGTCTCGGCTATACTTTAGAAGCAGCGCGCCCGTACATATTTACAACTACGGGTGACAACATTGGTTGGTCGAGAGAAACAGATGGTAAATACGATTTAACGCTTTTTGTTGAAGGTGGACGTATTGCTGATAAAGAAGGTTACAAACTTAAAACAGCAACACAGGAAATTGCAGTATTAAATATCGGCGAATTTAGATTAACCGGTAATCAGAATTTAATGATCTGTAGATTAACGCTCGGTGAACGCCGTATCGTTGAATCTATTTTAGAACGCAATGGTTTTATTGATAACGACCCAACGGCGATGCGTAAAAATTCAATTGCTTGCACTGCGCTCAACACGTGTACGCTCGCGTTTGCAGAAGCGGAACGGTATTTACCCGATTTAATTGATCATTTAGACACAATTTTACACAAACTAAAACTACAAAACGATTCGATTTCTATCCGCATGACGGGCTGCCCGAACGGTTGTGGCAGACCTTACCTCGGCGAAATTGGTTTGGTGGGTCGCGCAATGGGTCGGTATAATTTATATCTCGGTGCTTCGCACAACGGCGAGCGTTTGAATAAACTTTATAAAGAAATGTTGAATGAAGCCGAAATTTTGGCAACACTCCAACCCATTTTAGCCGATTACGCCGATACAAGAATTAAAGGCGAACGCTTCGGCGACTTTGTAATTCGCAAAAATTATGTGAAAGAAACAACGCACGGCAAAAATTTTCATGCGGTGAATTAAGTTTTTATAATTTCACAAAGAAATATAATATAATACGCATGGAATTAATTACAGAAAAATTAGTTGAAACTAATGCAACCGAAAACGCTTGCGGTAATCAGTTATTTCCTGTTTTTTTAAAATTAGAACACTTGCACGTACTCATAGTGGGAGGTGGTTATGTCGGGTTTGAAAAAATTACGGCGGTACTGACAAATTGTTTTACAACGCGCATCACGTTAGTTGGAAAAAAAATTTCAGCCGAAATTAGAGAATTTGTAAACGATTACCCAAACGTAACGCTCATTGAAAAACCTTTTGAAATCACTGATTTAAACGGAAAAAACATTGTGCTTGTCGCCACCGACAATAAATTACTCAATATAAATATTAAACGCAGAGCGAGTATGCAACGCATTTTATGCAACGTAGCAGATACGCCTTCTCAATGCGACTTTTATCTATCGAGCATCGTTCAGAAAGGCGATCTAAAAATTGCTATTTCAACAAATGGTAAATCGCCGACGGTTGCAAAGCGTATTAAAGAGGCATTCAATACTTTTTTACCCAACGAACTCAACACCATTCTCGCCAATATGACGCACATACGCGAAACACTAAGAGGTGATTTTGCTGCAAAAGTAAAAGCACTTGACGAAGTTACATCTGTTATGGCTATTGAAGCTGAAAAGGCTAAAAGCAATTAATCTATTCCCTAAATTTTAGTAAAACCTTTTAAAGTTCCCGAAAGTATCAATAATTTTAAAAATCGTGCCATCACATACTTAATTTAGGTTAAGCGTACTGAAAGGAAAATGAGTTGATAAAAATTGTATTTTTTAATACAAAACCATTGAAAAGAAGAAAAATTGAGATTATGCAGTTTTTAGGCACTAAAAAAATTTTATTTTGTAACGTTTCAACTATTAATTGCGTACGATTGGATAATTTTAATTAAATTGCTACTTTTGCAATCAGTTAGAACAAAATAGTTTCTCATAAGAACTATTTTATTTTTGTTTTTAAAGAAACTGAACGAAGTGAGCGCGCCTTAGAGTGCGTAGTTAAAGGAAAAGTAAACCCAAATTTGGGTAAATTAATAGATACGTGTATTTAAATAAAACAGGATTTCATTGAAACTTTAAGGCTCAGAAAAGTTTTTAGCAAGCATAAGCGATGATATTTTAAAATTTCATACAGAAAAATCCTTTATTTAAGCAACCTTATTTACATTTAGGTTTATAACTCGAAAATTATTTAAAATTCAGCTATTATTAAATAGCCATTGAATGAATAAACAGTAAAAACGTCCGAAAACAACGTAGCACTAAAATAAGAGTAAACCATACTTCCTGTAACTTCGCCACATTACGCCCTCTTTTTCCATTTGTGTTTCTTTAGTCAACTATGCGTTTAGTTTAAACGGATGGTTAAGCATTTTTCACTTTTTTAAAGAATCGCAGTATGGCAGTTTTATGGATAGTAGTAAGCGCTATTGTAGGCGCAGGTGTAAGTTATTTTTTTGTGAGCAAAACCAGTATGGGTAGTGCTCAAAATATTTTAAAGGAAGCGAATAATAAATCGGATGGAGCACTGCGTGAGGCAAAAGCAACAGCCGAACGCATAACAAGCGAATCCCAAACCAAAGCACAAAATTTGCTCGAAAAATCAGAATTGAAAAATGAGCAAATAAAAAATCAGAAAATTCAAGAGGCGCGGGAAAAATACAGCCAACTAAAATTGGATTACGAACAATACAAAGCCAAGCAAGCACTCGAAGTGAAGGACCGCGAAATTGATATTGTTGCTAAAGAAACGGAGTACAAAAATAAATGGCAATTGTATCTGACGAGTGTAAATGAACATAAAAAAAATGTTCTGGAATTAGACCAACGCAACACTGAAATTGATAGTATCCGAGATAATTTAAATAAACAACTCGAAATTGCCAAGAAGCGCAAAGAAGATTTAGACGCTGCTAACGAGTTGCGCATAAAAGAACTCGAACGTGTAGCATTGTTGACGGAGCAAGAAGCAAAAGAGCAATTACTACAAGCGGTTCGCGGCAAAGCCGAAAACGAATCCATGATAATTATGAAAGAAGCCATTGCTCACGCCCAAAACACGGCGAGCAAAGAGGCGAAAAAAATTGTCATTCAAGCGATTCAACGCATGAGTGCAGAATTAGCGATTGAAAATACAGTGTCTGTGTTTAATCTCGAAAGTGATGAGATGAAAGGACAAATTATTGGTCGTGAGGGTAGAAATATTCGCTCGCTCGAAGCAGCAACGGGCGTAGAAATTATTGTTGACGATACACCAGAAGCCATTGTCATTTCTTCTTTCGACCCGATTCGTCGCGAGATTGCGCGTTTAGCACTCAAAAAATTAGTCACTGACGGACGCATTCACCCGGCGCGCATCGAAGAAGTTGTCGCAAAAACAAAAAAACAACTCGAAGAGCAAATTATAGAAATTGGCGAGCGCACTGTCATAGATTTAGACATTCATGGTTTGCCTGCCGAATTAGTACGGATGGTTGGTAGAATGCGTTATCGCTCATCGTATGGTCAGAATTTATTAAAACACTCTATCGAAACCGCCGATTTATGCGCCTTGATGTCAGCAGAATTAGGATTAAACGCTAAGCAAATTAAATTGGCTAAACGAGCTGGTTTGCTACACGATATTGGTAAAGTAGCAGAAGAAGAAACAGAACTTTCTCACGCATTGCTCGGAATGAAACTCTGCGAAAAGCACAATGAACACGCGGCAATTATCAACGCTGTTGGTGCTCACCACGACGAGGTTGAAATGAATAATATTATTTCGCCGATAGTGCAAGCGTGCGATGCAATTTCGGGCGCAAGACCTGGCGCACGTCGCGAAATTTTAGAAAGTTATATCAAACGATTGAAAGAACTTGAAGAGTTGGCACTTTCGCACGATGGTGTACAAAAAGCCTACGCCATGCAAGCGGGCAGAGAATTGCGCGTTATGGTAGAAAGCGATAAAGTCAGCGACGAAAGCGCGGACGATATTTCGTTTAAAATTTCGCAAAAAATTCAAGAAACGATGCAGTACCCTGGTCAGATAAAAGTTACGGTGATTCGCGAAAAGCGCGCCGTATCGTTTGCTCGTTAATTTTTGTTCGGCAAAATAGGTAAGGGCGCATTGCATTCGCCCACAAAACGAATTACTAATCCAGTGCGATTTGTAATTCGTTTTTTTGTTTTGCTTTGTAATATGTTGCCGTTTGCTCCAATCCAACTTCATAATTTGTTGCGCGATAACCAAAATGTTTTTCAAATTTGGTGCTATCGAAATAGTATTCTGAATCGTATTGATACAGCATTTCTTTCAATTCGCGCAAAATCGGAACGAACAAACCTAAAATACTGAGTATTGTTTTAGAAAGCACTTGCATTTTCCTTTTCTCGCTCGGAATAAGTTTTAAAAAAGCATCGCTCATTTCTTGCGCCGTCAAAGCAGGTTTGTACGTTGGCAAATGCCACGTTTGGTTATAAGCAGAACTATCGAGTGCTAAATCAAGTAAAGCACGACCACAATCGGGCGTGAAAGTAAAAGAATGTTTCGCATCGGTTCGTACAAGTGCTTGTGGCGATTTTCCTTTCAAAGCGTTTTCAACAACCAAAGCTGTGAACATACTGAGTGGTGTATTCGGTCCGTAAAAATCGGCAGCGCGTGCAATCATGCCAGTTATTTTTTTTGATTCAATGGCATCAAGTAACATTTGTGCAATATGCGCGCGCACTTCTCCTTTTTTACTGCAGTGATTAAAAGGCGTTTCTTCAGTCATCCTGCCGTTGATTTTGCCATACATGTACACATTATCGAAAAAAATGAGCTTGGCTTTATGTTCGGTGCAAGCATCAATCGCGTTTTGCATCACAATATGCCACTGCGATTGCCAAGTTTTAAAATTATACGGCAAACCTGCCAGCAAAAAAACTATATCTGAACCGCGAACCGCATTGTTCACAAATTTAGCATCTAAAATATCTGAACCGATATTTTCAAATAATGGGTCGTTAGAAACACTGCTTGTTCTGCGCACCATACGCACAGTCGTATTGGGTAATGCACGTTTTGTAAATTCTTGCTTTAAGGCTTCACCGATAGTTCCGCCCGCGCCTAAAATTGTGCAGATCATTTTTTTAATTTTTTCAACTGTTTCAGAAGACGTGCAACTTGGTCTGTTATTTTAAACTATTTTTTAATGAACCTGAAATTACAATTAATGCTTGTTTTATTCCACTTCAATAGAACCACTGCCAGATGTTTTGCTATTCACCGTTGCATTCGATTTTTCGTAGCGAATATCGCCACTACCACTCACGCGTAATTCATATTTTTCGGTGGCATTGCATTTTAAATTACCAGATCCAGAAACCTGTGCCGTCACCGATTTTGAAACACATTTAATCAAATCGGCGTCGCCACTGCCCACAACTTCAATATTTAAATCATCTGTTGTACCGCCTTCAATGTCAACATTTCCGGAACCTGTAACTTCTACGCGCACTTTGGTAGCGGATATTTCTTCAAATTTTGCATCGCCACTGCCTGTTACAGAAATTTTTAAATCCGTTGCTGTAAGTTTATTTTTCGCTTCCAGATCACCACTGCCGCGCACATCTATTTCATTGAAACTCGGGTTTGTGATGTAAATTTTTATGGATTTATTCACACTAAAGCCCGAAAAAATACCCGATTGTTTTTTCTGACGAATTTTTAAAGTTCCGTCTTCAACTACGGTTTCAATGTACTCTGCAATATTCGGATAGGTTTCAATTATGACTGAGGCAACACTACCTTGCGTAATTTCTACGTCCATCGAACTTTCTAAACTTAATTTTGTAAACGCACCCACATCGCGTGTTTGCTTTGTAATTGTGCCTTCACCGCGAATAGAAGAAGCATTAAACATTGAATAATTATTGCAACCGCGATTATAACCGCAATGCCTGAAAATAAAAAGGAACGCGCCAAAAACAATGAGTAATTTAAAAATTTTGCTTAACATGATCGAACGTTTTATTGATTTATATGTATATTGTTTTAAAATTCTGACAGACAATACAATATTAACCGATGAACTTAAGCAAAGCTAAATTTTTTCGACGAACAACAATGATTAATCTATAAAAATAAAAAGTACCGCGTATTGACATTGATGCTACTCGCGGTGCTTTTGGTTAAAATAGTTTTCAAATTAATTTTTCAGTCAAATTTTACAACTATTTTACAAATCATTTAAAAAAAAATCCATAATTATTTTAGCGTTTAATATTTGCTTTCAAAAACTTAAACTAAAATTCTTCATCGGCTCTAACATTTCTGTTTTACCTTTGTTGTAAGTTAGAGTCAAACGCTGGACTTAAAAAATAAAATTGATATGGCACTCGATCAATACGATGTAGATAAAGAAACGGAAAGAGAAACTTATGAGGTGAAACGCACCGACGAGATGTCTTTTTGGGAACACTTGGAGGAATTGCGCAAGCGATTGATTCGCTCGTTCATTGCGTTAGCAATTACGACTATCGGTATTTTTTCGCTCGGCGATTGGGTATTCACAACCATTATTTACGCGCCGCGCAATCCCGATTTCGTAACGTACAATTTTATGTGCAAACTCGGTGCGCTTTTAAAAATGTCGAGTTTGTGTATTCACCCCATTGCATTCGAAATTTTCACGACCGAAATGGGTGAGCCATTTTTTAAGCAAACCCAAGTTGCCATTGTTTTAGGCATAGTAGTTGCGAGTCCGTACATTTTCTATCAGTTGTGGTTATTTATTAAACCCGGTTTAACGCAGCGTGAAGTAAAAGCCGCCAGCGGATTCGTCGCAATTTGCACCAGTTTGTTTATTACAGGTGTTTTATTCGGCTATTTTATTATCGCACCGTTTGCAATTTCCTTTTTAGCAAGTTACACTATTGGTGGTGTGGGCGGAAAAGTTACGCTCGATTCTTACATCGGTTTTATGACAATGTTTACTTTGCCGATAGGTTTGGTGTTTGAGTTGCCCATTCTGATTTATTTTCTTTCCAAACTGGGTTTAATTACACCCAAGTTTTTGCGCGATTACCGCCGTTATACCATCGTTATTCTACTCATTGTGGCAGGCGTTATTACGCCATCACCCGATATGATTTCACAAATTTTAGTTTTCATTCCACTTTATTCTTTATACGAAATAGGTATCGTCGTTTCGGCACGCGTGGCTAAACAACGCGCATTGGATCAAGCGAATTATTAGATTTTATAGCGACTAATTAGCAAAGTTAAATCTGCGTTTCTGACAACAAATATTTTACCAAAAGCTAAATAACTCGTATTAAATTATTGCGTTGAGAATTTTAAGTTTAGATTTTAATTTTTAGGAATTTTATTCGATATAAGAATCTAAAAAAAATCATTATAGAGTTATAAATAGCGGTCGAATTTTTTATCTTTTAATTAAAAAAGTAAGCTTGATAAGTTTTTAAGCAGAAATTTGACATTAAAGTTTTACGATTGAGTATATTTTTTTAAATTTGTTGGAGCGTTAAAAATTATTTCCCCTTCAAACAAAAACGGAATAAATACTTATGGCATATTTTATAAAAAACCGATTATTCACCGAAGGATTTTTTATATTTTTATTTCTTTTGGGATTTTCCTCCAGCGCATTTTTTCTGACCGCTTGTGGTAATAAAAAAAATGATCGTGGAGATACCGTTGTAGTGCGCATCAATGATGATCCCGAAAAATTAAATCCATTAACAACCGAAAACGCGCAATCAACTATCATTTTAAGCCAAATGTTTTGCACATTATTAAATTATGATGCCAAAACTTTAGAGCTCAATCCGTTTTTAGCGGAGTCATTGCCGATTATTTCAAACATTGATACAGGAATAAATAAAGGAGGTGTAGCCTATTCATTCGTAATACGACCTGAAGCAGTATGGGATAATGGAACTCCCGTAACTGGTAACGACGTGGTTTTTACAATTAAAGTGATTTTAAACAAACTTTCGGGTGCTAATAGTTTATTATCGGGTATAGATTTTGTACGCGATATAAAAGTAGATGCAGCAAATGCGAAAAAATTTACTGTCATTTCAGATAAAAAAAATATTTTAGCTGAATCGAAAATCAGTACGCTACCTATTATTCCGGCTTATGCTTACGATGAAACACATTTGATGGGTGGATTTAGTATCCCTGAATTAGTTAAACTTTCGACCGATACAAGTAAAATTTTACCTTCGCCACTCACGTTATTTGCTCAAAATTTTCAAAACCTTAAATTTTCAAACGATAAATCGGCGATTAGTGGTTGTGGCGCATACGCATTAGAAGAAAAAGAAACTGGGCAACGCGTTGTATTGGTGCGAAAAAAGAATTGGTGGGGAGAAAAATTGACGACAGTTAATCCACGATTTCAAGCAAAACCGGCGCGCATACTTTTTAAAATAGTTAAAGATGAAGCTGCCACCTTAGCACTTTTAAAAAATGATGAAATTGATGTAGCGGCAAAAATAAATCCACGTGCATTCAGTGCTTTAAAAACGAATGATACATTGACCAAAAATTATAATTTTTTCACTGCACCAACACTTGGTTTAGTTCAAATGGGGATGAATTGCAAATCGGAAAAATTAAATGATGCAAGAGTTCGCCGCGCATTGTCGTATTGCACAAACCCGGCGACGTATATAAAAGCATTGATGAACGGTTACGCAACACTTTCCGTGAATCCGTTTGTGGCTCAGCGTAAATATTACGACACCAATATAACACCCTTCACCAATAATATTTTGGAAGCTAAAAAACTTTTAACCGAGTCGGGTTGGCGCGATACAAATGGCGATAGCATCGTTGACAAAAAAATAAATGGTAAATCCACCGAATTGATTTTGCGTTTTACGTTTGCAGCGCAAAATGTTGTGGCAAAAAATATTGGTTTAATGTTGAAAGAAAGTGCCAAACAAGCGGGTATAGATGTCGAGTTGTTTGCAGTTGAATCGAAAGTACTGCTTGAAAGATTTGCTAAACGCGATTACGATATTTTTGTGAGTAATTCTACGTTCGAGCCTTCATTCGACGATCCGAGGGAACTTTGGGCATCGAGTAGTAATACTCCCAGCGGTGGAAATCGCTATCAGTTTGAAAACAAAAATGCCGATGCACTTATTGACTCCATCAGAAGCGAATTAAATCCTGAAAAACGCGACGTTCTGTACAAAAATTTTCAAGAACTCATCCATAAAGAAACACCTGCGGTTTTTTTATTTTCACCGCAAGAACGGTTAGTTATTCATAAGCGTTTGAAAAACGCACAATCGGTTGTAATTTTTCCTGGCTTTGAGGTTAATACTTTGAGCGAATTTTAAGCGAAAGTTTAATTTATAAAAGGCAAAACGCAATAGCAAAAAGCAAATTTTTGTAATTACAGAATGCAGCATAAAAGCGCAATACCTTAAAATTTACAAAAGAATTGGATCTATTTAGCAGATGTTACGGAATGTACAGCGCACCTTACGTAACATCTGCTAAAAATTTAAATCAGTGAAAATCTGTGTATTTCAATGCAATCCGTGTTTCAATGCTTGAATATTTAGTTTTAGAGAATGTGTTTAAATAAAAAAAGCTGCCTTCTTGAGCAGCTTTAAATGACGCTAATTATTACAACCAATTATTTTTCTCCATTAATGTTTATCTTCAGAGCGGTATTAATTTTTTCAACCAGTTCTTTAGACGGTACAACTTCATTCGCCTCAATCTTTTCGATTTCTAAATTCGATAAATCGAGCATATACGCCAAATCGTTAGTGCTTAAACCACGCGAAGCACGCGCATTCCGAACGGTGTTGCCAATAGCAACGTAAGTAATTTTTTTATTAAACTTTTTTAACGAAAAATCTTCCGGTTTGGAAAGCGTAGGCTTCATCAAAGATGCTAAGAGGATTAATAAAAATCCAGGGAGTATAAACTTAGTCATTGCTGTAAAAAATTTAAAAGTTAAATCACAATATGTTTGTTCAAAAAAAGTTCATTTCTTATTCTGACGCTCAATTATAAATCGTCAAGCGAGTAAAGTTTGTATCTTTCAATTATCGAAATTAATTTTGCATCATAATTTGGGTCTGTCGCGTAACCAATATCGCGTAAACCGCGCGCCCAACCTTTATAGTTTTTTCCATACTTGAGCAAACTCTTGTATTGGTGCTGCGTTATGTATCGGCTATGATCGTCCCAAGAATCATTCGCAGATTTATAAATTTTGAAAAAGTCTTTGTGGTGATCGTCGGTATAGTTCGAGCAATGACCTTTCGGACAAGTTCTTGAAAAACATTTAATGCCGAAATGGTTGTTATTTCTAACTGAAAGTACACTTGTTCCTGCGCGGCTTTCAATAATGGCTTGCGCCATAGAAATACTTGCAGGAATATGAACCCGATCCATTTCGTTAACGGCTAATTGAGAAAATCGCTTTACATAAGCTGATACATCGTTTGAACTAAGTTCGTGCGATGATGCTGGCGACAAATCGAATGAAATATTCGATGGTAGAACGTTGGTAGTAGTGTTTGCTACTTTTTTAACTGTACGTTTGTTCTGTATTTTCTCAGTAGTGTTATTCGATGCAAAATTAGTTGGTTTTACATCAATTGCAAGTGTTCCGTGCCAAATTATAAACATAATTATTGCCAAGATACTTAATTTTAAAATGTTTATGTATTTAAAGTCTTTTAAAAAAGCAAACGGACTTTGATGTAATAAGAACTCAAACGCCGTAAACTTGCGCCGAATGCCGCTGATAATGGCTTCAATAGTTTCATGCAATTGAGAAGATTTACCTTCAGTAAATTTTTTTGAAAGATGCCCGTTTTTATCGTACACAATGCGCGTATTAATTGATGTTGATGAAAAAGTATTAGTTTTAGACGACTTCTTTTTTTCCATGATAGTGTGTTTTAAAAAAGTAAATTTGAATAAATATGATGCTGAAAAAAATAAACCCGAAAAACCTGATGAAGTGAGCTTGTTTATACTTAATTATTTCGGCTGCAAATGGCTATTTTTCAATAATACTTCTTTAATTCATTTTTTCCGTAGCGATTCTACTGACTCATAAATTAAATCGTCTTCCTGAAAAATATCTCATTTTCGCCCAAAAAGAAAAAGTTTAAACAAGTTCAGTATTAAAGTGTGTGTGAATGTTATAAACGAATAAATAAACTATTTGTTTGTTTATAGAATACAAATTTAAAACAAATTTTTGTTTTAAAATAATTATTTTAAAATTTATGCTATAAAAAAAATAAACCTGCTTAAAAGCATTATTGAAATGCCTTGAAGCGGATTTATTAATCTGTAACTTTTGCGATTTTAATTTTTAATTTTTATAAAAGTTAAGTTGTGCTGCACCTTTCTATTTAATATCGGTTTGAAATTATTATTTGGGTGAATACACTATAAAAGAGAATGTTTTAATAGTTTAAATTTTTTAAAATAATTGCTTAACGCCTAAATTTATTGTACATTTGCACGCTTTTTTAAAAAAACATTAAAAAAGGAGCTTATAAACGCGGGCTTTGTGTGCGTTATTAATTAATTAAAAAGCAAGCAAAAACACCCTTCAATGTTTTTGCTGAAGTTTATGTATGAATACAGAAGAAATATTAAATAGCGGCACGCCGCTCACGCTTTCCAATCAATCCACAGAAGTTGAACACGTAGTAAAACACGTTGCTACTGAAACAGCACCAATTGCTGCGCACGTTATCGAAACTTTAGACACAGTACACGTAACTGCACCCGCAGTAGAGGCAACTCATGTTGCTGCGCCGGTTGTTGCAGAAGAGGAAGAAGTTGTAGATGTTGATTTAACCGATATTATTGAGCCGAAGTATAGTTCTGCTTTCGACGATTACGATTGGGATCAAGGTAAACGCGGACAGAAATTATATGATAAAGAAGTTTCTGTCAAACAACTCGAACTTTATAACGACACCATGAAGCCTTTGAGCGTTGGTGAAGTAATTAAAGGCCGTGTTTCTGCTATTTCTGGAAACGATGTATTGCTTGACTTGAACTCTAAATCGGATGGTTTATTGTCGTTGAGTGATTTCAGAGATATTCCGGATATGAAAGTTGGCGATTATGTTGACATTTATGTTGAAAGTCAAGAAGATGCAAAAGGGCAATTGTTATTAAGTCGCCGTAAAGCTAAGTTATTGCGTTCTTGGGAAGCTTTGGTGGATTCGTTTCAGAACGGTACCATCATTCGTGGTACAATTATCAGCAAAACGAAAGGCGGTTTAATTGTAGATACAGGCGGATTAGAAACGTTTTTGCCAGGTTCACAAATTGATATTAAACCCGTTACCGATTACGATCAGTATGTGGGTAAAATGATGGAGTTCAAAGTTGTTAAAATTAATGAAACAATTAAGAATGCCGTTGTGTCGCACAAAGCACTGATTGAAAGCGATTTAGCCGGTCAACGCGAAGCTATATTAAAAGGTTTAGAGAAAGGACAAGTGCTCGAAGGTTCAGTTAAAAATATTACCGATTTCGGCGCGTTCTTAGATTTAGGTGGTGTTGATGGTTTACTTTATATCACAGATATTTCGTGGGGACGTATTACACACCCAAGCGAAATGTTGCACCTTAACCAAAAACTCAATGTGGTTGTTCTCGATTTTGACGAAAACAAACGCCGCATAAGTCTTGGTTTGAAACAATTGCAAGCACACCCTTGGGAAGTTTTACCGGCAGATGTTGTTGAAGGTTCCATCGTGAAAGGAAAAATTGTTAACCTTGAAGATTATGGCGCGTTCTTAGAAATTAATCCAGGCGTTGAAGGTTTGATTCACGTTTCAGAAGTGAATTGGAGCAATACACCGATTGTTGCGAAAGAATTTTTCAAACTTAATCAGGAGTTGGAAGCGCGCGTGATGACGATTGATCGTGCAGAGCGCAAAATGTCGCTCTCGATTAAACATTTAACGGGTGACCCTTGGAATTTAGTCGGTGAAAAATATGCTGTCGGTACAAAACACACGGGCGAAGTGAAAAACATCACACAATTTGGTGTGTTCGTTGAATTGGAAGCGGGTGTGGGTGGCATGATTCATATCAGTGATTTGAGTTGGACGAAACGCTACGTGCATCCTGCTGAATTTACAAAAGTAGGCAGCCCGATTGAAGTCGTTATTCTTGAAATTGATGCAGAAAACCATAAACTTTCTTTAGGTCATAAACAACTTGAAGATAATCCTTGGGATAATTTTGAGAGCGTATTCGCTATTGGAAGTGAACATAATGGTACAATTTTGCGCAAAGATGAGCGCGGTGCAATCGTTCAGTTACCTTACGGTTTAGAAGCTTTCTCACCAATTAAGCATCTGAAAAAAGAAGATGGCTCGAATGCAGAAGTTGGTGAAACATTGTCGTTCCGCGTCATTGAATTTAACAGAGAAGAAAAACGCATTATTGTTTCGCACGCAAAAATTGGCGAAGAAGTAATTAAAGCAGCAGAAGACGCGCAAAAAGAAGCGAAGCAAGCTGAAATTAAAGAGGCGAAGCAAGCCGTGGAAGACGTGAAAGCGAAAGTTGAAAAATCTACAATGGGCGATTTTGAGGCTTTAGCGCAATTACGCTCAGACTTAAACAACCAGTAATAATTTTAATGAGAATACAAAAGCCACACAATTTTTGTGTGGCTTTTTTTATTTATCGGTTAATGACAAACTTTTTTTGTGATTAACTTATTTTTAGTTTTTGCTTAATTCTTTTTGATTACTTATGAATAATTGCAGCATAAAATAAAAAATGGTTGGGGAATTTTGCAACTTTTTGTTTTTTAATTTTTGTTCCGACAACCGAAAAGCTATTGAGCGACTTACACTTTTTATTTCAACTGCAAGCCGCCATAATTTAATTTAGCTTTAATACTGCTTTTAGAATTTTCATTTTCCCTGTAACCAACAATTGTTTCGTGCGACCCGTGTACGTCGTGTAGTTTTTTGGTGAACCCTTTCGGCATATTTAAGTCGGCATAATTAGAAGCAATGTCGCCACGAAAACTTATATGCTCATCCATATCGAATTTGAAATTTGTATAGTTACCTGTAATATCCATAGCATTAAATCCGGCTTCTACTTTAGAAACGATAACCTCGCCATAGTTGGTACTAAAATTTCCTTCGTTGGATATCCCCTTAATTTTAAAATCGGTATAACTCGAATTGATACGAATATCGCTGACGCTACCGATATTGAAATCGCCGTAACGACTATTAATAACTATATTTTTCGTGTCATCTAAAAAATAATCATCGTAAGCCGATTCAATCATTGCGTTTTGCACTTTTTTGATATGAAATTCTGAATACTTCGATTTTAGTTGCAAATCTTTTATGTTCGGCGCATTTAAATGTGAATAGGATATATTACCTGTCATTCCCTCTACTTCATTCAAAGTGCCTTCACCATAAGCTAAACCAACATTGGCATATTTTGCGCCTTCTAATCTAAAATTGCCGTAGTGTTGTTCAATTTTAACGTAATTGCTCAGGACACCGATGTACGTATCGCCGTATTTATTTGTCACATCGAGGTTACAATTTTTAGGCATTGACACGTCGTAATCAATCGTAAAATCTTCGTTTCCACCCGAATTAAAAAACCAACCGCCTTTCATTTCGCTAATAACAGTTTCGGCTTTCACATACAATTCGCTGTTGCTGAATTGAATATTAATTCTACTAAAAATTTTATTGGCATCTGTTTGCGAATTTGTGTTGGTAGTAACACGCACTTTAATAGTTACTTTGTTATCAGCTGTAGGCGATACTTTAATTTTACCATGTTTATTAATTAAAAACACTGCGCCGTTATCGTTTAGCGTGTAGGTTGCATCGAAATTTTTTACAAATTCACCAGTAAGTAGCGAATCGTTCGGTGGGGCTGAAGCCATGATTGGCGTAGCGAAATAAATACTGCCGAGCAGCAATAAACCGAATACAACCTTTTTAAAAATTTTCTTTCTATTAAATTCCTTCATGATTATTTACTTTTTTTGATTCAGCGGCGCGCATTGCATTGTTTTGAACGCGCTCTAAAACGTGATCTAAAATACCGAGTTTAATTTGATACGAATGAATGATGCGTTTTACAATTTCTTCGCGCGACGATTCCGGCGCGTTGCGCAATTCATTGAACAACTCATTTTGAAAACTATCTACTTCTTGCACATCGTTGAGTACGGTTGAATCGCCATTGTACGAAACGAGTTGCGTTATAGACTGATTAATTTTAGTGGTATAAAATTTTTTAGCTTCTTCAAAATCGGGCGCAACGGCATCTACTGCAACTTCCGAATTTTTAGAAACCAAAGTATTATTCAGAAAAATACCTAAACCAGCACCAATTATCAATAATGCTACTGCCGCAGCAATGCGCAAAAAAGAAAACGTGCGTTTAATTTTTTTTTGTACAGTGGGCAATCTGCGTTCAATATTTTTCCAAACCGCCAGTGGCGGCATTTCAGTATCGAACGCTTCGCTGTTTGTTTCAACAAATTTTTTAAGAGAATCCATATTTATTAGTTGTTCGTTGTTCGTTAATAGTTTGAGTGCGATAAACATCGAACAACTATCAACGAAAAACTAAATGAGCAACAATTTTAATTTATTTTTTGCGCGTAAATATTGCGATTTTGAAGTAGATTCTGTGATGCCTAAAATAGACGCAATCTCTTCATGGTCATAACCTTCAAACGCATACAATGTTAAAACAACTCTATAACCGTCAGGTAAAATACCCACCGCTTTACGCACACGTTCAACATTATACGCCGAAAAACCAGCATCATTTGTTTCGTCGAAGTCAATAACTTGGTGCGCCGTTTCGGTCAATTCTTGAAAATATAATTTTCGTTTTTTGAGGTGGTTCAAACAGTTGTTTATGACAATCCGTTTTATCCAAGTACCTACCGACGATTCAAACCTAAACGATTCCAAACTTTGAAATACGTCACAAAACGCATTTTGCAGAATATCTTGCGCCGTTTCAGCATCCGAAACCATGCGCAAACACGTATTGTACATAGCGCGTGCATACAAATTGTATAACTTAAACTGCGCGTTACGGTCGCCGAGTAAGCAAGCCTCCACAATGTCGTAATGTACTGCCACTACTGAGTTGTTAGTTTTCAGTTGCTCATTGTAAATTTTTAGTTTAAACGAACAACGAATTTCGTATTTCTGATTAGAGCGACAACAAAGTTTTAATTGGGTTGCACGCGGTTGAAAAAAAACTTAAATATTTTGGTTTTTTTTAGAAAATTTAAAACAAGTATTGTTGTTCAATTGTCCTTATAATTTTTTTCCTTTCATCGCTTCGGCAATGTTTACATCTAATGCGCGGTGCGCAAGCGGTTCTGTGTAATGATTTAAATTTTCAATGGCTACTAAAATTGCATCTTTATTGTTGCTTTCGCTGGCATTTTTTAACGTGGCGTTTAATTTTTTAGTTTTACTTTTTTCATACTGAGTCAGTATGGAAGCGTTCTGAATCAAAAATTTTTCGGTAGCTAAAACGATGTTGTTTGCTTCGTTACGCGCTTCAAGTAATGCACGTGTTTGCATATCGCTTTGCGCATTTTGCATCGAATCAATCAGCATTAAAGCCATCTCTTCTTCGCTCAAACTGTATGCCGCACGAATCGTAATTTCTTGCACCATTCCCGAACGCAACTCAGATGCTTTGACTTGTAAAATACCATCGGCGTCGAGATAAAATTGAATGTCAATTTTGGGTAAACCTGCCGGCATAGGTGGAATATTGCGCAAAATAAATTCGCTCAACTTGCGGTTGTGCTGTACTAAATCGCGTTCACCTTGATAAACTGCAATTTTTAAATTTTTCTGCCCATCAACACTCGTTGTATATTGTCTGCCCGCTTTAATTGGTATTTTAGAATTTCTGGGAATAATTGTATCCATCAAACCGCCAACAGTTTCAATACCCATCGAAAGCGGAGTAACGTCAATTAAAAGCGTGTCGCGTTTATTACCGGCTAAAATATCCGCTTGGATAGCAGCACCAAGTGCCACAACTTCATCTGGATTTAAACTATCGTATATCTTACCTTTAAAAAAATCGCTCACCGTATTTTTTACCAAAGGTATGCGCGTTGAGCCACCTACTAAAACAACTTTTTCAATATCATTTACCGAAAGTTTCGCATCGCTCAATGCTTTCGCGCAACTTTGAATCGTTTTTTCAACAAGTGGTTGGATTAAATTTTCAAATTCGATGCGCGAAATGTGCAATTCGATATTTCGATATAGCGCATTAAAACTTTCGTGATTCGAAAGATGTTTTTTTGCGCGCTCAGCTTCGAGGCGCAACTGCTGCATGAGTTCGTGTTGCGGCTGATTTTTTGAATCAACGGGTGCAGAAATCTGTTTGAGCCAAAAATTAACAATTAATCTATCGAAATCATCGCCACCTAAAAAAGTATCACCATTGGTTGAAAGCACTTCAAAAATGCCTTCACTAATTTGCAAAATAGAAACATCGAACGTGCCGCCACCTAAATCGTAAACCGCAATTATTTCATTCGTTTGTTCTTCAGCCGAACCTATTCCGTACGCTAAAGCGGCAGCTGTTGGTTCGTTTAAAATGCGCAGCACTTCCAGACCTGCTAATTTTCCGGCATCGCGCGTAGCTTGACGTTGTGCATCATTAAAATAAGCGGGCACAGTAATTACAACTTTTGAAACCTCAGCACCAAGTTCTTTTTCAATTCGCGCTTTTAATTCTTTTAAGATGAGTGCCGATAGCTCAATCGGTGAATAAAATTTATCGCCTACGCGCACTTTAACGAGTGCATTTTCGTCTGCATTTTCAATTACTTTGTAGGCTAAATAATTTTCGTAGGCTTTTACGTCATTGTACGATTTTCCCATCAATCGCTTAGCAGAATAAATGGTTCGCTCGGGTTGCGTCTCAAAATATTTTTTGGCATCATCACCGACAATTATTTCGCCGTTGTCAGCAAAATGCACAATGGAAGGTAACAAAGTATTTTTTCCATCGGCATCGGCAACGCAAACGGGTACGTCGTTTTTTATGTAGGCAACTAAAGAATTTGTTGTTCCCAAATCAATGCCGACAACTATTGGTTTTTCGGTAACTACATTACCTGTGCTTAGATTAATGGATATGATAGACATTGCTGCGTAGTATTTAAAAATAAAACAACGCAACACTTTGAATGTTGCGTTGTTAATTTCGCTGCAAAAGTAGAAAGAAATTTTACATTGACTTAATTATTTCGTCGCCAAATTCACTACATTTTAATTTTGTCGCGCCCTCCATGAGGCGTTCAAAATCGTAGGTAACGCGTTTAGTGGCAATAGCCTTTTCAACACCGCGTTCAATGAGTCGTGCAGCTTCGTGCCAACCCAAGTAATCGAACATCATTACACCAGAAAGAATAACAGAACTCGGATTAACAACATCGAGATCAGCATATTTTGGTGCTGTGCCGTGTGTTGCTTCAAAAATTGCATGACCTGTTACGTAATTCAGATTGGCACCCGGGGCAATACCAATACCACCAACTTGTGCGGCTAAAGCATCGCTGATATAATCGCCATTAAGATTTAGTGTTGCGATTACGTCAAAATCGGTTGGGCGCGTAAGCACTTGTTGTAATGCAATATCTGCAATAGCATCTTTAACCAGAAGTTTTCCGGATGCTACTGCGGCTTTTTGTGCAGCATCGGCTGCTACCTCGCCTTTTTCATTTTTAATACGTGTGTGCTGATCCCACGTAAAAACTTTATCGGCAAATTCGCGCTCAGCCAAAGCATACGCCCAATCTCTGAAACCCCCTTCAGTGAATTTCATGATATTACCTTTGTGTACAATTGTCAACGATTTGCGCTTTTCTTTCAGAGCAAACTCAATAGCCGAGCGCACCAAACGTTCAGTTCCAGTTTTAGAAACGGGTTTGATGCCAATTCCAACCATGACGTTGTTGTCAGCATCTTTTACTTTTGCCGATTTATTATAGTCCTTCGATTTTTGCGCCGTACCAAAACGAATTTTATCAAACTGTTTTGGGAAATTCTTCTTTAAAAATTTTAAAAACATATCAGCTTCCGGCGTACCGGCAGCGTATTCTATACCGGCATAAATATCTTCAGTGTTTTCTCTGAAAATCACCATATCTACTAATTCTGGGTGTTTTACTGGCGATGGTACGCCGGTAAAATATCGCACAGGGCGCAAACACACGTATAAATCTAAAATTTGACGCAACGCTACGTTCAATGAACGAATGCCGCCTCCAATTGGTGTTGTTAACGGACCTTTTATAGCCACCAAGTGTTCGCGAATTACATTGAGTGTTTCATCGGGTAACCAACTCTGTGTTTTATCAAATGCTTTCTGACCCGCTAAAACCTCGCGCCAAACAATTTGCTTCTTACCATTATAGGCTTTCTTCACAGCAGCATCGAAAACACGCACGGAAGCGCGCCAAATATCTCGACCCGTTCCATCGCCTTCAATAAATGGAATTATGGGATCGTTTGGCACTTTAAGGATGCCATTTTTTACAGTAATTTTTGAACCTGACATTACGAATAGAGTTTTTTATAGAGTGATTTCTGAGAAGAAGATTGTTTCTTCGCATCATAAACGCCGTAAATATACGGTAAGCAGCGATTATTGTTTTATATTCCGTTATATTTGTAGCCGTGTAATATGAATAATTTTAGAAAAGATTTTAAAGAACAGCTCAAAACGCTCAATTCAGTTCAAAAACGCGCTGTCGAAAATATTGACGGACCGATGTTGGTTGTTGCCGGACCTGGAACGGGTAAAACGCATATACTCTCGCTGCGTATTGCACAAATTTTAGTTGAAACCGATACACAGCCGCAAAATATTTTATGCCTCACTTTTACGGATGCGGGCGCGCGTGCCATGCGTGAACGCTTGCAGCAAATTATTGGGAACGAGGCGCGATCTGTTAATATTCACACTTTCCACGCATTTTGTAATAAGATTATTCAAGAAAATATTTCTTTATTTGGAAAAAATGATTGGCGTTTTTTAGAGCCTTTTGAAGCGCGTAGAATAATTGAAAATTTGTTGCGCGAATTACCACCAGAAAATATTTTAAAAAATAATAGAAATAGCGGACTGTATTACGCGCCACATCTCACGCAGTTGTTTCAATACATGCAGCGCGAAGCGTTGAGTGCAACCATGATTCAGAAACAAATTAATGAACATATTGCTTCAATTTCAGAAAACCCTGAGTTTAGATATAAAGTATCGCGACAAGGAAATTTTAAAAAAGGGGATTTAAAACTTGAAAAATTAGAGGTTGAATCGGAGAAAATGGAATTGCTAACTGAGGCTACAAAACTTTATGCTGCCTTTGAAAAAGCTAAAACCGCCGCACAACTTTACAACTACGACGATTTAATTTCTTGGGTAAACGCAGCGTTCAAGCAATATCCTTTTTTATTGCGGCAATACCAAGAGCAGTTTCTGTATATTTTAGTGGACGAATTTCAAGATACGAACGGTGCTCAAAACCAGATTTTGAAATCGCTGATAGATTTTTGGCAAAACCCAAACATTTTTATTGTCGGCGACGACGACCAAGCAATTTATGAATTTCAAGGCGCGCGACTCGAAAATTTATTAGAGCTTTACCAACGTTACAATGATTCGATGCAACTTGAAGTATTGCAAGAAAATTATCGTTCAGCGCAAAGCATTTTAGATGTCGCCAAAAAATTAATTGATAAAAATCAAATTCGATTAGTCAACGTCTTTGAAAATAGCAAAGGTTCATTTTTGAACCTTGAAAACCAAAAAAGTGAGAGTTCCTTTTTGAACCCTGAAAACCTAAATGTACAACGCGCAACGATAATTTCGATAGAAAAAAAACTACACGCGCAAACTGCTAATAATGCCAAACCCAATTCCGTTTCGGTAAAATCATACGGCACACAGCGCGCTGAAATTGCGGATATTGCGGAACAATTGGAAGCTAAAATGCAATTGAGTGTAGCGATGAATACCATTGCCGTTTTATATGCGCAACACAAAGAAGCGGAAGCGTTGATGCAATTGTGCGAAAAAAAAAGAATTCCATATAGCACGCAAAGACCAACGGACGTTTTGCAAACGCCGATTATCAAAAATTTACTCGTGCTTTTGCAATACATTATGCGCGAAACTGAACGACCTTTTTCGGATGATGCCAACGTTTTTCGCGTTTTGAGTGCGGCTTTTATCGAAATCAGCGATAGCGAATTATTTGGTTTTGCTGCGCGTTGCTCAGAACTTTTAAATATGGGCTGTAAGCTACCCATTGTGAGTAGTTCAGAACCCACGGCGCACAACTATTTTCGCACATTACTGACTTCGCAGAGTTCTGAGCTCATCGAAGAGTTTCCGACAATCGTAAATTATTATATTCAAATTATGGGTTGGTGTCGTTCATCGCAAACAGAATCGCCACTTTTATTTCTTGAACGCATACTGAATGAAGCCCAAGTTCTAACGTTTATTCAAACAAAAGCAGCAAACCCAATAGGTTTTAAAACTCAGTTAGGTTTAAATCTCGATTTAGTGTATGTTAATTCATTTTTCGAGTATGTCCGAAACACAATTCAATTGGATGCGAATATTTATTTTGCAGACGTACTGCACAAAATTGAAAAGCTCGTTGAATTGCGCGAAAGTATTCCTGTTTCAAACAAATTAATTAATAGCGAAGGTGTAGTTTTCAGCACTGCGCATGGCGCAAAAGGTTTAGAATTTGAAACGGTTTACATTATAAATACACTCGAAAAAAATTGGGAAGGTCAGAAAGAAGGAATCAATAAGAGATTTGCTTTGCCGCCAACGATGAGTTATATCGTTGAAAAAGATTTTATTGAAGCGCGTCGCCGATTGTTTTACGTGGCACTCACGCGTGCGAAATCGCATCTCAGTATTTCTTTCGCGAAAAACGACGACAGTGGCAAGCCATTACAATATAGTCGGTTTGTGGATGAATTGGAAATACCGATTGAAATGCAGGGCTTACCAAATACTGAAACGTGGGAAAAATTTACATTCGATGCGTTAAAAAGTAATGAGCCATTAACTTTAAACCATGAACCTCTATCCGAAAATGATAGTTCACGGCTCATTATAAACAATTTATTGAAAGATTTTAAACTGAGTGTTGCTGCTTTAAATGAATATTTACGATGTCCGGTAAGTTTTTTTTACAGCATTCTATTAAAAATTCCTTCTGTGCCCAGTGCAGCGAGTGTTTACGGCACAGCTGCACACGAAGCCTTGCAGAAGTTTTATAGTGCTATGCTTTTACAACCCGATAAACGTTTCGGAACGCTCGAGCAACTTCTTCAATTTTTTGATCAAGCATTGAATAAACGCCGATACTTAATTGATGCACGCGATTTAGAACATAAACGACGGATAGGTAAACAAAATTTAACGGATTATTTCACGCAACAAATTCAAAATTGGGATAAAAACGGTCGAGTAGAAGTGGGAGTGAATGTTTTTTTTGGGGATATTCCATTGCGCGGCACACTCGATAAAATTATTTACATACCTAATAACGCCGCGTATATAGTTGATTACAAAACAGGCGAATATCAATCGGCATTTTTTAATTTCGATGCCAATAATAGGAGCATTCAATCGGGCAAATACTTGCGACAAGTTATTTTTTATAAAATTTTGTATGAAACCTATCGCGTAGGATTTATAAATATTGCACACGCCGAAATAGATTTTATTGATCCCGACAAAAAAAATATCTGCCTTAAAAAAAAGATTACTTTTAAAAAACTCGAAGTACAGCGCGTAGAAGATGAAATTAAAACTGCATGGCAAAAAATACAGAATCATGAATTTCCTACTTGCAACAAACCCGATTGCACTTGGTGCAATTTTATAAACCAGAAATCAGCCGTTCAAGGTAAATCTTTCGCCAACATAGAAATTGAATCTTTTGATGATGAATAAAATTCCAATAATCACATCAATATCCAATTTTAGGTTTTGCGGGTACTGTTACTTTTGGTGCAGTAGCTGGTTTTTGTTGCGGCGTTGCGGTGGGTGCGAATGGTTTATTGTTGGGTAGTGCAGGTGTTACGGGTTTATCGCGCAGGTCGTGATCTTCATTGATTTGCGACGCTGGTTTATTATTCGCAGTTGTGCGCTGTAAAGAATCTGTAAAACCAATAGGTAAAGACTGATTGGTTGAATCGCGCGAGCGGAGCGAATCCATCTCAGCAATTTCGTCGAAGGTATATTTTTTGTGTTCGCAATTCATGGAGTCTCTAATCCATTTGGCGGGTTCTGGAAATTTTTCGGTTTTCAAAGCTGCAAAATGTGGCAATTTATACAGTTTTTGCAGAAACATTCCGCACAACGGTAATGCAGTGTACGCACCTTGCCCTAAATTCATATCTCTAAATCGAATAATCGGTAAAACGCCGCCGACCCACGCACCGCACACTAAATTTGGCGTGTAGCACATAAACCAACCATCGGCGTGACTTTGCGTAGTGCCGGTTTTACCTGCCAAGTCATTATTTAAATCGTAATTGTAACGCAAGCGACTTCCTGTTCCGTCATCTACTACCGATTTCATCATGCGCGTCATTATGTCTGCTTGATCAATGGTGAGAATTTGTTGTGCATTCACTAATGCCTTAATTTGTGGTGTAAAATCGGCAATGGTTTTGCCATCGCGCGAAATAATTTTGAGCACTGTCACAGGCTCTACACGTTTGCCGCGCGCTGCAAACGTAGAATACACGCGCATCATATCGTACAAAGAAATTTCGGCAGTGCCGAGCGAGATGGATAAATCGCGCTGAATATCGGAACTAACGCCCATATTTTTTGCCAAATCGCGCACGGCATCAATTCCTACTTTATTAATTAAATACGCTGAAACAACATTTACGGAATTTGTTAATGCACCTTCCATCGAATACGAACCGCGATAACCGGCATCGTCCGAATTGCGCGGCGACCAAGTATCTTTGCGTTGTTCTTCGGTTAAGTCGTAAGCATTTTTAGTAGTTCCATCGGGCATATAAGAACGCCAACGATTCGGGATATACTCGCAAGGTCTGACACCGGCTTGAATAGCGGCGGCATACACAATCGGTTTAAAGGTTGAGCCCACTTGTCGGCGCGAATGCACGTGGTCGTACTGAAAAAAATTAAAATCCGTTCCACCTACCCACACTTTTACCAATCCTGTTTTCGGATCAACGACTGAAAAACCCGCATTGAGTTGACGAAAATAATATTTGATAGAATCTAAGGGCGTGAAATTGCGATCGTCTTCGCTCGGTGCGTCGTTATCCCACGCAAAAACGGTCATCGGAATTTTAGTTTTTGTAAAATTATCGCGAATTTTTTGTGCCGACCAACCATCGGCGGCAAGTTTGTGCCAACGCTCGCTTTGGTGCATAGCATCTTCTAAAATTTTATCGTCTATCCACCATTTTTGTCCTGCGCCACTCCAATGATCATCAAAAACTTTTTGTAACTTGCTCATGCGTTCATTCATCACTTGTTCAGCAAGCACTTGCATTTCAGAATCAATAGAAGTAATAATTTTTAGCCCGTCTTTATAGATATCGTACGATGTGCCGTCATCTTTTTTGTAAGGTTCTAAAAGTTTTGGAACGGTGGTGCGCAAATAATCTTTAAAGTACGACGCCATTTCATCGTGATTCAAAACGGGTTGATACGAAAGTTCGATGTTTGTATTTTTGAGAGAATCGAAAACAGATTTGGCTAAAAAATTATTCTTGACCATCTGGCTCATCACCACATTACGCCTGTCTTGCGCGCGATCAAGATTTCTTTTAGGATTGTAAATCGTATTCGCTTTCAGCATTCCGATTAAAACCGCACCTTCCTCAATATCTAAATCGGTTGCCGATTTATTAAAAAACCGCTTCGATGCCATTTCAATGCCGAATACATTGCTACCAAACGGCACCGTATTCAGATAAAAAGAAAGTAAATTTTTTTTGTCGTAAGCGCGTTCAAGGCGTTGTGCAATGAGCATTTCGCGCACTTTATTAATGGGTGTGCTTAACACCCGATATTTTTTTCTGGGAAATAAATTTTTAGCTAACTGCTGCGATAGGGTAGAGCCACCGCCACCTGCATCATCTCCTTTGATTATAGATCGAAAAAGTACGCGTGCAAAACTTCTGATATCTACGCCACCATGCGAAAAATAACGCTCATCTTCCGTCGCCACTAAAGCGTTGACTACTTGTTTCGGTAAGGCTTCAAACCGAATATCTTTTCTATTTTCTTTATGAAATTTTCCAATCAAAGCACCATTTGATGCATATACTTCCGATGCGTTGAGCGTTTGCATTTCTTGCAACTCTTCAACAGTGGGTATTTCACCGAATAAACCAATGGCAAAAACAAAATACAGCGCATACACAACGGCAACTAATTTAGAGCCGCGTCGAATCCAGCGTGCTACGGTTGGATGATTTGCCGCGTAGATCGCCCAATTAGTTTCTAACTTATTTTTATAAGGTTCTAAAAAATTTCCGAGAGGCGCAAATACACGTGTCACAAACTTATTAACCGGTTGTGTAACAGGTTTTAGGTCAGCACGTAAATTTTTAAATGTATTTCTTATTCCCTCAAACATGGACAATCGCTTAAAAAATGTGTTCGCTTTTCTATAACGCGAAACACAAATGTAACGTGTGTGAATGAAAAAATTTAGTACCTACCATTTTTTTTGAAAGCAATAAAAAAAAAGAGGCTGCTCACGCAGCCTCCAACATTTATCATGGGATTATAAAAAGCTATCAGTTTTCAACAGGAGAGGTTCAACTTTAAAAAAAGTTTGAACGCCCCTATTTAAAAGCCGACTGCTCGTTTATTCGCTTACTTGCAATTTCTGTGTGATGCGCCCTTTATCAGTTCTTACATCTACGATGTATAAACCGTTCGCTACACCACTGAGAGGGATTGAAAATTGTTTTGAATTTATATTTGTGAACTCAGAAATTGTTTTGCCAGAAATATCCACCAAGCGAACAGAACTTAAAGCGTTTTCACCATTGAGATAAAAATTGGCTTGCGCGCTGCTTGGATTTGGAAAGATGTGCAGATCGCTGTTTTGCAAAGCAGTATTCACTGCTTTGGCTACAATCGGAATATCTATGCTGCCTCCTTTAATAAGCATTTTCACGCCGTTTGCATCTTCGGTGTAAATATCGCTCACGCTGAACCGCACCGTTGGTTTACTGCCTTGACTGATACCTGCGATGTCTTCAATAACTACACCACGGATTTTTCCAATTTCACCATGACCCGTTGAGCCGTTGTTTCTGCTGCGCACTAAGGCGGCATCAACTACACCACGTTGTACCACTTTGCTGAGCGAGAGATACGCGTTGTTGTGCGAAAGCCAAGAAAATTTATTGAAATTAACGGAAATAGAATTTTCTTTAATTTTTTTGCTGTCGTAGTTAACACTGAAAGATAGCCCTTTGGTGTTAAATACAGGCTGCTCAATAGAGCCTACACTCAGTGCAATTTCTACCATATCACCAGGTTGAACGCTGCCGAAAGGCGTAAGCAATTGCATAGATACACCGCCTAATTCTACTAAACTTGTTGGTGCGAGACGAGATGTATTGCTGTAATTGGCTACCAAAGCCGTTGTATCATCGGCGCTAATGATGCCGTCGCCGTTGCTATCAACATATTTTAAATCATTCGTACTTGTAACATCTTGCACTTTCCAATCTGTTACTGTTCTGCCATACCAATTTAATGGATCGTTGTCGGTGCGCGCTGCACCATACATACCGATGTTGGCAGCAATCGGAAATAAATCGAGCATATTGACAGTACCATCGTTGTTGGCATCGCCAGGGAAAACGCAATTTTTAGTACAAGTCGCAGAGTTATTTAAATGAAAGAGTATCGTTTCGTTATTATAACTACTGCAATCGGACGTAAGGCAATATTTTATATTTATCTGATCGTCTGTTGACGCATTAACGGGCGGTGTGTAAGTGAAAACGTTATTGGCAAAAATTAAAGTACCACCATTAAGAGTTTTGCCTGAACCGAGATTGAATTTAGCAGCTGTTGATAAGTTGTAAGCAAACTGATAAGCACCTGAACTTGGCACGTAAACATCGTAAACAGCTTTGGCAGGTGAAAAATTAGAAACAGTAATATGAACAGTTCCTGTTTCTGTAATACCCTTAGCGTTTGTGAGTGAATAGCTGAAAGAAGCAATACCTTGGAAGTTAGGATTATCGAGAATAAAAGTTGCTACGCCATTGGAATCTAAACTCAATACATAGCCATTCACAAAGTTTGAAGGCGTATAAGTGGAAATTGAAACTCCAGATAATTTATCGTTGCTTAGAATATTAACTTTAATAGTAGCGCCTGGCACAAAACTGGCGTAATCATCGAAAACAAATGTATTTTGCGTAGGCGAAGTGAAAACTTCAAAATCTAATTCGTAATGTGAATTACCAGTTGCCGAATTTAATGTGTAAGTATCTAAACCAGCATAACCTGAAGTTGGTCTGTAAGTAGCAATACCGTTGGCATTTAATAACAGAATGCCATGCGGTGTGACAACGCGAACGTCGGAAGCGAAAGCCAAAGGAATTGTAAATTTGGTATTCTGATTTTTTTCTGTGAAAACCGTTGTACCGTCGTTCATCGGCGTTGGATCGTTGTTCACTTGAACAGTTGCTAACCCGCACGTACAATCTTTGCGTGTAGCATCAGCACATACGGTGTAGTTGATAGAGGCAACACCTACAAAATCGCGATTCGGAACAACAGAAAGCGTTCCATCCGCGTTAAGTTGAGCAATGCAATTGTCAACTAAAACAACTTGGTCAAAAAAACTTGCACCATTATATGTATTTGATGCAACGTTGACAACCACGGGTTGATTAACTGTTGTTTGAGCATAACTCGTACTCGCGCCCACTTGAGCATTAGTAACGGATGCAAATCCCAACAGCGAAGTTAAAAACAAAAAGTGAGTAATGGGACATTTCATAGTACATCGCTATTTAGCAGTAAAAATAAAATTTTTCTCGTAAAACCTAAACTTAGAAGTGGTGTAAAAATACAATTGAAATAATTATTTTTTACTAATTTTTCAAAATAAATTTTAAACCCTCTCGAATTAATTAATTAATAAAGCATTATGTTTTCTTTGCACTATAATTTCAAAAAAAAGAAATAATTTTATTTTGAAAAATTGAAGGTACAAGAGAAAAATTTATGCTGAGATTATTATATTGTAGCAATTACCGTACCGCATTTAATAAAAATGCGTATTAATTTAAAATATAATTTTTGCTTTGCTAATGCCTTTTGATAATTCTAAAAATCATCCGACAGTAGGGTGATTTGCTGAGGTGGGGTTCATACTTGAACAATTAAAAAACAAAAATATGATAGATTCGAAACTCTACACAATTCTCGCGACGTTTAAAAAAATACCACAAAATCGGTTGCGTAAATACGTTGCGTCCCCTTATTTTAATGTGAACGACAAAATTTTGACCTTGTTCGATGTTTTAGCCGATAATATAAACGCGGTTAAAAAGAAAGTATTGACCAAAGAAATTGTCTGGCATAGCGTAGAAGGCAGCGATACACCTTACAACGATTCCAGATTTAGAAAACACTGCTCCGATTTGTTGCGATTGATTGAAGATTATTTAGCGCAAGAAATTTATGAAAAAAAACCTTTACAAAAAGCGGGTTATTTGATGGAAGCTGTGACGGAATTAAAACTCGAAAAACTGATTAACAGCACTGATAGAAGTGCCGATATTTTAACTCAACAACAATCGTATCGGAGCGCGGAGTTTTATTATTTACAGTATTATACGCAAAAGAATCTTTACGACATGCGCGAAGAGGAAGATAATAGATTCGACAAAAGCAATGTAGAAGAAATTATTACCAATTTGGATAAATTTTATTTGGCTGAAAAATTACGGTGGTATTCAACAGTTTTAAACAGGCAAAACTTAATTTCGCACGATTTCAAACTTCTTTTCGTTGATGAAATTTTAGAGCATTTAGAAAAAAATACTTATGACGAAGTACCACCCATCGTAATTTATTATTTAGTTTATAAAACACTTTCTAACGATGAAAGCGATGAAGACTATAAACGTTTGAAAATGGTTTTAAAAGAAAATAGAAACTTCCTTTTACCCAAAGAAGCTGAACAAAATTATTATCACCTACTTAATTTTTGTTCTCGAAAGTTAAATCGTGGTAATACGCATTACCTAAGGGAATATTTTGAAATTTGTAAAGAATTGTTAGACCATACAGAATTACTTATTCTCGATGGTACGATAAAAACTTTTTTGTTTAGAAATTTAACGACTGGTGCATTACGACTTGGTGAATTTACTTGGACAGAAAATTTTCTTAAAAATTTTAGTAAATACTTACCTGAAAGTGAAAGAGAAACGCTTACAGCCTACAATTATTCTTTGCTCTACATTTATCAAAAAAAATACGATAAGGCGATTCCTTTATTGAATACAGTTGACTTTAAAGATATTGGGATGATACTCAATGCCAAGTCCGCACTTGTCACTATTTATTTTGATACTGATGAAGACATGGCACTTGATTCTTTGCTCGATAGTTTTAAAACATTTTTGCATCGTCACAAAGAAGTAACCGAAACAAGACGTGCACTTTTTTTAAATTTTATAAAATACGTGCGCAAACTTATGCGCCTCAATCCTGGCGATAAAACAGAAATTGCCAAAATTTATGCGGAAATGGAAGAGGACAAAAAAGTGGGCATTGCGAGTATTAATTGGTTGTATGAAAAAATTAAAGACTTAGAGTAATTCTAAAAAAATATGAATCGTTTAGTTAGCCTCACAGTCTTTTTGTGCTGCGGTGTATTTTTTGCCAAAGCGCAAAATTTACGCGATACTTCACACGTTTTAAATACTGTAAACATTTCGGCTGAACCGATAACGCAATTTGCGTTGGGTCATAACGCTATTACGTTTGACGCAGTGACGTTGAAAAATTACACATTTCAAACGCTCGATAACGTTTTAACGGAACAATCATCAGCAGCAGTGCGCAATTACGGAGCAAGTTTAAGTACGGTATCGTTGCGCGGCAGTAGCAGCAGTCATACAGCAATTCTATGGAACGGTATTAATATTCAAAACTCGCTCAGCGGCACACCCGATTTTACGCTTTACAGCACGAGTGCATTTAATACAGTCAGTGTTCAACTCGGTGGCGAAAGTGCCCTTTACGGCAGTGGTGCAATGGGTGGCGCAATTGTTTTACAATCCGAGGTTTTAAAACGCGAGGGCTATCACGCAAATTTTGGTGCACAATATGGCGATTGGAACACTACCAAACTCAATGCAGGGTTTTCTTTTAATAAAAATAATTTCAGTTTTCAACTCAACAACGGTTACCAGAATGCAACAAATAATTTTGCGTTTAGAAACACCGCAGCTTTTGGCGCCCCTATTGAAAATAGCGTCAATGCGGCTTATTCTGGAAATTTTACGATCGGAACAATTAATTACGATTTAAGTAGAGACGCAAATTTTTGTATTTCTGCTTGGATTCAAAATAATGCGCGCGAAATTGCACCAACTATGCTCGCCGCCACCGATTCGGCTAAACAAAACGACGCAAGTGTACGCGTTGTAGCATCGTTCCAAAAAATAACTGATACCATTTTGAATCATTCCATAAATTTTAGAATCGCTTATTTAGATGACGATTTACAATATAAAAGTTTAAGCGTTAGCGATTCAAAAAATCGCGGAGTGAGTTACGTTGCTGAGTTTGAAAACAATACAGCACTTTTTAAAAATATGCCTTTGCGTTGGGGTTTAAACTACACGCAAAATAATTCGCTTTCAAATAATTTGGTTGCGGCGGCAGAGCGAAAACGAATCGCCGTTTTTATTGCCCAAAAATTTATTGCGCGTAAAACAACTTGGTCCGTAAATGTGCGCGAAGAAAATGTAGATGGAAATTTTACGCCGTTCACTGCTTCTCTGCAATTTGAGCGCACACTACGTCATTCAAAAAAAAATTTATTGCAATGGCGCGGCGCGGCTGCACGCAGTTTTAATTTACCTGCGCTGAACGATTTATATTGGCAGCAACTTGGCAATCCAAATCTTTTACCTGAACAAGGTTACTCTATCGAAACTGGAATAAACTACACTCAAAAAATAAATGCGCCGTTAAATTTTAAAGCAACGATTTATGCACATACTATTAAAAATCAAATTGTTTGGTTGCCACAATTAGATGGTAACTGGCGACCAAATAATATTGCATCGGTTAATGCGTTTGGATTAGAACTTCAAGCAGAAAAAAAAGTTGTTCTTACTGCTTTAACGGAAATTAATTTAAAAGCGCAATATACTTTCACGCACGCTGCAACCGATGAAGGTTATCAAGTTATTTATGTGCCGCAACATACGGCAACGGCACAATTCAAATTACAAATTCATAAAAGCGCGATAACATTAAATTCTAATTTTGCGAGTCGCCGATTCAGTACGCGCGATAATTCGACTTGGGCAGAAAAATATGTAGTGACTAATGCGCATTTTATACGTACTTTTTGTTTTTCTAAATCTAATTTAGAGGTGAGTTTGCGCGCACAAAATATTTTTAACACCGATTACCAAGTTGTAGTCTATTATCCGATGCCGAGAAGGACTTTATCTGTTGGTGCGCAAGTATTTTTTTGAGATTCTAAAAATAAAAATGCAAATAAAAGTTTGCATAAATAAAAACTAATTTTATGTTTACATGATTGTTTAAACTTAAAGAATTAGTTATGTTGCACTCAATATTATTAGCTTATGAAAATTTTTTGTGTTGGAAGAAATTATGTAGATCACGTTTTAGAACTCGATAATGAAGTACCTACCGATCCGCTCATTTTTATGAAACCACCAACGGCTTTATTGCTCGAAGACAAACCTTTTTATCATCCCGATTTTTCGGAAAATATTCATTACGAAGTTGAATTGGTTTTGAAAGTTTGTAAAAACGGTAAAAGTATTCAACCACAATTTGCCAACCGATATTACGATGCTATCGGACTTGGAATTGATTTTACAGCGCGCGACTTACAGGAGAAGTTCAAAAATATTGGTCAGCCTTGGGAATTAGCGAAAGGATTTGATCAATCGGCAGTGGTGAGTCCGTTTATACCTTTAGTTGAATTAGGTGAAGCACCTTATCCATTTTCGATGCAAAAAAATGGTGCTGTTGTACAAAACAGTAGCACTGACAATATGATTTTTAATTTTGATAAAATTATTTGCTTTATTTCAAATTATATAACTTTGCAAAAAGGCGATTATATATTTACTGGAACACCCGCAGGCGTTGGCAAAGTTGCAATTGGCGATGTTTACGACGGTTTCTTAGGTGATAAAAAAATGTTTACGTGTGAAATAAAGTAGGCTTTGTTTTGAGTTTTAAATTATTTGCGACTACTTTTATCCCGGTATATTGTTTTAACCGATTAATTTGGCTTTAAAATTGTGGGTTTTGTCATGTTTAGTATCTCTAATTAAATTAAGAATGCCGTTTTGTGAATGAAGCAGTAGTAGATAAAGAAAATATTTTGCGCTTTAACGTTGAGGTTTCATCGGCGGTGGAGGTGTATGTAAGTTCTTATATCGAATCATCGGTCGCAAAATGTTTTGTGTATCACGACTTACAACATACGCGTGATGTTGTCAACGTTTGTAAAAAACTCGGCGAATCTTATAAGCTCAACGTTACAGATTTAACCAATTTGCTTATTGCCGCTTGGTTTCACGATACTGGGTTTGTTAATGGCGCAGAAAATCACGAAAATCGCTCAGTTGAAATTGCACTTTCTTTTTTAAATAATTATGCTTTCCCTCCAGAATCGCTTTCGGTAATAGCGCGTTGTATTCAAGCTACGTGTGTACCGCATACACCGCACACTTTGTTAGAAAAAATTATTTGCGATGCCGATTTAAGTCATCTCGGAACAGATGCTTATTGGTATAGAAATGCGCGGGTGAGAGAAGAAATGGTGAATATGAGTGGTAAATCAATGACGGAAGAAGAATGGCTCGATTTTGAAATCGCTTTTATGCGCAGCCATACCTACCAAACGGATATTGCGCGCGCTGCTTTCGATGCTACTAAAACTAAGCATATTAAAATTCTTAATCGGCAAAAAGAACGTATTACTGCGGGTAATTATGCGTCAGAAATTAATTTTGCGGATAAATTTTCGAAAAATGGTGCGGCATCACATTTTTTAAACGGTCAAGAAGATGCCATAGAAAAAGCCATTCATGTTGGCAAAGGTGCTGAAACCATGTTCCGCACAACTTACGATACGCACAACAACTTGAGCGCATTAGCCGACCATAAAGCCAACCAAATGCTGACAGTAAATACACTGATGATTGTTATTAGTCTTTGTTTATTGCTACCACAATTAGAAAATGCGCCCCAATTTATTATTCCAACCATGCTTATGCTGACTGTCTGTTTAACGTGTATCGTTTTAGCGACTATGGCTACACGACCAAAAGTTACAACTGGCGAAGTAACGCTCGAAAATATTCGGCAAAAACGCTCCAATCTTTTATTTTTTGGGAATTTCCACAACATGAAACTCGACGATTTTCAATGGGGAATGATGGAAATGATTAGGGATGCTGATTTTCAATACAGCTCTATGACGCGCGATTTATATTTTTTAGGTAAAGTCCTTGCCACAAAATACCGTTTCTTAACGCTGTGTTACAATGTTTTTATGTTCGGCATTATTGTTTCTGTTCTACTTTTTTCTTTTGCATTTATCTCTGGCGCAAGTATGGCAGCTAAACTACCCGTATTTTTAAAACACTGATTTTAAGAACTAAAGAATTCTTAATCATTATTTCCGAAGTTCCAACAACGCTACATTTTCAACATGGTGCGTGTGTGGAAACATATCAACAGGACGCACTTTGGTAATATCATATTTAACGTTGAGGAGGGTTAAATCTCGCGCTTGCGTAGCAGGATTACAACTGACGTAAATTATTTTAGGTGCTTCCAATTCGAGTAAATAAGATACAACTTGTTGATGCATTCCTGCGCGTGGCGGATCAGTTATCAGTACATCTGGTTTGCCATGAGCATCTTTGAATGCGTCGGTTAAAATATTTTTTACATCGCCCGCATAAAAGGTGGTATTGTTTATGTTATTGTGCGCTGCATTTTCGCGTGCATCTTCAATAGCAGGTTCAATTTCTTCTATACCCACAACGTGCTTAACTTTGTTGGCAATAAAAAGTGCGATAGAACCTATGCCTGTATATAAATCGTACACATTTTCGGTGCCATTAAACTGCGCAAAATCTTCAATAATGCCGAATAAACGCTCCGCTTGTTTGGTATTGGTTTGAAAAAAAGATTTTGGTCCAATTTTAAAGCGCACGCCACCGAGCATTTCTTCTACAAAACCTTTGCCTTTATAAATTTGAATCGGCAAATCGAGAATAAAATCGTTTACCTTCGGATTAATGCAAAACATCAAAGTTGTAATGGCTGGAATTTGCTCTAAAATTTCGTCGAAGAAAGGAATAAATTTTTTAGGATTATCATCCAACATACTTACAATAAGCATCAATTCACCAATCGTTGTCAAGCGAATCATAATATTTCGCAAAAAACCTTTGTGTACTTTAATGTCGTAAAAACTTAAATCTTGTTCGAGTGCAATGTGCTTTATGGTGTTGCGCAGTAAATTTGATGGATCGGCTTGCAGCCAACATTTTTCTATATCGAGAATTTTATCGAAAGCACCAGGTCGGTGAAATCCTAAAACATTTTCTTCATTGCTTTCGCCGCGCATAATTTCATCTGCCAGCAACCACCTTCGGTTTGAAAAAGTAAATTCTAATTTATTTCTGTAAAAAGTATTTTCTTCGCAACCTAAAATCGGCAACCACTCACCCACTGCTACTTTACCCAAGTGCTTAAATGTGTTTTCAATCAGTAACTGTTTATGGCGTAACTGTGCATCGTACGTAATATGCTGCCAACGACAACCGCCACACACATCGAAATGTTGACAAAAGGGCGTAGTTCTTTCAGGTGAATACGTGTGTATGCGCGTAGCAACAGCATCGAAGTAACCCGATTTTTCGCGCACCACTTTGGCATCTACAATATCGCCTGGTGCAGCATTTTCAACAAAAACAATGCGTCCATCTGTATCACGCCCAACCGATTTTCCTTTATCAGCAATCCCAGTGATGGTAATTTTTTCAATTATTCTGTGCGGTTTTTTTCTTTCTGGTCTCATATAAATATCCAATACCGGCGGTATCATTAAAAATCAATAATGGCGTTTGAAAAAATTAAAATAAATTCAACGCCGTTTTTTTTAGCTTTTAAACTACTTTGCACAAATATAAACGTTGAAGAAAGAAATAATTTATAAATTTACAACAGGCGAGTAAATAGGGTAAAGATATAAAATAAATGCTGTCAGATTTTATCATCGCTTATATTATAAAGCCTAAATTAGAATTGGCGATATTGTTTAGCAGAAAAAATAAAACGGTTTTATAAAAAATATCTGAACCTTTAGCGATTTCTGTAAACAGAAACTGCTAAATTTGCGTCCAATGAATAATATTATCAATTCTGTCAAATTGTTTTCGGGAACGTGTTCCTATTACCTTGCCGAAAACATTGCGCTCGAGTACGATAAACCACTCGGCTCTATATCTGTCAAAAAATTTTCAGACGGTGAAATGCAACCCATTATCAATGAAAGTGTGCGCGGTGAATACGTATTTTTTATTCAATCTACTTTTGCGCCTTCCGATAATTTGATGGAACTTTTGCTGATGATTGATGCTGCTAAACGCGCTTCGGCAGGTTATATAACTGCTGTAATTCCGTATTACGGTTATGCGCGTCAAGATAGGAAAGATCAGCCGCGTGTACCGATTTCGGCAAAACTGATTGCAAATATGTTGATGAGTGCTGGTGCAAATCGGATTATGACGATGGATTTACACGCCGACCAAATTCAAGGTTTTTTCGATATTCCTGTTGATCATTTAAAAAGCGAACCCATTTTTATTAATTATTTAAAAGAAATGGATTTAAGCAATGTGCTTTTTGCATCACCCGATGTGGGTGGTGTTAAACGCGCACGTAATTTTGCGCGCATTTTGGAGCGCGATTTTATTACGTGTTCTAAATACCGTAAGCGCGCTAACGAAGTCGCAGAAATGTCTGTCATTGGTGATGTTGAAGGTTTTGATGTTGTATTAGTTGACGATTTAGTGGACACCGCCGGAACATTGTGCAAAGCTGCTGAAGCCATAAAAGCGAAAGGTGCAAAAAGTGTTCGTGCTTTTGTGACACATCCTATTTTGAGTGGTAAGGCGTATGAAAATATCGAAAAATCAGAACTCACCGAATTGGTTGTCTGCGATACTATTCCGTTGAAACATCAAAGCGATAAAATTAAAGTACTTTCTACGGCAAAACTTTTTGCACGTGCTATTCGGAACACGCACGAAAACCGTTCTATTGAAGCACTTTTTGAATACTCGCCACAATCGAAATTGAATTTTCCAGATAAAAAGAAATAATATTAACTCTGATTAGAAAAGCCCAAATAAGAAAATTATTGGGGCTTTTTTTTCTTAGAATGACAAAAAACTAAAACCTCAGTGGGTACTCGAAATTAAATGGAGTAATCGTTTCTATGAAAACCCAAGCGAATTAAAGGGTTTAATCCAATTTTGTAAAAATCATAAACTCAATTCTGCCTTAGTGACTACGCTCGATATTGAAGGCGTAAAAACTATCAGGAATATTGAACTCCACTATGTTCCTGCTTCCGTTTATGCGTTTGTAGTTGGTTTAAATACTTTGGAAAAGAAACACTTTTTTGTTAATACTGATTAGTGATGAACATCACTAATCAGTATTAACTATTTCGTTTTCGGTCTTGGTCTTTTCGAACCTGGTCTAAAACCGCGCATATCGCCGCGCATTTGCATTTGTGCTTGCCCGCGTTGTTTCATGGCTTTATCCATTTCTTTAATTTGCTCTTTAAGCATCGGTTCAGTCACTTTTAAATCTTTCACCTGACGAAAGAAATTTTCTGCACCTGCCCAATTATTTTTCTGCGCTCTAAAATTAGCTAATGCCATTAAAATCATGGCTTTTTCGTTATCGCTCGGTAAACCAATAGTTTGTGCAACTACGAATTGTTTTTCAGCTTCTTCAAAATCTTTTTCTTGCGTTGCAATATTACCCAACAACATATAATAGTAAGCGCGATTAAATTTATAAAGCCATTGCGGAAAAAAAGTAAGACTTAAGCGTTTTTTTATTTCGGGTAACATCGCTAAATCTTGGCTCTGAAACATCAAAGCTGAGGATTGCACCGTGCCGAGTAAAATATAACCAATTGTTAAAATTATTCCGATAAAAACTAAGGGAAAACCATACCAAAAACCAAAACCTTTCAGAAACATCAAAACGAATCCTCCGATGAGCGTTAATGCCATGAGCGCAAAGCGCAAGTAAATATTTATTGAAAACATAGAATTGAACTGAAATGCAAGCAATTTTAAACCACAAATGTAAAGCCTACGCTTTTAATATCGCTTTATAATAGAATTTATCTTTTGTAATTTTTCCATTTTCCCACGTTTGAACCGAGACTTCTAAAATTTTTAACGGTACGTTTTTTTTTGGCGTGAATCGAATCTCTAATTCGGTGAAAACAATACCTGATTGTTCGTTTATGGCTTGGTTTAAAATTTGGATTTCAAAATTATCAACACCAGTCAGCATTTTTCTTTCGTGTTCAATACAAACATTTTTACCTAAACGCGGTGGTTCTTCGTTTTCGTGCATTGTAATATCATCAGCAAAATTTTTTTCCATGGCTTCAACCGTTTCTCCTCTGTCAAGATACGCGTTAAAAAGTTTAACTTGTGCTGATAAGTTCATAAAAATTATAATTTAGAATTGTCTTATTGTTTTGAATTATTTAACGCACTCGTCATTAAATTTAAAAAGGGTTATAAATGACTTTCGACATTCATAACCCTTCCGTCAGAAAAAATTACTCACCTACTTTTAAGGGTGTAAATTCTTTAAAAACTGGATATTTCAACGCATCCATTTTTTGGCGATAGTTTGTCCAATCTTTTTTAAAGAAATTATTGACTTTATCAAAAACTTGAGTTACTGTTTTTTTAGCATCGTTAATGGCATATTGCGCATTAGTAGTTAATCCGCCAGGTGCGGAAGCTATCAAAGTATGTGCTTGACCGATTTTTTCCATCAATCCATCCGATGTACGTACTATTCCTTTAACGTCGCGCGGTACCATAAACATTTTCTGTAAGTTCAGAATCGAATCTTTCATTTCTTTTCCCCACTTAACCACATTTTTTTTTGTGCTATCGGGCGCAGAACTCAGATCTGTTTGCGATTCTAAAACGCCAATCGTTTTATCGGCATCTTTTAATAAATCGAATGCTTTAGTTGATTCCTCAATGAGCGCAGAAATATTTGTGAGCGCAGCCTCGCGCGTTTTTTTATCTGCGTCTGTTACAGTCACGCGCGGATCATCTTTGACAGTAATTTCAGTTGAATCTTTTAGTTTACCGTTTACAACAACTAATTTATAAACGCCTGCCGAAACACGACCGCCACTACTATTATCTGCGTCTTCATCTTTTTTAGCTTCTTTCCAGCTCGGATATTTTGGTCCGCGTTTGTGCAAATCCCAACCGATGCGATTCATGCCGGAATCTAAAGTGATTTTTATTTTGCGCAAAGTGTCGTTTGTTTTTGAAATAACATAGAGCGTCATTTTTTTTGCGTCATCCTCTTTTTTATCCATCTTCGGAGCATCTTTTTTAGTATCTGACGAATCTACTTTTTTAGAATTATTCCAAACCGTTATTAACGCATCCGCCGATTTATTTTTGCCTTCATAAATAGCGCTCGCGTTGAAACGCTCACCGTTGAAGCTACGGTCGTAGGCTAAATACGCATCCGCAGGCTTAGAGATAGCTAATTCCGATTTTAAATTTTGAGCATTCGATTTAGCGATGTCGCGCAAAAATTGAATGTCGTCGAGAACCCAAAACGCACGACCAAACGTTGCAATCACTAAATCGTTTGTAGCAGGATTAATTTTCATATCCATTGTCGGTACGCTCGGATAGCCGTTCATCCATTTATTCCAATTTTTCCCGTAATCCATACTGATAAATAAACCATTATCGGTGCCGAGAAACCATAAATTCGGTACTTGCGAATCGCACGTAAAACATAGCGTGTAGGTATTCATTTGCGCTTCATTTACTATGCGCGTCCAAGTTCTACCAAAATCAGTTGTGTGATAAGCATAAGGTTTCCAATCGTTCTGACGATAATTATTAACGATAATAAACGCTTCGCCCGCATTTTTAGTCACTTCGATTTGAGGAATCCAAGCATTTTTAGGTACGCCATTTATATTCCCAATCAGGTTCGTCCATTTTTTTCCGCCGTCGGTTGTAATTTGTATATTTCCATCGTCCGTACTCGCCCAAATAACATTTTTATCGGTGGGTGAAGGTGCAATGGCTAAAATAGTACAATGATTTTCAGCGTTCGTAACATCGGGTGTTAATCCACCTGAACGTTTTGCTCCATTAATTTTAAAAGTATCTTTAGTTGTTAAATCAGGTGAAATAATCGTCCAATTCTGACCGCAATCGGATGAATAGTGCACAAATTGTGATCCATAATAAATGCCACAATCTTTATAAGGGTCTTGTGCCATTGCTGCATTCCAGTTGTAGCGCAACGTTACACCGTCCGGATGTTGTGGCTGAATATTTTGCGTAGCACCAGTTTGTTTATCGCAATAAACGAGCGAACCCCCTTGAGACATTGCGAACACGTAACGTAAATTATCTTTTCGTGGCATACAATCAAAACCGTCTCCAAAATCAACTTCTTGCCAATCAGCATTTCTGATACCACCCGAACGCCAAACCGAAGAAGGTCCGACCCAAGTACCGTTATCCTGCAAACCGCCATATAAATTGTAGGGTATTGCATCGTCAATGTTAACATGATAAAACTGACCAACAGGAATGTTGGTAACAAAAGAAAATGTTTTGCCACCATCGCGCGAAATATTCATACCACCATCATTGCCATTAATAATTAAGTTTGGATTCTCTGGATGAATATAAAACGCATGATGATCGGGATGAACACCACCTTCAGTGTAACCAATAATTTCTTTCCATGTTTTGCCACCGTCTTCGCTTTTGGCTACGCGCGAAAAAATATTGTACAATCTGTTTTCATTTAAAGGGTCGCAATAAATTTCGGCGTAATAAAACGGGCGATCGCCGTTTTCACCTACTTTAGCAAACGTTGTTCCACCATCATCGCTTCTATAAATCGCATTTTCTTTAGCTTCAACAATAGCATACACAACATTCGGTTTTGTTTTGCAAATAGCGATACCGCAACGACCGAGATTGCCTTTTGGTAAACCGTCCGTATCTTTTTTCTTTTCCCAATTCTCACCGCCATCGTATGTTATATAAATACCAGAACCTGCGCCACCACTCACAAATTCCCACGGATAGCGTCGGTATTCCCACATAGCTGCTATGAGTTTATTCGGATTGCTGGGATCAATAACTAAATCTGCACAACCTGTGAGTTCGTTATTAAACAGTGATTTCTTCCACGTTTTACCACCATCTATGGTTTTATAAACGCCCCGCATCGCACTTGGTCCGTTCGTTGAACCCAAAACGGCTGCATACACGATATTCGGATTACTTGGATCAATAACAATTCTATGTATAGAACGGCTTTCGCTCAATCCCATTTTTTCCCAACTCTTGCCACTGTTGATACTTTTATAAATTCCATCGCCAAAATTTTGCGAATTGCGCGGATTACCTTCGCCTGTGCCAACCCAAATTTCTGCTGGATTGCTTTGGTTTACAGCCACAGCACCAATACTTTGCGTTGATTGTTCATCGAAAATAGGTTGCCAAGAGGCACCACTATTAATTGATTTCCAAACGCCACCCGATGCTGCACCAGCATAGTAAATATTATTTTTTAAATCAACATCAACAGCAGTTATTCTACCCGACATTGCCGCTGGACCAATACTGCGTGGCGCAATCTTTTTCATTGTTTTGAAATCGAGCACTTGGGCGTGCGTTAATGTAGCTGAAATGAGAATCAGCAATGCTAAAAGGTCTTTAATTAGTTTCATACAAACGGTATTTCTTTTTTAAAATGAATTGTGCAACAAGATAATATGTGTAAATGAATTTTTGTATTATTTCTAACTCAATTTTTTGAAATTATAATTATAATTTTAAGACAACTTTTAGAAGCTTAAAAAATTGAGTTAAGAACAAACTGTCCCGTCAATTTAAATGTGTATTATTGACTGATTACAACTTTACATTGTGCTTAGCCGATAGAGAATTTAAATTTTGAGCAAGTCCGAATCTCAAATGTGCATCCAATTAAATTTACCACCTTTAAGAATATAGAAAAAAATACCGATAATTATGGGTGCTGCGAGCGAAGCCAACATAAAATAAAAATACCTTTTGCCGACACGCGATTTCTCGATACCTTCCGATGCTAACGAAATTACGAGCGTTACGAAAATAATCAGTATAACAAAAAGTGAGAGCAATGTGGCGAACCAATCGTTCCATAACCAAATTAAAATAAAAGCTATAAGCTCAATAAAAAAGAGTTCAGCAATACTTAAAGTGCGTTTCATGCGCTGTAATTTACTCAAATGTATGTTTTGAAACAAAGAACTAATAATTTGTAGCACAAATTGTTTTATTTCTCTTAATTTCACCACCAAAAAAATATGGAATCGAATGATGAAATACTGACCGCTCTTGATGGCATCGAACTGTATACGCATAATTGGTCGGTTGAAAATCCACGCGCGGTTGTTTTAATGATTCATGGTTTTGGCGAACACATCCGTCGTTACGATCACGTTGCTGCATTTTTAAACGCAAATAATTTTGCAGTGGTTGGCATGGATACACGTGGTCACGGAAAAAGTACTGGTCAGCGCGGACATTCACCAAATTACGATGCGTTCATGCGCGATATCGAGCAGTTTACATCTTATGGTAAAAGTATTTATCCGAACGTGCCGAGTATTATTTACGGCCATTCGATGGGTGGAAACTTGGTTCTGAATTACATAACGCGTCGAAAAGGCGTGTTCAAAGCGGCAGTTGTAACCAGTCCTTGGATTCAAACTTCAGCGCCTATCTCGAAGATAACTATTTTCGTAAATAGAATTGTGAGTAAAATTTTTCCTAAGGTGAGCGTTGATACAAAACTGAATGCAGATTTTATTTCAAAGGATAAGGAAGTTGTAAAAAAATATTTGAGCGACCCGTTGGTTCAAGGAAAGATGAGTGCAGCAGCAGGCATTGGCGTTATTGATGCCGCGCAGTTTTTAGATACATTCAACGGCACTATTGCGATGCCGTTACTTATAATTCATGGTAGCGAAGATAAATTAATTTCGTGCGACGCTTCAAAAGCATTTGCTGCGCGGGTTAAAGGCGATATAACGTTTAAATCGTTTGAAGGTATGTATCACGAAACGCACAATGAACCAAACAAGTTAGAAGTATTTTACTTTTTATTGGGTTGGTTAAATTCAAAACTCTGAGTTTTAAAAATGATAGAAGCACAAAATTTAAAGAAAAAATACGGTGCACTCAACGTTGTAAATGGTATTAATCTTTCTGTTCAGCGCGGTGAGTTTGTGACGATTGTAGGTAAATCTGGTGCAGGGAAATCAACTTTGCTGCACATTCTTGGCACTTTAGATAACGCCGATTCGGGCACATTGCATATTGCGGGTACCGATGTTCAGAAATTTAAAGGCAATGATTTAGCCGATTTTAGAAATAAAAATATCGGTTTTATTTTTCAGTTTCATCATTTATTGCCCGAGTTTACGGCTTTAGAAAACGTGATGATGCCGGCTCAAATTGCTAAAATACCCGAAAGCCAAGCACGAAAACGCGCTATGGAATTATTAGATTTACTTTCACTGACAGAAAGAGCAACGCACAAACCCAACCAAATGAGTGGTGGGGAGCAGCAACGTGTTGCCGTTGCGCGCGCTATTATGAATGCGCCGGCTGTTATTTTTGCCGATGAACCTTCGGGTAATTTAGATTCTGCACTCTCGAACGAATTGCATAATTATTTGTTTAAGCTTCGTAAAGAGTTGAACCAAACCTTCGTCATCGTTACGCACAATCAAGAACTTGCTAACATGAGCGATAGACGTTTAACCATGCGCGACGGACAAATATTTGATATGGATTGAAAATAAAAATTTTCTTTTCGCTTAAAAATTACTTTCATCGAAATCTGTGTCTTATTCGTCGAAATAAAAAGATGCGAGCAGATGAAAGTATCGTAACTTTATAAAAATTTTATTATGCTTTTTATAATTCTTGGTTTAATCGGTTATTTAGCTTCCTTTTTTTTACCCACCAATCCTAATTTTAGTTCAACGCGCTTTGCACCTACTCTACGCGTATTTGGTATTGGTTTACTGGTATTGGGTGTTTTTTCGTCGTGTATTCGCCAAATTGATGCAGGCGAAGTAGGTGTTCAAAAACTTTTTGGCGACGTTAAAGAAGGTTATTTAGAATCGGGTTTGCACATAGTTAATCCGTTGGTGGAGTTGGTTAAATTGAATACACGTACTCAAAACTACACCATGTCTGCTATTTCGAGCGAAGGTAAAATTCGAGGCGATGATGCTATTCGTGTTTTGAGTACTGACGGTTTAGAATTAATTATTGACTTGACAGTGCTGTATCATTTAGAAAAAGCACAAACACCAAAAATTGTGCGTGAGATCGGACCGAACATTGAAGAAGTTATTGTTCGACCAATCTCGAGAACGAAAATTCGCGACAATGCCGTTAATTTCACGGCTATCGAATTATATTCCACACGTCGGAGCGAGTTTCAAGCCAAAATTTATCACGATATTGATTCACTCTTTAATGCGCGTGGCGTTCAACTCGAACAAATTTTAGTGCGCAATATTACATTACCGGAATCGGTAAAATTGGCGATAGAATCAAAAATTAATGCCGAGCAAGATGCGCAAAAAATGCAGTATGTTTTGCAAAAAGAAAAACAAGAGGCAGATCGCAAACGCGTTGAAGCGCAAGGTATTGCCGACTATCAGAAAATACTTTCAACGGGTTTGAGTGATAAACTTTTGCAGTACGAATCCATAAAAGCCCAAAAGGAAGTTGCACTTTCGCCAAACAGCAAAGTGATAATTATGAATGGTAAAAATTCGCCGCAAATGCTGCTTTCAAATTAATGCGTTAATACTTAAACCTTTCTTTTATAAAACTTTTCCCTTATTTTGTGTCTTTTGTGGTGAAAAACGCACGTAATTTCACCACAAAAGAATACAAAAGGTTTATTTCGGATCAAGTGCTTTTGTAATTCTAAACAACACATCCTGCAAATGGTAGCGCGTCATTTTATCAGTCGAACTGTTAACGGCAGCTGTAATATCTTTTTTAAGTTCGTTTAAATGTCCGCGCACCATGGAGTAAATGTCTGAATTTTTGGCATTTACAGCTGGCATGAGTGTAATACCTGAGGGTAAATAGCGTCCGCCAGCTGGTAACGCATCGCGCGAAGGTAGCGTTGGATTAATAATACTAATTAAACGCTCGACATACATTTTTTGTAAATTGCGACGGTAATTATCTATGCGCGAACGCGTACTAAGCTCTGACCAAATTCCAGATTGCATATCGCTAAATAAATTTTCAATACTGTACGCGCTCGAATTATTCGATGCGCTTTCTATCAAACGCTGCATTCTGTCTTCACTAAAAACGCTATTTAGCGTACCTTCTTGCAAATTGCGGATAAAATCTACGCCTTCACCGGGACGAATGCGCGATATAATATTCTGATCGAGTAACCAAGTAGGTGTTTTAAACAATTGGCGATTCAAGAACGAAACCGCATCGCGTTGTAAATTGGACGCTGTTGCAGTAAATACCGAACCGGGTTGATCGTATGTTTTTGGTGTTTCTTCAATGCCACCAATATATTTCGTGACATGACCTAAATATCGGCGAAACTGACTGACAACTTCATCATAAGATTCTTTCAACTGATCTAAATCTTCCGCCTCTTCTTTTGTCCATTCCGGTAAATTCGGTACAATGCGTTGTAAATTTTTGATGCCGTAATCGGAAGCATTCATGGCGTTATCGCCTAAATCTTCGGATTGCGAGCGCGGATCGTACGGATGTACTTCGGTTAAAAACCACAAACGTTCATTTGTTGCGGCTTTATCCAAATACCATTTATTCAGAATTTTTTTATCCTCATCAATACTTTTAGTATTGTAAATAGGTTTGTACGCCCATTCAACTGCCCATTTATCGTAATCGCCGATGCGTGGATAAAGGTCTGTTACTTTATCTTCTGGTTGCGCCACGTAATTGAAACGCGCGTAATCCATAATGGATGAAGTATGCCCGTGCTCAGACATAAACTTTGCGTCGCGCAATTTTTCTACGGGTGTTGCGTGCGATGCACCGTGATTATGGCGTAAACCAATAGTGTGTCCGACTTCATGAGACGACACAAATCGAACGAGTTGTTGCATCAGTTCAGTGTCAAATTTATTTTTACGCGCACGCGGATCCACCGCAGCGGTTTGTGTTCTGTACCATTTTTGCAAAAGTTTCATTACATTGTGATACCAACCAATATGGCTTTCAAGAATTTCACCCGAACGCGGATCGCTCACGTTAGGTCCGTAAGCATTTTCTATGTCCGAAGCGAAATAACGAATGGCTGAAAAACGCGCGTCTTCTAAACTCATAGAGTCGTTTTCAGGAAATATTTCACCGCGAATGGCATTTTTCCAACCGGCTTGTTCAAAAGCAACCTGCCAATCGTTCACACCTTGAATCAATGAAGAACGCCATATTGTAGGTGTAGCTGGGTCAATATAATAAACAATCGGTTTAGCAGGTTCAATCAATTCACCGCGTTGTTGCTTGGCGGCATCTTCCGGATTTTTTGCTTCTAAACGCCAATGCACCGCATACGTTTGGTCGTCTGTCCGTTGCGATTGCTCATCATAAACGGTATAACCTGTGGCAAAATAACCAACGCGTGGATCAAAAAATCTTTTTTTCATGGGTTCTTTAGGTAATAAAACCATTGACGTATTGATTTCCATCGTTACAGAACCCGTTGCAACACCGCCAGGTAATGTTACTGTCGGAATTGGACTGGGTGTTGGCGATGGCACTAAACTCGGTGGCAAAACGCTGTACGTTTTCACAGCTTTAATTTCTGTATTGATAGGAAAAGTTTTAATACTTTGCACATACGATCTATCGGTTTGAATGGCGTTGAGTTTATAAATCGCTTTTTCAGTAGCACTCATAGAAATCACAGGATTATCGCCAGAAAAAAATTCGGTTACATCAATCACTGTGCAAGTATCTTTTTTAGAAGTTTTAATATCGAACGCTTGCGCAATAGGGTCAACGTTAGAATTAATAACTGCTTTATACATCGGCGTTGTGCTATCGCTCGAAACATTCACGTATTGCACCGCGCGCATAAAAACTTTGTTCACGCCACCCTTTTCAAATCGCAATATTTGGCGGTTAATTTGTTCGCCACCATAATGCGCGCCGGTTGCTGTTTTCACGTATCGCGTCACAGTTATAATTTCTCTCCCTAAAATTGAATCTGGAATCTCGAAATAATATTTATCATCAACTTTATGCACTGTAAACAATCCGCGCGTAGTCTTTGCATCTTTGGTAATCACGTCTTTATAAGCCTTTGGTTTATTTTTGGGTTTTTCCGTTCCCGATGTATCGGACTGCGATTTATCCGCTATCATACCCGATTTGATTATCGGTGCTGCAGGAACTGTTTTTGTAACCGTTTTAATCGGCGTTGAACAAGCATAAAAAAATAGGAGCGCGAAAAGGAGCGCAGGCGTGTGACTAAAGTTGGTATTCATTTTAAAAAATTTTGCTCGAATAAAGGACTAAAGATAATACAGGTATGGAATTATTTTATAAGAATTATAATTCAGGCAAAAAATTTAAGAATTTTTGGAACAGCGTAATACAGTGGATCATCTGAGTTATTAATGGTTAATTAGTCACTGACATTACGCAGTCATTAAATTTTGAAGACAGCAGAATACTTTTAGGGAATTGATATTTTTACGAAAAAAAGTATGAAATCTCCGAATTTACTTGATTTGTACAGTGACTTTCTAACTTGTTCGCCGA
>JAYVNP010000105.1:0-3759 GCA_043758385.1 Saprospiraceae bacterium
GTCTTTATCAAAGGTACAGAAATAAAAAACTCAATTTTGAAGATAAAATAATCCGAATTGCAGCAGGAATTTGGAATTTACATTTAATGAAAAATTAAACCTGAACAAGTCTACTAAATCGTTACTTACTTTGTCTTCGAAAGATTAATTTAGTCGCATTACACACATGGAAAAAAAATATCACTCTGTCCTAAAGAAACCTGACCAAGTTAAATCAAAAGAATGGTCAGCGTACTTGTCGGAATCGCTACTTATTATATTTAGTGTCGTGTTAGGTCTGTTACTAACTGAATACATGAACTCGCTTCACGAAGATAGTAAAACGAGAGGTACTTTGAGAAATATTACTGCTGAATTAAAGCAAAATAAAAAAGCAATTGCAGAAATGAAAATTTATAACATAGAGGTTTTAAGGAATATAGATTCAATATTAGCTGAAAAGAATTTGCAAAAAAAATTGGTTTCTAATAGTGCATTTAATTTAAACTTAATTGCTCCGCAAGGTGTGTTGTATCGCTATCTAAATAATACGGCTTGGACGATGGCAAAAAACAACAATGTAGTATCAAAATTGGATATTGAAACGGTGGATATGCTAACCAAAGTTTACGAAGATCAAAGTAGAATGCAGAAAGTTGAAGATGAAATAGCTAAAGTTGTTTTCGATAGAGCGTCGAGAGATCCGAATCAAGTTCAAACAACCCTCATTTTAATACGCGATACTTATCATGGTTGGGCAGTTGATAGAACCGATGGTTTGCTCAATAGAATCGATGCCGCCATTGCAAAATTAAACTAAATAATTCTCCTCGCTCGACACCTATATTCAAAAAATTTTAACCTGTAACGCTCTTGTAAGTCTTAAGGCTTGCAAATAGTATCGGTGCGTCTTTGGATGCACACTAAATTATAAAAACCAAACATTGTCCACTAATAATAATATCCACTTACCAGAAAATTTGGTCAGAAAATAATGGAAAAAATGAAAGTTCAGCGCATCAAAAAATACTAACCAAAATTTATTTCAACTACTCAGACAAAAACTAAATACTTTTTCCAATCTCTTTTAAAAACAATAATCAATGTACTTTTGTTAGACGTAAGTTTTGCAAAAAATAAAATTTTTAAAAATGAAATATTTAGTTTTATCAACATTACTACTCTCTTTTAGCTTTTTGAAGGCTCAAGATAATTACGAGATTCAAGTGTATAGTTCGCCGACGCAAGCTAAAAACTCAACTATTTTTGAGTTACATTCTAATTTTACGTTTGATGGCGAAAAAAATATCGTCGAAAATGTTAGACCAACTCACCATGCCACGCATGAAACACTTGAAGTTACGACTGGAATTACCGATAATTTTGAAATTGGTGTTTATTTATTCACTAATGTAACGCCGGGTTATGGATTTGAAATTGTTGGTACGCACATTCGTCCGCGCATAACCGCACCAACCGAATGGAAATTACCTGTTGGTTTAAGTTTTTCGGCAGAACTTGGATTGCAAAAGTCGGTATATTCAACCGATAATTGGAGTTTAGAACTCCGACCAATTATTGACAAACAGTGGGATAAATTATACGTAGCTTTAAATCCTACGTTCAGCATTTCGTTGGTGAGTGATTTTAATAGTAAAATTCCCGTTTTTCAACCGAACGTAAAAGTATCGTATAGTTTTTTCAAAAAAGCTAACTTAGGTATTGAATATTATGGTGCTACGGGCTACGTGAATGAAAAGCAACCCATAAATAATCAGGTTCATGCTGTTTATTTTGCTTACGACATGGTGGGAAGTGACGATTGGGAACTTAATTTTGGCGTTGGATTAGGGCTTACAGATGCGACAGATAAATTGGTCGGGAAAGTTATTTTAGGACGGCGCATTAATTGGAAAAAAACGAAATGATTGAGGCTTTTATTTTCGATATGGATGGTACGTTAGTAGATAATATGCACTATCATGATTTAGCTTGGCAAGCAACCCTGAAAGATTTTGGTATTGATCTGCCGCTCGATGATGTTATGAAAAAAGCATACGGCATTAATGTTGAAGCGTTAGAGCGTTTTTTTGGTTTTGCACCGAGCGCAGAAATGGTTACAGATTTTTCTTTTAAAAAAGAAAATTTATATCGAAAAATGTACACGCCCTGTTTAAAACAGATTAACGGCATGATAGAATTTTTGGAATCTGCGCGCTTAGAAAAAATACCCATGGCAATAGCAACAGGCTCTGCTTGGCGCAATACAAATTTAGTCGTTGATACGCTCAACATTCGTCATTATTTTAAAACAATTATTACTGCTGAGCAAGTGAAGCATGGCAAACCTAATCCCGAATCGTTTTTAGAGGCGGCTTCTCGCTTAAATGTTTCACCCAAAAATTGTATGGTTTTTGAAGATGTGCCCAACGGTGCGCGCGCTGCTTTAAATGCAAACATGGATTGTGTTTTTATTACAACAACATATCCAGCATTTTTAGCGGGTAGTATTTCATCGGTTGTGCGTTGTATGAACGATTATACGAAACTTTCTATTTCAGAAATTCGTAGTTTAAAGAATTAGATTTATCTTTGTAACTTTGAACTTGTTACTTCCATTTATAGTTCTCTACAACACACAGTGTTGAACTAAAAAGTAATATTATCGCGATTAAATCCGTATGGAAAAGATAGCATTAGATGTACTCGGACTTCAACCGAGCATGAGCCAAACAAATAGTTACTCGGTTGTACTATCGGAGCAACACGGTAACAGGCGTTTATCTATTTTAATTGGTCCGTTCGAGGCACAAGCTATTGCAGTTGCCATCGAACACATTCAGCCCACGCGCCCACTCACGCACGATTTATTCAAAAGCGTTATTGATGCTTTTCATACTACTATACGCGAAATTGTAATAAATAATTTGCAAGATGGCGTTTTTTTTGCAAAACTTGTGTGCGTTCATAATGGCGTAGCCACCGAAATTGATAGTCGCCCATCTGATGCGTTAGCCTTGGCATTGCGCGTTAATTGTCCGATTTATACTTTCGATTTTATTTTAGAAGAAGCGGGCATTGTTTTAGAAAGTAACGAACCTCGCAAAGGTGATTCGCGCGCACAAAGACCTGCTATTGCAAATGAACTTGGTAATAGTGTTTCTGATAGCAATACGCCGCTCACCAATTTAAGTGTGGACGAATTACTCCGTTTGTTACCCGAAGTTATAAAAAATGAAGATTATCAACGTGCGGCGCACATCAGAGATGAAATTAATCGTCGAAAAAGTTAGTATGTAGTATTTAATGAATTCACGTTGGACGTCAACCTGTATTACACAAGTTAATAAACAAAAAGCCGTTCCTAATTTTAGGAACGGCTTTTTGTTTATTAAATCTCAACTACCCACAATTAGTTTTTGAAAAACTTTGTTTGTGCAGTGCGATCATTATTTGTAATGTTTAGGATATAAATACCAGTATTCAAGTTAGCTGTATTGATAGAAACTTGATTATCACCTTCAGTTAAGGTTGCTTTCATGTTCGACATTACTTGTCCTTGCGCATTGGTAATATTTAAAACCGCTTCACCCGCTATCGGACTAACTACTGAAACCCAACCTTGTTGCGCAGAAATAGTATAAATACTCAACGGTGCATTTTTACCAACAACAACTGAAATAATACGTGAACTAAATTTAGTTCCATTAACATCAACGTCTGTTAAACGGTAATAGTTAATAGCATCGTTTACAGCAGTAGCATCATTGAAAGAATAAT
>JAYVNP010000106.1:0-30565 GCA_043758385.1 Saprospiraceae bacterium
CGTTAGCGAGCACATCAATCGAAACCAAAGTATTTTTCTTTGTCGTTGCGTTATCTGAAATAGCAACCGGTTTTTTCGGAACGGGTGGTGTATCGCAAGTGACGTTTATGAAAACGAAAGCCGTATCGCACAGATTGAAATTGTTACAGATGTTGTACTTCATGGAATCTAATCCACAAAAATCTGCATTCGGCGTGTATATGAGCGAGTCAATACCGAGCGCACGCACACTGCCATTTTTTGGTTGCGCGGTTACGCTCATAGAGGTAATAGTTCCGTTAGCAACATCATTGGCTGTCGGTTTAAATCGAAGCGTACTGTTTTTGGGCGTGGTGTAATTATCGTTTACAGCAATCGGTTTTTTAGATGTCGGCGTAGTATCAGTTGCGCAAGTAACGTTTACAAAAACGTAAGCGGAGTCGGATAAGAATGCCGTATTACCCACTTGATAGCGAAACGTATCGCGTCCGCAGAAATCAGGATTAGGTTTATAGATGATCGAATCTAAACCAATATAACCGATGCTGCCATGTTTCGGACTTTCAAAAACAGACAATGAATTTAAAATGCCGTTGATAGTATCGTTTGCAGTGGGTTTGAAACGAATACTGATATTTTTCGGCGTAGTGATATAATCGTTCACAGCCACCGGTTTTTTAGAACCTCCCGTCGGAATTGTATCGCAACTTACAGCCACATAAATATAGGAAGAATCGCAGCCCGCAGCGTTACAAATTTTATATTGCAGCGTGTCCGAGTAATTGCAATCGTCAACATTGGGCGTATAATCAATTTTATTTGCATTGAAGACAGCCACACCACGGCGCGGTTGTTTTAAAATTGTTGTAGAAATTAATGCGCCATTCGGCGTATCATTACTTAAAAAATCTATGGAAACTTTTACATTTTTACTGGTTTTGGCGTTGTCGGCGCGCGCAATTGGTTTTTGTGGAATGGGCGTAGAATCCGCAGTGCACGTAACACTTACAAAAATGCTGGCAGTATCGCACAAGAAATAATTGTTGCAAATCGCGTATTTGAGCGTATCGTTTCCGCAAAAATTAGTATTTGGCACATATACCACCGATGTATTACCCGAATAAGCGTAACTGCCATTTTTGGGTGGACTAATAATAGTGATTGTTCTAATCGGTGCCGCAAAAAGCGAATCGTTCTGCGTTGGGTCGAAAATAACGATACTGTTTTTCTTTACACTTACAAAATCGTTGATAGCGTGTGGCTTTTTAGAAATGACGGATGTATCGCACGTAATAACGAGGCGCAAAATATCCTGACAAAGTGTCGTATTATTTTTAAAGATGACCTCGTGCGTTCCGGCAAAGAAACAAACACTCACCCCGTTTGAATTGAGCTGCGAATTCATCTCAAGATAACCCACCGAACCATTGGCGAGGCGCGTGATTTTCATTTGACCGTAGGTATTGACCGACTTACCGCCCGAAATAGTTAACGTGAGCGTATCAACGGTCCATTTTCCGACATTATCCCACACGTTCATCGAATCCACTAAATCAAAAATATCTCTGAAAGCTGCAATTTTATACGATTGACCGTTCAGCAACCAATAGTCCAATCTATACGGACCTCCTTTCGCGAACTTAGGAATCGTGAAATAGGTATATGAAAACGATGTGTCGTAGTTGCAACCTGTCAGCGTGCCCGTATAAGGTGCGCCATTATCCGAAATGGTATAATTGTTTTTAAAGGCAATCGCATCGTTCACACCGGAAATACAAAAATAACCTTTATCGGTACAGCGCGCCAATTTTATGCGCGCAACAGTATCCTGATTGAATAAATTACAAGAATTAAGGCGTAAAGATTGAGGTGTAACAATTAAAAAGAAATTGCGACAATTTGCACCATTCGAATCACATGTTGTACCAATAAGCGTATCAGGTTGATTGAACGTTTGAAATGTCATAATTTTCAAGCAACCATTCGTTAAAGTGGTTATTAACTGGTTGTTGTTGGTTGTTAATGGGGACACACTCGTTACAGTTCTATTTGTTCCAAAAATACTATTCACGCATGAATCCGTCAAATGCGAAGCCACCAATGAAAACCTAATCGTATCAATCGGTAAAACCTCCAAACAATTTTGAGTATCGAAAACTTTAATCACCTGCGACCGGGTCGTTACATTGCCACACGCATCCGAACTCGTCCAAACACGCGAAATGCTGCTGCCACACATTGTAATAGCGCGGTTCTGACTAAATTGTATGCCTAAATTTGTACCCGAGCAATTATCGAGCGCAAAAATATTTGTCGGAGTTGTCGGTACTGTGTCGCCTAAATATGTATTCACCGTTACATTCGCTGGAATGTTATTAAGCACCGGTGCAATCGTATCAATTACTTTCACAAAAATATAACTCGCGCCTACATTACCACAGTAATCGGTTGCTGTCCAGGTACAGTTCAAAAGTTTTACAAATCCATTCGATGCGCAATTACCCTCCACCAGTAAATTGTCCGTAAAAACTGCCGTTAACGCTTGTTTCGAATTATCATTCACTGCCACCCAACCGGCATCCATGCGCGGCAAATTATCACACGTCACCGTCAGTGTATCGCCACTGAACAAACCAGAAATCAACGGATTGATAAACTGAATTTTAGGTGCCGTTTTATCTATAATACCTGCATCTATAGCTGTATAATTTGTGCCATCCACAACAACCAAATTATCTGAAGTACCTGAACTATCTACATCACTGTTAAGCGTCGGATCTGTTCCGGCGCCACGCGGCGAAAATTTTAATTGAGTGGCGCCTGTTGGAAAACTCACTAACACTTTATACGTTCCGCTATTCACGTTAAAACTGTAATTACCCAAACTATCAGTTGTGGTTGTTAGTTGTTGGTTGTTAGTTGTTAGCAACCGAACCGTAATATTTTTTATGCCTGCCTCCGATGCATCACGGATGCCATTAGCGTTGCAATCCCAAAATACTTTACCCGAAATAACAGACTGCGCCGATAAAATAAAGGGCAAACTGCAAAAGGCAAAAGGCAAAAGGCAAAAAGCAAATAAGAAATGGCGAACTTTGTTTTTTGCCTTTTGCTTTTTATTTTTTAAAAGCGCGCTCGTAAAAGATGTGCGCAAGCGGCTGATAGCTGATAGCTGATTGTAGTTTGTAGTTATACGCATAGGATGGGAATTTATCGGTTTATGAGTGCGATTGATGCGCACAATTGCGCGCCCGTCAGAGACGTTCGCAAGCAGCAAAGTAAAAGCTGGAAACATATCGGTTATGAGTATTAGCGCGCTCGTTGTTTTGAACTGTGAGCTATGAGCTTAAAGCTACTATGTGCAATCAAACTCATAGTTTCGAGCTTACAACTATTTTCGCGCTATGTTTAAATTTTAAAAATCATGTACTTCTTCACATTAAACAAAAACATTGCCAATATTAGAAATATGTACATTTGATGAGTTTACGCTTTGCTCTGAGCCCGAAAAAGGTTTCATTTGCAATGTGTTATGTGGAAATAGATTTTGCTTGAATTCGCAAATAGTTTTGAAATCGCAAATGGTTTTGAAATCGCAAATGGTTTTGAAATTAAGCGTACGGATTTATTGATACAAATCAAAACGTGTTATCTTCTTATGCAAGAGTCTATGATTGCTGGACAAGCACGGGGGAAGGAAATTGCCAAAATAATTAAGCTATAGATCGAAAAACTTAAATTTTGATTGCTGTTGGATAAATTCTAAGTATTTATCCAACAGCACAAGGTATAATTCAAGGTATAATTCAAAAACGGGAAAACTACATTAGTCCCAAAATTTTTCCATACTTCATTAATTCACCTGGGTTAGACACTTTAATTTTACCCATCATAAACGCCATCATTGGGTTTTCTTCGCCATTAACTAATTTCATAAGCGTTTCTGCTTTTGCTGTAACTACGCATTTCGCTTCGCCAACCAATCCGTCGAGTACATCGAGTTTACCATTTGCAATTTGAACCGTTTTTTGAATCGCATTATCGCCAGTGATATTAAAGTGTAAAATAGTATCGTGACCAGCAATCGCTTCAGGGTGAACTTTTGATTTTAAATTTTCTAAAAACGCAGCAGCATCCATGGGAAATAAGATTTAAAATGAAAAACAAGTAACGTCACAAAGTAAGCGTATGTTGCACAATAATTGGCAATTTATAGAATCAAATAAATTAAAAAAACAACATCGAACAAGCTATATTATCTAAAATAACGACTAATTAATTACATTTGCTTCTTTTAAAACAAATTAAAACCAATTTAGTATGAGTAAAATTAAAGTCGGTGTAGTTGGAACAGGTTTTATCGGACCAGCACACATTGAAGCCTTACGCAGATTACCTAACGTTGAAGTTACTGCACTGTGTGAAGTGAATATTGAATTAGCTAAAAGCAAAGCTAAACAATTAGGCATCGCGCAGGCGTGCACTTTCGATGAATTATTAGCGATGAAAGATATTCAGTCTGTACATATTTGCACACCCAATTTTTTACATTTCGCACAATCGAAAGCAGCACTATTAGCCGGTAAGCATGTAATTTGTGAAAAACCTCTAGCGAAAGATTTACACGAAGCGGAGGAATTGGTTGCTTTAGCTGCAAAAACAGGTTTAGTTAATGCGGTACATTTTAATTTGCGGTATTATCCGTTGGTGCGACAAATGAAAACGATGCGTGAAAAAGGCGATTTAGGTGATGTTTATTCTATCCTCGGTTCTTATTTACAGGATTGGCTTTTTTATGAAACAGATTATAACTGGCGTTTAGAACCTGATAAATCGGGCGATTCGCGCGCCATTGCCGATATTGGTTCGCACTTATTGGATGTGCTGGAATACATAACAGGTTTGCGCATCGTTGAAGTGATGGCAGATTTTAATACTGTTCATAAAACGCGCAAAAAACCATTAAAACCCATTGAGACCTATTCGGGTTTAACGCTTCAACCGGAAGATTATGCCGATGTGCCGATTAATACCGAAGACCACGCCAATGTTTTATTGCGTTTCGATAATGGAAATCGCGGATCTGTAACAGTTTCGCAAGTAGCTGCGGGTCGTAAAAACCAATTGAAATTAGAAATTGCGGGTTCAAAACAAACCTTCGCTTGGAATTCAGAATCGCCCAACGAATTATGGGTGGGTAACAGAAACACCTCGAACCAATTATTAATGCGCGACCCATCGCTTGCCTATTCCGAAGCGAGTGCTATAATGAGTTTTCCGGGTGGACACAACGAAGGTTTTCCAGATACCTCGAAGCAAATGTTTAAAGAAGTATATGCTGCTATCGAGAGGGGAGCACAACCCGAAAATCCAAAATTTCCGACATTTAAAGACGGTTTGCGCGAGTTATTGATTTGCGAACGCATTTTAGAAAGTCATAGAAAACAGGCTTGGGTGAAAATTTAAGCTTTCAGATTTTGATTCTAAAATAAAGTCTGAAAGATTTTTCTTAATTGTGAATTGTGAAATTTTATCAATTAGTTAACTAATTTTATTTAGGGTGCACTGTACCTTAACCTCATTCAAATTATGTTGAGGTGCACTGCAACTTACAAGCGTAAAGTCATAAATTTTCTAAAAATTACTTTTTATTGTTTGTAGTCGCTACATCAAACACTCTACAAAAATTATCGCCACCAAATTTAGCAATATCGCTTTCCGTAAAACCTGCTTTCAACATTTGAGCAACAATGGCATAATAGAAACCATTTTTTTGGTTTTGCCAAGCATCATTTGTTCTTTCACCCGGTCTTTCATTATTAACGTTTGTGCCGTTTGCATTGTTCTTTTTGTCTTCCGAATACGGTTTAGCCATTTTAGTATCGGTGCCAATGCACACATGTTCAATGCCGATTACATTCACTAAAGCGCGCACATTTTGCACATACTCCGTCGGCGATTCAGCTAAGTGCGTCCACACTCCAATAACACCGCCAGAGTTCGCAACAATTTTAGCTTGTGCTGAGCTGATTAATCTGGGTCGCATCATTTTTGCCATATTTTCATTTTTACCGAGTTGGGTATCCAGCCCAGTATGCGAAATAACTATCGGTTTCGTAGAAATTTTAAGTGCCGCATTAATCGTATCATTACTACAATGCGTCAAATCAATAAGAATACCGAGTCTATTACATTCACTAATAACTTGCGCGCCAAATTCAGTGAGTCCGCCAAACTGCGGTGGGTCAGTGTAAATATCGCCTATCGGCACTGAAGGTTGTGCATCATGCAGTAATCCGAGATGCCGCAAACCACGCGAATAAGCTACTTCAAGTCGTTCTAATTTACCTTCTAAAAAATGTCCACCTTCCACCGATTGAATCACCGTTGGCGTATGATTTTTGTGCGCTGACTTTAAATCTGCAAGATTCAGTGAACGTACTATTTTATTTTTTTTCAAAAAATCATCCATGGCATCTAACCCGTTAATAAATCTTTCGTAGGCTTCGCCAGGCTGTGTCAGTTTAGGTCTATCAACGGCAAAAGTCATACAAATAGCCGAGAAACCTGATTTTTTCATTTCACTGAACAAATCAATTTTTGTTGTTGGTAATTCTAATATTTTTTGCAATGCATCAATATGGTTGTGCGTATCAATGCCGATGGTTTTGTTTACAATTGCCTTTATTTTCGGGTCTATTTCATCATTTAACCAAGATGAAAAGGGATTCGTTAAAATAGCTGCACCTGCGCCAGTTACAGTTGTAATAAATTTTCGTCTCGAGAAGTTATTTTGAAGATTTTGCATTATTTTAAGATAATTTGAAAATTTAAGAATATTTTTGAAATTTATATAAAGTTGTCTTCAGATAATTTATCTCTCAAGTATTTTTATCTTTAAATTTTAAAACAAAGCTATTAATAAACTATCCTCTGACTCATCAAAAGTTATTATAACACGCTTAGTCGTACAAAATAAGTTTTATTTCTACAAAAATAAGATTTCTAACAATCAGTTGTAATTTATTATTTCATTTGCTTTTAGGGTTTAATGATAAACCCTAAATATTAGCATTTAAGTTTTCGTTTTCGTCCGTATATTCGCATTACCATCAATTCTAAAAGTCTTCAAACATTATTGATAATGAATTTTATTGTTTACGATTTAGAATGTACGTGTTGGAGTAACGAACTGCACGAGCAAGTACACGAAACCATTGAAATTGGTGCGCTAAAGGTAGATCATTACGGGCAAGTGATTGATGAATTTACAAGTTTTATCCGACCTGTCATTCACCCTGTTCTCTCCGATTTCTGTTTACAACTCACGCATATTTCTCAAATAGACATTAACCGCGCGCGCAAATTTGATGACGTGATTAAAGACTTTACGCGTTGGATTGAAATTGATAATGCTAAAGAAGAATACGCGCTCTGTTCGTGGGGTGGATTCGATAAACGCCAATTGGTTGCCGATTGTAAACTGCATCAACTTGACGCGACGTGGGTGGAATCGCATATAAATATTAAAGAGCAATATAAACAACTCCGCAAATTGCGCCAACCCATCGGATTAAAAAAAGCAGTTGAACGCGAAGGTTTTGAGTTTACAGGTGTGGCACATCGCGCTTTCACAGATGCAGAAAATTTGGCTAAAATTGTAGCTAAATATTTAGATTTGTGGTGGTTGTGAAAAATTATTCTTCCATCTTTAACTTATTGTAAGTATAATGGTTATTTTTGCGGGATTTCATTTTTACAGAATTAATCCGTAAGAAACTTTGTTTCCGGCTTATACTTCCATCACCCATACAAAACACAAGCGTGTCATTTATTAAATCAATTTCCGGATTTCGCGGTACCATAGGAGGTATTTATGGCGAAAATTTAACGCCCATAGATATTGTTGAAAGTGCTGCAGCGTACGGTACTTGGCTCATTAAAAATAAAAAAAATGATTTGCCGCGCGTTGTCATTGGTCGCGATGCGCGCATTTCTGGAACTATGGTTGCAGCTCTAGTTTCACAAACATTGATTGCTTTAGGCATTGATGTTATTGATGCGGGTTTAAGCACCACGCCGACAGTTGAAATGGCTGTTATTTTTGAAAATGCGGACGGTGGAATTATTTTAACGGCTTCGCACAATCCGATGGAATGGAACGCACTTAAACTTTTAAACCATAAAGGAGAGTTTATTTCGGCTGCAGATGGTGCTGAAATTTTAGAAACTGCAACTTCGCGAAATATTCATTTCGCAACAGTCGAAAAATTAGGAAAACTGACTACGGATAATTCCTTTATTGAAAAGCACATCGCTAAAATTTTAGAACTGCCTTTAGTGAGTGTTGAAAAAATTAAAGAATTAAAATTTAAAGTTGTTGTAGATGCTGTCAACTCTACGGGTTCAATTTCTGTTGTGCCGTTATTAGAAGCGTTAGGTTGCACCGTGATTTTAATTAATGGCGAAATGAATGGAAAATTTGCGCATAATCCGGAACCGCTACCAGAAAATTTAACGGAGTTGGCAAACGCTGTAACACATCATCGCGCACATCTCGGTATTGCCGTTGACCCTGATGTTGACCGTTTGGCACTCATTTCTGAAGACGGCGAAATGTTCGGCGAAGAATATACTTTAGTCGCCGTTGCCGATTACATCCTGAAAAAAACACCCGGTAATACTGTTTCAAATATGAGTTCAACGCGCGCATTAAAAGATATTACGGAGCGACACAAAGGCAATTACACAGCTTCTGCGGTTGGTGAAGTGTATGTAGTTGAAAAAATGAAAGAGACAAACGCAGTAATTGGCGGCGAAGGAAACGGCGGAATTATTTATCCTGAATTACATTATGGTAGAGATGCGTTAGTCGGAATTGCTCTTATACTTTCAAGTTTAGCAGAAGCGAAAGTTAAATCTTTATCGCTTTTGCGTTCCATGTATCCGCGCTATTCGATGTCTAAAAATAAATTTGAGCTTGGAGCGGGTTTCGCTCCTGATGAAATATTAAATCATTTGCACGATAAATACAGCAAAACGGCGGGCGTACAAACCAATACGATTGATGGTTTAAAACTTGATTTTAAAGATGGCAATTGGTTACACATTCGTAAATCGAACACAGAGCCTATAGTGCGCGTATATTCGGAAAGCACCTCGCAAGTAGTTTCAAATAATCTTATCAAGAAAATCTTTGAAGATATAAAGGAGTTTACACAAAAATAGTTGATAGTTGATAGTTATTCATTGGTAGCTGTTTGTTGATAGTTATTCGTTGATAGTTAAAAAAATTTATCATGAAAAAAATTGCTATTGTCGCCTTTGACAAATTCACTGACGTTGATGTTTTCTTACCTTGGGATTTATTTAACAGAACAAAATTCAGATCTACTGAAGTAGAAGTTAAATTAGTCGGCACAAAACCCATGCACAAATCGGTTTGCGGTTTAAACATTGAAATGGGCGCTGATATAGAATATTGCAACACAGCCGATATTGTATTTTTTGCGAGCGGACCTGGAACGCGCGCATTGATTAAAGATGTTGAGTTCCTCAAAAAATTACATCTAAATCCTGAAAAACAAGTCATCTGTTCCATGTGTTCGGGAGCACTCATTTTAGCGGCTTTAGGTTTATTAAACGGACTTTCTGCCACAACCTATCCAACTGCTTTTGAAGAATTGAGAAACATGGGTGTAGAAGTGCTGAAAGATAAACACTTAGTAACGCACGGAAACATTGGCACTGCAGCCGGTTGTTTAGCAGCTGTTGATTTGGTGGGTTGGGCTTTAGAAAAAGTTTTCGATGCACAAGTAAAAGAAGATGTAATTGCTTCGGTTTTACCGATTGGGCAAGGTCAAGTTTGTATTTATTAAATTTTTTGGATGAAAGTTTATTTCGATAACGCTGCCACTACGCCTTTAGATTCTGAAGTTGCTGATGCCATGCACCAAGCGATGTTGCACTTGTATGGTAATCCGTCGAGTATTCACGGCATTGGTCGGCAGTCGCGGGCTGCTATTGAAGAAGCGCGTAAAAAAATCGCGCAATGTATTGGTGCAAGTATTGGTGAAATATTTTTTACTTCTGGTGGAACGGAATCGAATAATATGGTTTTGAAAAACGCTGTGCGCGATTTAGGCGTTGAGCGCATTATTACATCTAAAATAGAACACCACGCCGTTTTGCACACACTCGAATCACTCGCGCACCAAAACTTAGTGCAAGTTGAATTTGTAAAAATAGATGGTTTAGGCAAAATTGATACCGCAAATTTAATTGAAAAATTACAAAGTGATACTAAAAAAACTTTGGTTTCATTGATGCACAGCAATAATGAAATTGGGACAATGATAAATTTTGCTGAGGTAAGTAAAATTTGCGCGCAGTATAATTCACTTTTTCATTCGGACACCGTTCAAACCATGGGTTTTTATCCTATTAATGTGAACGAAACGCCGATTTCTTTTCTCATTGGTGCGGCACATAAATTTTATGGACCGAAAGGCGTAGGGTTTGTCTATATCAATAATAAAAACCAAATTAAACCATTTATTGATGGCGGCTCACAAGAGCGCAATATGCGTGGCGGAACAGAAAATTTATACGGTATTATTGGTTCGGCGCACGCGCTTGAAAAAGCGTACCAAAATTTAAACGAACGCAGCGTACACATCATTGATTTAAAAAACTATTTTAAAGCGCAACTTCTCGAAAATTTTAAAGGAATTTCATTTGTCGGCGATGCAGAAAACGGACACTATAAAGTTTTAAACGTGGCATTCCCTAAAACTACAAAATCTGATTTACTTTTATTTTTGCTCGATATATCAGGTATAGCAGCTTCAGGTGGTTCGGCGTGTAGCTCCGGTATTGATGCAGGTTCGCACGTTTTAGCTGCTATGAATATTCCCGACGATTACCGCTGTGTACGTTTTTCTTTTTCGCACCACAACACGCGCGCCGAAATTGATTATACTATAGGTATTTTAAAAGCAAATTTGAATGAGTTATTAATCCAATCTTAAATTGAAATAACGAACGGGCTTAACATCTAAAATTTTAAGTGTGATATTCTAAAAGTCCGAATAATTAAATTTTTTACACCATTTTTCTTCGTCTTAACGTTTAGCTTAAAGTTCGGTACTTAAATTATAGTTGCTAACCGTATATTTGTCAGAAAAAATTTGTTATGCTCACTTTACGTTCGTCACTTTTAGTATTTTCTTTTTTTATTTTATTAATTTCGGCTTGCGAACTTCCGCAAGGCGCAACGAGTTCTAATGGGTCTAATGCGCAAAAACTAAATAATAAATCAGTCGTTTCAAAAATAGATACATCCGCTAAACTCTCGCCACAACAAATGCGCGAACGCATGAAAAATATGTCGCGCGAAACTGTACCGGCAGAAATGATGGTAAAAGGCAACTTTAATTCGAGCAACAAACCTGTTATGATGGATTCAATTCCTTAATTTTCGTAAATAGTTGTTCTTTTAACTATTAATTCATAAACCAAAATTCTTTCCTTTCAATTAATTAAATACCTTTTTTATAAAATGAATAAAGTACTTTTCGTAATCCCCATGACAGTTTTACTGTTTTGGGCGTGTAACACACCTAAAGCTGTTGTAGCTACACCTACACCGCCAAAAGCAGAAATAAAAACAATGCCTGCGCCTGCGCCAACTGTTGCAGCCGCCGATACAACTGCGCCTGATGCTGCGAATGCCGATGCGATGGCGAACAAAGAAAATTTAGATTCAGTTCCCGTCTATCGCGCAGTGCCAACACTGACAAACGATATTTTGCACACCAAACTTGATGTAAATTTCGATTGGCAAAAACAGCATTTACTCGGTAAGGCTTGGATAACTGCGAAACCGTATTTTTATCCAACACAAATAATGGAACTCGACGCCAAAGGTTTCGACATTAATGAAATTACTTTTGAAGGCAGTAAAACGCCCTTAAAATATACTTATGACGGTTTAAAACTCTTCATTGATTTAGGTAAAGTTTTTACGCGCAACGATAAATACACCGTTTACATTGATTACACAGCTAAACCTAATGAAGGACCCGTGGGCGGCAGCGCAGCTATTACAAGCGATAAGGGTTTGTATTTTATCAATCCTGATAACAAAGAAATAGATAAACCGCGCCAAGTTTGGACGCAAGGTGAAACAGAAAGTAATAGCCGTTGGTTTCCAACGTTCGACAAACCGAACGAGCGCATGACGAGTGAAATTTATATGACCGTTGAAAAAGGTTTTAAAACTTTGAGTAATGGTTTATTAAAAGACACTAAAAATAATACGGATGGTACGCGTACCGATCATTGGGTAATGGATTTACCTTCTGCGCCGTATTTGGTAATGATGGCAGCCGGTGATTTCGTGATTGAAAAAGAAATGTGGCGCGGAAAAGAAATTCAATACTACTTAGAGCCTAAATACGCGGGTCAAGGAAAAATTATTTTTAAATACGTGCCTGAAATTTTAGAATTTTATTCAAATATTCTGGGCGTTGAATACCCCTGGCAGAAATTAGCCAACATTGTTGCCCGCGATTACGTCAGTGGTGCAATGGAAAATACAACGGCTATTTTGTATGGCGAATTTTTAAACGGCGATGAGCGCGAACTTGCCGAGCGCGAATACAACGAGACAGTTATCTGTCATGAAATTTTTCACCATTGGTTCGGCGATTATGTAACGGCTGAAAGTTGGTCGAATTTAACGGTAAATGAATCGTTCGCCGATTTTTCGGAAGGTTTATGGTTAGAGCATAAGTTCGGTAAAGACTACGGTGACTATCATCGCAAAGATGTTTTGGATGGTTATTTGCGCCAAGCCGCAGGTACAATACATCCGCTCGTTGATTTTAAATATACTGATAAGGAAGCCATGTTCGATGGACACAGTTATAATAAAGGCGGTAGCATTTTAAATATGCTGCGTCATTATCTCGGTGATGAAGCTTTTTTTGCGGGTCTCAAAAAATATCTTACTGATAATGCTTTCAAAACAGGAGAAGCACAACAATTGCGTTTAGCGCTTGAAGCTGTGTCGGGACAAGATTTAAATTGGTTTTTTAACGAATGGTATTATAAAGCTGGTCATCCGACTGTAGAAATTACTTACGCGTACGATGCTCCAACAAAAAAAGCAACAGCTACCATCGTTCAAACACAGTCAGATAAAAATAGTCAGCCACGCGTATTTCAATTACCGATTGACTTTGACATATATGACGGCGGCACTACAAAACGCCAAACTTTTATGATGACGCAGCGCAAACAAACTTTCACGTTCGATGTCAATAATGCCGATGCTGTTTTAGATTTTGATGCCGATAGAATTTTAGTAGGCGAAAAAGTGGATAAACACTCTGACGCAGAATGGCGAACCATTTATGCTGCAAGCACGCATTATTTAGCGCGACAAGAAGCTATCAATGTTTTAGCAAATTCTTCCGATGCAGAAAGTAAAAAATCTATTTTAAGTGCGCTGAATGATAAATTTTGGGCTATTCGCGAACAAGCTATTGATAATTTAGCGAAACCTTACGACGAATCAACGCTCATGCTTTTGGATAAAATGGCAAAATCGGATGTCAGATATTCCGTACGTGCCAAAGCAATTGATAAGTTGGGCAAGTCGAAAGATAAACGGTTTATCGGTACGCTTACAAACGCGATGGAAAACGATAAATCTTACCGCGTTAATTCGGCGGCACTCAAAGGTTTAAACCGATTGGATAGCGCTGCGGCTTTTAAAGCTGCCAAAAATTTAGAAAAAACAACCAATCCTGATATATTGGAGGGCGTGAGCGAAATGTATGCTAAAACCCCTGTTGCAGAAAACGCAAGTTTTTTTGAAAATAATTTAAGCAAAGTAGATGGTCAACCTTCGATTGCTTTCGTCGGAAATTATTTACAACTCATTAGTAAAACCGCACCGAATGCCGATGCTTTAGTGGCTAAAGCAGAAAACTTAAAAAATATGGCACTCAAAGACTCTTCTCCTTGGAGACGTTTCGCGGTGGCAAAAGGTATTTCGGATTTAAGAAAAAAATACAAAGGGCAAGCAGGTTCAACTTTTTCGGATCTGACAAAAATGGTGAGTGAAATTGCAAAAGCGGAAACAAACGATCAGCTTAAAAACATTTTTTTAAACTTGGTGGGCGGTCAATAGATTGTTTATAAATAATATTTGAAAAAAAAGTGAGGTTGTTGAAAAATAACCTCGCTTTTTTTTATTTTGGCATAATTATTGAAAATTATTTAATATGAAAATTTGATTTACATTTTATTTAAGAAATTAAAAATTATTATTTGGCTTAAAAGTTTACGTTTTCTCTACAACGATTTTACAACACACTTCTTTACCGAACTTCAACGCAATAATTTTTATTGATTCTTTAACACTTTGTAAAATTATGAATGCGAGTTCGCTTAATATAAAAACAAACGATCAAACGGTGCTTTTCCAAATGGTTTATCGTATCATTGATTCTAAGCTCGATATTGTTCGACAACAAATGAATGTTTGGATGACGAGATTTCAACCGCATACGAAACATCAAAATGAATTGGCAGAAACAAACGATATTGTGACTTACAATCATTTATCGCTCCCTAAAAATAATTCTAACATTTTTGGTGTTTACAGAAAGTACAGCGATTTAATGTACCAACTCGAAAATTTAAAAATTGAGTTGAACGAAACAAACCTTAATGATGTAATGGTTACTTTGAACGATTTAGACATTTCAGAAATTGAAAAAAATGCTGTTCAAGTTTCTGATAGCAAATAATTTAGATTTAATAATCGCAAAATTTCTTAGTATCGAAAATTGAAATCATTTTCGTTTTCAAATCATTTTCGTTTTTAAATCATTTTCGTTTTCAAAATCATTTTCGTTTTCAAATCATTTTCGTTTTCAAATCATTTTCGTTTTCAAATCATTTTCGTTTTCAAATCATTTTCGTTTCTGAAAATTATAATTGTTCAAACGCTGCGCATAATTCTTCTTTATCATCAAAATGTAATTTTACGCCGTTTACGTCTTGATATTTTTCATGACCTTTACCAGCAATTAAAATAATATCATTTTTTTGAGCCAACGCAACGGCGGTTCTTATGGCTTCTCGTCTATCTGTGATACACAAAACTTTTTTGGAATCCGTGATTAAAATGCCCACGCGCATTTGTTCAATAATCGTTTCAGGTTTTTCAGATCGTGGATTATCGCTCGTGAGAATTAATCTATCGCTTAAACTTGCTGCAACGCGCGCCATAATTGGTCGTTTAGTAGCATCTCTATCGCCGCCTGCGCCTGTAACTGTTATAATTTGTTGCGTTGGTTTGCGCAACTGTTGAAGCGTTTCTAAAATTTTCTCTAAGGCATCGGGTGTGTGTGCATAATCCACGATACCAACAATATTTTTTTCAGATTGAACTATGTAATCGAACCGACCTTCGGCACCGCGCAAATTACTGAGTTTTTCGAGAATTGATTCTGCATCGAAACCGAGCGTGCGCGCAACACTGTAAACCGCCAGTAGATTATAAGCATTGAAAGTGCCAATCATGCGCGCGTGAAAATCGAAACCGTCAAGTTGTAAATGTAATCCTGCAATACTGTTTTCAAATATTTTTGCACGATATGTTGCCGATTTTTTGAGCGCGTAACTCATTTTGTGTGCCCGCGTGTTTTGCAGCATAATGTGTCCGTTCTTATCGTCATTGTTAGTAATGGCAAAAGCCGATTTACTTAAACCATCGAACAAACGGCGTTTGGCGCGTAAATAATTATCGAACGTACCGTGATAATCCAAATGATCATGCGTGAGGTTTGTAAAAACAGCACCTGCAAATTGCGAACCCGTTACGCGGTGTTGCTCTAAAGCATGACTCGAAACTTCCATAAAAACGTGAGAGCAACCTGCATTAAGCATATCATTAAATAATTTTTGAAGTGCAGGCGCATCGGGTGTAGTGTGCGTAGCAGGAATAATTGTTGTGCCAATTCTGTTTTCAACCGTTGAAACCAAACCACATTTATAACCGAGTTCCGTGAATAAATCGAATAACAACGTGACGCACGTTGTTTTGCCGTTCGTTCCGGTAACACCAATTAATATAAATTTTTCGGAAGGATTATCGTAAAATTGCGCACTCAGCAAACCCAATGCTTCAGCCGAGTTTTTTACTTGCACGTATAAAACGTTTTCAGTAATTTTTTCAGGAAGTGTTTCGCAAACAATGGTTGATGCGCCTTTCCGAATGGCATTTTCTATAAAAGTATGACCGTCGGAATGAACGCCACGCACAGCAACAAAAAGCGCATCTGTAATACTTGCGCGCGAATCGGAAGTGACGACTGAAACTTCAGCGTTAGGGATACCAAGTGTTTGAATACCTTTTAGAACAGAAATTAAGTTAAGTGCGCGCATATCGAATAAACCTTTAAATTTTTATTGGTTCACAAATGTAATACGCACAAGTGCTAACGCACAAAAACGCAACGATCGAAAATGACATCGGAAAGAAAACCCGTGCACAAACCTTTGAGCGTAATGCTATCGCCCACAGTAAATTTTCTTTCAGTTGATTTAGTGAATTTATCGAACGTACAACGCACGCCTTTAAGTGGGTTTTCGGTTTCAAAAGCAATAGTCATTCCAGAAGAATCTGAAACGACTTCCGATATTTTCCCGGAAACTTCTGCGATGCGCAAATCTGAGTCGGTACCAACATATTTTTTTGTAGCTTCGGCTTCATCTGTTTCAAACTCATGCACAACCGCACTTGCCGTTGTAAATAATACAGGCTTTCCGATTGCAGGATGCGGTTTAAACCATTGCTGTGCACCATAAGCAACAATGCCCAAAACTAAAATTGCCGCAGCAATTAACCAACTTCTAAGTTTCATAATTAATATTATAAAGCGGCAAAAGCGTGGGCAACTTGCGTTCGCCCATACCTTTTTATGCTGTAATATGCAAAGTTGTTCCGTTGAGTGTGGCTTTATAAATCGCAATTCCGCGCGAACCGTTTGAATTTAAACCAGTACCTGCCAAATTATAATGCGCGCCGTGTACACTGCAATAATAAGAATTGCTCGCCGAATCGTAATAGATGCCTTGCAAATCTTGGTGACTACAAGTTTGCGTGGCTGCAACATAATTGCCGTTTTTGTCGCGTGCAACAACAATTCCCTTCTCCACAATATAACCGCCGTTGCTATTCAAAGCTGAATTAGCTGGAAGCGTCAAATCGACAGTTAATAAATCTGAATTTGTTGTTCCAGTTGTGCCCGTAGTACCCGTGGTTGTTGGTGTAACGAGATTACTGTTGTTGTTGGCGCAACTATGTAAACAAGTTGCAGTCAAAACAAAAGCGGCTCCCAAACCTAACGATTCTAAAAATTCGCGTCTCTCCATAATTTTATAAATTCTTTTTTTATAATCGAAACTTTAACCTAGCCCACAACATGAAGTGAAGTACCCGAAAGCGTTGCTTTAAAAGTTACTATTCCGTTAGAACCATTCGCATTTAAACCTTTACCTGTTAAATCGTATTGTGCACCATGTGCAGAACAGCGGTAGGTATTACTCGAGCTATCGTAATAAACTTGATTTAATCCTTGGTGTGTACAAGTCTGAGTAGCAGCAACATAATTACCATTTAAATCTTGCGCAACAACTACGCCGTTGGTGACAATATAACCACCCTTATTTTTCAAGGCAGCATTAGCTGATTGCGTTAAATCAAGTGTAAAATCAACTGTTCCAGGTGTTACGCCACTGCCCGATGCACTGCAACTGTGCAAACAAGTGGCTGTTAAAACAAATGCCGCACCTAAGCCTAATGTCTCTAAAAATGCACGTCTTTCCATTGAAAAAATTTAAAAGTTAAATTTGAAAATTACAATACCTAATAAATGCTGTACGAGGCATTTTAGCTTCTTCTATAATGTACTGTCAGTTAAAAAAGTTTTACTATTATTTAAATTAATAAATTTTCGTAAATTTAGGGATGACATAAATCAAACACTTATTTTTACACTTAAAATAATTTAAGCGTGGGTTTTGTAGATAATATTTTTATCGTAAGTAATAAAAAAGCGTTAAATGCTGCGGCAGAATGGTTGGTACAAAAATCGGATGGGCGAAAAAAATGGTTTTTATACGGCAACATGGGTGCTGGCAAAACAACTTTGGTTAAAAAAATAGTTGAAGTGTTAGGTTTTACTGATGCTATTGTATCGAGTCCCACTTTTTCAATTGTTAACGTGTACGAAAAAGCAGCCGATAAAACAAAACGCATTTATCATATAGATTTGTATCGGCTTAAAAATTACGAAGAAGCACTCGATATTGATATTGAAAGTTATTTAGATGATTCAGCTTTTTGCTTCATTGAATGGCCACAAGTAATAGAAAATTTGGCTGATGCTGATTTTTTTAAAATTTTTATTGAGACAACTGAAAACTCTGAACGAAAAATTATAATTTTGTAAAAAGTTTTCTAAGATTTTATACATGGGAGTAGGCGCAGCAGCAAGTTTTGGAGAATACAAGCACGGTTACACACCGCAAGAAGAAATGATGCCCGTTGAAATTAAACACGGCGCGCTTTTCATTGGTATTCCGAAAGAAACAACTTTACAAGAAAATCGCGTTCCGCTTATTCCTTCGGCAGTCCGCACGTTGGTAGGTCGTGGGCATCGCGTGCGTATTCAGCGCGGTGCGGGTTTAAAATCTAATTTCTCGGATATTGAATATTCGGAAGCGGGTGCAGAATTGCACGAAGACACGCGCAGCATTTTTGAGGCTGACATTGTGATAAAATCGGCACCGCCAACTTTAGAAGAAATAGATTTTTGTCATCCTGACCAAGTTATTATCACTCCGTTACAAGCACCCATAATTACTGCCGAGTATATTGATAAGTTGTGCCAAAAGCGCGTCATCGCTTTAGCGATGGAATATTTGAGCGACGACAAAGGTATGTACCCGATTGTGCGCATTATGTCTGAAATTGCAGGCAGTTGTTCAATGCTCATTGCAGCCGAATTACTGAGCATTAATCGCGGTGGCATTGGCGAATTGTTGGGTGGTGTTGCAGGTGTTCCGCCGGCAAAAGTTGTAATTTTGGGCGCTGGCGTTGTAGCAGAGTTTGCTACGCGCGTTGCGTTGGGTTTGGGTGCAGAGGTGCGCGTGTTCGATAATAATATGTATAAACTCATGCGTTTGCAAAACCAAATCGGTCGGCAAGTTTATACTTCTGCTATTGATCCGCACGTTTTACAACGCGAATTACAAACAGCAGAAGCAGCAATCGGTGCCATTCATTCTAAAAATGGCAGAACCCCAATGGTTGTAACCACCGATATGGTCGAAAAAATGCGACCAGGTACTTGTATTATTGATGTCAGTATTGATCAAGGTGGTTGTTTTGAAACGTCACGCGTAACGTCGCACGAAAAACCAACCTATACACACAACGAAATAATTCATTATTGCGTACCAAATATTGCTTCGCGCGTACCGCGTACGGCTTCAAAAGCAATAAGCCACGTTATTATGCCGTTACTTTTAGAAACCGTAGAAAGGAATGGATTTTTAAATCTGTTGAGCCAAAGCCCTGGTTTAATGAACGGCGTTTACATTTATAAAGGTTCGCTCACCAATCAGTATTTAAGTCAACGTTTTAAAAAACGCTACACAAATATTCAGCTTTTAGTTACAAATAACCATTAAATAAGCATTCTAAGCTATCATGGATTTACTCCGAAGCGACACTTTTTTTACAAACGCGCCACTTTCTGAAAAACTTTTATCTATTAACCAAGCGGCAGAAAATTTTCCCATTGTTGGACCATCAAAAAAAATGACAAAAAAAATATTATTAGTTGAAGACAACTTAGCAGACGTTGAATTGGTTCGATTAAGCGTGCGCGAATTGGCAACACCCGTTGAACTCGTTCATATTGGCGATGGTCAAGAATTTTTAAATTTCACCGAAACCCACGATGGTACGGGTTTTTCAGTAATACTGCTCGATTTAAATATGCACCGCGTCAGTGGTCTCGATATTTTGCGCCAACTCAAAACAAATTCCGCTTTTCGCAACATCCCGATTGTTGTGTTCACAACTTCTAACAGTAAATCGGATATAAAACAGTGTTACGAATTAGGTGCGCGCGCTTTCGTGTCAAAACCTTTCGACATTATCGAATTTAATGAAACAATAAAAGCTGTTGTAGATTTTTGGTTGGGTGTAAATTTATTGGCATGAATTTTCAATCTATACTCAAAAAAATGGCGTCAATCATTTTAGCTGAGTTCTATCTCGGCACCTCAATCGTTTCAATAATATTTTTCAAAATTTCTTGAATCGTAATACCATCCATTTCTGCTTCGGGTGTTAAAACCACGCGGTGATTTAAAACGGCTTGTAAAACAGTTTGAACATCATCAGGCGTGACAAAATTTCGCGTGCGCAATGCGGCAACAACCTTAGCACCTTTTAAAATATTAAGTGATGCGCGTGGCGACGCACCAAGCATAATATCGGCATTGCGGCGTGTTGCTTCAACAATACTGGCAATATATTTTATAATGTCGTCGTGAATGGCTACTGTTTGAACTTCGGCGCGTGCGCGTTCAATATCAGCGAGCTTAAAAATAGGTTGTACATTCGAAATCTGATGCTGTTTAAAATCGTCTTTGAAGCGCGTTAAAATATCTTGCTCTTCACTCAAACTTGGATAAGGCATTACAATTTTAAACATAAATCTGTCGAGTTGCGCTTCGGGTAAACGATATGTACCTTCTTGCTCAATCGGATTTTGTGTAGCAATGACAAAAAACGGCGGCGGCATTTTGTGCGTAGTGCCTTCAATTGTAATTTGTCGCTCTTCCATCACTTCAAACAAAGCAGATTGTGTTTTTGCGGGTGCGCGATTAATCTCGTCTATCAGAATAACCGATTTGAAAATCGGACCTTTATTGAACGAGAACGTCGCGTTTTGTACATTATAAACCATTGTCCCTAAAATATCGCTCGGCATTAAATCGGGTGTAAATTGCAGACGTGCAAAAGGCAAATCGAGTGATTGCGCTAAAAGTTTTGCCGTTAACGTTTTAGCAATTCCTGGCACACCTTCTAATAAAACGTGTCCGTCGCAAAGTAAAGCGATCACCAAAAACTCAATCGCATTGTGCTGACCGACAATTATTTTTTGTAGCTCGTGGGCAACAGCATTTTTGAAATCCGTCACTGCCGTAAATTCTGGCACGTGCTCTATGCTGTTCGCATCAAGATTATTTTCGGAAGAAGGAAAAGTTAAATCCATATTTCTAAAAAATGAAAGACTGAAAATTATTACACTCTTGAATTGTATAACGGTTATTAATGTTTTTCGGTGCGTTATTATTATGTAAAAATAATTGTAAAATAATTGTAAAATAATTTTTGAACATTTTGCAAATATAGAAAGTTTGATCCTTCTAATATTACTTTTCTAATTTACATCTATTATAAAAATAAATGTTACTCGCCCCCTCTAAATCTGCGCAATTATATTCAGCAAGATTATATTTGTGGATATTTCTAAAACTTACGACTATGCTCGGGCTTTTATCCACCAAAAGACGCTTTGTTAAACCTTTTTGTGCCCTTATACTTTTGCTTTCTCCCATTTTTTTAAATGCACAAACGGACGGATTTCCATATTCTCAATTTATTACTACTCAAAACACACACAGGTTCTTAGAAGTTCTGACGAGTGATTCGCTCGAAGGACGCGAAACGGGTAAAATTGGAAATGAGCGCGCAGCGAATTTTATTGCAGCGCACGTTAGTAGCATGAAAGCACAAGCTATTGGCGATTCTGGAACGTATTTTCAACGCATCGTTTTTACAAACGATAGTTGGAATAAACTTTCTGCGGCTATGAACGATAAACCGCTCCGCAATATGGTAGATTTTTTAGCTTACACGCAAGCTAACCCAGAAGCGGAAAATATAATTAATACCGATTCGGTTATATTTTTAGGTTATGGTATTGAAACGCCTAAATTTAACGATTATCGCGGTAATAATTTAAAAGGTAAAGTTGCATTAATTTTAACAGGAGAGCCATTCAGTAAAGATTCGGTAAACAAGACAACAGGTAAAGTTGGCGCAACCGTTTGGTCGAAAGACCGCGCCATGAAAGTGCGCATTGCATACGCACATGGTGCGCGTGCGGTTATTTTCTTAAATAAAAATTTTAGTAGAGATGCGCGCGCCGATAAAGGTTTATTTACTAATTCTTCTATGAACGATATACCGCCGACGCAATTCTTGATTCCGAATATTTACTTATCAACTACAGCGACAGATTCCATACTCCAAAAGTTTTCTAAAAAAATTGAAAATTATACAAAGCAAGCAACGCAAGGTAAATCGGCGGCAAAGTTTGAAATGCCGTTTAAAATAAGTTTCACAACGTCGCGCTTACTCACGCAACTCATTAGTCGGAACGTGCTTGGTTTTTTTGAAGGTTCCGATTCTATTTTGAAAAAAGAAGTCGTTATTGTGTCTTGTCATCTAGATCATTTGGGTAAACGCGGTAATGTTATTTACCATGGTGCGGATGATAATGGGTCGGGGTCATCGGGTTTAATGGCAATGTGCGAAGCATTCAGCGCAGCCGAAAGAGAACATAAAATGCCGAAGCGCAGTATTTTGTGTTTGTTTATGACGGGTGAAGAAAAAGGTTTGCTCGGTTCTAAGTATTACGTCAATCATCCTAAAATTCCGATTGATAAAACTGTTGCTGATATTAATATTGATATGATTGGCAGAATTGATCCGCAACATAAAGATACTGCCGATTATGTGTATGTTATCGGTGCAGATAAATTGAGCGACGATATGGAGCGCATTCATAAAGAAGTCAACGCGCGATACACCAAACTCAAACTTGATTACACTTACAATGATGAAAACGATCCGAATCGCTATTATTACCGCAGCGACCATTATAATTTTGCCGAAAAAGGCATACCAGTTGTATTTTTATTTAATGGCACGCACGCCGATTATCATCAACCGACGGACACAATAGATAAAATTAATTTTGAGGCTTTGGTTAAGCGCGCGCAATTTGCATTTTTAACGGCGTGGGAAATTGCCGATAGAAAAGAGCGATTGAAAGTACGGAAATAGTTGATGGTTGATAGTTATTCGTTTAGGATTGACAAGCAACGAGCTTCGAACAAAAAAAACTGCCGTTTAAAGCGACAGTTCCTTTTTGTTCGTGGGTTTAATGAGAGGGTGTTTAAATTTTCTCAATGTAGCGCTGCTGTATGTCCAAAATTTTAAAACCTTTAATGCAATAATTTCACCTCAAAATATAAAACTTAAACACCCTCTTAAGCAAATCAAAATTATGAAAAAAATAATTTTATAGTGCTAACAGTTTTTGTTTTATGCCATCAAGGGTAATGGCGGAAGGAATCGGTTTAATAGTGATGTCGCCGATATTAATAGGTGTAGCGCTGTAGTAAAATCTATCGGGAGCACTTTTAGAGCTTAATAAACTCACAGTAATAATTTTTCCTGATTTACCCGTTGGCAAACCTTTATAATTTTGTGGAATAACAAATGCTTTCACTCTCGGGTCGCCTACTAATCGAACTAAGCTAAAATTATCGTTGAAAGCTATGAACACAGAAGTATTTTGATTTGAAAAACTATCAGGTAATGCAACTATTAAAAATTTTGAAAGTGGCACGTTTGTTCCGTAAAGTTTATCGCAATTCACAAAATTAAATCTATCAAACAACATTTGGTACGTTGTAGAGTCAACGACACTCAAACGCGGATATCTGCTATTATTATCATCCACCAAATGCCAATCGAAATTGAGGCGCGTATTCATATCAAATCTGCCATCGTAATATCTCATATCCGAAATTGTGTTCGGCATTTTATAAGTCACTTTAATAAACTGTCCGTTTTGTACAAACACATCTATACCATTTTGAGAAATTCGCAATTTTACTACACCACCCGATTGCAATAGTTCACCTCCCGAAACAGTGGGTAAATCAAAAGCTATCAATTCACCTTTTGTTTTTAAAACTAAAATTTCAACTTTTAACGTGCCTTTACAAACACCGTTGGCATTTCCATCCGGACTTTTAGTGCAAACATTAGCCGGAATATCTACCGTTGTTGAATCTGGGAAAGTAATTTTTTTACCTTTTTCAGCCGTGAATGAATCTGAAAACGGAACCTTAATATTAGCTGCTAAAAAACCGTGTAATTTTTCTACAGAAAGAAGATTAGTCGGATTTATTGGTTCGAGTTTGCCTTCTTCAATAAACATTGTATCAGTCGGCTTTGCAAACGGTAATGGTATGGAATCAATGTGTGTACCTGTTGGAATAAATTCGTTTTTATCTTTTTGGCAAGCATTTATACCCACGCATAGTGCAAACGCTGTGATAATTTGTACTAGCCCAAAATATTTTTTCAATGTTGATGTAGTTAACATACCGATAATTTTAATTCCTTCATTTTTAAGAGACGGTATTTATTTAATTCGCTGCTTTTACGAAATATTTATTTAAAACTGATAACGCCAAGCCACATTTAAACCGTAAGTGCTATATTTTTGCGTCAAAACGTAATCGTTGGTTGTAACTGGCGATGTTTTGTAATTACCATACGCATTTAAAATAATTTGTGTGTTAGCACTTAACGCACGACTAACACCGACCGATAAACTCGTTGACCAACCGTAAGTTTTTTTAAAATAACTGTTAGAAACATCAGTGTTATCGGCTAAAACTAATTCTGGATTTAGAATGGATTGTTTTGTAAGCGTCGCAAAATTAATCCCAGCCGATGCCGCAAAATCAATTGCCCAATCTCTGTTCAAAACCATGGTGTAACCCAATCGAATCGGAATTTCAAAACTTGAAATGGTATTATAGCGCGTTTTTCTAAATATACCATCGGTTATAACTTTTGCGGAAGTATCGCTCGTTCCTGTACTTGGGTTAATTGTAACGATGTACGAAATTTGACCGACACCCAAACTATCGTAAGTTGCTTTTTCGGAAATACGCTCGTATCGAATTCCTGTTGAAACATGAAATCCGTTATGAAATTGATAACCCACCATTGCACCCGCTTGAACGACAAATTGCGCCGTTTCTAATGAATCGCGTTTTTGCCGATAGGCTGTATAATCACCAGTATTTTCTGTAAGTGTTCGATTTATAAATCCTCCACCAATATAGGGTTCAAAAAATACGCCTGCCCGAACAGCATTGCGCAAACGTGAACCTGCAAATGTTGGACATTCATCTCCAGGTCCGCACAAAGTTTGTGGTTTGAGCGATTTTATTCCTTTCGTATAAAGTTGCGTATTGAGTAACTGTGCAGTGGTTGTTTCTAAATTATTTGAGCCACTCTTAACGGTTGAATTAGAACTATTGGACTTTGAAATATCGGTCGGATAAATATTATCCGGTTGTTTTTTAAAATCAACAACGCTGGTAATATTTTCAGCAATGTCAATAATTATTTTTGATGAAGACGTTGGTACTTCTGAATTATTTATGCTCTGTCTATGTGATAAACGCAACGCGGATTCCTCATTATCCGAATTATGAATTTGTTTTTCCAGAATTTTGTCGCTTGATCGGGATATGGATCTTCCCTCGCCATGTCCATAAAAATTTTTAACATCACCGCTTTTATGATTCGAATAGAAGGCATGATTTTTATTTTGAGTGGTGTTTAAATTATTTTTTTGCTCAAAACTAAAATTATTTTTTTTATTTTCTACACTTGAAAAAATATTTTTTTTGTTTTCTTCATTTGAAAAATTATTTTTTTCTTGCGCAACAGAATTATTTTTTTTGCTTTCCGAATCTGAGTTTAAATCGGTTTTTGTTTTGGGTACGTCGTTTAAAATAATTTTATCTTTCTCATCTTTAGCCTTTGAACTGCTCACAGTTGTATTCGTTTCTGTTTTCGATGAATTAAAGGGTTGGAATCGCGAATTTAGAAACCATAATAACAAACAAGCTGCAGCACTCGCGGCTGCCCAATAAAAAAACGCAAATTTAGGTTTTCTATCTTTGCGCGCTGTTTGAATTTTATCGAACAGATCAGAACTTACAGGAGAGTCAAAATCTTTGAGTTTATTTTGATAGGCGCGTTTGTCATTCATTCTATCGAATAAAATACTACGCACAGGTGGTTCTACACTATCTATTTTGGATTTTAAAGTTTTCTGATACTCCACGTTTTCAAACATTCCACTCGGAACATCCGCCGTAGAATTATTGAGTTTTTGTTGCAACGCGCGTTTAAATTGCATCAGTTCGAAAGCAGAAACGGGCGTAACATCGCTTTGCGTGCTATTCAATTTTTGTTGATACGCACGTTTGAGTTGTAAATGCTTAAAAACAGAATCATTCACAACGTCGTTGTAACCGTTCAATTTTTCACGGAGCGCTTCGTCGAATGGTGTAAATTTTTCTGTCATATCGCTACTTTTTGAGCTTCAATAATTCTAACTTTTAGCCAATTTCGCGCTTTCGCTAACTGCGAACGCGACGTACTTTCTTCAATATTGAGCGTGTTTCCTATTTCACGATGACTAAAATCGTCGAAAACGTACATATTAAACACAGCTTTGTAACCTTCTGGTAATTCAGCAATCAATCGCAGCAATTCTTTTTCAGAAAGTAATGATATTGCATTTGCTTCTTCAAAATTTTCAGGCGAATTTTCTAAGCCAATATTTTCATGCGTAAAACTCATGCGCTGCATTCCCTTTAAGGCTGTATTAATTACAATTCTACGAATCCAACCTTCGAACGAACCTTTAAATTCAAATTTACTTAAATTATCGAAAACTTTTATGAAAGCATCTTGCAAAATATCTTCGGCTTCCATTCTATGACGCGCATAACGCAAGCACACCGTCATCATTTTGCCCGCGTACCTATCGAACAACATCCGTTGCGCCACAGCGTTTTCTTGAACACAACCTTTTACGAGTTCTTCGTCTGTCACATTTAATAATTTATAAGATTTGTTTCAATATTTTCAATACGAAAAAAAACTTTAATTATTGCTATGATGCCGCGCCTAACACATTCGTTGCTTATGCTTTTAAAATTATTTTTAATTCAACATTCCGAGATATTTCATATCCTATAATTTATTTATAACAATATTTTTTGGAGGAATTTTCGGGTAAATTTATTTTTAAATTGTACGATTTATTATTCTAATAAAAAGGTTATTGCTGATTTTCTTTTAGAGAAATACCTGTTTCAATAAATTATTTTATAGATTTCCGATAATTTTTCTAAATTTTTTCTAAGATTTAGAAAAAGTTTATAAATTTGTTCTAACACAAATAGTAATGAGAAAATACACAACAGAGAAATATACATTATACCAAAATTTTTTTAGATCGAATTTTACAAAAACATCCATCATGAATGCACCAATAGATGGTTCTAAGAACTTTCAAAATTTGAAAGAAGAGTTACTTAATAATGTAGTTAGCATAAAGGAAGCTTCATTAGTAATTGGGGGTTCTAATAATGCCCCTTCAGATGGTAACAACAGTCGCGGCATCGGCGATATTATACCTCAATGAGATTTCAATTGGTTATTTAGTTTTTTACAACTTGGACTAAACCAATTCTGACTTATTATCGGACTGACTGCTTGTGCTTTGTTTAAAATTTTATGAGCTTCATCAAATGCACTTAAATTTTCCATTAAACTTTTGACATTCAAGTAAATTGCCAATAATCATTTAGTTCTGAATTAAATTTCAATAGTTTTTGTACCCGGTTAAATTTAAACGACCGTTAACTCATAAAAAAATACCGTTAAAAAAATTTACCTAACTTGAATAGAGTATTTTTTCATATTGTCGCAATATGATTAATATATTTGTATGTTTTCTCATAGTATGTTTGTTTTGTTCCTGCACCTAAATAGAAGTTTAAGGTGCAGGGTTTTTTGGGTTTGAAAAAAAATTATTCCGAAAATTTTATTCCGAAACCGTTTACTTTTCATAATATGCCGATAACTAAATATAAGTTACCGATTACGAAATTGAGTAAATACAATTCAAAGTAACATCTACTTTTGTACAAGTTTTCTCATAGTATGTTACTTTGTTGAGTTCCTGCTTCTTGATTTGTTCAATAAGCAGGAGTTTTTTTTTTAGCATTCGCTGATGCCCAATGCAAAAATTTTATATCCCAAAAATAATTTCTTAAAAAATTCTTCCTTTAAATTCATCGAAATTTATTTCCCAAATAGAAAATTATAAAAATTTGATAACCTTTTATCTTTAAAAGGATACCGTTAACTAAATTTATTTAAATAAATTAAATACAATTTTTTTCATATCTCGTTTTACCTTAAATTTGCACTGTGTAGTTTTCTCATAGTATGTTTACGCTCCTACATCATCTTCCCCCCGATGTAGGGGTTTTTTTTTGATAAAGATAATCATTCGATTACTTTTGCAGCTTAATACGTTTTCATACGTTCTACAACTATGCAAGAGGCGCGCCAATTAGGGTTAATACTTTTTTTATTTTTTATTTATTCTAATAATTGTGTACACGCACAATCAAAATTACCCACAGCTACAAACAATGCGACGGATACATCAAAGATTACGATTTTAAAAGCCGATGTCGGTGAATTTATAGTTGTTAAAAACGAGACAGTGCGAAAACTACTCGGCAATGTTGTTCTGAAAGACAACGATGCACTTATTTTTTGCGATTCTGCCATTTTGGATAATGTCAATAATGTTTTTGCGCGTGGCAAAGTAATTATTCAACAACCAGATTCGGTTACGATGTTTGCAGATTCGGTAATTTACAACGGAGCGACGCGACAGGCAGATATGTTCGGCGATGTGATTTTAATAGACAAGAGTAAAAAATTGTTTACGCAGAAATTGCACTACGATTTTATTCCGAAAATTGCCACCTACAACACGCCCGGATTATTAGACAATGGGAGGTCGCTACTGAAATCGCAACGCGGACAATACTTTGTTCCAACGCACGACGCACTTTTCAAAAGTAAAGTAATAGTGAGCGATAGGGATTTTGATTTAAAAACAGATACGTTGCGCTTTAACACACAATCGCAGATTGCGTATTTTTTAGCACCAACTTTAGTATATTTAAAAGATACCGCGCGTTTTTACACCGAAGGCGGATTTTATAACACAGCAACAGACCAAGCGGAGTTTCATCCGAATGCCCAATATGAAAAAAAAGACCGTATCGGAACAGCTGATACCATTTTGTATGATGCACGAACACATGAAGTCACATTAATTGGAAAAGCAAATGTTCGAGATAGTACGCGGACTGCCCGCGCTAAAACAATTCGCTACAATACACAAACGGAAGCGACACAATTAGAGGGTAAAGCATTTTATAAAGACACAGTCAAAACAGTTGATGCAGATACGATTCGGTATGAGACAAAATCGGGTAATTACGTGACGCGAGGCAGAACTCAAATTGAAAACAATAAGCAATTCATTGAAGCGGACGCCATTGATTATGACAAAAAAGATAGCATCGGAATTGCAACAGGTAATGTCATTTATCGAGACACCGCTAACAAAACAACACTTACTTGCCAGCGCATGGAATATGCACAAGAGCGCGATTACGTTAAAGCATCGGGTAACAGACCAGTTTTAGCATCGCTTATAGATAACGATACATTATTCTTACGCGCCGATACAATTATTTCGTTTCGTTCAAAAAAAATTGATACCATTGCTAAAATATTAATTGATACAACTTTTAAAAAATCAAATGGCTTAAAGCAACCAACAATTATTGATACAGTTCAATACTTAAAAAAAATAAATTTGGTTGATAGTCTAACAAAACAAAATAAACTAATAACTACTAATGAAAAGCAATCTACGAACAACGACACAGCACGAACTCTTTTAGCGTATCATCGTGTACGGATGTACAAAAAAACGTTTCAGAGTGTTTGCGATTCGCTCAGTTACAGCGAGCGAGATTCGGTTTTCAAATTATTTGTAAATCCGTTTGTGTGGTCTGATACGGCGCAACTCAAAGGCGATACAATTCATTTATTAGAAAAAAAGAAACATATTGATCGCGTGCTGCTCAAACAAAATGCGTCAATTATTAATTCGACAGATGAAAAGTTTTTTAATGAAATTACGGGCAGAAACATCACGGCTTTTTTTCTAAACGATTCGCTGAATCACTTGCGCGTTGTCGGTAATTCGGAATCAGTATATTATGTAGAAGACGAAAAAAATGCGTACGTGAGCGTCAATAAAATAATTTGTTCCGAAATTGAAGTCTATTTCCGTCGCAATAAAGTGGATAAAATTAAATTTTTCAAACAACCTAAAGCAACCATGTTTCCGATGAAACAAGCAAATCACGAAGCATTAAAACTTAAAAATTTTATTTGGGAAACAAAATTGCGACCGAAAAATAGAACTGA
>JAYVNP010000107.1:0-11466 GCA_043758385.1 Saprospiraceae bacterium
TGGTAACGGTTAAAGGTCCGAAAGGAACGCTTGTGCAACAAATTGATCCCGATATTGAAGTTGCTGTAGCTGGCGAATCAATTCAGGTAAATCGTCCGACGGAACAAAAACGTCATCGTGCTTTGCATGGTTTGTATCGTTCGCTTATTTCAAACATGGTACACGGTGTAAGCGAAGGTTATACTTCAACACTTGAGATGGTGGGTGTAGGTTATAAAGTTGAGACTAAAGATGGTCATTTGTTTTTCACGGTGGGTTATTCGCACCCAATTGAAATTGCATTGCCCGATGAAGTAAAGTTTACAGCTAAGATGGAAAAGGGTGCGCCTCCAACCATTATTTTAACTTCGTTCGATAAACAATTATTAGGCGCAGTGTGTGCAAAAATTCGCACATTCCGTGCACCTGAACCATACAAAGGTAAAGGTATTAAATTTGCTGGTGAAGTACTTCGCAGAAAAGCGGGTAAAACATCGGGTGGTAAAAAATAGTATTTTCATTAAGATAATTCAAATCATTTTTCAATATGAAAATGACTCTTGCCGAACGTCGCGTTCGGATTCACAGACGGATAAGAAAAAAATTAGCAGGTACGGCACAACGTCCGCGTTTAACGGTATATCGCAGCAATAAAAGTATTTATTGTCAGGTGATTGACGATAACGTAGGACATACTTTAGCAGCTGCAACTTCTATAGAAATTGTTACTAAGGGTACTAAAGTAGAGCAAGCAAAAGCTGTTGGTTCAGCCATAGCAGAAAAAGCGAAAGCAATTGGTATTACAACTGTTGTTTTCGATAGAGGTGGTTTGTTGTATCACGGCAGAATTAAAGCATTGGCAGACGGTGCGCGTGAAGCAGGTTTAGAATTTTAAAATTTACAGTTATTACTTTTAAAAGTTATGGCAAAGGAAAGAGATAATCGTGATCGCGGTGGTAATAATCAAAATGCTACGCAAAAACCTAAGTTCAACGAAAAAACTGTAGCACTTAATCGTGTTGCTAAGGTGACTAAAGGCGGACGTACGTTTAGTTTTGCAGCTATCGTTGTCATCGGCGACGGAAAAGGCAACGTCGGTCAAGGTTTAGGAAAAGCGCGTGAAGTTTCAGAAGCCATTAACAAAGCGGTTGCTGATGCTGAAAAAAATATGATTAAAGTGCCGATTCTTAGAGGTACTGTTCCGCACGAAGCTCATGGAAAGTTTGGTGCAGGAAAGGTTTTAGTGCGCCCTGCTTCGGAAGGTACAGGTGTAATTGCAGGTGGTGCTATGCGTGCTGTGTTCGATATGGCTGGCGTACATAACGTTTTAGCTAAATCAACAGGTTCTTCAAATCCGCATAATGTTGTTAAAGCTACACTGAATGCACTTTCTAAAATGCGCACTGCGCAACAAGTTGCCAAAACGCGTCGCATTGAAGTTGAACAAGTTTACAACGGTTAATGATTAGTGGTTAACGACTCTTTTTCTGAGTTATCAACTATCAACTAAATAGATATGAGTAATATTAAAATAACTTTGGTTAAAAGCGTCATCAACAGACCGCACGACCAAAAAGATACAATAAAAGCGCTCGGCTTAGGTAAGTTGAACAGCTCTGTGGTGAAAGCTACAAACCCTCAGATTGAGGGTATGGTTAAAAAAATTGCCCATCTCGTTACAGTCGAGACGGTATAAACTTTTATAATTCTTGGTTTTATGGAATTACATAATCTTAGACCCGCTTCGGGCTCAGTGCATAAAGTAAAGCGTATCGGTAGAGGTACAGGCTCGGGTCATGGCGGTACTTCAACTCGAGGTCACAAAGGTGACAAGGCGCGTTCTGGTCACAAAAACAAACGTGGACACGAAGGTGGTCAAACACCTATTCAACGCCGTTTACCAAAACGCGGATTCAAGAATATCAATACCATTACCTACGTACCTTTTAACATTAGTCAGCTTCAAGCTATTGCTGAAAAATTTAGCGTAAAGGAAATTACAACTGACTTTTTGTATGAAAACGGTTACATACAGAAAAATGATTTAGTAAAAGTTTTAGCAGACGGCGAATTAACTTTAGCCTTAACGGTTAAAGCAGACGCTTTTTCAGAATCCGCAAAAACAGCAATTACTTCTGCTGGCGGAAGTTCAGAAGTTGGGTAACATTGTGCGAAATTAAAACGTAGAACAACGCTATTCAAACCACCCTCAACATTAAATCAGTATTGTACCGATGAATAGATTAGTTGAAATTTTTAAAAATATTTGGAGTATAAAAGAACTGCGCGATCGTATTGCTTTTACACTGCTGCTTTTGTTTATTTTCCGATTAGGTACATTTGTACTTCTACCAGGTGTAGACGCAAAAGTGTTGGCTGCGCTTGCAAAAAGTTCTGCTAATAAAACAGATTTATTGAGTTTGGTAAACACTTTCACCGGTGGTGCTTTTGCGAAGGGTGCAATTTTTGCTTTGGGTGTGATGCCGTATATTACTGCATCTATTATAGTGCAGTTGTTAGGTTTTGCAGTGCCTTATTTTCAGCGTTTACAACAGCATGAAGGAGAATCGGGCAGAAAAAAATTAAACCAGCTCACACGTATATTAACCATTGGCGTTACTTTAGTGCAAGGCAGTAGTTACTTAACTTATTTAACAACGCAAGGTGCTATTGCAAAAAATTTATCTCCTTTTACTTTTTGGGTAACCGGATTATTGGTTTTAACCGCGGGTACTATTTTTGCCATGTGGATTGGCGAGCGCATCACAGAACGTGGTTTGGGAAATGGTACATCGTTTATTATTATGTCGGGTATTATTGATAATTTGCCGAAAACTATTATAGCTGAATGGAATTTGCAAGGTGGTTTCGCCTTTTTAATTGAAATGGCAATTTGGTTTGCAATTATTTTGGGTATTATAGTTGTTATACAAGCGGTTAGGAAAATTCCGTTGCAATTTGCCAAACGTATGGTCGGTCGAACGGCAACGTCGTTACCTACTGCTACAAATCGCGATTACTTACCAATAAAATTAAACGCAGCGGGCGTAATGCCTATCATTTTTGCGCAAGCGATGATGTTTATCCCTGCAACAGTTTCACAATTTAACGCAGGGACAGGTTCACCTAATTCGTTTCTTTCAAAACTAAACGATTTTACGTCGCTGCCGCATAACTTATTATACTTTGTTTTGGTCGTTGTTTTCACTTACGTTTACACAGCTTTAATCGTAAATCCACAGCAATATTCAGAATATCTGAAACGTCAGAACGCTTTTATTCCAGGTGTTAAACCGGGGCAAAGCACTGCCGATTATATTGACTCGGTTACAACGCGTGTAACACTGCCAGGTGCTATAATTCTAGGATTTATTTCAATACTTCCTGGTGTTGCTGCTTACTTTGGTGTTAATCCAGGCTTCGCACGCTTTTTTGGCGGAACGTCCATATTAATTATGATTGGTGTCATTCTCGATACACTTCAGCAAATTGAATCGTACTTGCTACTCAGCAAATATGATGGTTTGGTTAAAAGTGGAAAATTGCAAGGAAGAGCAGGCGGTTTGGTATCAGTTGGTGAAGGCGGATTGTCTTAATGGTTAATGAAGTCAGTTATTAGTGGTTAATGTAAATAATATAGTTAGTGGTCAAAGGTTTATGGTAAAGATAAAATTAACCATTAATCATTAAAACGGGTTTTGGTTATGGTAATGTGGGGGGTTAAAGAAAGTAAAGAGATTTTTTATAAAACAGACCGCGAAATTGAACTTATACGTCAGAGTTGTTTGTTAAATTGTGAAGTGATTGCGTATGTTGGTTCGTTACTAAAGCCTGGAATCACTGGAAAGTATCTTGACCAAAAAGCGGAAGAAATGATTTTAGACAAAGGTGCATTACCGGCGTTTAAAGGTTTCAAAGGATATGAGCACACTTTAACCGTTTCTTTGAATGCGCAAGTTGTACATGGTATTCCTTCTGAAAGAGAAATTAGCGAAGGCGATATTGTTTCAATAGATTGCGGGACAATTTTTAACGGATTTTGTGGCGATGCGGCTTACACGTTTGCATTAGATGGTGCAAATACAAACGCACTCGAATTGTTGCGCATCACTAAGGAATCTTTATTGAAAGGAATTGAACAAGCTGTTATAGGTAAACGCATCGGCGATATTGGTTTTGCAATTTTTGATTTGTGTGAACGCAGAAACAATTACGGTGTAGTCAGAGATTTAACTGGGCATGGTTTAGGGAGAAGTATGCACGAAGATCCAGAAGTTCCGAATTATGGAAAACGTGGTACAGGAGTAGTGCTTCGCAAAGGATTAGTAATTGCTATTGAACCTATGATTAATATGGGAACAAAAGAAGTAGTTAGTTTACGAGATGGCTGGACAATTGTTACAGCAGACAATAAACCAGCAGCACATTACGAGCATACTGTCGCAATTACCGGAAATAAACCGAATGTTCTTACTTCATTCGTTTTAATTGAAGAAAACGAGAAAAATAATGTGAATCTTTTGGAAATTAAATCCAAATTATAGATATTTGCGCCTCGAAATTAAAAATTGTTTAAAAACCTGTAATGGCAAAAGAAGAGTTAATAAAACAAGATGGAATTGTAGAAGAGGCACTCTCGAATGCAAATTTTAGAGTGCGTTTAGAAAACGATTTCGTAGTATTAGCAACTATTTCTGGAAAGATGCGCATGAATTACATAAAAATCCTTCCAGGCGATAAAGTAGCGATAGAAATGTCGGCTTACGATTTGTCAAGAGGTAGAATAACGTATCGTTATAAGTAATTTTGAAAATATACATCAGTTATGAAAGTTCGTCCAGCAATTAAAAAGCGTACAGTAGATTGCAAAATAGTGCGTCGTAAAGGTCGCTTGTATGTAATCAACAAAAAGAATCCGAAGTATAAACAACGTCAAGGTTAAAATATGGCACGTATTGCAGGTATTGATTTACCCAGAAACAAGCGCGGTGTAATCGGCTTAACTTACATCTACGGAATTGGTCGCTCAACGGCTGCTAAAATTTTGAAGCAAGCAGGTATTAGCGAAGATACAAAAGTAAATCAGTGGAATGATGACAACATCAAAGCTATTTCTGGTATCGTGAGCGATGAAGTGAAAGTAGAAGGTGAGCTTCGCTCGGAAGTACAGACCAATATTAAACGCTTGATGGATATTGTTTGCTATCGCGGTTTACGCCATCGTAAAGGTTTACCTGTTCGCGGACAGCGCACAAAAACAAATGCTAGAACGCGTAAGGGTAGAAGAAAAACAGTTGCTAACAAGAAAAAAGTCACTAAATAAATAGTTGTGAGCTATCAGCTATTAGCTTTCAGTAAATAAACAACTGAATGCTCAAAGCTCAAAGCTCATAGCTCATAGCTAAAAAATATGGCAAAGGTTCAGAAGAAAGTCAAGAAAAGAAACGTCATTATCACGCCTGATGGATTTGCTTACATACAGGCGAGTTTCAATAATATCATTGTATCGTTAACAAATAAAAACGGACAAGTTATATCTTGGGGTTCGGCAGGTAAAGGCGGATTTCGGGGTTCTAAAAAGAATACACCTTATGCTGCACAAGTAGCTGCGGGAGATGCTGCAAAAGTTGCTTACGATGCCGGTTTACGTTTTTGCGAAGTATTTGTGAAAGGTCCAGGTTCTGGTCGTGAATCAGCCATTCGCGCTATTGACGCTTCTGGTGTGAAAGTTACCGTTATTCGTGACGTAACGCCGATGCCACACAATGGTTGCCGCCCACCGAAAAAGAGACGCGTTTAACCAAAAGGTAAAAAGCAAAAAGCAAAATAAATAAATTGCTCTTTGTATTTTGCTGTTTGCAATTTGCTGTTTGCATTTTGCCTTTAATTTTTAATTTTTAATTTTTATGGCACGTTATACAGGTCCAGCTACAAAAAAAGCACGCGCTTTTGGAGAAGCAATTTACGGAGAAGATAAATATTTCGAGAGAAAAAAATTCCCTCCAGGACAACATGGTCCGACGCGAAAAAAGAAACAACGCTCCGACTATGGAACACAATTGCTCGAAAAGCAGAAAGCTAAATATACTTATGGTGTTTTAGAGCGTCAGTTCCGTAAAACTTTCCAAGAAGCCGCGCGCCGTTCTGGTGTGACGGGTACATTACTTTTACAACTTTTGGAAGCGCGATTAGATAATGTTGTGTATCGTTTGGGCATTGCACCAACACGTCGCGCAGCGAGACAATTGGTTTCGCACCGTCACGTAACTGTTAATGGTATATTGTGCAACGTTCCTTCAATGACTATTCGCCCAGGCGATGTTATTGCAGTGCGTGGAAAATCAAAAAATAACGAGAACATTCAAGCAGCACAATCAACAAGAGAAGCTAAAAAGTTTTCTTGGTTAGATTGGAATCCAGATAAAATGGAAGGTAAATTAATTGCTTATCCAGAACGCGAACAAATTCCAGAAAAATTGAACGAGCAATTAATCGTTGAATTATACTCTAAATAAAATTAGTTCTTAGTTGATATTTGTGGGTTGACGTTATCAACTACAAAATCTATCAACTATCAACTGTCAACTATCAACTATAATATGGCTTTAATAAATTTCAACAAACCTGATAAAATTGTTTTACAGAAAGCTACCGATTTCGAAGGGCAATTTGAGTTCAAGCCTTTAGAGCCAGGTTTCGGTCAGACAATAGGTAACTCATTGCGTCGCATTTTGCTTTCTTCTTTGGAAGGATTTGCAATTTCTGCTGTGCGTATTGGAGGTGTTGAGCATGAGTTTGCAACTATCAAAGGTGTTGTGGAAGATGTTGCTGACATCGTTTTAAATTTAAAGCAAATTAGATTGAAGCAAGCCATTCATGATGATGAATTGCGCGAAGATAAAATTTACCTCACATTGAATGGTAAAGATACATTTTACGCTTCCGAGTTAGAGTCAGCTACGAATATGTTCAAGGTGATGAATCCTGAATTAGTTATCTGCACAATGGAGCCTTGGGTGAGTTTAGATTTAGAATTTACCATTACTAAAGGTCGTGGTTATGTACCAGCAGATGAAAATTTACCGAAAGATGCACCGATCGGCGTAATTCCGATTGATGCCATCTATACGCCCATCAAAAATGTTTCTTACAAAATAGAAAATACGCGTGTTGGTCAGAAGACTGACTTCGAGAAATTGACGATTGATCTAAAAACCGATGGTACAATTCATCCAGAGGAAGCGATAAAAGAAGCATCGCGTATCATGATTCAACATCTGATTTTAATAACAGACGAGAACATTACCTTCAACGACGAAAAAGCGCGCGAAGAAACCGTCGTTGACGAGCACGTTTTGCACATGAGAAAATTGCTAAAAACTTCTTTAGAAGATTTAGATCTTTCTGTACGCGCTTACAACTGTTTAAAAGCCGCAAAAATAAATTCTTTAAGCGAATTGGTTCGCTATGATACTCACGAGTTATTGAAATTCAGAAATTTTGGTCGTAAATCGCTCGTAGAAATTGAAGATTTACTCCATGAAAAAGGGCTTTCTTTTGGCATGGATTTATCTAAATTTAAGTTAGAAGAGGACTAATTCGTTGTTAATTGTTAGTTGATAGCTGTTCGTCTTAAATAGTTCTGGAACATTCGCAAACGAACAACTATCAATTATCAATGAACATCTAAATTAATAACTAACAACTATTTTTATAATCGCTTACAAGTAATTGAATGATGCCGCTCAGACGCGCACCGATGCTTGCAGGTTTAAATGCTCAACATGAGACACGGAGATAAGCAAAACAACTTAGGAAGGAAAAAAGGACATCGCGACGCAATGCTCAAAAACATGGCAGCGTCACTTTTTGTACACAAACGCATCAACACGACTATTGCTAAAGCCAAAGCATTACGCGGTTATGTCGAACCATTGCTTACAAAATCAAAATTGAATACCACACACTCACGTCGTGTTGTATTTAGTTATTTACAAGACAAAGAAAGTATCAAAGAATTGTTTGACGTTATCGCACCAAAAATTGCTACACGTCCTGGTGGTTATGTGCGCATTATTAAAACAGGATTTCGTCAAGGTGATGGTGCTGAAACGGCATTGATTGAATTGGTTGATTTCAATGAAGTTCTCATTGAAGCTAAAGCAAATGCTGTTGCTGCTGCGCCTGCTAAAAAACGTACACGTCGCGGTAGAGGAAAAGCTAAAGTTGTGACGGAAGCCACTACAAGTACAACCGAAACTGTAACTCAAACTTCAGAAGTTGCAACTGAAACACAAGAAGGATAATTTAAAAAATAAATTTTTAATAAAAAAAAGCGTCACTATTCTGGAGACGCTTTTTTTATTTGATACATTGGATTGTAAGAATTAACTTTGTAATAAAAAATCATATTCTGCTTTAATTCAGAAGAACCACCACGCCTAATTTTCGAAAAATTAGGCGTATCTAAAGAAACTATTTTAAACGCTGAAACTTTTAGTACTATAAAAAATGAGTCTTTAAGAAAGTATTGATTTAAGGAATAAAATCGTTGAAGGTTTAAAACTATCTACTAAAAAACTTTTAGAAGATAAGAAAAAAAATAACCAGCCGATAGCTATTAGTAAGGATGGTGCGGTGAAAATTGTAAATGCTAAAGATATAAAAATTTAATTAAGGTGCGTTTGTATTTTTCTTACAATTATTCAATACCTGATAAAATGCTTAATAACGGAAACGCTGATTTAACGGAAGTAAGTAAATTGACACAGATTTTTAAATAAAAAATTTTGAATAATCTGAGCAATCAAAAAATCAGTGAAAACCCGCGTCTTTCAGCGCTTCAGCCCTTCTATTTATTAATATCTTGAATTATCCAAACGCTTAACTTTTTCTTGAAATCGTAAATAATTATTGGATCAATTGATCAGTTTTCACTATGGTACACAAATAAGATTTCATTTTTATTTTCCATTTCAAATTCACAAATTTTCTGAAACGCAAAACGTTTTCATTTTTATTTTCCATTTCAAATTCAGAATAAATTCTACCGCATCAAAACAAAACTACCTGATATTTTTTCCGTCGTCGCATCGGTATATTCAACTTCTAAAACATAAACATAAACGCCGGTAGGTTCCGGGGCGCCTGAAAAAGTTGTGCCGTACCACCAACCCGAAAAATTCTCGAAAGGTGCAGGTATAGCATTATAAACTTTTTTACCTACGCTGTTAAAAATTTCAAACCGATTAATAGATTTTACTAAACCCGGCGCAGCAAAAATTTGGTAGGCATCGTTCAAATTATCGCCGTTTGGTGAAAATGCGGTGGGACAATAAACAGTACAACCAACAGCATTAATCGTATCGGCGTGAATAGTGGATGGACATTGCGTGCTATCGCGCACAAAAAGAGTGTAAGTATTTTTTTTAAGTTTATCGAAATAGGCGTTGGTGCGAAAGTGAAATGAATCGTTGATGGAATAGTAAAACGGTGGAGCACCACCTTGAACGTTTTGGATATACAAAATGCCTGTGCTATCGTTACAATCGGTTGCTTTTTTTAAAACGTCGAATTTAAGCGGTGCTCTAAAAATTGCACCTACAGAAAAAGAATCTGAAAGTGTACAAGTGCTATCGCGATAAAAAACTTTATATTTTCCTGCTTTTAAACTTTTTGCAACACCACCCGATAAAAAATTTAAACTATCAAAACTATAAAGTACTTTGCCCGCACCTCCCGACCAATTAAAATACGCTGCGCCATTTCCTGAATTACAAAATTCAGCTTCCGTGGCGAGGCTAAATAATTTCAACTCTCCTTGATTGACTATTTCGAGCGCAAAACTATCTTGACAATTCGCGGTGTCGCGCACAAAAAATTTATATTTCCCGGTTTTTAAGTTTTTAAAAACTTTATCAGACTGATAGTTCAATCCATTATTGCTGAAACTCACAGGATTTTGCGCAATGATGTTAAGCGTCACTTCCGCATCGTTCTGATGACACGTCTCATTTTTTAATTTTATCCATTTAAAACCGGATAGCGTTGATTTATTCGTAACCGTAATCGTAAAACTTGTGTCGCATTGCAGCGTATCAATAGCGCGAATAGTATAAACGCCCGCGCTTAAACCTGTATAAATATTTTGTGCTATAAATCCAGAGTTATTGAAACTAAATTTATTTTTAGGTGCTGAAATAAGCGTGACAGAACCGTTTTTCTGCCCACAAAATTCATTCTGAATATTTGCATTTACAATTGGTCTAAAACTTTTAGCAACAATAAATGAATCGGTGGCAATGCAATTGTTTTTGTCGTTAACAGTTACTGAATATTTACCGTCGCTCAGTTGTGCTTGGGTTAATATCGAAGAATTATTTTGCCATTTAATAGTGTAGGGTAGTGTTCCGTTCTGAATACTGATAGAAATTTGTCCGTTGTTTAGGCTGCACGTGGCGTTGGTAATAGTTGCTTTTGTGTTCGGCGAAGGTAAAACTATAATTTTTATTCTGTTGCTTTGTTTTTCGCAACTCGAATTTAATCCACCTAAAGGCGCACTACTCACTCGATATGTTTCAAAAAGCGGATTGACGGCGTTACTATTTATGTTAATGACGTAAAAACTATCCTGCGCACCTAAAATATTATTCCAAATTAAAGTTGTGCTATCAAATTTTTGCCACTGAAACACAGGTTTTATGTAGCCGTTGTTTTTTGCACTGAGTCGCACCGTTTTCTTTTCATTCGAGCAAAGTTTTATGATCGAGTCGCACGTTAAATCAACCGAAGTGCAAGCACCAAAATAAATATCGTCTATGGCTGCATCGTTACCGTCGCAACCTGCTTGGTCGTTAACTAATTTTATCAGAACATTTCCACTCGACGTGCCTGAGTTCCAAACAGCCGTTGAATTTACCCAAGTTGTTTTGGTGTAAGTTGTTGCAGGATTTACAAGTTTCCCATCTACTTCAAAGTGTAGTTTAGGCGCTGCTAAATTAGAATTTGTGCTTAAATTCCGCACCCAAAAAGATAAATTATAATCGGTGTAGGGACAAATAGAAATTGTTTCTTTCCAATAAGCACGACCAACAACAGCATCGGGATCAACGCCATAATAATTTCCAGAACCTGTTGTATGATCTCTAAATCCGTAACCGCAACTATTACCATCAACTACCGAAGTATTACTGGCATCGTTTGGATTGTTACTTGTTTTGGTGTTCGGTGCGCCATAAAAAAGCGAAAGTAAGAAGGGATAATTCTGACATTCCGGAGCAGCCTCAACGTCAGTTTTGGTAACAACAAACCAACCTTGTGTAGCGCAACCATTTTTTGTAGCATTTTTCACGCCCCGACCGAAATCGGAAGTGAAGCCATAATAACCTTGCTCAAAATCGCCGTTAACGATAAGGTTTGAATTTTTATCGGGGCAAGAATCCAAAGAAATATCTTTCAAATAGGAATGTGAAAATCCGATTTGATGAA
>JAYVNP010000108.1:0-3723 GCA_043758385.1 Saprospiraceae bacterium
TGGTCGTCGCTTGTGCTTTACATAATTTGAGAGTAGTAAGCCCTTATCGAGAATATAAAAATAGTACAAAATTAATTTTCTGAATAATATCTATTAAAGAAATGAATTAATTGCAAATATTTTTGGCTTTGCGTTCTTTGCGCTTACTCTGCTTAAAATAAATAATATAACTTAACGCAGAGTAACAGATACAAGTAAAAATAGTAATGACACTTTTTTAAAAATAATTCCAAACAACTGAATGTACTTTTTGCCTAAACGTCAATTTAATTGTTTCAAATGGCAGTGTAACGAATTGAGGTTGTCTATAATTCGATGTATTCTTAGTTTGTACAGTTTCTAAAAAAGAAACGTAGAATAAACCTATTTCATCATCTTTAAATGCTGATTCTATTTCTTGAGACCTAATCTCAAGAATATAAGCAGCCATAAATCCTAAAGTAGATTCTCTCGGGTGTTTTGTTTCGGATTCAAAAAAGCGTTGAAAAGTACGCGCGGAAGGTAAATTGGAATCTGGATATTTTTGTTGCAGTACTTTAAAAACTTCAAAAGGGTCGCGATGAATTTGTGCTTTTTCAATAAATTTAATTATTAAAATTTCATAGAGTGAGTTCATTTTTAATATTTTTATGTTCTAAAATTGTAAATTATTTGGCATTTACGTTTTTTTAAAATCCTAATGCATACACAAATTTACGCTTTGTAAACAAGCACCACAATGGCACGTTCGCGTCATATTAAAAAAATAAATCAGGATAATTTGAATCGCACTGCAAAATTCAATAGTATTTAAACTTTAGTCAATGAAATAAACGTGTCATTTTTATCATGAATTCAGAATAATTTTTCTCTAAAAGCTTTGGCTACTGCTTCTGCGCGGCAATGCACTTCTAATTTTTCGTAGATATTGCGAATATGGTTCTTGACGGTCATTTCGCTATTAAAATTCTTTTTGGCTATCGCTTTTGCGCTATCACCGTCTATCAAAAGGTTGAGTATTTCTTTTTCGCGGGGTGTTAATTTGTAGTCGTTTGCGGTAGGTTGTTGCAATTCTTCAAAGTAATGTATAACTTTTCTGGCAATTTTAGCACTCAGTGGTGAGCCACCTTCTAAAACTTCTTTAATAGCGTCAACTAAATATTTTGAAACATTGGTTTTAAGCAAATAGCCGGAAGCACCGCATCGAATGGCGTTAAAAATATCATCTTCACCTTCAAAGCTCGTTAAAATAATAACGTGCGTCTTGGGTCTTGTATCTTTTATAATTTTTAGCGCTTCAATACCTGTTAATCCTGGCATCTGAATATCCATTAAAACAACATCGGGTGTGTATTCTTCAATAATATTCTGAATACTTTTAGCATCAGCAAAAGCACCTAAAAGTTTAAATTCGGCTTCGTTTTGCACAAGCCACGTTAATCCCTCCCGCATTCCTGAATTATCTTCAAAGATTAATATTTCAGTAGGTTTTTTCATGGTATCCCATTTTAAAAGAGTATTTTAAAAAGCAAAGCAAAATTAGGGCAAACGTTTGTTTATTTTAATAGCACGAATGCGTCATATTGGTATGTTTACTTGTAATTTAACTAAAGTACCTTCATTTATTTTTGAAATAATTTCGGCGTTTCCACCTAATATTTTTGATCTGCTTTCAATGCTATTGAGTCCGAAATTATGAATAATTGTCGTTTTGTCAAAACCTTTGCCGAAATCTTGAATGTTCATTAAAAATTGGTCATTTTTTACCTCTAATTCAATTTTTATAACCTCACTGTGTGCATATTTCACAGCATTATTTATACTTTCCTTGAAAATAAGAAAGATATTTTTTTTGAATTCAGGCGATAATTCTAAGTTAAGTATTGTTGGTTTCATTGTTGAAATTTCCCAACTGAATGTTTGTATATCGCTCAGCGTTGCTGTGTAATCTTTCATTTGTTCTATCAGGTTGGATAATTTTCCATATCTCGAATCCAACGACCAAACTATGACCGACAAGTTTTCTATCAGTTCATGCGCTTGCAAAGAAATTTTTTCTATCTGCACTTTTCTATCCGACTTGTTTGAACTCGCATGAACGCGATCGCTTAGTAATTTTATATTTGACAGTCCGGATCCTAAATCATCGTGCAAATCGGAAGTGATACCTTTTCTTTGATTGAACAAGGCATTCTGATTTTCGATGTTTTCGAGACGATGTTTGTAATTTAAACCGAGGTTCAGGCAGATTGAATCAATAAGTACTCCGAAGATAAAAAGTATTCCATCAAAATCATACATATCGCTAATCCGACCTATTGATTGTAAATAAATAAATAGCAATCTCACTATCATCAGAGAAGCTGTTAAAACATATCCGAACATTAAGTATTTTATGAGAGGCGATCGGACATAATACAGTAAAATGGCGATGTAAAAATTGAGAATAATAATGAAACTAGTGAAGGGAATAAAAAAAGCGAACGTAGTTTCTAAATCTTCAGTGACTTGAAAAATTGAAAAATTTATGAGTGTACCGATTAATAAAAATGCTTCGCCGTTTTTTAGTTGGCTGTCTAAAAATGGTTGATTTACTTTTGTGTCGAGATAGTAACGAATAAATCGAAAATAAAAAAAAACGAAAAGCGCTAAGTATGTCAAAATACTCGAAGTAATTAAAACTTTTGAATAACCTAAATAGCCTAATTCAAATCGGTGCGCCATGAATAAGTAAATCAAGCCTACTATCCCGTAGAAAAAATAATATAGGTATTCTAATTTGCGCCGACTCCAAATTAAACCGATGATGTAAGTCATTTGAAAAAAAATGGTGCCGATGGTAAAAAATATCCAATAAATAAACCCTTGACTATTGTAAAATTCAGCGTAAATTTTGTTATTAAAAATAATTGAGGGAGTCATCCGGATTTCTAAAGAATCGCTTTTTTGTTGTGTAAGCGCAAAAGCTTTGAAGTAAAATATTTGGGCAGAATTAGTTTTTTGTAAATTAAAAAAAACATGACGATCATGATTATTTTTTCTCGTTGCCGTTTCAACGCAAAAATCGGTAAGCCGTTTTAAATTTAAATCTAAACCTATGACAGTCTCGAAATTATAGAAATCAAGAATAAAGTCTTCCGGCAGTGTATCCATTTTTATTTTATACCATGCTGACCAATGGTTTTGAAAAATGTTTTCATCGTTTTTAATAATTCGGAAAGAATCGAAGGGAATAGTTGAAACTTTACTTTGCGCTGTATGTATAAACGCTGCATCAGAGGCAGACAAATATAATTTAATATTTTTAGGATTAACAATTTTAATACTACAATTGCGATACTTTTGAAATTCAGTTAAAGAAATAAAAACCAAAACGAGAATAGAAATAAAATGCCAATAATTAGACAAAAAAGATGTAATCCGTTTTTTGTTGATAGGGTGCATTTTGTAATTTTTAAGATTGTAATTTTATTTCTGAAACTTTAAAATTTTCAAAATTGAATGTTTATTGATTGGTTTTAAAAACGTTGAAAACAGAAATTCTTTTTTCAACATAAAAGTAACAACCCTACGCTCAAAGCGAGAATGAAAAATATGAATGCTAAAATTAAATCATTTTATTTACTAACAAAACTGTACAGTCATTATTAACATTTATTTTGATAGTAAACAATTTTGAAATCAAATTCGATTATGAATCCAATATCTTTTTTACAAATTGGGAAACAAATTTTTGCTGATTTA
>JAYVNP010000109.1:0-3690 GCA_043758385.1 Saprospiraceae bacterium
TTTTATTAAAGGGTTCACGCGGAATGGCGATGGAAAAAGTTTTGTAGATGGGATGAAATATTATTTGAAGGTTTTTTAAAGATTTTTAAACAACAATACCAACAAACTTTCGTCTGCTTCTTTTAAGGTTATCACCATGCTTTTAATCATACAATTTAATTTTAGTGGGCAAAACTAATAAATTATTTTTCGATTTACAACCCATTGGGCGTTAAATAAAATTAAATCCATAGTTTTGTCCCAAAAATATTCTAGAGAAAAAATTAAAAATATGTCGCATCCTTTTTTAGCATCACTACGCATTGAAACCAAAAACGCAGGTACATCAACAGGTTTGATGCGTTACTTAGGTGAACATTTTATAGACAGTGTTTCTCCAGTGGATGGAAAATTTATCGCTTCCGTTTCTGTTACCGACGAAGAAACATACACTCAAGTTATTAAAACGGCGCAAGAGGCTTGTATTGCCTGGCGCGCTGTGACAGCACCAAAACGCGGCGAAATTGTTCGGCAGCTTGGCGATGCGCTGCGTACGCACAAAGAAGATTTGGGCAAATTGGTGAGCTACGAAATGGGAAAGAGTTTGCAAGAAGGTTTCGGCGAAGTGCAAGAGATGATTGACATTTGCGATTTTGCCGTCGGATTAAGTCGCCAATTATATGGTTTAACTATGCACAGCGAGCGACCGAACCATCGAATGTACGAACAGTGGCACCCAATAGGTGTAGTCGGAATCATTTCGGCATTTAATTTTCCGGTAGCTGTTTGGGCATGGAATGCGACTTTGGCGTGGGTATGTGGCAACGTTACAATTTGGAAAGCGAGTGAAAAAACACCGATAACGAGTATTGCTTGTCAGAATATTTTTCGCGCGGTGCTGAAAGCTAATAATGTGCCTGAAGGTGTGTCGAATATAGTTACAGGTGATTATAAAGTGGGTGAGTTGATGAGTGCTGATACAAACATTCAACTTATTTCTGCAACGGGTTCAACCCGCATGGGAAAAATTTTGGCTAAAACTGTGGCTGCGCGTTTGGGTAAAACTATTTTAGAACTCGGAGGCAACAACGCAATTATTGTTGCGCCTTCGGCAGATTTACAAATGATAATTCCTGCCATTGTTTTCGGGGCTGTCGGAACAGCCGGTCAGCGTTGCACGTCAACACGCCGATTAATTATTCATGAAAGTATTTACAACGATGTTATCGCGCGATTGATAAAAGCATATTCACAACTGCGCATCGGCGATCCGCTTGATCAGAACAATCATGTTGGTCCGCTCATTGATAGGCTCGCGGTTGCCAACTATAATCATGCTTTAGAACAAATAAAACTCGAAAGCGGTAAAATGTTGGTTGACGGCGGCGTGCTTTCAGGCGAAAACTTTACAAGCGGTTGCTACGTCAAGCCGTGCATCGCAGAAGTTGAAAATCATTTTGCCATTGTTCAGCATGAAACTTTTGCGCCGATACTTTACGTTATGCAATACACCACTTTAGAACAAGCAATTGCACTACAAAATGGTGTGCCACAAGGGCTTTCATCGGCAATAATGACAAATAATTTGCGCGAGGCAGAATTATATCTCAGTTGTAACGGCAGCGATTGCGGTATTGCGAACGTAAACATCGGCACAAGTGGCGCAGAAATTGGTGGTGCATTTGGTGGCGAAAAAGAAACCGGTGGCGGTAGAGAATCGGGTTCGGATGCTTGGAAAGCCTATATGCGCCGACAAACCAACACCATAAATTATTCAACCAGTTTACCGTTAGCACAAGGTATTAAATTCGATATTTAACCCAACAGATTAAAATTTACAAACGGTGAAGGTTTTAAAATCTTTGCCGTTTGTATTTTTGGGTTCAAAAATATTGATCTTTATAAAAATCTCGTCTGTAATTTACTATTTTAACGATTAAAGAATTATATTTGCTTGGATTTTATCGAAAAAATGAACCAAAACAATTTTTAAATTACACTATAATTCAAACGGATTATGCGAAGCACAATTTTATCAGTTATTTTTTTAGGATGTGTATTAACTTTAACGGCGCAATCGCTGCCACGTACACAAATTCATTGCTTCGATGTAGATAAATTTGGCGACCAAATAACGCTAAAAAATCCGCGTTATTTGACATCTTTTAATCAATACGGTTACAATAATCAACCCGCTTGGATAAATAATAACGAATTGTATTTGAGTGTAATGACGCGCATTGATACTTTTCAGACGGATATTTATTCGTTATCTTTTTTAAATAACACGCTCACGCGCGTAACTGCAACACCCGAATCGGAATATTCACCCACGTTGATGCCCGATAGAAAACATTTTTCGTGTGTACGCGTTGATGCTAACCGTTCTGCAACGCAGCGTTTATGGGCTTATCCGATAGATAGAACTGACGCTGGTTATGAAATTTTACCTTTACATCAATCTATTGGTTATCATTTTTGGTTGACAGAAAAAAAATTAGCACTGTTCATCGTCAATGGCACGAATAATTATCTCAAATTAGTGAATGTTGACGATCAATCGGCAGTACAACTCACGCAAGGTATTGGTCGCTCATTCGGGAAATTACCGGATGGCAGGTTGGCATTTATTCAGAAAGCGACGAAAGAAACTTGGTACATTCGCGCGCTCGATCCGATTACAAATAATATGACAACTATCATTTCGTGCTTACCAAACAGTGAAGACTTTGTGTTGATGCCCGACGGAACATTCTTAATGGGTAATCAGGGAAAATTGTTTGCGTATAAATTTGGCGATACGCAACAAGAATGGCGCGAAATTGCAGATTTAACATCGCTTGGCATTTCTAACATTCGCCGTATGTCAATCAACAGAGATTTAGATCGCATTGCCATTGTAAGCGATGTACGCTATTAATTTATTTTACGCAGAGAGGTCCGAAGCACCTCAATATTTGTGAAAATTCCTAATTTTATTCGCAGAAAATGTAGCTTATCTTGCGCAACATCAGTAAGTAATCAACATTTTTCTGCCAAAATGTTAGCGTTAAACCTTCGCCAACTCGCCTTTCAAGAAATCAATCACTTTAATTTCCATTGAATCGTGATTGCGCAGCGCACTGAGATATACGGAGGCGAAATCGCAAAGGTGAACTAAATACATTCGTTGTTCAACGTCATTTTTTCCTTTAGCCATCAACTCAACAATCGTTTTAGTATGCTCGCCCATTATTTTTTTAATAATATCTATACGCACGGCGTTACGGCTGTAATCGTCTTTCGTTCTTAAAAAAACAACTGCTGTTTGGTTGTAATCACCCGTCCAACCCACTAATTCATTGTGATTCATTTCCGGAATGACTTGACTCCAACCTAACGATTTACTGTTTTCGTTCAATTGCTGGCGAAACCGCACTGCTACACTCTCCATTTTATCGGTTGTGTATATTACGGGCAATTTTCCATTCAGTTGTTGCGCCAATTTTAAACCTTCTTTTTTAAAACTTTCTTGATTCTTTGCAATTAATGCCGTTGCGCCTGGCAACTGACGAATGATGCGCGACGAAATCAGTTTTAATTTATGAAGCACATACAATTGCTGCACGAGCGAAAAACCCAAACAAGCGCGTGGTGAAGGCCAATTATCGGGTAACTGTACGTAATCTAATTTGAGTTCTTTGGCGCGCGCTAACATTTTTCCACCTGAAG
>JAYVNP010000110.1:0-3664 GCA_043758385.1 Saprospiraceae bacterium
GAATGTGTTATCGTTGAGTTGGAGGTAAGTTAAGTTGGGTAAATTAAAACTCGGAATAGTACCATTCAACTGATTGCTCGATATGTTGATGGTATTGAGCTTTGTGTTTTGCGCAAAATCGGGAATAGTACCGGTTAGCAGGTTATTACTTAAATTGATAATTGTTAATTGATAATTGTTAATTAACAACGGGATTGTACCAGTCAATTGATTATTCGATACGTCGAGCGTAGTGAGTTGCGGATTGCTATTCAAAAACGGAACAGTGCCTGATAAATGATTACTACTAAAATTGATAATTGATAATTGATAATTGTTAATTAACGATGGAATTTGACCAACCAAATTGTTTTTACTCAAATCTAATACTTTTAAGTTCGGCATAAGGAATACGTAATTCGTCATTGAACCCTTCAAATTGTTATTGCTTAAATTAATTTGATTGATATCGCAACCATCGGGCGTTAAACTGATGCCATACCATTTTGACATATCGCCACTGGTGAACCAATTGGTGCTGTTTGTCCAGGTTTTGCCAGCCGTTGAATCGTACAGCGTTTCTAATTGGCTGAAATTATATTCCAGACACGTGGGTAAACCGATAGGCAACAAACGCCCACCTGGCGAAAACCGAATGAGGACATCTTGACTTTGTAACACTAAATTTTTCTTCGCATCGCTCGCAATAGTTAAAATATGATGCGTGGCTTGGCAATAATACGTTCCTGCGCTTTGTGGTTTTAGTTTGGAACTATTCGTATTCGGTATTTCTACGCCGTTTTTAAACCATTTAAATAATTGATCGACATCCGGTGTGCCGGTATTGACGGAAAGAATACCATCCGTACCGAGTGTCGTCGGAATTTTAGCTTGTGGTGCATAAGACAATTTCAAATTGACAATGGGCAATTGATAATTGAGTAAATCGCCGAAAATAAAACCATTATTGTTTAAATTGACAATTGATAATTGATAATTGACAATTAACAATGGAACATTACCACCGAGTTGATTAAAGCTGACATCTAAAACGCTCAAGTTCGATAAATTAAAATTGGGAATCGCGCCGCTCAAATTATTATTGTTTAAACGAATAGCCGATAGTGCGCTACAGGCTGCAAAATCGGGAATATTGCCCAATAGAAGATTAAAACTGACATCTATAATTTGTAAATGGGGTAAACTAAAATTCGGAATAGCACTTGTGAAAGCGTTATTATTTAGTTTAAGCGATACGAGATTTTGCGCGGCGATAAAATCAGGGATAACGCTGGATAATTTATTATAGCCTACATCTAAAGAAGCGAGGTAAGGTAATATTAAGTCAGGTATTCTTCCAACCAAATTATTTTGAGATAGATTTACGCTACTTACATCGCAAGCGGTGTTGGTTGTGAGTGCAACTCCGTACCACGTGCTTAAATCGGCACTAGTGAGCCAATTCGTTTTTTTAATCCAATGTGTGCCGTCCGTAGAATCGTATAATGCTTCAAGTTGGTTGTAATCGTCTTCCAAACAACGTGCTAAACCGGTGGGAAAAATTCTGCCGCCATTAGAAATACGCAAATCTATGGCTGTGCTTTGTAATACTAAGTTTTTTGCGCCGCTTGTTGTTACCGTGAGTATTCGGTGCGTTATTTGACAAGTATAAACGCCAGAGCTGAGCGGTTTGAACTTTGAGTTTTGCGTGGTAGCCACCAAAACACCGTCTTTAAACCACCTAAAAGTTTGATCCGCATCAGGCGCACCTGTAAAAACAGAAAGCATACCGTCGCTGTTAAGCGTAAGCGGAATCGTGGCTTGCGGTGCGTAAGTCAAATTATTTGCTGATTGATTAGCATAAAATTGGAGGAGGTCGCCAAAAATAAATTGGTTATTAGCGATGTTGATAGTGGATAGTTGAATGCTGAGAGCAAAATTGGGAACACTGCCTGAGAGTTGATTGGCACTCACGTCGAGAGCCATTAATTTGGGCAGTTTAAAATCGGGAATCAATCCAGAGAAAATATTGCCCGATACATTGAGCGTTGAGAGTTGTGCGCACTGTCCCACATCGGGTAATGTGCCCGATAGCTGATTGCTACTCACGTCCAGATTTACCAAAAGTGGTAGATTAATGTTCGGAAGTCTTCCTTTTAAGTCAACTAAATTATTAGAACCCAAGAAAATTTTCGCAACATCGCATCCGTCGGCGGTTAAACTCACGCCGTACCACGTTTTTAAATCGGCACTTGTAAACCAATTGGTTTTTTTTGTCCAATTCGCGCCGCCCGTAGAATCATACAAGGCTTCGAGTTGATTAAAATCGTCCTCCAAACATAAGGCTAAACCGGTTGGAAAAATTCTTCCACCTTTTGAAATGCGAATAGCCACGCCACCCGTTTTTAGAATAAGATTTTTTGAATTATCGGTGGGTATAGTGAGCGCATTGTGCGTTATTTGACAACTGAAAACACCCGTTGATGTCGGTGTGTAGGTGCTATTGGACGTTGTTGCCACTAAAACACCATCTACATACCATCTGAAAATTTGGTCTGCGTCGGCGGCACCAGTAAAAACTTTGAGCGCAGAAGTGCGCGCGTCTAATAGTAATGGAATATTCGCTTGCGGATTGTAAGCTAAAGTCGGCGTTTTGAGCCAGGGCTTACCCACCATATCGCCAAAAATAAAACCATTATTTTGGAGGTACATGACGGCTAAACTGGGCAGCGACGACAGCGAAGGAATATCACCCGACAGCAAATTATCGCGGACATCAATGGTTTTTAAAAACCGTAAACTAAAATTAGGAATACTGCCCGTGAGTTGATTCGACTGAAAAATGAGATCGGTGAGAAATCTGAGATTAAAATTGGGAATAACGCCTGTTAATTTATTGAAACTGACATCTATGATTTTTAAATTCGGCATACTAAAATTAGGAATACTACCGCTCAGTTGATTATTACTGGCGAGTAAACCTTTGAGTGCCGGGCAATTAAAATTGGGAAGCGCGCCACTGAATATATTATTACCCAGATTTAAAACGATGAGACTCGGCAGCGAATAGTTTGGAATGCCGGACGATAAATTATTACCGCTCACATCCAAAACAACTAATTTATTTAAAACGCTATTCGGCAAACGACCCACTAAATTATTCGACCCGAGCGATAAAATATTCACATCGCAACTATCGGGTGTTAAACTGACACCATACCAAGTAGTCATATCGCCACTGCTCAACCAATTAGTGTTATTTGTCCAATATGTGCCACCCGTCGAATCGTATAAGGCTTCTAATTGATTGTACGCCTCTACGGCGCAATTGGGTAGCGCATTCGGAATTACTCTGCCGCCATTGGATATGCGTACAGCCGAATCGGTACTCTGCAGCACAAAGTTTTTAAAATAATCTGTCGGAACCGTGAGCGTTTTGTGCGTTATTTGGCAAGAATACGTTCCAGAAGTGGTGGGTTTGAATGTAGCATTGTGCGTTGTAGCCACCAAAACGCCATTATTGAACCAATTAAACGTTTGGTCGGCATCAACCGCGCCCGTCGTCACTGAAAACACGCCATTATTAAACACGAGGGGTATTTTAGCTTGAAAAGCATAGCGCAAATTTGACACATTCAGCCAGGGCTTACCGAGCATATCGCCAAAAATGAAAGCGTTATTATCA
>JAYVNP010000111.1:0-29922 GCA_043758385.1 Saprospiraceae bacterium
AAACAAGGCAATACAAACCTCGCCATTTTTAGTTCTGTGGTGCATTTAGGGTCAAATCCAGCTTTAATTGGTTTTATCAACAGACCCGATTCGACAAACAGGCACACTTTAGATAATATTATGGACACCAATTGCTTCACTATTAATCACATCAATAGTTCAATTTACAGAGAAGCACACCAAACGGCTGCGCGTTATCCTAAAAATATTTCAGAGTTCGATGCTACCGGATTAACGCCTGAATTTCGTCCACTATTGAAAGCGCCTTATGTGAAAGAGTGTTCTATTAAATATGGATTAGAGTTTGCCGAAAAACACGAATTAAAAATAAATGGTACTATTTTAATCATAGGGAAAGTGGTGGAAATAATTATTCCTGAAGATTGTTTGATGCAAAATGGTGGAATTGATATTCAAAAAGCAGAAACCGTTACAATTTCCGGATTGGATGCCTATTATACAACGCAATTACTATCGCGATTAACATACGCTAAACCCGACAAGATGCCCGAAGACATTGCATAAATATTCTTCTAAATCAATCAGAGTTGTGAGACTTCCTGAATTTTTACTAAAAATTAGTTTAACTTTTTAGCTTTAAAAAATTCAAAACTCTATTTTTGTGAAAATTTTATTAAATGATAAATGAAGGCTATATTTGTAGCTTAATTTTTCACGCCCATCCATCTTCAAAAAAATAACGCTCTTGCGAGTTTCCAAACTTGCAAACAGTACCGTTGCGTTTTCAGATGCAATCTAAAGCTGAAAAATAAGTAATTTAAAATTTTTGGGGAAGATGATGTAAGAGCGAGTATGGTGCGTGCTATCTTCGAACATACAATTGTCGATGTATGTTTGGTCGCTCACGGTTATCATGTTGAGTTTATAGCTTTTAGAATCGCCAAAAAATTTTGAGCGAGCATTTATTTTTAAACACTCACACCTATTTTTTATGAAGTACTTCAACCTCCGATTATTAGTCTTTTTGTATTTTTGTAATTGTTGTTTATATTTAACAGCACAAGATAAATCCGAACTTTTTTTGCATGGATTAAATGCGAATGTTGAAGTCATTCGGGATAAATGGGGTGTTAACCATATTTATGCAAAAAACGAACACGATTTATTTTTTGCGCAAGGTTATTGTGCGGCTAAAGACCGTTTGTTCCAATTTGAATTGTGGAGAAGGCAATCAACTGGTACTTTAGCCGAAATTTTAGGTGAGCGGGAGTTGAAACGCGATATAGGTTCGAGGCTTTTTAAGTTCAGAGGAGATATTAACAAAGAATTGCAACACTATCATAAAAATGGAAAGCTCATTATCGAATCGTATGTTGAAGGTGTAAACACGTTTATTGAGGAAATAAATAAAAATCCTGAGAATTTACCCATCGAATTTAAATTATTAAACATCAAACCTCAGAAGTGGACAGTTTATGAAGTTATTTCTCGGCATCAAGGTTTATTAGGCAATGCTACTCAAGAGCTTAATATAGGAAGATCCGTTGCTAAAGTAGGAGAGAAAAAGGTAAAAGACATTATGTGGTTTCACCCAAAAGATCCCAATTTGAAATTAGATAGTGCCATTCAAGGGGGGTTATTATTCAAAGATATACTCGCGCCTTATAATAATTTTAAGACGGATGTCATTTTTAAGAAAGAAGATTTAACCGTAAAAACGGAGGACGAAGCTGCTGCTTTAGAGAATTTAAACGAAGGAAAAGATTTAGATGCGCCAATACCAGAAAAAGAAATGGATGGCAGTAACAATTGGGTGATTGGTGGAAATAAAACTGAAAGTGGATTTCCAATGCTTGCTAACGATCCTCATAGAAAAATTGCAGTTCCTTCATTGAGGTATATGGTTCATTTAACTGCACCAGGTTGGAATGTTATTGGTGGTGGTGAGCCAGAAATTCCGGGTGTTTCTATCGGGCATAACGAAAAGGGTGCGTGGGGATTAACGATATTTGAAACGGATGGAGAGGATTTATTTGTTTATAATTTGAATCCCAAAAACTTAAATGAGTATTGGTACAAAGGAAAATGGAAACAGATGGAAATTATTCAAGACTCATTTAAAGTAAAAAATGCACAAAAAGTAAATGTCTCATTTAGATACACTATCCATGGACCTGTCACTTTTATAGATTCGGTAAATAAAAAAGCTTATTCATTACGTTGTGCTTGGTTAGAACCCGGCGGAGCACCTTATTTAGCTTCGTTACGAATAGATCAAGCTAACAATTGGAAACAATTTAGAGATGCATGTTCATACAGTAATATTCCTGGCGAGAATATGATTTGGGCAGATAGAAACGGAAATATTGGTTGGCAAGCCGTCGGGATTGTTCCGATTAGAAAAAATTTTAGTGGCTACGTGCCTGTTCCTGGCGATGGCAGATACGAATGGTCGGGATATTTGCCCATAAAAGAAAGACCGCATTCTTTTAATCCATCAAAAGGCTTTTTTGCTACTGCCAACCAACATGTAACACCTGATAATTACAATCATTGGGATGCCGTTGGTTACACTTGGGCCGATCCGTATCGAGGTCAACGACTTAATGAAGTCATTGAAAAAAAGGATAAAATAACGCTGCAAGATATGGCAGCTTTGCAAACTGATTATTATTCTATCCCCGCCAGCGAATTAGTACCTTTTCTGAAAACCATAAATATTGAGGATTCCATTGGATTTGCCGCTAAAGAAAAATTAATGCATTGGGATTTTAAATTAGAAAAATCGAGTGTAGCTGCTGCAATTTATGTGATGTGGGAAAAACAAATTTTGGCGAATGCTAATAACCAATTCATACCAAAAGAAATTAAACCTTGGATGACTTTTCAACTTAAAAAAGTAATTGAGCGAATAAAAAATCCGGAAGAATATTTTGGAAAAAATATTCAAAAAGACAGAGACGATTTTTTGAAACAAAGTTTTTTAGAAGCTATTGATAGTTTAAAAGTTAAGCTCGGTAATTCTATAATCAATTGGCAATATGGTCAAGAAAAATACAAGCATATTACTTTTGAGCATCAATTATCAACAGTAGTGAATCGAAACTTAAAAAAGGAATTAAATATTGGACCGTTACCGCGCGGCGGAAACAGTCAGACAACTTGCTCAACAGGTGCAACTGATAATCAGATACATGGTGCAAGTTTCAGAATACTTATTGATACCAAAGATTGGGATAAAACTTTAATGATTAACACACCCGGACAATCCGGTGATTATAAAAGCCCTTTTTACAATAATTTATTTTCTCTTTGGGCGAATGATGGCTATTTTCCTGCTTACTTTTCAAAGGAAAAAATCTTGGAATTCAAATCGGAGGTGTCGCAACTTCGACCTAAGTAGTTAAAAATATTTATTAGGATGAAGATTAAACAAGTTCTCTGTTAACTGAGTTAAGAAATTGAAAAAATTAATTGGAAATATCTTATGGGTGTTTATTTCTGCGAAAGTCTGCGAAATCTGCGGGAAATTATCTCTTTCAGATTTCTCAGATTGTCGCAGAATAATTAAAAGTAATTATTTCCCTTTACTTAATTTTACTAAACATAATCTAAACTAATTTTAATTGAGTACATACAAGTAAAGAGTTTGGTCTATCAAGCTAAGAGCTGCGAGATTTGAGGACTAATTACGAACAGCAGCTTATAGCTTAAAATCCTGCAAGTTTTAATAATTCTGCATAGCTGATAATGCAACGATTTATATCAAAACCAGATTTACTATTTACAGATCCGTTTTCAGTGTATTGCCACATGATATAATTGTGCCAATTAATTGGCATGGCAGGTTGTGTTGCAGTATTTGAATACGAAGCTACCCACAAAGGATAACGCTCGAAACCCGTAGGGCTTTTTAAAATATCGTCCCAAATATGGCGCGACGTATAAATTATAGGTGTTTTATTTGTTTTAGTTTCAACAGCATCGAGCCAAGTGTGCATTCTGCTCACAATATCGTTTTTGTTTGCCGTGAGTGTATCGGTGTTTTGAAATTCTTTGAGCGAAGGTTCAACGTCTAAAACGGGTGGAAGAATTCCTTTCTGTCTGTAATCAACGCCAGAATTTATAAAATTATCCACTTGACCTTGCACGTCCGGATTCATCATTCTGAAAAAATGATACGCACCACTTAAAATATGTCTATCGCGCAACGATTTAAAATTTTCTAAAAACTGAGCATCTTGAACGGTTGCACCTTCCGTTGATTTCACAAAACAGAACCAATAATTATCGGCGATAAAATCGAAATCAACCGCGCCACCTTCGTCCGAATTGTGATGCGAAATATCCAAACCTTCTAAAATATCGGTGGGTACAAATGAATTATCGAAAAGACACTGCCAGGTATTGTAACCCACAATACCGTCAACGGTTAAATTATTTTGCGTTTGAAAAGTAGTTACCGCACTCAACGTGCCGTCGCCAAAAATGCAATCAGTCACAACGTTAAAACCTAACAAACTGAGCATACGTTGTAAAACAATAACGTCTTCATCGTGCGAACCTAATCGTATAGTAGTCATAAAGTTTTTTGATAAAATTAAAGCGAAAAGTATCTTGAATAACGCAAAATTAGAAAAAAAATTTAAAGGTTTGTAAAATTATTATTTTCCAATTCATGCAGTAGTAAGAATTGATTTTGAGCGCGCACAAAATTTTGTATTTCGTAATGTGCGCTATAATAAACATCATCATTTAAATAATCCGTTAAAAAACGCAGCGATTGCATATAAATAGCGAATTGTCCCGCAAATAAAAAATGCTTCTTTTCCGTATCCGTCAATTCATCTTTCATTTCACTGAAATAGCCTTCCACCAAGGCGGTGTAAAACGTGCGTCTGATTTCAATTTTTGAAAAATCTTTTTCTTCCTCACTCACAGGCGAAACATACGTGCGAATCATATCACCGACATCGCTGAAAAAATAACCGGGCATAACCGTATCAAGATCAATAACGCACTCACCTTTACCATTTTTGTTAAACAGTACATTGCTAATTTTCGTATCGTGGTGCGTAACGCGTTGCTTAAAGTTCTTATCAAGTTTAATCGCCTCAAATTTTTCGACAATTGTATGGTGCGATTTCAAATTTACGATTAATTCTTCTGCGTGTTTAATTCTCTCTTTATTTCCACGCTCTAATGCCGCTAAAAATTGTTTGTAGCGCAGCGAAAGATTGTGAAAATCTGGAATCGTAATTTTTAATGAAGCAGTATCAAATTCAGAAAGCATTTTAGTAAATTTACCAAACTGCGCGGCGGCTTCGTAAGCTTGTTCTGGCGTTTCAACTACATTTAATGTTTCGGAATCTTTCAGAAAAGGAAACAATCTAAAATATCCCAAGTTCGGAATATGCACTTGTTCCGTTCCATTTTTTGTTTTTATCGGCGATATAAAACTATAATTAGGATGATTTTTTTTGAGATAAATTGAAACACAGCTGATATTATGCTCAATATCGGTAGGGTTTTTAAAAACAACATCGTTTATGCGCTGCAAAATAAATGCGTTACTCTGTGTTGTAACTTTCCAAGTGTTATTTATAAGTCCTGCGCCATAATTTTCAATTTGAAGAATTTGTTTATTCAGATTAAATTCGGAAAGAACAACATTGATAATCTGATGATGAGAAATCATTTTTTTAAAATTCTTTTGGGTAATTAATTCGATTCTTTTAATATTGTTTGAATATTTCTTACGATATTAATATCTGTTCTTGCCGCATCAATCGTATAATCAGCTTGCGAATAAAAAGGTTCTCGCTCAATGAGTTTACCTTCAATAAATGCGGTAAAAGATTCTTCAGTTGTGCCGTGTAAAATTGGTCGGTGTGCACGCTCATTAAAAAGGCGTTGTGCTAAAACTTCGGCAGGTGCTTGGAGATAAAAAGAAACGCCAAGTTTTTTAACGCGTGCCATATTATTATTAAAACACGGCGCACCGCCGCCGAGCGAAATAACACTGTATGTTGTACCACCAAATTTTTCGAGCGTTTCGGTTTCTAAGTTTCGGAAATAAGTTTCGCCCTCTTTAGCAAAAATATCGGCAATTGTTCTACCTTCGGTGATCTCTAAAACAGCGTCTAAATCTAAAAAACTTAAACACAAATGTTTCGCAAGCATTTTGCCAATGTGCGATTTACCGCTTCCCATGAAGCCGATGAGTAAAATAGGAGGCATAAATTTAGTTGATCGTTGATTGATATTAGTTGTTAATTGATAGACGTTGAGAGTGTTTAAAACTAACAACTAATTATTGTCAACTAACACCTATCGAAAATTCTTTTTTAAATTAAGGAATGGTTTTTCAAAATATCTAAAACTCAGAGTTGCGAATAAAACAGACAGTACGGTTGTTAAAATTGGAAACGCCCAAGTAAAAAATACGCTATTGACAGCTGTAAACATGGGTTCGCCTTGCAAAAAATATGCTGCTAAACGCAAAGCCAACAAATGAAAAATATACATCCCGAAAGAAATTTTACCGCAATATTTTAAAAATCCGCGCTCGAGTAAAAAAATGGAATTTTTCATAATAGCGCAGAGAATGATACCTGCACTTAAAAATGCTAAAATAGTTCTCAAATGATTTAGAACCAATTTTATGGCAACTGATAAATATAAATCGTCGCCACAAATAAATAAATAAGCCGGTACTAAAAAAGAAAGTTGCAGTAAATATTTTTCCCAGAGCGTTAAATTATTTTGTGTTTTAAATTTACCATTTACATACGCCCAAGCCATAGCGCCACCAATTCCGAAATGAAAGAAACGACTTAAAGTAAAATAGTAACTGAAATAATTGGCGTCTTCTTGGTCGGTAAAACGATGAACATAAATTTCATTGAAGAAAAAACCAATGGTTATTATGCTGACTAAAAATGCCAAAATATGTTTTCGGAAATAATTTAGTGCTGGTGCAAAAAACAAATAAAACTGCTCTTCAGCGGCTAAACTCCAGTAATGACCTAAAAAAGCGGAGGTGTACGTGTTGCCGGCATGAAAAAGCGTCATCAAATTTATTGAAAACGTACCCATGCAAATAAAATTGACGAACATTTGGTGCGACGTTTGTACATCTTTCGTATAATTTAAACCAACGGCTAAAGTTGTTCCGAAAATAATAACCAATACACCGAACACAAAATAAAGAGGCCACAATCGCAAAATACGACGAATATAGAATTTTTTGACTTGCAATAGGCCTGTTTTTTTTATTTCGGTCAATAAATTAAAGGAAATAAGAAATCCAGAAAGTACAAAAAATAAATCTACACCAAAACCCGCTAATTTATATCCCCAAGGAACGTAAACATCCGTTTTAATTTGCTCGAATATCCAAGATTGACAGTGCCCGATGATAACACAAAGCGCGGCAATGCCACGCAGCCCGTCTAAATTGTTAAAGTATTGAGCTTTGATAGTGATTAAAGTTTAAACAAGTTCGAGAGAAAGATAAGTCATTAACCGTTAATCATTGAAAGAACTTTTCTGACACCTTGAGTAGCTGGCAAAGGGATGAATTTAATGTTTTTGGGTAGTACGTTATCCACGTTTTGCTCTGCTTTTGGGTCAATATAAAATATTTGTGCGCGTGGAGATGCTTCAGAAATTAAACCTGCTGCGGGATAAACCTGCAAAGATGTACCTATCACTAAAACAATATCTGCCGATTTAACAATTTTAACAGCATCGTAAATGAGCGGCACTTCTTCGCCAAACCAAACGATGTGCGGTCGCAACTGAAAACCTAAAGGGCACTTATCGCCAGTGTTTAAGTCAGTTTTCCAATCTTGAATCAGTTCTGCATTTTTAGTTGAGCGTACTTTAAGTAATTCGCCGTGCAAGTGCATAACATTTGTTGAACCTGCTCGCTCGTGTAAATCATCAACATTTTGCGTAATTATACAAATTTCAAAATTTTTTTCGGCTTCAGCTAAAGCTAAATGTGCATCGTTCGGTAATACTTCTAAAAGTTGTTTACGGCGTTGGTTATAAAAATCGAGTACCAATGCTTGATCTTTACGCCAACCTTCAAATGTTGCTACCGAATAAACATCATGACCTTCCCACAAACCGTCCGAGTCGCGAAAAGTTTTTAATCCACTTTCGGCACTGATACCTGCACCCGTTAGAGCTACTATTTTTTTCATAATTTCGTTAACATTTGTTCGTTGACATTAGGCGCGTTTTGCTTTTTCCCAAACGACGGATTGTGAGCCAGACACCAATCGGATGAAGCCGCGATAAACGGAGTAATTAATTACGCAAAAATAATACGGAACGTAGAAAATTTTAACTTTCATTTTTAATTGTTCAAAAAACCAACCCAAAATTGCGGATGCGTAAAAAAACAATTGCGCCCAGAACAAAATTACATAAATTTGTTGTGGTTGTGTGCGCACTTTAATGAAATAATAATTGAGAAATAAAATAATTGGTAAGAAAAGCGGCGCAAGTGTCCAGCGCAGCACGCGGTGCGAAACATATTGGAACGTTAGTACACCATATTTAAAAGGGTTGAGTAGGGCGCGCAAACGCCAAATAGCTTGTAAACCACCTGCTGAAATTCTAATTTTTCTTTTTAGTTCTTCTTTCACATTCGCCGAATGACCTTCTACTGCGTAAGCATCGGGGGCATATCCGACGCGATAACCTTTCTGTGCGATGCGCATTGTTGTAACAAAATCTTCAATGAGCGTATCGCGCTCAATAGGTTGGTGTAGTTCGGTTCGCATAGAAAATAATTCGCCGGCTGCACCAACGACGGAATAAAGTTGATAATCCCATTTTTTGAGTTGCGATTCGTATTTCCAATAAATACCTTCGCCGGCGCCGGCAGCTTCAGCACTCAAGTGAACGCGCTTCTCTCCGGCAACAGCACCCACTTTCGGGTTTTGATAGTGCTTAACTATATTCAGAATTGCGTCGGGGTTTAAATCAGTATTCGCATCCGAAAAAACGATAATTGGCGTTTCTACAAACGGTAAGATGCGTTCAACGGCAGCTATTTTTCCGCGTCTTTCGGGTTGAAAAAATAATTGAATGCGCGCACCCAAACTATTTTTATGGTTTAATATGCGTTCGTTTGTTGTGTCGGTTGTGCCGTCGGTAACAAAAAAGAAATGAATTTTATCTTTCGGATAATTGAGTTTAAGCGAGTTTTCTATTTTAGCTTCAATATAATTTTCTTCGTTGTACGCTGCAACAATTAAAGTCACATCCGGTAAATTTTTTTCAACTTGTAAAGGTTGAGTAATTTTTTTTTTTTCTTTTAGCTTAATAATAATGTAAAGAAAAATGCCATAGCCAACATAGCTGTAAAAAACGATAAAGAGCGCAAACCAAAAAAAAAGTTTTAAAAAAAAAAGCATGAGATGTTGTCTTAGTATGTTAAATGCTTACAAAAGTAAGCCAAATTTCAGTTTAGAGTCTTTAAAAGCTCGAATTTTATAAAAAAATCAATTTTACGAAAACTAAATAGTTTCTTTTTACCGTAAATTAGTATGAATGTTAAAGTGCTTTAATTGTTAATGAAAATTTAACAGACAAATTTTTTTTAGTTTTAAAAATAAGTTTAATTTTGTGTGATTAATGATTCTTCGAGATGAATTTGTTTTTTTAAATTTGGAATGAATTTTGTTTGGTTTAAAGAAGTTATCTGTTGAAAAAAAAAATAAATTGCCTGATTTAAAATTAGTAGTTTACTTTTGTACTTTATTTCCATTCGGTTTACAGCATAAAAATAACAGACTTATAAAACATACACAACAACTATGACATTACATTATTTTTATCCGCTCAAAAATTAAGTCTTCTAAGGCTTTTTGCTGTAAGCGTATATAACCAAAACAAACACATACTATTGATCTATGAACTACTCACAGGCTGAAAAGTCAATTCTCATCATTGAAGATCATGAGGCTATGCGTCTCTTATTAGGTCTTTCATTTAAAAACACTTTTAATACAACTACTCTACCCGACCCAATAGCAGGTTTGGCATGGCTGTCGAATGGCAACATTCCCGATCTAATTATATTAGATTTAGAACTTCCTAAACTTAGTGGTTACAAATTTTTACAACAGTTAAGGACAAGTGGAAGTTTCAATCGCATTCCAGTTTTGATCGTATCATCGCTTGTTGACGATTCTAATTTTGAGTATTTATTAGAATTAGGGATTGCGGGCGTAGTACAAAAGCCTTTCAATATGGTAAAACTTAAAGATAAGGTTGCACACTTATTATTAGGCAAACAAGTTTCGTTAGCAAGTTAATGACGCAAGGATAATTAAAAAATTAAAATCAAAAACACAAACATAAATCTACTTTAACTACAAACACACACTATGACTAAAACGTTACCTGCATTACGCATCAGCAAAATTGCTAAAATTATTTTTTTGGATGTTGATTACTGTATCAACACCTTCAAATCTTTTTCAGAACCTTACAACATTGAAAACATTACCCCGCAAGCCAAAGCGAGTTATATGTCTTACATTGTTGGCTTGGCGGATAAAGAAAAAGTACCTTATGCAGTCGTGGCTGATTATAAAACACTTACTTATAACAATTTTACTTTTGTAAAAAACTTTAGAACTAACCCACTCTTAGCGAATGTTCCGCTTATCGCGGTTTCAAAATCCACTATAAAAGATGTTACCGAATTATTGAAAAGTGGCGTGGATGATTGTTATTGCGTTCCTTTCGATTGCAGAGACATGAAAGATCGGATTGAGTTTTTGAATAGTTTTAAAAAATTAATTAACTCGGCAGATACTACACAAAAAGACGCACTAAAAATTAAAATTTCTCCTTTCAAGCGCGCTTTCGATATTACAGTGGCTGGAACTGGTTTGATATTAATGAGCCCGATTTTATTAACGACTGCTTTGTTGATACGAATAGAATCTAAAGGCGCCGTTATTTATAAATCTAAACGCAGCGGTAAAGGATTTGAAGTTTTCGATTTTTTAAAATTTCGATCTATGTATCCAGACGCTGATCAACGCTTGAAAGATTTGCAACACCTCAGTCAATATACTGATGGCGATACGTTCGTAAAAATAAAAAACGATCCGCGTATTACAAAAGTCGGCAAATTTATCAGAAAGTTTAGCATTGATGAAATTCCGCAGCTCATAAATATTTTAAAAGGTGACATGAGTTTAGTCGGAAATCGTCCGTTACCACTTTATGAAGCCGAAAGATTAACGAATGAAGATGCTGCGTTTCGTTTTTTAGCACCGGCAGGTTTAACGGGTTTGTGGCAAGTTGAAAAGCGTGGCACAAGTAATATGTCCGTTGAAGAGCGCATCGGTCTGGATGTTAAGTACGCCAAAAATCATTCGTTTTGGTACGATATTAAAATATTACTTCGTACACCAGGTTCTATCATCCAAAAAGAAAATGTTTAGTACAAATTTTTAATTTTGGCATGATTCTTAACGTATTACACCAACATACTAAATAAAAATTTGCGACTGTAAAGTTTAAAAATATACACAAGCAAACATACTTTGAGAGAATTACCATTAATTTCATTAGTTACAGTTAACCATAACGGATTGGATTACACAACGGAGTTGTTGAATTCAATCCGTTCTTTTAGTTATGCACCTTTAGAAATTTTTGTCGTTGATAACGCCAGTATCGTAAATCCTGAAAAATTTTTGAACGAAAATTATCCGGAAGTAAAAGTTATTCGTTCCGAAAAAAATTTAGGATTTGCTGGTGGAAATAATTTAGCACTGCCTTTTGCAAAAGGCAAATATCTTTTCTTTATAAATAATGATGCAGAGTTTACTGCGAACTGCTTGCAAACACTCGTAGAATTTATGGAAAATCATACCGATGCAGGCGTCGTTTCTCCGCTGCTTTGTTATTTTAACGAATCGAAAAATACGACGAGCGATTTAATTCAGTATGCAGGCATGACGCAAGTTAGTACATTGACTGCGCGAAATAAAACAATTGGTGAAAAAGAACGCAATACAAACCAATACAATACAGCCCGTAAAATCGCTTATGCGCATGGTGCTGCAATGCTTGTGCGGCAAACCGTTTTAGAAGAAGTTGGATTGATGTACGACAAATTTTTTTTGTATTACGAAGAACTCGATTGGTGCGAACGCATGAAAAAAGTAGGATATAATTGTTACGTTGAGCCCAATGCGCGAATTTATCATAAAGAATCGGCAGCAGTTGGTGCATCGTCGCCATTGAAAACTTATTTTCTGAACAGAAATCGCATTTTATTTATGCGCAGAAATAATAGTTCTTTTAGATTGATACCATTTTTTATTTTTCTCATTTTTTTTACGATTCCTAAAAATGTTTATACTTTTTTTGTGCGCGGCGAATTCAAACTTTTACGTGCTTTTTTAGAAGCCGTAAAATGGAATGTTTTAGATGTGTATCGAAAGATTTTTTTTAAAAAAATTAACTATTCTTTGCCAAGCGATTATATCTTTAAGAAATAGATTAACAACTTTCAACCAAATTATGGTCTTGTTTCATGTTTTTGCAGGCGTAATTATTTTATTTTTAGTGTTGCCTTTTGGCGTAGTACTATTCGGATCATTGTGTAAAGATCCGATAAATAGACGGCGAAAAAATTCAACACGCCCAACTAATTTCGATTTTGCGAATATTATCACTGCGTATCGAAATGCCGACATTGCCGAGCCATTGGTACAATCTTTACTAAACCAAACCGAATCAAAGCAACATATTTATTTGATTGCGGATAACGCTGATTTAAAAAATTGGACTCTTGAACACGAAAATTTAACCATTTTAAAACCCGAACCCGCGCTCAATTTGAAAATAAAATCTGTGATTTACGCCACTGAACGTTTTGTGCGTCCACACAATTATACAATTATTTGGGATGCCGATAATTTAGCGCATCCGCATTTTCTGGATGTTATAAATCATTATGCGAATGCTGGGTATGTTGCCATTCAAGGTCAGCGTACAGCCAAAAATGTAGATACGCGCATTGCCGCTGCTGATGCTTTGGGCGAATATTATAAAAATTTTATTGAACGTTTACTACCCCCACGATTGGGAAGTTCTTCCGTTATTTCTGGTTCAGGTATGGCAGTACGAACTGATATTTACAATGGCTATTTAAGCAGCAAGGAGATTCAGGAAGGACAAAAAAAATATAAAAAGATGATGCAAGAGGATAAAATTTTGCAAAATTATTTATTGAATGCAAGATGTAAAATTATGTTTGCCGAAGATGCCATTGCCTACGATGAAAAAATTACTTCTGCGCAAGCCGTTGAAACACAGCGCAGCCGTTGGCTTTTTTCTTATTTTCAGAATATTCCGAATTCACTCGGTTTTATTTTCAAAGGCATTTTTACTTTCAATTGGAATAAATTTTTGTTTGGCTTGCTTACTTTTTCTCCACCATTGTTTATTTTAATCGGTTTGGCTGGTTTTACATTTTTATTAGGTTTATTTTTTGACGTACGCGTTGCTATTGCTGTTTTAGCAGCAGGAATTATTTTTGTATTGAATATTTTTCTTTCGCTTATTGTGAGTGGCGCACCTAAATCTGTGTTCCAATCATTAACCGCCATTCCTCAATTTATTTGGCGGCAGTTTTTAGGTTTGTTTAAGATGGTTAATCCGGATAAAAATTTTAAACCTACCGAAAACAAACAAACCTTACGCGTTGATGATGTTTTAAAATCGGGAAATAATCAGTAACTTTTACTATTTGGTAATTTCAAGAATTTCCATAAAATAATAAACAGGGGTCATCCAGAATTTTTCAACTATTGAAAAAATTCGGGATGACCCCTCTGTTACACGATATGTAATAAAACGCTTGGTTTGAATAATTGATTGAGTAGAAATTGTTTCAAAAACGCAGCCGCTTGATTCAGTTTTCAAACTAAATCCTACTATTTTGGCATCTCAGAAGCGTACTTGTTAGTTCTATCAAGTATTTTTATCGTTTAAGTAGAAATTATATTTTCTGAACGTTTGAACTTATTTTTTCAAAGCACTTGATATTGAGGGCGCATTGATAAAATATTTGAACATCGCATTACTGTAGTGTTAAGTTCAGACATAAATCATATTTTATTAGTAGATTAGCTGTCATAGACCGCAAAATAGTAGGTTTCAGTTTGAAAACTGAAACAAGCGACTGCGTTATTGGATGATGGGTAGATTGTTTAACAAGCTTTGGTAATTTTCGTAAGACTTGTAGCGAGCGGAGCGCGTCGCCTACGATGTGCGCGGTAATATCACTTCGCTGGTGCGCAACGGATTAATTTCGGGCAGCATCACAGTGAATGGACAAGCGGCTGGTACTTTTGGCGAAATAGACAGATTGACTTATTCGTACGATCCGAATAATCCAAACCGCCTCTCACGAGTGGCAGATGCTGCTTTAGCCAATGTAGGTTTTGTTTACAACAGTGGTGCAGCTGCTCCTTACGCTTACGACGACAACGGCAATTTGATAAAAGACGACAACAAAGGCATCACACAAATTCAATACAATTATTTGAATTTGCCGATGTACATTCTTTTCAATACGGGAAATTGGTTGAAATATACCTACGATGCACAAGGCAACAAATTACAGAAAACGAAGTTTACACAAAATACAGGTGTAACAGAAAATCGTTTTTACTCTAACGGTGTGGAGTTTAAAGGGAGTGACAACACCACCGCGCTCATTGACATAGTACCCAATCCGGAAGGATTTACAAAACGCAACACTGCCGGTGCTTACGAAGATGACTGGATTTTGCGTGATCATCTCGGCAACACACGTGTTGTATTTTCAGATAAAAACAATGACGGCGTAATTGACGCAACGACCGAAATTGTACAAGTCAATGCGTATTATCCGTTCGGATTAAATCATGGCTTCAATGCCAACGGTGCAAGTGGCGATTACAAATATCAGTACAATGGAAAATCGCTTGAAGATGATTTTGGTTTAAATTGGAATGATTACGGCGCACGGTTTTATGATCCTGCATTGGGACGTTGGCACACTATTGATCCACTCGCTGAGATTTCTCCAGACAATACGCCGTATGCGTATGTGCGCAACAATCCAATGGGTTATATTGATCCCGATGGAATGACAGACGAAAAACCAGTAGATGGAGGGACATTGAAGACTGTAACCGTAACAGCATCACGTTTGCCGAGCGGGACAACTGGAGGATTAAAGCCTGTAAGTTCTATGAATACTGCCTTACCTAACATTCCAAAAATAGCGAGCGGAGTGGGTGGTGGTGGAAAAAGTTCAGGTGGCGGTCATGGTGCTTCAAGTAAATTAGGTGGTGGAATTGCTTATACTGCTGGCGCAAACCCACAACGGGTTGATCCAAGCTCTTTGCCAACTAATAGTAGTAATGGAAGTTCAACAGATCCTTCATCTTCTCTTGAAACAGCAAAACTTGTGCTGGCCGCTGCAAGTTTTATACCAGGAATAGGTTCTGTTGCTTCAGTGGTAAGTGCGGGTATTAATATGTACCAAGGTAACTATGGCAGCGCGTTATTAGATTTAGCTGGCGCGATTCCTGGACTTGGGGTTGGCATAAAAGTTTTGGGATCTGTTGCTATGGTTGCAAAAGTTACTGCCAGTGCTAAAGCGTTTGCACCTTTAACGAAATGTGCGGCTGTTTTAGGTAGAGTAGCGAGTAAGGGAAATTACAAAGCGATGTTAACAAAAATAGTAGCTCAACCCAGTGCTTTTTTCCAGGCGCATCATGTTTTTCCTCAGAAATTTTTAGATATTTTTGAGAGAGCTGGAATGAACATACACGAAGGTAAATACATGCAGTGGTGGGAGAATACTGATCACTTGAAAAATGCAAGGGGTTACAATAATGAATGGAAGTCCTTTTTTGGTAAGACTCCAAATCCTACACTTCAAGAAATTGAAGAATTTGGCAGAGGATTGATGAAAGAGTATGGTATTACAGTTAATTTTTAATAATTTTTCTATATATGTCAAAATTTTTTTCGATGGATATTGACTCTCCTCTATCCACATTTTCAGTAAGAAGCGATGAATTTTTTAAGGACAACGGTATTGATCATTACATCAACTTAGTAAAAGGTAATTTATCAGATGTTGATTTGCCAGTGGTATTTCGTCAAACTGATGGAACTAAATTTTTCGATTTTATTACAACACGCACGGGTATTTATTATTTAATGACAGAAATTTTATTCAATAAGATGATTGATTCAGGAATCAAAGGACTTGTGCATCTGCCAATCAAATTGTTCGATAAGAATCAGAATTTAGTTAATGGTTATACCGGACTTTCGATTACAGGTCGTTGCGGTGCAATTGATTATACTAAATCAAAAATTATTGAGAAAAAGACTGTTCCTAATGGCCCTTCATCGAGATACTATATAGGGTTGTACTTTGATGAAAGTTCTTGGGACGGGAGTGATATTTTCATTTCAGAGGAAACAGTTATGGTAATATGCACCAGTAAAGTTAAGGATTTATTCAAGGCTTTAAAAATTAAGCATGTTAGATTTACAAGCTGTGATGAATTTGAAACTTGGGAGAGAGCCTTGCCCAAAGACAAAAGGCTGGAGTGATTTTTTAATCTTACAATTTTAACAATGCAAAAATTTCTCATTATATTTTTTGTAGCTGCGGCTACCTTTTCGACGTGCGCTCAAACTACAGCGCGCTACGACACCATTATGCTTTCTGTATTCAATACAGGTGCAAAATACCGCATTGCGCCGGCAGGTTTTGGCGCAGATGTTAAAACACTTTTTAGCAGTGGTGCATTTTTAGGTGAAATGGTTTTAGGTGTTGATACACTCCACACTTGGACAACAAAAACGTGCGACAGCTGCAAACAACGCAATAGCTACAAACAACTTAAAGTATCGCACGGCTGCGCACAAATTAGTGGCGATGTAGCGGGTAAGGTTGCGGTGATAGATATGGGAAAATGCACAGATGCTACAGACATGGCAGTGAGTGCGCAAAAACGCGGTGCCAAAGCGGTAGTTTTTATTCACCTGAGCGACGACCGCGACAAAATAGAAATTAAAGAGGGCGCACGCAAAAGCGAAATTACAATACCTGTTTTTACGGTGCGCAACACAACGGGCAATAAAATTGGTGCGATGCTGCCGTCAAAAGTCGCTATTGCGCAACCCAAAATTCTTGTTCCGGATATTCAGCAATTAGCGGTGCAAAATCGCACCGAAGCGCAGCGACTGCAAGATAGTATTGCGCAAGCGCAAGCGCAAAATTCTACATTGGGTAATAATTCTATTCGTTTTGCACCAAACCCTTCCGACGATGTTTTGTATCTGCGCTACAATTACGAGCAAGCGACAGAACTAACTGTAAGTTTTAATACTCTGTCGGGTCAAACTTTGTACGTCACAAAATTTACAGCGCAAGGTGCCGGCGAATATGAAATAAATACGCAAGCTTGGATAACCGGCGATTATGTGGTGAGTATTCAGCGCAAAGGCGCGCAACCCAGTTATCAGAAGTTTGTCATTTCCCGGTAAATTTTTTAAACAGTATTTGCAAAATTTAAGGATTTGCAGGAATAAAACTTGAAATAAAAATGAGCCATCTCGAACAATTTCAATAAATGAAAAAATTCGGGATGACTCATGTTTTTTGTTTACAATTCTAATAGGGTGATTAAATTTTAATCTTCTTCTTCATCTACAGATACTGCGCCTGACGCAGCAGGACCTTCAGCAATTTTTTTGCGGATTGTTGTTTCAATCTCAAAAGCAACTTCTGGATTATCGTCCATGAAAAGTTTTGCACCTTCGCGACCTTGCGCAATTTTTGCACCTTTATAACTATACCACGAACCAGATTTTTGAATCACTTCTAAGTCAGTACCTAAATCAACAATTTCACCATTTTTGGAAATACCCTCACCGAAAACTATATCGAACTCGGTTGTTCGGAATGGAGGGGCTAATTTATTTTTTATCACTTTCACTTTCACGTGATTGCCCGTTAAGTTGCCGTCTTTATCTTTAATCGCTTGACCCGATTTGCGAATATCTAAACGAATAGACGCGTAAAATTTCAGCGCATTACCACCCGTTGTTGTTTCTGGATTGCCAAACATTACGCCAATTTTTTCGCGCAACTGATTTATAAAAATGACGCAACAGTTTGCGTTACTAATAGCTGCCGCCATTTTACGCAATGCTTGCGACATTAAACGCGCTTGTAAACCCATTTTAGAATCTCCCATGTCGCCTTCAATTTCGGCGCGCGGCGTTAAAGCTGCAACGGAGTCAATAACTACAATATCAACAGCGTTTGAGCGCACTAAGCTTTCTGCAATTTCTAATGCTTCTTCACCATTATTTGGTTGAGAAATTAATAAATTATCCACATCAACGCCGAGCGATTCAGCATAGAAGCGATCGAAAGCGTGCTCTGCATCAATAATGGCAGCGATGCCACCTTTTTTCTGACACTCAGCGATAGCATGAATGGCGAGTGTTGTTTTACCGGATGATTCTGGTCCGTAAATTTCAACAATCCTACCGCATGGAAATCCACCGATTCCGAGAGCGACATCTAAACCAATTGATCCCGATTGAATGACATCAATCGCGACAACTTGCTTTTCACCGAGGCGCATGACTGTACCTTTACCGTACGTTTTATCTAAACGTTCCAACGCCATTTGGAGTGATTTTGCTTTGGCTTCCTTTTCCTTTTCTGTTGACATGTGCTTAAATCTTTTTCAAAAAAATATTTAATTTCTATTTCGATACAAAAATAAATAAAAAGTTTGAAATAAAAAGTTTTTTTTGAATAATTATAAAAAAAAAGTTTTAAAAGTATGGTTTGTGCAATAATTTACTTAACAGTTACTTAATTTCAAAAACTTTCAAATGCGTTTGCATGGTGCATATATTTGCAAAAAATATCGGCGAAGCACAATGGAAAATCCTCAAGGGAAGAATTAATTGCGTTCGACCGAATTTTTTTTTATGTCAGGTTCAATGCTCGGTTTATCTTCTAAAATAGTAACAAAAATTTTGTTACGTTTATTTTTTGATTCCAATAAATCCGCTTCGTTTTGTTCTAACTGCATTTGAGAAAAATATTTTTTATTCAACTCTTTCTCTGACCAAATATTTCCTGTGAGTTCTAAAACTTTATTTTGCTTTCGCCAAGATGGTGCTCTAATAATGGCATCGCTATAAATTTCAATGCCTGAATTATTGACGGCTTCTAACGTTGTAATGTATTTCTGTAACGGCGTAAAATTATTTTGTGCGAAATCTGCCACAACATTATAGTTTGTAAAAAATAAATAATTCCCCCATTTTCTATTTTCGATGTAAGCAGAAGCGCAAATTTTTAAATAAGGCATACTCAATCGCATAAAATTCATAAAAACAGCATCCGTTTTGCCAATTACATAAAAAACAGGAATACCATTTTTTATCCAAAGCGATAACTTTTCTAAAATCGCACTTTGTGCATTAGCAAATAAAAATTTATTGAAAGTGCGCGTGTTAAAAAAATTTCCCAATAAAACTACCGAAAGTGGTTCAATTTCTGAAAGATATAAATTCAACAACTTAGTGCGCGTCCATATATTACCTAACTGCACGTCGGTCAGTACGAGTACATCTATTTTACGCTTCGGAATATTGCCTAATTGCACACTTTTAGTTTTCGCGAAAGTAATACGTTTTGAGTTTTCTCACTCAAAATTAAGAATAATTTGTGAACACGCATAGCATTTTTTTTTCGACACGCGAATAATTTTAAAAGTTGACTTAAATTTGAGCTTCAAAAAATTATGAACGCTGTTATGACTCAGTACCAAAATATTTTAATTGCTTTCGAAACACCTGTCGTTACGCTTACCATCACACGCGAAAAAGCACTCAACGCTTTAAACGCCGTAACGATGAATGAATTAGCATACTTTTTTTCGGAAGGTTACAAAGAGTTTGAAAACTTGCGTGGCGTTATTATTACAGGAGCAGGTGAAAAAGCTTTTGTTGCTGGCGCGGATATTACAGAGTTTTTAAAATTAGAAGGAAAAGGATCGGATTTGGCACAACGCGGACAATCTATTTTATTTTTTATAGAAAATTTTCACGTGCCCGTTATTGCGGCTGTTAATGGATTTGCACTCGGCGGCGGTTGCGAATTAGCCATGGCGTGTCATTTGCGCGTAGCTTCAGCGAATGCTAAATTTGGTCAACCAGAAGTAAATCTCGGAATTTTACCCGGTTATGGCGGTACGCAGCGTTTGGTGCAACTCGTCGGTAAAGGCAAAGCACTGGAATTAATGATGACTGCCGATATGATTGATGCCGAAGAAGCTCACCGATTAGGTTTGGTCAATCATGTTGTGCCGATAGGTGAAGCTGTTGCGAAAGCCAAAGAAATTCTTTTGAAAATTGCGTCAAAAGCACCAATTGCTATAACGCAAACTATTTTTAGTGTTAATGCGCATTATGCGTTCGGTGGCGCGCAAGGTTACGCTGCTGAAACTAATGCTTTCGATGTCTGCGCCGCTTCGTCCGATTTTAAAGAAGGAGCGTCTGCTTTTATTGAAAAACGAAAAGCGAATTTTAAAGGCGTTTAATACAATTTTGCTGTAATGGCAAAAACCAATTTTAATTTTATTTTGTATGTTTATCTAAAATTTTTTGAAAATGGGTTATGCAATTATTCCCTCGCGGTTTAAAAAGCTAATCTACACCAAACCGTTTTACTTGCCATTCTTTTTTATTTATCCATGCCCAATGAATTGTAAATTGCTTTTTAATTCGGTAAGTATCTTTTCCGACAACTGCCGTTTGGTTATAAAAACCTTTTTGAAGTGCACTATCGCCTTTAAGGGTTATGGTGTTTGAAATTGATTTTTGTTCTAAAACTTTAAAACTTTTAAATCCATCGAGCATTTTTTTTATCGCTGCCCTGCCATGTGCACTATTTCCCAAATCACCATCGGTTGTGTACATCAAAGCAATAGAATCACCATCTACTTTTTTAATTAAATTATCGTAATGATTTAACGCAGCTTCAACACCACGGGTAGTAGGTTTTAATGTGGTGCATTGAAAAATAATGAGAAGTGCAAAAATTAAAATAAAGAAGAGTATTATACGCATGAATGGTATTTTTTGAAACGAATGTAAGACTTTTGCCCTTGAATATCATTAAAACATTTGTCAAAACAGTTGTCAGAGAAAAAGAAAATACCCATTCTTGAAAAAAGTAGTTTGCATCCACGCAATCCACACCGATTCCGTTACAATTTTGAAGAACTTACGCAGAGTTTTGTAGCGCTTACGCCGTTTGTATTTATAAATAAATTTGGCATTGAATCTATAGATTTTGCAAATCCTGACGCTGTAAAAATGTTGAACAATGCTATTTTAAAAAAATTTTACAACATTTCTGGTTGGGATATTCCGGAAAATTATTTGTGTCCACCTGTTCCGGGTCGCGCCGATTATATTCATTATGTCGCTGATTTACTCGCTTCCAACAACGGGGGCGAAATTCCAAAAGGAGATGCTATTCGCATTTTAGATATTGGTATTGGTGCAAATTGTGTTTATCCTATTATTGGAACAAAAACGTATGATTGGCATTTCGTCGGCTCTGATATTGATAAATTAGCGATTCAGAATGCGCAGAAAATAATTGCGATCAATAATTTAGACCATAAAATAGAATGTAGAGTACAAAGCAATGCGTCCCAAATTTTTAAAGGAATTATTTTGCCCGAAGAAAAATTTGATTTAACTATTTGTAATCCACCATTTCATGCTTCTTTAGATGATGCGAACGCTGGAACGCAACGTAAATTAAAAAATTTAGGCGATAAGGCACCGTCAAAAACAATTTTAAACTTTGGTGGAAAAAATACTGAACTATGGTGCAAAGGCGGCGAAAAAGTTTTTATAATTACTATGATTCGCGAAAGTGCACTTTTTGCGAATCAGTGTAAATGGTTTACAACTTTAGTATCCAAACAAGATAACTTACCCGTAATTTATAATTTTTTGAAAAGCGTGAAAGCGATAGAAGTCAGAACAATTAATATGGCACAAGGTCAAAAAATTAGTAGGATTGTAGCATGGAGATTTAATTAAATAACCAAGGCAACAACGTTTTAAATTCTTTCGACCAAAAAATTTCGTTGTGTTTGCCTTTATCGCGCACAATAACAGTAAAATCGGATTCACTCCAACCATTATTTTTTAATGCCCAATACGTTTGCTGTAATGTGTCGGACATATAGCGACTCTCATTTTTTGAACCGACGACATAAAACCGACTTCGTAAAGTATTATTTGTTACAGGTAATTTCAAAATATCGGGATTAAACCAAAATGCAGGACTGAAAACGCAGACGTTGCCAAAAATATCCGGACGTACTAAGCCTCCATAAAACGAAAGCAATCCACCAAGTGAACTGCCGAGAATAGAAGTTTTATTTCTATCGCTCAGTGTTCGATACTTACTATCAATTTGAGGTTTGAGTGTATCGGTTATGAATTGAATAAACGCGCCGCCTTCACCACCACCTTTTTTAGTAGCGTAAGGTGCATATTCATTCAAACGTAAATCGCCACCGTTATCAATGCCAACTATAATGGCATATTGACTTTTAATTGATTTATCCATCGTTTTGGTCATTCCCCAATCTCCGGAAAAAGAAGTCTCCTTCTGAAAAAGATTTTGTCCATCTAAAGCATAAATAACAGGATATGCGTGATGCGAAGAATCGTAATCGGGTGGTAATAGCACGCGAATTGTGCGCGTTCTGTTCAGCTGAGGAATATCGGTATCAAAAATTTCTAGGTGTACAGACATAATAAAGTGTTTGAGGTGTAATTTCGTGCAAATGTAAGTATGGAGAGCGCAGAAATTTTGGAAAATAAAAAAAAATGGGCTGCTTTATGCCAAGCGGATCATACTTTTATTCCTGTTTTTATGCAAACCGATTGGTTAAACGCTGTTTGCACTCTTCCTGAAAATTGGCAAGTGCTGTTAGAATTTGATTCAGAGAAAAATATTTGTGCGGCACTTATTATACATTTAGAGAATAACAAATTTTATATGCGCATTTGTGCGCCGAGCTTAACGCCACACGCAGGTATTTGGTTCAAAGAAAAAAATTTTAAGCAACGGCATGAAAAAAATTATTACCAAAAAAAAATAATGGCTTCGCTCATTGCGCGCATTCCAAACGCTACGTTCACTGAAATCAGATTACTGCCAGAAAACATAGATGCACAATCATTTTTTTGGAAAAATTTTACGCTGAGTGTGCGCTATACTTATCGCCTCGAAATAAAAAATAATCGTGAACTTCTTTTAAAAAACATGAATGATAATACACGTCGCAATATTAAAAAAGGCGCAACGCATTATAGTGTAAAATCTGATTTTTCCAGCGATATTATTAAAGAATTACTCGATGCTACATTCATTCGGCAACATAAAGCGAATAATGTAAATAAAAATGTTTGGCTCCGATTAGAACAAAATACGTCTATCGCTTCAAAAAGATTAATTTTATTTGCTGCCGATAAATTAACAAATAAACCCGAAGCCGCCGTTTACGTCGTTTTCGATTCAGAAACAGCATATTATGTAGCAGGTGGTTGCACACAAGAAGGCAGAAAAAAAGGCGCGCTGTATTTTTTACTTTGGCAAGCTATTCTAAATGTACCAACATCAATAAAAATTTTTGATTTTGAAGGTAGTATGTTGCCAACTGTTGAACCCGTTTTTAGAGGTTTTAATGCCGAGCAAATACCCTATATTGTAATTCGCAAAACGAAGAACGTTTTTTGGCGTTTGCTCGAATTAATTAAAAAGGGTGAGGAATGATCCGAATTATTTTGACCGCGCGATGCGATTAATTTTACCTTGATCTCCGAATACTTCTTTGCTTTTTCGGTTATACGCTTCAGCGGCTTCTTCGGCAGTGTCGAACATCCCGAGATGATGCGATTTTTTTTCAACGGATATAACTGCACGAAAACGATTATTCTCGCGATACACGCCAGTATAGCCTGTATTGCTACTCGTTTTACGCTGCCGACTTGCAACCGAACGCGAACGCCACTGCAAATTATCTAATCGGCAATCAAGTTTATCGTTATTTTTTGTACCCGCTAAATTTTTAATTTCTGAACGTTTATCGGCTAAAAAACGTTCACAAATAAGTTTGTGTAAATAAATAGTTTCTGTTTTGAAACCATTATTATCAGCACGTTTCCAAGTTTTCTGAAAAACGACGCAACCACTCGAGTGTTTGCGCAAATTATTCAGAAAATCCATTTGCGTTAAGTACGCATCAGCACTTAAAGCATCATATACGGTATCGTCAACAATAACGCTATCGTCGCTATTTTTTAATTTAATTTTTACTAACACAGTTGTAGAATTTTAGGATTGCAAAAATAGTAAAAACATTGATTATCAGCACCATTTTAGAATAAAAGAATAAAAATGCCAAAATAAAGTTACGGATGTACTCAAAAAAAACAATAGAGGAATAATTATAAATGCTTAATTTCGAGAAAAGTTTAAAAAGTAATGGATAAATATTTCATGGATTTAGCTTTTAGTGAAGCTGCAAACGGTTTAGGCAGTGTAAAAACAAATCCTTGTGTAGGTGCTGTTTTAGTTTTTGAGGAGCGAATTATCGGTAAAGGTTATCACACAGCGTTTGGTAAACCACACGCTGAGATTGAAGCGTTTAATAGTGTTAAAAGTGCAGACGCGCGCAAAATTCAACATTCTACGCTTTATTGCACTTTAGAGCCATGTTTTCATCATGGTAAAACGCCGCCTTGCGTAGTGCGCGTTTTAGAAGAAAAAATTAAACACGTTGTTGTTGCTTATATTGACCCAAATGTAGAAGTGCACGGAAAAAGTATTGCTTTGCTGCGTTTAGAAGGCGTATTTGTAGAAATTTTAAGCGAAACGATGCCTAATATTTTTGATGCTGCGTTTCGCAAAACGTTATTGCCTTTTTTTACGAATCAAAAATTTAACAGACCGTATATTATTTTAAAATGGGCACAATCGAAGGACGGATTTATTTCGAGACGCAATGAGCGCACAGCAATTTCAAACACATTTACGCGCTATGAAGTGCATAAATGGCGCAGTCATGTTGATGCAATTATGGTAGGATCGAACACAGTTGTAATTGATAATCCGGCACTGACCAATAGATCATATTTCGGTAATTCACCGATTAGAATCACTTTTGAATCGGCTTTTCATAAAGTGCCTCAGTCAACATTATTTACTGACGGAAAACCTACTTGGGTAATTTCATCCGAAGGAATTAAAAAAAATGAAATATTCTATCCGTTTGAAGCGAAAAAAGATTTTCCAGAAATTTTAACCGAACTTTATAAAAATAAAATAGGAACGTTGTTAATTGAGGGTGGTGCAGAATTACTCAAAACTTTTATTAAAAACAATTCATGCGATGAAGTGCGCGTCATAACATCTTCGGATTATTTATTCGAGGGTATTGCTGCGCCAAAAATAAATTCAAATTTTATTTTAGATAGAACCGAAAATTTTAATGGCGATACGATTGATTATTTTTTTCACACCACCACCAAATCTTGAAATTTTTTTACAAACGTATGTGCGTCGGCTTCATCTAAATAAAGTTTCTAAAAACATGGAGCTGTCTTATCGTTTTACAAACAACCAGCATAACATTAAATGCATAATAACAAGTATCTGCACCGAGCGCAAAGATTCAACGCTTAATATTCTGAAATGATGCCAAGGCGATATAATTTATAATTTATAACCCAATTTCATTTTTTTATTTGAAATTGGGAAAGAAAAGAAATAAGTAGTTTGGATTTTATTTTAAAAAATCTGCAATATTTTCGTTCAGAAATTTTGCATCTGCCGGATTACTCGCTGCACCTGCTGTATGTCCCCACAAAGAAGGAATGGGTTTGAATACCACTTTCGGAATGAAAGAGGCTTCATATTTGGCATCGCCAATCGGGAAATATAAATCCGTCTCTGAAGGCATATAAAGCACCGGAACTTTAATTGATTTGAGTGCTTTTTCAACATCGCCATCGAAGCCTTTTGTAGCACCGATATCGTGAAATTCCCAAGTGCGCATTTGCGCAATTAAATTATTGGCATCCGCACCCGGAATAAAATTGGTTCTGTATCGGTTCTCTATTTGTTCAAAAGTTGTGCCTTTGGGCGAATACGTGCGCCACAATTCTTTGCGCCACCACTCTTGAGAATACAACCATCCCGCCCAAACCATTCCAAACGCTTCGAGTCCTTTTTTGGGCGGCGTTTTGTAATCGCCATTTTCGAAACCCACATCGGCTGTTAAAGCAGAAATTTGTCCTTCTAAACGGATAACACCATGCGGATAACATTTGGCTGTGCCACTGGTAGCTACAATTTTATCCATAAAATCGGGATAACTGACCGACCATTGAAACGCTTGTTCTGCGCCCATAGAAAAACCAATAATTGCCGCCAAATGCTTTACCTGAAACTTTTCTGTTAAAAGTTGGTGAACGGCTTCAACATTATCTCTGATTGTCATTATCGGAAATCGCGGTCCGTGAAAAGGCTCCGGCGTATTGCTCGGAGATGATGAATGACCATTCCCAAACAATTCAGTAGCCACTAAAAAATACTTTGTCGTGTCAAGACATTTTCCTTCACCAATCAACCAACCATAACCGCGATGATTTGCCATATAATGCGAAGGTAAAAGAATCGCATTATCGCGGTTGGCGTTCAAACGACCGAAAGTTCCGTACACCACAAGCGCAGATGGTAAAATTGCACCCTTTTCAGTTTTAAAATCTTTAATGACAAATTCTTGACTGTCATCAATCACTTTGGCATTGGGCGTTTGAGCAAAAATGGCAGGTGTTAAAAAAAGTAAAAAGAATAAATAGCGCATAGTGAACGGGAGATTTTTTGAAGAAATCTTTTTAAAATAATGCCAAAGATAAGTTTAGTATCTTAATTTCTAAATTTATTAGTTGAAAAATGAAATTGCGATATGAACGCTATTAATAACATTCTGTTTATTGGTGGCTAAAATAGTTTGCAACAAATCGCTATCGCCGTTCGCCATGTCACCGGGTTTTGAATACTCCTGTTATGACTGAAATAGCACTTTCAAATATTGCGAACTTTGCATTTTGCATTGTTCTTGAAGTCATAGAGTTTAATTCTGCTATCAATCTATTTATTGTCATAATTGTAAAAACTAAAAATTGCAACGGGTTGGAAATTCAATTCTTGTAGTTTATTTTTACACTTTCATGCCACGAAGAGTGCAAATATTTGTTAACAGTATCAAAGACTGTTTTTGCTCCTCTACAATACTTTATGGTTGAATTGATTAAATTTAAACTTCTTACAAAACGAAAAAAATAAATTAAAAATATTTCGGACTTTAAACGAGAAATATTTAGGCAAAAATTAATAGAAAATCATAAGATAAATATGTCGATTGTAGTGACATGCAAACTGCGAAGCCTTGAATAGATAGTATGAGGTAACTTATTGCCAGAATAAATCATCCGAAAATTTCAAAGACGACAAGAGTTAGAGCTATTCGCAAACAGAATATCATATAGCATCGTAGTTTAGCGTGGCTTAGCAGAGCTGGCGGAAAAATACTTGAAAAAGGAAAGTATGATACACTTAGAGGGTAAAAACCGCTCCCGCTCCTTCGAAGACAAACAGGGCTTTAAACGGTTCATTACAGGAGTAGTAAGGGAAGATCTCATACTTTTGGACAAAAAACAGGATTGTCTTGTCGAGCATTGCGCATTGTCGAAGAATCTTCGATTTGTATTGTTTTTACTACAAAAATCATTTTTTCTATTCGCAACATGCTGGTTTATACAATTGTAAATAAATATTTACTTTGGGAATTGCATAACTTAAAGATTTGGATTACTTTTGTAGGCTACTTTTGTAGGAATATTTTGATTTTGACCATGAAAGACTATGATAGTTGCATATATTAAGCGTTGAGGGTAATTTTAATGGAGATTCTGCTTGGAAAAGTTTTAATAAAATAGAAATTGCCAGTATTTGAATCATATAACTTTTAGAATAATAAATTCACAAAAAAAATAATTAGGAACATGAAAATACTTAAAATATCTGCTCTGTACATTTTTACCTGTCTTAGTTTCAGCGCACTGGCTCAACAACAAAAACCTAAAACAAGTGAAAAGCAAGTTATGCTAATGAACCGAATTGGACCTTCAACATCGGAACTTTATATTGCCAACGCTGACGGAACAGATGAGCATAAACTTTTTGCCAATTCGGGATTTGATTACCATGCTTCATTTTCGGCTGATGGGAAATGGATTGTATATACTTCGGAGTGCAACGGTTTTGGTCAGGCAGATATTTATCGTGTTCATGTAGATGGTAGCGGATTAGAGCGGCTCACTGACAGTCCGGCGTTGGATGATCAGTCCTCTCTGTCGCCTGATGGCAGCCAGGTTGCTTTTATGTCAACAAGGGAAAAACACACCGCCAACATTTGGATTCTTAATCTTAAGACAAAAAAATTACACAACCTTACGGCACAAACAGGAATAGCCGGAGATTCAACAAAACCAAATGGCTTTTTTCATCCATCATGGTCACCGGATGGCAAGTGGATTGCATTTTCTTCAGACCGTAATACTCAGTGGATAGGACACGGAAATGGCTCAGGGTGGGAGCATGTGCAGGAACTTCGTATTTATACTGTGCATCCGGATGGTACAGGACTTCGCTGCATTTCAAAAACTGGAGTTTGCTCCGGAGCGCCGAAATGGTCTCCTGATGGAAAGCAAATTGTTTTCTACGAAATTGCTGTTGAAGATACATGGGCGGCAAGAAGACCTAACCTCGCTAGAAAAGCAACTTCACAAATAATATCTGTAAATATTGAAACAGGCGTACGCACCGAGCATACGTCTGGAACCGGATTGAAATTAGAACCTCAGTTCTTAACGAATGAGTCGGTCGGCTATTTGACTAAAGCTGTTCCCGATGCAGGTTTAAACTATCCGAACGGAACGGTGGTAAAAGGAGGTATGCGTTCACCTTCATGGTCAACCGATGGCAGTAAAGTGGTTTATGAAAAAGTAGATTTCAAGGCAAGACCGCAAGACCAGTTGCTTTACAGTTGGGATTCTATACACGAAAATCGTTACACTGATGTATTCCCTAATTTTTCTAAAGATGGCAAACTTGTTATCACTGAGAAAGCTCTAAATTCATCCATTGCAATTATGGATGCCGATGGGTCAAATAGACAGCGGATTTTTAACGCTGAAAGTGGCGCAGCTTTTATGCCCACTTGGTCGCCGGATGGTCAATGGATCGCCTTCGGATATGGCGGATATTTACAATCACGCAAAACACAGGGCGCAAAAATAATGATGGTAAAAAGAGACGGCACCAATGCTCAGGATTTAACAGATGGTTTGCCTAACGCCGGATTTCCAAGCTGGTCACCGGATGGTAAAAAAATCGTCTATCGTGTTTGGGGCGGCAGCGACGGGGGATTACGCATTCTTGACATCGAAAGTCGGACGATTAAAATTCTTACAACAGACTATGATAATTTACCGTTCTGGTCTCCCGATGGAAAACTTATTTCTTTCACCCGAAAACATGAGAACAACAACTTCGATATTTTCACAATAAAGCCTGATGGTTCTGACTTACGCCAACTGACAACATCACCAGCAAATGATGCACATGCGTTTTGGACTGACGACAGTAAATACCTTATGTGGAGCAGTGGGATATATGGATTTAAAGACGAGGCGGCGTTATACGACGAC
>JAYVNP010000112.1:0-3634 GCA_043758385.1 Saprospiraceae bacterium
ATGCACTTGTGCATGACTTACTTAGAAGCGGGAGATGTTGTGCTGGTGCCGAATCCGGGTTATCCAACATATCGCGCAGCAGCGCAGTTAACGGGCGCAACAATTTTGGAATATATTTTAGACGCCACACAAAATTGGGATATTGATTTTGCACGATTAGAAAAAAACGATTTGAGTCGCGCCAAATTGATGTTCGTGAATTATCCGAATATGCCAACAGGCGCACCCGCTACGGAAAAACTTTTTGAAAAATTATTGGTATTTGCACAAAAGCATAATATTTTAATCGTTAACGATAATCCGTACAGTTTCATCTTGAACGATAAACCACTGTCGATTTGTAGTACGCCCGATTGGCGTAAAAATGCGGTTGAATTGAATTCGCTCTCCAAAAGTCATAATATGGCAGGATGGCGTATCGGTTGGCTGGTTGGCGATGACAAAATTATTTCTGACGTGATCCGTTTTAAATCGAATATGGATTCAGGGATGTTTTTACCGCTGCAACTCGCCGCAGCGGAAGCATTGGCATTGCCGAAAACTTGGTACGATAGTGTAAATAGTGTGTACTTGAGGCGTCAAAAATTGGTTTTTAAGTTACTCGATAAATTAAATTGCACATACAACGCGTTGCAACAAGGAATGTTTGTTTGGGCAGAAATTCCAAAAAATTTTGAAACTGGCTTCGATTTAAGCAATGCAGTATTAGATACTGCGCGCGTTTTTATAACGCCAGGCGGTATTTTTGGTTCAATAGGCGAAAAGTTCGTGCGCGTTAGTTTGTGTTGTCCAGAGGAAATGATAGAAAAAGCAATTACGCGTTTAGGCGATTTCGATAAATATTTTGAAGCGATGCACGATAGTGCAAGGTTAGCGTTATAATTATATTTCTGAAGTTTATCACTTGCTCTGCGACATCTGCGATTCCTTAGAGTCACTGCGTTAAGACGCTCAAGTTTAGTCCTTAACGCAGAAACGCAATGGAATGGCAAAGTACGCAGATATTCATGGTGAAAATGTTTTAAAAAGTAAAAATGAAAGTTTGTGTCGTCGGTTTGGGATTAATTGGTGGTTCATTAGCACTTGCGGCTCGAAAATCGAAATTTGCAACGCATATTATTGGTATTGATAAAAACGTGCAACACGCCGCACGCGCTTTAGAATTAGGTATTGTGGATGAAATTCTGAAATTAGAAATCGCTATCAAATATGCTGATGTCATTATTTTAGCAACGCCCGTTCAAACATTACTCACTTTAGCGCCGTATATTCTTGATAAAATTTTACCACATCAAACACTGATTGATGCTGGCTCGACCAAATCAACACTGATTCAGTCGGTTCAAAATCATAAAAATCGCGCGCAATTTGTAGCAGCGCACCCGATGGCAGGAACTGAATTTTCTGGTCCCGATGCTGCAGTTCAAGATTTATTCATCGGTAAAGTGTGCGTCATTTGCAATAAAGAAGAAAGCAGCGAACAAGCATTGAAGGTTTGTAGCGATTTCTTTGCCGCTATCAAAATGCAATTGCTTTATATGGATGCCGAGGCGCACGATGTTCACACGGCGTACATCAGTCATATTTCGCATCTTTCGAGTTTTGCTTTGGCGTTGACAGTTTTAGAAAAAGAACAAGACGAAGAAAAAATATTTGATTTAGCAAGTGGTGGTTTTAGAAGTACAGTGCGCTTGGCTAAAAGTAATCCGGATACGTGGTTACCTATTTTTGAACAAAACCGCGATAATTTGCTCGATGTGTTAGACGAACACATACACGTTCTGAGTATTATGCGTTCGTGTCTAATAAAGAAAAAATTTGGCGAACTCAACGATATGATGATACGCGCGAATGATATAAATCGAATTTTAAAATAGCTATGCGCTAAAAAAAATATCAATTCTGACAGATTTTTTCTGTCTGTAAAACACACTCAAATAATTATATTATGGAATTAAAACCTTTTATCGTTGATAAAAAACGTCCTTACTTGATTGCAGGACCATGTTCGGCAGAAACTGAAGGACAAGTAATGAGCATTGCGCGCGATTTAGCAGCGCAAAAAATTGATTTATTCCGCTCTGGAATTTGGAAACCCCGTACACGCCCAGGTGCGTTTGAAGGCGTTGGCTCGGAAGGTTTACGCTGGTTGAAACGCGTGAAAGAAGAAACGGGGTTAAAAACAACCGTTGAAGTCGCGAATGCACACCACGTTTATGAAGCCTTAAAATTTGGCATTGATGTTTTATGGATAGGTGCGCGCACAACCGTAAATCCGTTCAGTGTTCAGGAAATTGCCGATGCACTTCGCGGCGTTGACATTCCGGTAATGGTTAAAAATCCGATTAATCCGGATTTAGAACTTTGGTTGGGCGCATTCGAGCGTTTAAACAAAGCAGGAATTACGCGCTTAGCGGCAATTCATCGCGGATTTTCGACGGCGGCAAAAACGCGTTATCGCAATGTTCCGCATTGGGAAATTGCTATCGAGCTGCAACGCCGTATGCCTGAAATGACAATCATTGGCGATAACTCGCACATTTGCGGCAATCGTCACATGCTCGCAGAAGTCGCGCAACAAATGATGGATTTAAATTACGATGGACTGATTACTGAAGTACATTGCAATCCTGATGAAGCGTGGAGCGATGCGAAACAACAAATCGTGCCGGAAGTTTATAAAGAATTGATTGCAGGGTTAAATATTCGCGCAGAAAAAGATGCAGGTTTTTTAAATTCTATTGAAGCTTTGCGCGTCCGTATTGACCAAATAGACGATGAAGTTTTAACTTTGTTGGGTAACAGAATGCTCCTCGCAAAAGATATTGGTACTTACAAAAAGAAAAACAATATCAGTATTTTGCAAGCAACGCGTTGGAATGAAATTTTAAATGCCGCTGTTGAACGCGGCAGAAAACGCGAACTCAGCGATGAATTTATCATCGGTTTACTCACGTCTATTCACCAAGAATCAATTCGCCATCAAACTTTAATTATGAATGCGAAAGAAGAAGTGGCTGCGCCTTTGGCTGAAACAGTGAAAGGTTAAGAATATAAAAATTATTCTGTTATTATAACCTCGTGGGTTTTGAAAACCTACGAGGTTTTTTGTTTTGAGTTTCTTTGATTAATTTAATCCAATTTTTATGAAACAAGTAATTTTAGTTTTTGGCGCATTTTCGCTTTTCGCTTGCAATTCTAAACCAACAATTACTGAAACTACAACAACTATTAAGCTACCTATCGCCGTAGGCTTTTTGGTAGATACACGCTGTTACCTTAAAACAGAAGGACCCGACTCAACTAAAGTGCGTTTAATTTTTAAAGGTGATAATGTGACAGGTAATATGGAATGGTTGCCGAGTGAAAAAGACGGCGCGATCGGTACTTTAGCTGGTAAACGCAGCAACGACACCATTTACGTTGATTATAATTTTGTAATTGAAGGCGATAACGCCATTGAATCGAAAATATTTGTTCTCAAAGGCGATAAACTCATTGAACTTTCTGGAGAGTTAGAAGATAAAAACGGAAAATCGGTTATGACGCATCCCGAAAAAGCTACACCGCGCGATATTCTCTCTAAAGTGGATTGCACTTTACTATCTGCTTTTTAACCTGCCGAGTCCTGCTT
>JAYVNP010000113.1:0-144508 GCA_043758385.1 Saprospiraceae bacterium
GTATTAACCGAACCACCTGAGATAGTCAGATTTTCACCCGCAATGGCGCGCTCTAAATCTGTAAAGGTGATGCTTGAAGCGAGCATTTTGTTTAAGTCCACATTAACTTGAATTTCGCGTTTCGGCGCACCAACCAAATCAACGCGCGTAATTTCTTTCATGCCTTCAATTCTATTTTTCAGAATATCGGCAAAAACTTTAATTCTATCCAGACTTAAATTACCAGCTAAATGCACATTCATGATCGGTTGTTGCGAAATATCAACATCCGTAACTACAGGTTTATCTTTCAAGTCAGAAGGTAATTTCGCTTTATCAACGGCATCCTTCACGCGTTGCTTCGCTACTTGTACGTCTTCAGTTGTGTTAAACTCAACAATCACCGTCGAAAAATTTTCAACAGAACTACTTGTAATTTTTTTCACTCCCGAAATACCTTTGCATTCCTTTTCAATTTGTTTTGAAATGAGCGTTTCCATATTTTCTGGTGAAGTACCCGGATATACTGTCGTCACCAAAATTTGTGGAAAAATAACTTGCGGAAAAGCTTCTTTAGCAACATTGTTAAATGCCAATCCGCCACCGACTAAAATAAACAGCGTTAGAATATAAACCGCTGTTCGGTTATTAATTGCCCAACTGGAGGGCTTAAATTCTTTGATAGTATTAAGCATATTAGTTTATAGTTGCTCGTTGTCAGTTGTTAGTTTGAAAGCGCTCGTGAACGAACAATTATCAATTAACAATTTACACCGAAATTAAATTAATTTATTTGTAAAACGTCACCATCATTCAAATCCTGAAAACCGACACTGACTAAATTATCGCCTGTTTTCAAACCTGATAGCACTTCAATACCATCGCTGTAACTCTGTCCCGTTTTTACGTACATTTTTTTGGCGCGACCATTGTCGGCAACAATTACAAAATCGGCATTTTTATCGTCGCGCTGAATGACATTAATTGGAATAATAATCGCATTCGGGTTAGAATAATCAATTACGCGAACCGTTGTTGCCATATTAGGAATTAAACCTGATTCACCCGATTTCAAGGGTATTTCAATTTTAAATGTGCGGTTCAACGGATTAACAGATGCGCCGACGTATGTTATACGGCTACTCACGTCTTTTTTTAAATCAGGAAAATTTGCTACAACGCTGTTTCCCACGCGTATTTTACCGGCGTAACTTTCGGGCGCATCTACTTTAACTTTAAGTTTCGAGAAATTTATAATTTTAGCTAGCGGTACACCCGGCGATGCCGTCATTCCTATTTTCATCGGCACTTCATCTACTACACCAGTTATTGGTGCTTTAATTTGGAAATTTTCGCGCGTTTTGTTGAGTGTTGCAATAGATTTTTCAAGCGACTCTTTATTATTTTTTGCTGACAGATACGCCACTTCAGAACCAATATTTTGTTTCCAGAGCGATTCTTGTTTCGTAAATAAATCGTTCGCAAGTTCTAAGCGTTTGCGCACTTCATCCGTTGAAGTGACAAAAACATCATCATCAATAGCTGCAACAACTTGACCCGCGTTGACATGATCTCCCACTTTAATCATAACTTTAGTGATGGCGCCCGCAATTTTAGAATTTACGAACACTTCGTCATCCGCCACAACACTACCTTGCAAATCAATGGAGTGTGTAAAATTTGATGTCTTGATAGGTGATATAGACACGTAATTAATTTTTTCCTTTTTAACACCACCATTGAGTTTTAATTCAAGCGTTGAAATTTGAGTGTTTAACTTATCGCGATCTGCTTTGAGCGTTGCGAGTTGAATTTTCGGATCAGTTGCTGCTTGCTTTTGTCCGCATGAGGTTAAAATAACCAAGAGAAATAAAATAGATAGATGTATATTTTTCATAAAAAAAAATTTTATTTGAAATGAATGGAAACAGATAAATTACTTTGAAACGATGACAATAATTAACTACTAATAGTTTCGCATTAATAGTTTCGCATTAATAATTACGCATTAATAATTTCCCAGCGCTTTCTGGATAGATTTATAATTCACAATAATATCGAACTGAGCTTGACGAATATTCTGTTGAGCAGTAAATAAATCGGTTTGTGCAGAAGTTATTTCTAAACTCGAACCCACGCCCGCTTTATATTTTTTTTGAGTTGTATCGTATATACGCTGAGCAAGTGCTAAATTTTTTTCTTGATTTTCCAAATTGCGCTTTGCGTTGGAATAGGCAATTCGCGCATTAATAACCTGCAACGTGATGCCACGTTCTAAATCAAATTTACTATATTGCAGCTGCTTAAGCACTAATGCTGCGCGCTCTATCTTGGATTTAGTAGCGTAACCATCCCACAAATTAATATTTGCCGTTAAACCAACAACCGATTGTGGCTGACTATACACCGTTTGTGTAAAATAATTATTCGAGTTGAGGTTTTCGGTATAACTCGCAAATCCGGCAACCGTGGGTTTATATGCTGCTTTGTTTAAATCAATATTGAGTGCAACAAGTTTTTCTTGCGAGCTTAAAGCTACATATTCGGCACGGTTTGTAAAAATAATTGGTGCAGTTAGCTCAACGTTATCACTTTTGGGAAGTAGCGAATTAATATCATCCGTAGGTTCTAAATTTTTATCGAGCGGATAACCTATTGTAAGTTTAAGGGCATTGATGGACTGCTCTTTGTTTCGATCTACGTTTTGCGCTTCGGTGCGCAAATTACTGAGTGTAAGATCAATTCTATCCACGTCGAGTTGTTCAATAAATCCAGCTTTGTAAGTCGCTTTCAATTCTTTAGAAAGCGCTTCAATATTTTTAATATTATTGTCGAGCGTTTTCGCTGTTTCGGTTAAAATTAAAGAAGGCACATACACATCAATAATATTATTTTTGAGCATATTATTTGTGGCTGCTAACTGATCGAGTGCTAATTGACGCGAAATATCAATGGCTTTTAAACCGACTTTATACGAAGCACTATACAGCAGTTGTGAAACTTGCGCACCAATTGAAAATTGATTTTTCAGAACAAACGATGCTGATACACCTGCACCAGGTGCTTTTTGCTGTATAACATTACCACTGCCATCTTTAATCCCTTCCTGATTTAAAACACCATAAACGGTTGGAGAAATAAAATCTGGGATAACTGATTGTGGTGTAAGCAAAAAGAAATTGTAATTACTCGAAGCAGTGAACTGTGGCAAGGCTTGCGCTTTACCTTGTGTAATGGCTAAATCGGCATCCTTTACGTTGAGCTTACTGACTTTTGTAGAGTTGGCGTTTTCTAAAGCATACTTAATGGCTTCGTCCAAACTCATTTTTTCAGATTGAGAAAAAACGAACGTCTGAAAAAAACACAATAATGCAACTATGCTACTGGTTTTTAATTTTTTCATAAGCAATACGGAATTTATTAATAAAGTCGGGTGAAAATTATATTTTATTAAGGTAGTCGTTTTCATGGATTAATTATCTTTAAGTTTTCTTCTAAAATTTGTAATCCTTTGGGTGTTGTAATGCCGTTGATGTGATACAATAAAAATTCGCGAAACAGATGTGGTTTATAATATTTTTCGTCAGGGAAAATTTCCGAATTAACGATACTCATTGCAGAGCGTACATAGAATTTAGCAATCATGTCGCTATTAAGTTCCAAGCGATACAACCCTTCGCGTTTGCCGCGTTCTAAATTTTGATGCACACCGGCGTAGATGTTTTCGTACATTTTGTTTTCGTAATTCACCCAAATATCGTTGTAATATTTTCTGATTTCATACACTGTTGGCAACGAAAGCATAAGTTGCTTCAAATCTTCCATCACAAACCGACCAATCATTATCGTTTCTTCAATGGCATTTTTGGCGGTGTCTCCTAAAGTATGTATGCGCGCTGCTTCTTCTTTTTCTTCGCAATTAAATATTTGGGCTAACAAATCCTGCTTGCTGCTAAAATGTTGATACAAAGTTTTCTTCGATATGGTAAGCTGCCTTGCAACGTCATCCATTGACGGACTTTTCACGCCCGCTTTCATAAAAAAAGCTTTTGACTTCTTTAAAATTAAATCTTTTATTTCCGACATTAAAGTTGTTTCTAAATTCATATTTGTAAACGATAGAAACGTTTTATTGTTTAATCGTTTCCAAAGTTTTTTTATTTTATTTTTTTGAAGTTTTTTTGAAGTTTTTTTGAAAGTCTTGTAATTATTTAACTGAAGCTAAAAAGTTTCATTTTTTTTAAAGACACATTTTTAAATAAAACAACCCGAAAATTCTATAAAAGAAATTTCGGGTTGTTTAAAAGCTCAAAGCTCAAAGCTCAAAGCTCATTAAAATGAGTAACGAACACCAAGTTGTCCTTGAAAACGCGAGCTGAACTGATCAATAGAATAGGTTGCAAAAGGTTTTGTAAACGTGAATTTCGGATCGGCAGTAGCTGAACTTGCTGATGTAGCGGCTAAACCGGTGAATACAGAAGAGTTTTGTGTATTTGGCACGAAATAAACATTATTGCTCAATATATTGATTACATCCAAAGTGACTTGAATGGTATGTTTTTTGGCACCAACGGCAAAACTAAAATCGTGCATTAAGCGCATATCCAATTGGTTATTCCAAGGTGTTCTACCACCGTTACGCTCCGTAAAATTTCCTTTGCGCGAACTCAAATAGGAATCGTTACTTACAAAATCATTAAAATCTTGCGATTGTTGCGCTGCCGTAACAACGTTTCCTGCTGCATCTTTTCTATCAACAAAAGTTAAATTGCTTGAACCTGAACCGGACGGAATATACGCTAAATCAATTTGCTGACCATTGCCTGTAACGTTATTAGAACCCACCACCCAAGTAAATGGTGTACCTGATTGACCAGAAAAAATGAACGACAAATAAGAAGTGTTATTTGCATTCCAATCAATTTTATAAGTTGCTGTGGCAATGATACGGTTGCGAATATCGAAGTTAGAATACGTTAACGTCGGACTGTTCGGATTCAAAGCCTGATTTAATTGCCAACCTGATTCAGGTGAATTACGAATACCGTTTAAAATATCTTTCGATTCGCCGTACGTGTAAGCTGCCATCAAATCTAAACCAAACGGAAAAGATTTTGACAACTGACCTGTTAACTGATAGCGATAGCCTTCTTGTGTATTACTGATAAGATAAACCGAAGAATAGTTGTCATTGACACGTTTGTTTTTACCTGTTCCGCTATTGATATAAACGGGTTGTAGTTGCGATACGTCGTAAGAATTGTATTTAACCGAGTCACGCAAATTGATTTGTTGAATTTTCACATCTTGTAAAGTTTTTGTGAAAATACCTTCAAGCGTTAATTTATAACCGTCGCCTAATCTAAAATCGGCTGCAAGATTAGAACGCCAAACTTGAGGCATTTTAAAATCTTTATCAATAATGTCTAATTCAACGCGTTTTACAGCGTTTAAAACATTTTTATCGAAATTGGCAAACTGGGTTGGGTCGGTCGGTATATTAATAACGTTACGGTTAGTGTTGGTATAATCAATTGAACCAAATGTCGAACCATTATTGACGTAAGCATAACCTAACCATGCTAACGGAATACGACCTGTGAATACACCGGAGCCACCGCGCAAAATGACGTTTCCTTTACCATCGGCATCAAAATTAAATCCAAAACGTGGAGAAACAGTTAAAGTATTAAAAACGCTACTTGTTTGCGCTCCAACTGGGTTTGGATATGTGTAAGTTGTTCCGTAATAAGGCGGAGTAGTTGGGAAAGATTGTTCTTTTGTTAAATCTTGCGGAATAGCGTCGGGTTGCGTAACGTAATCGAATCGCACACCATAAGAAATTTTTAAACGGTCAATCACACGCCAATCGTCTTGCAAATAAGCACTCAAAAAGTTGATATTGTAGCTTGCAGGCGTGTTGGCTAAATTATTAGCTTGCGAATTATCCGTCGGGTTATATATAGCACGAATACGCGCTGGTATGTTAGCAAAAAAATCAGGTAATGAGTTATACTCTATACGTCCGTTCCAAGAGTTGATAAAACCGTATTTAATGTTGTAAAACTCGTTGTGTGTACCAATTGTGAAATTGTGTTTGCCCACAAAAAATTTAAAATTATCCGTTAACTCAAATGTTTTCTGACCCATATCGAAAATAGCAGCTTCACGGTTAGTGCCTAAAAGCACGCGACCGCTACCATTCACGTTATTAATTTGCACGTTCGGAAAAATGTTGCCAATTGGGTTACGTGTATCAACGATGTACGTGTAGCCTAAAATTAAACTGTTACTCGTAGTGTTTGAAAAACGACTTTTTAACTCTGCCACTGTGCTTGTGTTAAAGTTTTTTTGTAAGAAATCGTAACTTCCAAACTGAAACTCAACAGACGAACGCTCTAAATTCGTTGCTTCCGAACTGACGGTGTTGTTGCGAAGCGTTAACTGGTTGTTTTTATTGATGTTCCAATCTAAACGATTGAAAAATTTATTGCTGTTCGAATAAATAGTGTAAGCATCGTAACCACCAACATTAAATCTTCCATTCGGATTTGTAACAACAGTTCCAGCTGGATTTGTTGAAGTAGCTGGATAGTTAACCGATGAAGGTAAAAAACTGGCACTGTTCAAACTATCCGAAATTTGTTTCGCAATAGCTGAGGTCATGAAATAATTTGTTGAACCCGCCGGAAAAAATTGTGGTGTAACGTTACGCGTAATTTCTTCGTTGGTGAAGAAAAATAACTTATCTTTTACAATCGGTAAACCAAGTCGAAAACCTACTTGATAGTCTTGATAAGTGTCCGGAATTTTACCGTCATTTGTTTTGTCGTCGCCTGTGTAGTTACCCGTAATAGAAGCGTTTCTACCAAAAGTATAAACCGAACCTTCAATTTCGTTTGTACCTTGACGCGTTACAGCGTTGACGCTACCTCCTGTAAAATTTCCGAGCGTTACATCGTACGGTGCAATTTGCACTTGTACTTGCTGGATAGCATCGAGACTGAAAGAGTTTGTACGCGTTGAACTACCCGGTTGATTCGCTGTTCCGCTCTGTCCACCGAGTGACGGACTAAAACCAATCGCATCGTTATTAACAGCACCATCTAAAGTAACATTATTATAACGGAAACTCGTGCCAGCAAAAGAGTTATTGCTCGATTGTGGTGTAAGTTTTGTAAAATCAGAGAAACCACGACTGAGCGTAGGTAATTGGTTGAGTTGTTTTTTACCAACATTTGTACCTGCACCCGTTTTAGATTGGTCGGCATAGTTGGCAGCAGTTACAACAACTGCTGCTAAAACAGTCGTTTCTTCGCTCAACGGCACATCAATAGTTTGCGTTTCGCCGAGTTTTAAAAAAATATTTTCGCGCGTTTCGGTTTTAAAACCAATGAACGTTGCTGTTGCAGTGTATGGTCCACCCGGATTCATGTTGGCAATATTATAAATGCCGTCATCGTTACACGCTACTTCGTAACGCGTGCCAGTAGGTTTATGAACAAATAAAACAACTGCGTTTGGTAATCCGCCACCTTTGGTGTCGCTCAGTTTACCGCTTACGCCGCTGGTTGTATTTTGGGAAAAAGAGGTAACGATAACTGTTATGGCTATGGTCAAAGTAAGAAAAAAATTCTTCATGCAATTTGAAACTTGTGATTAAAATATTAAAACAATGCAAATTTGAGCTATTAATCAATTGATTAACCAATTTTCAATATTAACTTAATGTTAAGTTTTTTTTGAAGAACTTCCCAAATGCAGATTTTACAATCTTCAAAGCCATTTTAGTATGGCTAATGTTAAATTAATATTATTTTTTAATTCGCGCAAGCAACAATTACCCAATGAATTGTTAGCTATTATTTGCTTGCCACCAAATTGCATCTCAATGAACAATTTTTGTAAAAATTAAAGAAACTTGCCAATTTTTACACTTGATTTACAAAATGGACTTCGGTCGTTGTGTAATATCCGATTTTTATTTTAGTAGAAAACTTCTCAAGAATAAAATTTGATAACATTAATTTAATATTATGCTAATAAATAATTAATATTCGATTTGTCTATTTGCACTTGGTTTACTAATACTTAAAATAAACGAAGCGTTATGCGTAAAAAATCCTTACTATTATCCATTCTTATTTTTTTGGGCATTGCAACTAATGTTGCCTCAGCACAAGAAAGAACTCTAACAGGAAAAATCACAGACAAAGCAGGTTCGTTGCCTGGTGTGAGTGTTTTATTGAAAGGTACAACTTCTGGTGTAGTCACTAATGACGACGGTACTTATTCTATTGCTTTGCCAAAAGCAGATGCTACATTAATTTATAGCTTCATTGGTTACACAACACAAGAAATTGTAGTTGGTGCTTCTGCAACAACAATGGATGTTATTTTGAAAGAAGAAGACAAAAACCTTACTGAAATTGTAGTAACTGCACTCGGTGTTAAAAAAGAGTTTCGTAAAATTGGATACGCATCTACAGAAATTAAAGGTGCTGATTTGGTGAAAGCGCGCGATGCCAACCCTATCAATTCTCTCATCGGTCGTGTATCAGGTTTAGATGTTGGTGGTTCGGCAGAAATGTTTGGTCGCCCGCAATTGGTTTTGCGTGGTTCAACCGATTTACTTTACGTTGTTGACGGCGTGCCAATCAACTCTGATACTTGGAATATTTCACCAGATGACATTGAAAGTTACACAGTTTTAAAAGGACCAAACGCAGCTGCATTATATGGATCGCGCGGTATTAACGGCGCAATCATCATGACTACTAAACGCGGTACGAAAGATAAAAAAGGTTGGACAATTGATTTTAACTCAACGACTTCAGTTCAAACAGGATTTTTAACAGAGCCTGAATCTCAAACAGAATATGGTCGTGGTTCAAACTTTGTTTACAGCTATGGCGATAGACTTTACGATAACGCACAGCGTTTACAAGAATACGGACCGCGTTTTGACGGTCAGCCTGTAAAGCAATACGATTCTCCTTACGATCCCACGACAGGTATTCGCACAGCAACACCATGGTTAGCGCGTGGTGCAAACAATTTCCATACGTTTATGGAAACAGGTGTTATATCAACGAATAATATTGCGCTTTCGAGTGCTGGCGAAAATTACGATATTCGTACTTCGTTTTCACACACTTATCAGAAAGGTCAAGCCCCAAATACAAGTTTATATTTCGATAACGTGAGCTTAACTTCAGGTTACAACTTTAATAAACAATTGCGCGCAGAAGCGAGTGTAAACGTAAGCTTACAAACCTCACCTAACATTCCCGATTCTGACTACGGTCCGAACTCCTACGTGTATATGTTTAAAGTGTATGGTTCATCCGATTACGATATCAACGACTTGAAAGATATTTATAAAGGACCAACAGGTGTAAACGGATTAACGCAGTATGCACCAGAATATGGTCGTTTAAATTCTGCGTGGTTCATGGCAAAAAAATGGTTGCGCTCGCACGATAAAACGGACGTGTTCGGACAGATTAAATTATCTTACAAAATTAATGATGATTTTAATGTCAGTTTGCGCACACAGCAAACGACTTGGAGTTTATTACGCACAGAACAAGTACCTGCATCGGCTAACTTGAATACTTACTTACCTTGGTATTCATTTGGTTGGTATGGTGATTTCAGAGAAGATAGAAGAAACTTAAACGAGAATAACACTGACATCTTGGCTTCGTATAATAAACAAATTAGCGATTGGGGTTTAGGTGTAAACGTTGGTGCAAGCACACGTAATTTTAGCTATAACTCTACATGGGGAACAACAAAAGCATTGGCTTTGCCGAATGTTTATACACTTTCTAATTCTGTAAGCCCTGCTTTATCGTATTCTTACAATGCTAAAATGCAAACATATAGCGGTTACTACAACGTTGATCTAAGTTATAAAAACTATTTCAACATCAATACTACAGGTCGTTTAGAAAATTTATCTACACTTCCTGCTGGTAGTAATACGTTTTTTTATCCATCAGTTTCTATAAGCTCAGTCATCTCGCAATATGCTAAATTAGGTGATGCATTATCTTTCTTGAAATTGCGTGCTTCTTTTGCCGATGTAAAAGGTGCTTTAACTTCAGCGAGTATTGGTTCAGCGTACAATGCAGTAACAGGTAATGGTTTGGGTAATTTATTGGGTTATGGAACAGAATATCAAAGTTCTTACGACGGACCCTCGTACGCTAACCAAAATCAGTATTCATTAGGTTCTTATTATAATGGTACAACAGCCGTGAGTTACTCGAACACAGTAGCAAATCCGAATATCAAACCGTATGACAGAACTTCGTATGAAGGTGGTGTAGATGCAAAATTCTTTGGCAACCGTCTTGGTTTTGATTTCACTTATTTCTACCAAATTAACGGACCAAACATTTTTGCTGATGGCGTAGCGCCTTCAACGGGATATTATGGTATTAATCAAAACGGTTTGACAACTAACAAAAAAGGTTTTGAGATTTCATTGAATGGTTCACCGATCAAAAACCCTAATGGTTTTTCTTGGGATATTGGCGCAGTGTATTCTACTTACAACGAAACATTGAAAGACATTTACAATGGTGAAAAAAGTATTTTCTTAAACGGTCATAACTATGTTGTAGGCGATAGATTGGATGATTACTACGGTACAAAATTTGTGCGCGACGGCTCTGGTAATATTGTTAACACATCGGGTGGATTGCCTCAACAAGCACCCGTTTTAGCAGACGGTAGCAACCGCGGTTTAATCGGTCATTTAAATCCAGATTTTTCTTTCGGTATTAATAACCGTTTCAGCTACAAGAGCGTTTCAATCAGTTTTCAATTCGATGGTCGTGTAGGTGGTAAAATTTATAACCGCGTAGCATATCAAGGCAATAACGGTGGTACTTCTTTAGCATCTGCTTCTGGCGATTTTGGTGTTGCGCGTTTAGCTGAATGGAATAGCTACAAAACAAACGGTAAAGTAACTCCAGCTTATTTAGGTCAAGGTGTAACGATAACGGGTGGAACACCTAAATATGTGAACGGGCAGTTATCTAACTTGGGTGAATTAACTTTTGCACCAAATACAAATCCTGTAACTGTTCAATCATATTTATCAAGTGGCGTAGGGGCTAACTTCGACGAATATTATATGATTGACCGTACGTTTGCTAAATTACGCGAAATTCAAATTGCCTATAATTTTCCTACAGAATGGTTAAAAGGAAAAGGAATTTCGCGCGCTTCAATATCATTAGTAGGTCGCAATTTGTTGTACTTTGCTGCTACAAAAGATTTCGATATTGAGCAATACGCTTCTGGTTTTAACTTTACTGATAAAAGCTTAACAGGTACTTTCCCAGATTTACAAACGCCCGTTGCGCGTAGTTACGGTGTAAATTTAAACGTCACGTTCTAATGAGCAATGAGCAATCAGCTTTCAGTTTTCAGTTCACTATTGGACTGATTACTGAAAGCTGGTGGCTGAAAGCTATTAATTAATTCTTAAATCTTAATTGATAATGAAAAATATTTTTAATAAATTTATCATTTTAGTAGCCCTCACTTTAGTAGGCACAAGCTGTAATAAAACGGATCAAGATTTACTTTCTAATCCGAATACAGCTTCAGAATCGGGAACTATTCCTGTTTCACTCATTTTAAACCACATTACTTACAGTATGTATTTAGGTGGTGGTGTTTTAGACGGTCGCTCTGGTAGCGTATCAGAAACACCTTGGGATCAAGAATATATCTGGAGCCAATACTATGTTTCTAATTACGCATACTATCGTGGTAATAATTTATACAACTGGTCAAACTCGGCTACTATGTACGACGTGTTGCGTTATACTATTAAAATGGAGCAACAAAATATCACGCAGTTTGCAGGTGCAACCAACGTATATTCTGCATTGGCAAAATTTTTCAGAGCGTATTCAGCTGTTTGGTTAACACAACGTGTAGGTGATATTCCGATGAGCCAAGCAGGAGACATCAATAATCCAACGCCTGTTTATGATTCTCAGCACGATGTTTACAAACAAAGCTTACAACTTCTTGATGATGCAAACACTATTATGGCTGGTTTAGTTGGTACACCAGCAGCACCCACAGCTGGAACCGTTAACGGCGATATTTTTGGTTTAACAAATTTGCAATGGCAGAAAGTTATAAACGCATACACACTGCGCGTATTAATTAGCTTGAGCAAACGCGCTGATGATAATGCAGATTTGAACATTAAGTCAAAATTTGCAGCCATTTTAGCCACTCCAGCTAAATATCCGGTAATGACTGCAAACAGCGATAACATGATTTTTAAATACAACGCAGCATTTAATCCTTATCCGATTAATGCGCGTGGTAACCAACCGTACAACAACTATGCGAACATGAGTAGTACATTAATTAACTTATTGGTCGCTAATAAAGATCCGCGCGTTTTTGCTACTTCTACGCCGGCACCTGCTTTATTAACATCTGGTAAATTATTTTCCGATTTTGCAGCGTATGCAGGTTCAGATATTGGTGTTTCTCAATCTACACTTTTTACGGATGGTTCAACACCCGCAACGAGTAAATACTCTTATGCTAATCCGCGTTATTACAGCAGCACAGATAAAAGTGGTGCAAGTGCAGAGCCTTATATTTTTATCGGATATCCAGAGCTTTGCTTTAATATTGCTGAAGGTATAAACCGCGGTTGGGCACCTGGCGATGCTTCAGTATATTACACCAATGGTATCAATGCTTCCTTAGCATTTCTTAGTTTAGTTGATACAAAGCCTTACAATGTAAATGATATTTCTGGTAAAGTATTAGGTGCAGTAACAATTGATATAGCAGGTTTCTTAAAAAATACATCTTATCAAGGCGGTGCAGCAGGTTTAAATCAAATTTTAACTCAGAAGTATCTTGCATTCTTTAATAATTCTGGTTGGGAATCATTTTACAATTGGCGCAGAACAGGAGTACCTACTTTTTCTGAAGGTGGCGTAGGAATTGGAACACCTTCAAGTAAAATTCCGCGTCGTTGGCAGTATCCACAGGATGAAGTTTCGTATAACTCAGCGAATTATCAATCGGCAATTCAAAGTCAATTCGGTGGCGTTGATGATATTACTAAAGAACTTTGGTTAACGAAATAAAAAATCCACAATAAGTAAACAGAGCGTATTTTTTGAAAGTACGCTCTGTTACTATAATATAGAGTTAGTAAGCTGCGATGAATTTTCCTAATCTTGTAATCGTGCCGAAGAAGCTATTCTCTATCTGTAAAGTCTTTGATTAAAACTGTATGGCAAGATTGTTTAGTATTTTTATTTTTTTAGTAACTTTCCAGAGTTTGTATTCACAATCTGTCGGAATTCCCGTACTTGTTCCGCCCAAAACTTACCCTCAAATAATAAATTACTTTTCAGTTGTGGTACCAATTGTTTCATTTGCTTCCGATGCTACGACCTACAATTTCGATAATAGTACAACCATTATGTTCCCTATCGGTATAAATGTTATTAGGAGTGAAAAATTTGGAATCAGCTTTGAGGTTGCGCCATTTATAAAAATGGAAAACGGAACGAGTAAAGTGAGTAATTACTTGTTTCATCCTGGATTTATTTTTCGCTATCTAAACGGTTACGCTATAACTACGCGTTTAGCCTTCGAGACTGCAGGGAGATTTGGATCAACTATCGTTTTTTCAAAAGTGATTACTAAAAACAAAACGAATAACTTTTACGCAGCTATTCCTATTCCCATACGATTCGGGAACGATAGACCAGCCTCAATCGGCTTAAATTTTCAATTAGGTGTTATTTTTTGATTGTCAAAACAGGATTTAAAAATTGAACTACCACTATTCATTCATTAATTTTTAATTTTATGAAATCACAAATTGGCATTTTGCCTTTCACTTTTTGCCATTTACTCATTATCCTTTGCTACTTTCCATTTGCAAAGTGTTTTTCTCAAGACTCTTCCCTCGTTTTCAACCCAAACAGAATAGTTAAACTCGAAGGAGGTAGTAATTTCAGAGATTTAGGTGGTTACCCCACTCAAAGCGGTAAAACGGTGGCGTGGCATAAAATTTATCGCTCCGCAGATATAAGCAAACTCACTGAAAATGATTTAAATAAATTAAATGATTTACACATCGCTACCGATTGCGATTTGCGTGGACCCAGCGAAATTAGAGCTTCGCCGGATAAATCAATACCGCATGCGGCCTATTTGAATTTACCCGCTGGCAGTGAAAACGTTCAAACAGGAATGAATGCTTTAAAAATGAATGGTGATTCATTAATCAGAGACTTGTATTCTCGTACTGATTTTTTGAAAGCCAAATTTGTACCATTATTTGAAAATTTATTAAATACGTCAGCAGATAGTGCATTAATGTTTCATTGTACCGCAGGTAAAGATAGAACAGGTATTGCTACGGCGCTCATACTTTCTGCACTCGGTGTGGATAGAAAATATATCGTTGCCGATTATGAGGCGACAAATGTGTATTGGAAATCGACGCGTGAAAAATACACTTCCATGCTTTCAAAAATGAATATTGACCAAGTATCTGTTCAAAAAATGTTAGTTGCCGACCCAGAATACATTCAATTATTTTTCAAAACTATTGATACTACTTATGGCTCGATGGATAATTTTTTAGAAAAAGAATTAGATTTATCGCCAACTAAAATGGGGAAATTAAAAGGGTTGTATGTGCGCTAAGTAGTTGGTAATAAAAACTAAGGAATTGTCTAAAAATTATTCCTTAGTTTTTATTTCTTTTAGTTGATATTTGCATTTCAAATACTTCAACATGACGATCGAAAAAACTTATAAACCTTTATTAGAAACGGAACAAAAAGCGTTAGAAATTAATCTCGACGACCATATTTATGGCACGTTTGCAGAAATTGGCGCGGGTCAAGAAGTTGCACGCTATTTTTTTCAAGTGGGTGCAGCAGCAGGTACTGTGGCTAAAACAATGAGTGCTTACGATAAAACAATCAGCGATGAAGTATATGGCACTGAAGCAAACGGAAGGTACGTTTGCGAGGCGCGATTGTATAAAATGCTCGACCATGAATATAATTTAATGCAAACGCGACTGCGCCAAGAACGACCGCACACTAATTTTTTTGTTTTTGCCGATACTGTGTCAGCCATCAATTTTACCAAAACAATTAAAGGCGAAGGTTGGCTCGGCATTCGTTTTCAACTCACACCGGATGGTGAAAGCAACGATTTGGTTTTGCACGTGCGTATGCTCGATGGCGAAAATAGATTACAGCAACAGGCAATTGGTATTTTAGGCGTGAATATGCTCTATGCTATTTATCGTTTTTCGAACGATGTCCCGATGCTGGTGCAATCGCTCATGGATAGTTTGCGCGGACGTGTTTCTATAGATTTAATTCGCTTAACTGGTGCACACTTTCCGGGTATTGATAACCGTTTACTCAGTTTGTGGTTGGTAAAATATCACATGACAGATGTAGCAATTTTCGGACCCGACAAACGAAATATTCATGCGGGCGAGTTTTTGTATAAAAAAAATGTGCTTGTTGTGCGTGGTTCTTTCCGACCGGTTACACTCGTTAACGAAGATATGATTCAAGCATCGTGGGCGAAATTTAGAAATGAAACGGATATTGATCCGAGAAAATGTTTTCTCATGATGGAAATAACGCTCGACAATTTAAAACTCGAAGGCGTGATTGACGAAAAAGACTTTTTAGATCGCGCTGATTTGCTTTGTGCGCTCGGCTATACCGTTATTATTTCTGATTGTGAACAACATAAAAAACTCATTAACTACCTTAACGAATATAAAATTCAAAAACTGGGTATGGTGCTCGGCGTTAAGCAACTACTCGATACCATTAACGATAAATATTACAACAATCTCGATGGTAGTTTGCTTTCCGCTTTCGGCGAATTATTCACGCGCAATGTGAAAGTATATGTTTACCCGATGTTACAAGAAGGTAGCAGCGAAGTTATGGATGCACACAATTTACCTGTGCCTGATGGTGTCAAATTTTTATATCAACACCTTATTGAATCGAAACATATTGAAGATATTGTGAATTATCACACAGAAAATCTTCACATTTATTCAAAACAAGTGCTTGCCATGATTAAACACGACGAACTGGGTTGGGAAAATATGGTGCCCGCAAAAGTTGTTAAGTTGGTGAAAGAAAAATTTTTGTTCGAGTTTCCGGCTAAAAGCATGGTGTTTGAGTATTGAGTACAAAAAGCAAAAGGCATTTTGCCATTTGCTTTTTATTTCGACCTTAGCCTTATGATTGGGCAAATAATTTCTTCTAAAGAAATACCGCCGTGCTGGAAAGTATTTTTGTAGTAGTTATTATAATGATTGTAATTGTTCGGATAAAGGAAGAAGCGATCTTCGCGCGCAAAAATAAAAGTAGAACTGATATTCGGGCGCGGCAAACCGACGAGTTTTGGATCGCGAATTTCGAGTACATCGTTTCGGTCATACTGTAAATTTTTGCCAACTTTGTAACGCAAATTAGTTGTCGTTTCTTTATCGCCGACAACTCGCGTCGGCGTTTTTACGCGCACTGTACCATGATCGGTTGTGATAATGAGTCTAATATTTTTCTTCGCTAAACTTTGCAAAGCCGACCAAACCGGCGAGTGCTCGAACCAAGATTTTGTCAATGAACGATACGCCGTTTCATCGCCTGCCAATTCTTTCAATACTTCCATTTCCGTGCGCGCGTGAGAGAGCATATCAATAAAGTTATAGACGATGACAGAAAAATCGTTTTTTAAATAATTCAATACATTATCTTCTAATTGTCTGCCCGCAGCGATGTTAGTAATTTTTACATAATCTACTTTTAAATCGGGCTTGCGGAGTATGCGTTTAATTTGGTCGTGCAAAAGTTCTGCTTCGTGCATATTTTTTCCACCTTCTTCGTTGTCATTCAACCAAATATTCGGAAAGCGCATTTCAATATCGGCTGGCGTTAAACCCGCAAAAATAGCATTTCGACTATATTGCGTAGCTGTTGGTAAAATACTGTAAAAAAAACTTTCTTCTTCTACTCTGTAAAGTGTTGAAATAATTGGTTCAATAATTTTCCATTGATCGAAACGCAAATTATCGAGCAATAGCATCACCGTCGGAACACCGTCACCGATAAATGGTAAAACCTTATTGCGCAACAAATTATGACTCATCACGGGTGCTTTTTCTTTTTTGGCACCAAACCACGATTCATAATTTTTGACAATAAATTTTGAAAACTCTATATTCGCTTCTTGCTTTTGCGTTGCTAAAATTTCACCCATATCGCTACCTGCTGATGCAGCATCAAGGCGCAATTCCCAAGCAATAATTTTTTTATAAACATCTACCCATTCTTCATAATTTCCAGTACTTTGAATTTGCATGAACATCTCCCGAAAATTCTGTTGATAATCGCTCGTTGTGCGTTCGCTCACCAAACGTTTATTATCAATTATTTTTTTCAGCGTCAACAAAATCTGATTCGGATTCACAGGTTTTATTAAATAGTCGGCAATTTGCTGACCAATCGCATCTTCCATGACGTGTTCCGCCTCGTTTTTTGTAATCATTACCACAGGCAAATTAGGTTGAAGCGATTTTATTTTCGCTAAAGTTTCTAATCCCGTCATACCCGGCATAGATTCATCTAAAAAAACAACTCCGAAATCTGTATTTTGGGTACATTCTTCGAGCGCATCAAAACCATTAGTAACCGTTATTACATCATAACCTTTGCCTTTCAAAAACATGGTATGTGGCTTGAGTAAATCAACTTCATCATCTGCCCAAAGTATTTTAATCTTATCCATAGGATTTTCTTATTTAACGTCTAACGCAATAGGGTGTTTAAAATTTTACCCTCGAAATAAAGTCTGCGAAATTACTCAAATATTTTTTTAAAGCGTAATTTTGAAATCAAAAACTGGAAGATGTTTTAAAAATTTTATTTATCAAGCCTTCTGTAAAATATTTTTGTTAGAAAATTCCACTAAATTATTACTGATTGCTCAAAGCTGTTTTATTACTTTCATGGAAAATAAAATAAGAGAAACTTTCAAACTTGTTTTTGGTCAAAAACCAGACTTCATTGTTACCGCGCCAGGTCGCATCAACCTGATTGGAGAGCATACCGATTATAATGGCGGTTGTGTTTTACCGGCAGCCATTGATAAAAAAATAACTTTTGCGTTGGGCATTCGTACCGATGTGTTATGCCGATTACACTCCATTGATTTCGACGATACCGTCAGCTTTGAGCTATCAGCTTTGAGCTATCAGCAGTTAGCTATCGGCAGCCAAACTACAAATGGACTGAAAGCTGATAGCTTTAAGCTGAAAGCTGATAAAAGTTGGGTTAATTATTTGCTGGGTGTTATCGAGCAATTTCAAAAAGAAGCCGCTTTACCGCACGGATTTGATTTAGTTTTTGGCGGCGATATACCATTGGGTGCAGGTTTATCATCTTCGGCTGCCGTAGAATCGGGGTTGGCTTTTGCGATTAATGAAATGTTTCAACTTGGAAAATCCCGCATGGAGTTGGTAAAATTGGCTCAACGCGCAGAAAACGAATTTGTAGGTGTGCGTTGCGGCATTATGGATATGTTTGCATCTGTTATGGGAAAAAAAGGTTCGGTCATGCGCCTTGATTGTCGTTCATTGGCGTTCGAGTATCTTCCATTCAATTTTCCTGATATTAAAATTGTACTTTGCGATTCTGGCGTAAAACATTCTTTGGCAGATGGTGAATACAATATTCGGCGCGCGCAATGTGAGGAGGGTATAGCTATTCTAAAAAAACATTATCCCAATATTTCAACCTTGCGCGATGTTTCATTTTCAATTTTAGAAAAACATTCACCAGAAATGCCACCATTAGTTTTTAAACGTTGCCGTTACATTGTCAATGAAATGGCGCGCGTTGAAGCGGCTTGTTCCGATCTCGCCAATCACAATTTGATAGATTTTGGTAAAAAAATGTTTGAAACACACATCGGTCTTTCTGACGATTTCGGTGTAAGTTGCGAAGAATTAGATTTTTTGGTTGAATGTTGTTCGTTGTTCGTTGATAGCTCAGAATGCAAACGAACAACGAACAACGAAAAACGAACAACGAAAAGTGTTTATGGTGCACGCATCATGGGTGGCGGTTTTGGCGGTTGTACAATAAATTTAGTTAAAACCGAAGCGGTTTCAGAATTTATGGGGTTTATGAGCAAAGCCTATTTAAAGAAGTTTAATCTCGAATTAAAAACGTTTGTCGTTACTATTTCTGATGGTACGCAATTAATGAGTAACTAATGGCTAAAAAAGATTATGAATTTTAACGAAAATCCGCATCGCCGATATAATCCTTTGACAAATTCTTGGGTATTAGTGTCGCCTCAGAGAAACAAAAGACCTTGGCAAGGGCAGGTTGAAAAAAATATTATTGATTCGCGTCCCAAATACGATCCAACGTGTTATCTCTGTCCAACCAATAAACGCTCGAATGGCGAAATAAACCCCGATTACCCGAATATATTTTCTTTTGATAACGATTTTGCGGCAATAAATAGCCTTGAGCAATTAGCTATGAGCTCCAACGCACGAGTAGTGGCTCAAAGCCTAAAGCTCAAAACTCAAAGTTCACAACTTTTTGTAGCTATGCCCGAACGTGGAATTTGTCGCGTTATTTGTTTTTCGCCACGACATGATGTAACAATTGCTGAAATGACTGTTGTAGAAATTAGGAAAGTAGTAGATCTGTGGTGCCAAGAATACGAAACGCTCAGTAAATCTGATTTCATTAATTGCATTCAGATTTTTGAAAACAAAGGCGCAGTAATGGGTTGTTCTAATCCGCATCCGCACGGACAAATATGGGCGCAAGAATCTATGACGGATGAAGTGGCTAAAAAACAAAAAGCGCAAACAAGCTATTTCAAAAAAAACAATCGCACTTTGCTTTCTGATTATATTGCAGAAGAATTAAAATTAGAAGCGCGCATTGTTTATACAAACGCGCATTTTGTTGTACTCGTTCCGTTTTGGGCAGTGTGGCCCTTCGAAACTATGATTATTCCGCTTCGACCGATGACGCGTATCACTGAAATGACAGACGCAGAAAAAACAGATTTCGCAGACGCTTACAAACAAATAACCATGCGCTACGATAATTTATTTAAAACCTCTTTTCCGTATTCAGCAGGTATTCATCAAGCACCCTCCGACGGTAAAATATATCCTGCTTGGCATTGGCACAAAAGTTTTTATCCGCCTTTGTTGCGTTCAGCAACGGTGAAAAAATTTATGGTCGGTTACGAAATGTTTGCTAATCCGCAACGCGATATTACACCTGAGCAAGCAGCAAAAATGTTGAATGCTACTGAAATTTGAGTAAAAGTCCAGAATTCCAAAAAAGTTTGTTTTCTTTACAACGGAATTTAATTCAACCATAAAAATCTTACTGTATTTTAAAAAGTTATTTTGTATGAAAAAAATATTTTTGTTTTTAGTCGTAGCGGCTTTACAGTTAAGTAGTAAAGCACAAAGTGCGATGAATGCTGATTTAAAAACGCGACTCGATGCACTCGCAGATGTAGAAATTACAAAAGTGATTGAATGGCGAAGGGATATTCACCAACATCCCGAACTTTCGAATAGAGAAGTGCGAACAGGTGGATTGGTGGCTGATCATTTAAAAAAATTGGGTTTAGAAGTTAAGACGGGTGTCGCTAAAACGGGTGTTATCGGAATTTTACGTGGTGGAAAGCCTGGTCCTGTTATTGCTTTGCGCGCAGATATGGATGCTTTACCCGTAACTGAACGCACTGACATACCATTTAAATCCATCGAAAAAGTGCAGTATGCAGGCGCATCAACTGGCGTGATGCACGCGTGCGGACATGACGGACACACCGCCATTTTAATGGGCGTGGCAGAAGTTTTATCGCAAGTAAAAAATGAAATTGCCGGCACCATTGTTTTTTTGTTTCAACCGGCAGAAGAAGGCGCACCAAAAGGTGAACTTGGCGGCGCCGGCGAAATGATAAAAGCAGGTTGCCTCGATAATCCAAAAGTTGAAGCGTGTTTTGGTTTACACGTTGATGCGTCGGGTCCTGTCGGAACAATTGAATATAAACCTGGCGGATTTATGGCAAGTAGCGATGCGTTTTCAATCGTCATTAAGGGTAAGCAAACACATGGCGCGATGCCATGGGGTGGTATTGACCCGATTGTGATTGGCGCGCAAATTATAAACGGTTTGCAAACAATCGTCAGTAGAATGACCCCGCTCACTGAAACGCCAGCTGTTATAACCGTTGGTTCATTCAATTCTGGAAATCGAGGTAATATCATTCCTGAAGAAGCGCGCATGACTGGCACTATTCGCTGTTTCGATAAAAAAATTCAATACAAAATTCACGATAATATCCGACGTATGGCGACAAATATTGCCGAAGCGAGTGGCGCGACGGCGATTGTTGAAATAGACATCAGCAATCCTGTAACGTATAACAATCCAGATTTAACGGCTAAAATGGTACCAACATTTGAAGAAGTGGCGGGAAAAGATAAAACGATGTTGGTGAATGCCGTGACGGGTGCGGAAGATTTTGCTAAATATGCCGAAGTTGTACCGAGTTTGTTTTTCGATATCGGCGTTAGACCTTTAAATAAAAAAATAGAAGATGCCGCCCCGCATCATACACCCGATTTTTATATGGATGAAAGCGGTTTTATTTTAGGACTCAAAACTTTTTGCCATATTGTGGTGGATTACGCAGCAAAAAAATAATTGGGCGATTGTAAAACTAAAAAAGCCTCTCTTTTCTTCAAAAAAGAAAAGAGAGGCTTTTTAGTTTACACATTTTCAATTTTAAGCCAACCTGTATCTTAATCCTTAAATTAAACTGTACAAATTTTCAAAGCTCGTTCCAACGACGCTAATTTGTTGGTATTTGCAGGAATAAATTCTTGCGCGATATAACCTTCATAGCCAGTTTCAACAATAGCTTTAATAATAGCAGGATAAAATAATTCTTGCGTTTCGTCAATTTCATGTCTTCCCGGAACACCACCTGTATGATAATGCGCAAAATATTGGTGATATTCTTTTATGTTTCTGATAACGTCACCTTCCATAATTTGCATGTGATAAATATCATAGAGTAATCTGAAATTAGCAGAACCAACGGCTTTTACGAGCGAAACACCCCAATCCGTTTTATCGCATTGATAATCGTGGTGATCAATTTTTGAGTTTAATAATTCCATACACACAATAACGCCTGATTTTTCTGCCAGTGGCATAAGTTTCCGCAAACCGATGGCACAATTACCAACGCCTTGCACATCGCTCAAACCGTCGCGATTGCCAGAAAAGCAAATTATGTTCTTAACGTTTAATTCGGCTGCACGAACAATAAGTTTTTCGTAAAAAGGTACTAAAATTTCATGATTTTCGATGCGGTTAAATCCGCGCGGAATACCAAATTTATCGGGTTGCGACATTATCATCGAACTTGCTAAACCATATTTTTGTGCAACAATAGTTTCATCGGGTGTGAGTAGGTCAATGGCTTTTAAACCAAGTGCTTTACCTTTTTCGCAAAATTCTTCTAACGGAATGCTATTGTAGCACCAACGGCAAGCGGAATGTTTAAATTTTGCTGTTTCATTTTCTAATTTAAAAAATGGCATTGCATGAAGGTTTGTAAAAGATGAACCAAGGGTTGGTAAAAACGGAATTGAACTTAATAATGCGCGACGTTTCATAATTTTTTTAGTGAATTGATTTAAAATTTAGGATTATATAGTCGGAGGTGTGGTGCAAAATCGAAATCCTTACGATTCAAAGTAAAAAGTTCTATGTTATTGTAAACGGATGATGCAGCTATTAGAGCGTCAGGAATTTTAATACCTTTTTCATTAAAACCTAACATAAATTGTATGAATAATTGAGATGTTCCTTTATCAAAATGAATTAAATTAAATTTTAGTAATAATTCTTTTGTGCTTTGAGTTTTTTTTTACGCATACCAAAATAAATTTCAGCAACACTAATTACTGAAAGTGATAAACGCTCAAAACCAAGATGATCTAACTCTGAAATAATTTTTTCATCTCCATGAAAATACTCAATAAAAATATTAGTAACACAAAGAATTATTTTCTTCGAGCCCATGCTTTTCGACGTTGTTTATTAGAATCAATTTTTTTTCGATTTTTCCAAATTCCACCAAAATCAGATGGTTTTTCACCAATCACAAAAAAACCTTTAGTCATTGATTGCTCAATTTTTATATCATCGTTTACTCTGCTTACTTCATCAATATACTCAATTGAATTTAAAAACTCAGCTAAAATATGAGCAGCGTTATTTGATTCAACTTTAACAATTATAGTTTCCATATTATAGTTTATTCCAAAATTAAAAGACTCATTAAAACGATGCAAATTACAATTTTTTTTTCAATTCACCAATTCTTATCAGAAATTAACAAGACGTGTAAAAAACGCGTTTTTTTTTGCGCAAGTTTTAACTTACTTTTGCAAATTACTATTGAAACTCTATGGCTTTAACAATTTCATTGCTCAATCACAAAGGTGGTGTCGGAAAAACAACAAGTGCTGTTAATATCGGTGCAGGTTTGGCACAATTAGGAAAACGTGTTTTACTCGTTGATTTAGATCCTCAGGCGAATTTAACGCTGTCGTTTGGTGTGCCGCGCCAAAAAAGTACCATATACGAAGTGATGCGTGGCGAATTAGAACTCGCACCGTACACAATTAAAGAAAACTTAGACATTATAATTTCTACTTTAGATTTGAGCGGTATTGAAATGGAACTCAGCAACGAAGCAGGTCGCGAATATATTTTGCGCGAAATTTTTGATACTGTTTCTGATAATTACGATTTTATAGTGCTCGATTGTCCGCCGAGTTTAGGTTTACTAACGCTCAATGCACTGACTTGCAGCGAATATGTTATCATTCCGTTGCAAACTGAATTTTTAGCTTTGCAAGGTTTAGCGAAAATAAAACAAGTAATTGATAAAGTACAATTTCGATTAAACAAAGGTTTGACAATTGCTGGAGTTGTAGCAACAATGTACGATGCGCGCAAAGTTTTAAGTCGCGATGTAGTTGAAACCATTCATAAATATTTTGGCGAAAAAGTTTTTAGAACATACATTCGCGATAATGTTGCTTTAGCAGAAGCACCCGCGCAACACAAAGATATTTTTTCGTACAATCCTAAAAGTTCTGGTGCGGAAGATTATTTGGCTTTGTGCAAAGAGTTTTTAGAACGCGTAGAAAAAGTTACCGCTTAAATTTATAGTTTGTAGTTGTTAATTGACCGTTTATCAGTATTCGACGACCAACAACTATCAACTAAGAACTATCCACTAAATCTTACATACTTTGGCTAAAAAGAATTTTTCTGCGGATATGAATAATTACTTCCTTAAATCTAATGAGGAAGTAAAGCTTGTTGAAACCACCGAGCAAATAGTTGTGCGTGGTTCAGCGGCTACTGCTGCTGCACCGCTGCTCAGAAAAACACACAATAAAACTTTTACGAGCGATTTAGATTCGCTTTTCAAAGATGCTTTTACGGAAGCGGTTGAAGAAAAAATAGAAACGCTCAAACGTAAATCTGGTTTTGATGCGCCGAGCATCTTTCAGGATTCGGAATCTACGCCCAGTCGTCTTTCGGGTTTAGATGCGCTCATTCGCAGTACTATGAACGCTTCGCTTGCTGAATTGCACCACCAATCTATAAAACGTTTAACAATTATTGTAGAAAACCAAAAAGCAGAAAAATTAAAATCTATTGCAAAATTAGAAAAATCGTTTGTAAAAGATTTATTGAGTTCAGTTGTTAATGAATATATTGATAAGTATGAAGCGCAGTTCGGTAAATCGCTATAAAATAGAAATGCTAAATTGACTGATTTAACAGATTTTCGCAGATATTATAACCAAACAATTCAGCCTCAATTGTTGCGCCTCGAAGTATTACGCAAAAGAATTGAATCTTATATTTTATTAAGTTTTGTTTTTGTGCTATCGGCACTCCTCACCATTATTTTTTTTCATTCTGTTTTGCCAACATTATTACTTGCTGCGGTTTGTGTTGTGCTTTTAGTTTTTGCATACCGAGAGTTTCAGGTTTATCGCGCCGATTTCAAACCTAAAATTATAAATTTGGTTTTAGATTTTATTGATAACGACGTTAATTTTGCAATTCCGATGACCTATTACGCCGATGCGTCAATTTCGCCCGAAGTTTTTGATAACTCTAAAATTTTTCAACACTTTGATGAAGATTTTATCGGCGAAGATTATATTTCGGGTGACTCCGGAGAATTGTATTTTGAAATGAGTGAGTTGACGGTACACGAAATGTCGCCGGTGCGAAACAGATTGGATAAAGTTTTTAATGGCGTATTTTTACATGCGCTTTACACACGTTCTATTCAAGAAAAAGGTGGCGAAATTTTAATTATTCCTAAAGAATATAAACAATACGCCACGCGCAGCATTAAACTATTTGCGCGCAATGGTGCTCAGCAACTGAATTTAAAATTTCCACCTTTTAACGATAGGTTTATTGTTTTTGCTAACAAACACGCGAACGTTAAAAATATTCTGAACGAAGATATGCAACGCGCAATACATAAATATAGCGAAATTGAAAGTAAAGAATTGTATTTGTCGTTCATAGAAAACGATATTTATATTGCAGTTAGCCAAGAGCACGATATGTTTGAACCAAATTTATGGCGCAACAACGCAAACTTTAAGCTTATTAAAATGTTCTACACAGATATTATTGCGCTACTCAGTATTTTACGCGACATTGACGCTAATAATTAAAAAGTAACGTTTTAAAATATAATCGTCAGAAAAAAAAATAAAAATTATGATGTCAAAAAAGAATATTCAAAATGCTTTATCCGCTGTAATGTCTATATTTATTTTAGGTGTTACAAACGCGCAAACCAAAACCGAAACACCAAAAAGCGTTTTATGGGAAGTTTCTGGAAAAGATATTAAAACATCCTATATTTTCGGAACGATGCACTTGATGCCTAAAGACGATTTTTTAATTGATGCACCGACAAAAAAATCATTTGATGCAGCCGATCAAATCGTGTTTGAAGTTGACATGAAAGAAATGGAAAATCCTACGGTAATAATGGGTATGATGGGTAAAATGATTATGCCCGGCGATACAACAATTAAGGATTTAATTTCCGATGAAGATTATAAACTGCTTAAATCTAAATTTGATGCGAGTGGTTTGCCTTTAGAGATGATGCAAACTATGAAACCAATGTTTCTTTCAATGCTCACTGACGGTGATGCTCTCAAAGGTGGATTAACAGGTGCGCCAAACGCTGAGGGCTCGAATGCTCGAACAATGAGTTACGAACTTGAATTTAGTAAATTAGCAAAAACAGAAAATAAAACAACGGCAGGTTTAGAAACGATGGACTTTCAATTGGGTTTATTCGATTCTATCCCGCTGAAAGCGCAAGCCGATATGTTGGTAGATGGCTTGAAAAACAAAAGTGACGGAAAAGATGAAATGAAAGACATGGTTAAGGTTTATTTAGACAAAGATATAGAAAAGATGAGCGGCTTGATTAGTGCCGATAAATCCAGCAAAAACGGTATGGCATCGTTTGAAGCCATGTTTCTGAACAACCGTAACGCCAACTGGATTTCTAAAATAGAAAAACTCATGCACGATAAAGCGAGTTTTATTGCCGTGGGTGCAGCGCATTTAGGTGGCACTAAAGGAGTTTTAAATTTATTAAAGCTCAAAGGTTACACCGTTAAACCGTTACAGATAAAGGCTTAAAAATTATTTTTGACATAATGTCGTACTAAAGCAAATTATTTTGACAAGTTGTCTGAATAATTTGCTTTTTTTATGCTCTTTAGTCTTAAAAATGGCTCGGAACACAATTTGATAGTAGTAGGGTGTATCGCTTTTTAAAAACAGCGAGATTCAAATAACAATAAAACATTTTAAAAATTATGACACACCTAAAATTTAGTCCGTTTGGCTCTGCCGCATATTTTAATCATTTCGGAAATTTAGAGCAAGCGTTAGATCAAGTCGTAAATCGCGGCGTAAATTCATTTTTTAGCGATGAAGTTAGAAATTGGTTGACAGCACCTTCTGTAAACATTTTGGAATCGAAAGAAAATTTCAGAATTGATGTAGCTGCACCTGGTTTAACCAAAGAAGATTTTAAAATTGATGTTACGCAAAACGTTTTAACAATTTCTACAGAAAAGAAAGTTGAAACGCCTTCTACGCCCGAATCAGAAATTAAAACTGCACCAACACATAAATATGTTCGTCGCGAATTTGGTTACTCTGCTTTTAAACGCGCTTTTAATTTGCCGGAAAATGTTGATGTTACAAACATTTCAGCGCAATATAATAATGGTGTTTTAGAAGTTTCCGTTCCGAAAATTGAACCGAACATTGTAAAGCATGAAATAGTAATTAAGTAATTTTAGTTTTGTTTAGAAAGTTGGTTGAACCTGTTAGATCGAAAAATCTAACAGGTTTTTTTATTTTACCAAATACCGCAACATCAATTGGTGATGATGCTGAACGTGATAAATTGTAAAGTATAGCATTTCGCGTAAACTCAATGTGCCGAGTAATGGATGCGGAACTGTAAATTCATTCAATTCGGTTTCAGAAAAAGTATTAATTTTTGCATTTAAAAGTTTGAGCACTTCATCAAGCTTCTCGAGAAGTATTTCTTTATGGCTGATTTCAATAGTATCTGGTAAAAATCTACCGGTTGCTTTTCCACCGTTTTTTAATGCAGCTTGATATTTTTTTACCATTTCTTCATAAGTTATTGAGGCTCGGTTTGTGCTTCCAAAAATAAAATTCGGCGCATCTTTCGGAATAGAAAACGCTTTAGCCAAAGGCGTAACTGACCTGACGATATGATCGAGTTGTTGTCCCGACGACCATTTATCTGGTTGAGTTGCTAAAAATTCCGAATCAGTCAAATTGTAAATTCGATCTGAAAATAACTTATGTTGCAAAGCAAGTGATTCAATAATTTCTTTTTTAGTCATAAATTAATTTTGAAGATAAAAGTAAGATGCTGTTTTATAAAATTAAATACTTTAGGTTTAAATTTGTAAAAATGTCAGACTCATGCCTGAATTGCTCGTCGGTCTCAATCAAATTTTACCTAAAGCGCGTATTTTATTACGAGCTATCGATCGCTATGCTTTTGCGAGTGACGCGAGTCATTTCTATTTAGTTCCTAAAGTTATTGTTCAGCCGATTGATATTTTAGAAGTTCAAAATTTAATGCTTTTTGCCGTTGAAAATAATTTTTCGCTCACTTTTCGTGCCGGAGGTACAAGCCTTTCAGGTCAATCGGTTACCGATTCTATTTTGGTTGATTTAAGCCGTTTTTGGAAAAAAATTAGTGTTGAAAACGATGGCGCGCACGTGCGCGTTCAACCTGCCGTTATTGGTGCGCACGTTAATCGCGCATTAAAGGGTTATGGAAAAAAAATTGGACCTGATCCTGCGAGTATTGCAGCTGCAATGATAGGCGGTATTCTTTCTAATAATTCTTCGGGTATGTGTTGCGGTGTAAAAGATAACGCATACCATACTATAAAATTTTTGACATTTATTTTACCCAATGGCAACGTTTACAATACGCAAAATGCGCTCGACTATCAGCGATTTGAAAAAGATGATACAATTCTTTACAATGGTTTAATCGCTTTGCAGCAACAAATTTTAAATCAGCCTTTGCTTTCTGAAAAAATTAAAAAAAAATACCGCCAAAAAAACACGACGGGTTATGGCTTAAATGCTTTTTTAGATTTTGAGCATCCGCTCGATATTTTCGCGCACTTATTAATAGGTGCTGAAGGCACGTTGGCATTTATTGCTGATGCGGTTTTACAAACAATTCCCGATTTTGCGCACAAAAAAACGGGAATGCTTTATTTTGAAACGATTGACACTGCCTGTTCAACAATAGAAAAATTGGCGCAACTTGAAGCCAAGGCAATTGAATTTATGGATCGCGCAGCATTGCGTTCGGTCGAAAATGAAAAAGGAATCCCAGAATTTGTGAAAGCTTTGCCTAAAATGGCTTGCGCGTTGCTTGTGGAGTTTCAAAGTGATTCCGAAGAAAGTTTAAAATTAATTTGGCAAGAAGCTAAAAAAAATATAAATACTTTCCGGCTTTTGCATCCAGCTGTTTTCACCGATTTTTACGAAGAGCAAGCGCAACTTTGGAAAATTAGAAAAGGAATGTATCCATCGGTGGCAAGTATTCGCGCGAGTGGAACTTCAGTTATGCTTGAAGATTTAACTTTTCCGGTTGCGCGTTTGCATGAAGCAATTGCCGATGTGCAAAATTTATTTTTAGAATATAATTATACCGATGGAATAATTTTCGGTCATGCGAAGGATGGAAATTTGCATTTTTGTATCGCACAAAGTTTTGAAAGCGATACAGAAATAAATCGGTTTAAAAAATTTAATGATGCGCTATTTGAATTGGTTTTGAAAAAATATGATGGCGCACTAAAAGCGGAGCACGGAACAGGTCGCGCTGTGGCGCCGTTTGTTGAAGCAGAGTGGGGTAGTGAAGCGTTTGAAATTATGTGCAAAATTAAAAAAATTACCGACCCAAACGGAATTTTAAATCGTGGTGTAATCATAAATACTCATACTGACGCATACATCAAAGATTTAAAAGTCATGCCACTTGTTTCAGATATTGTAGATAAATGTGTTGAGTGTGGTTATTGCGAAAACAGATGTCCGAGTCGCGATTTCACCGTTACGCCGCGTCAACGCATCGTTATTCAACGTGCGCTCGAACGACTTAAGAAAGAAAATAATTTTGCCGAAATTAAAGAAATTGAAAAAGATTTTGCATTCAATGTGCTCGAAACTTGCGCCGTTGACGGGATGTGCGCTACGGATTGTCCTGTTGCGATTAACACGGGTGATTTAGTAAAATCGTTGCGCAATAAAAATCATTCTAAAATCGCGAATGCGGCAGCATTGTTTGTGGCTAAAAATTTTGGCGCAGTTAGTAACTCGGTGCGTTTTGCCATTGCATCTGGTAGTCTAATTAATCGCATTTTTGGAAAAAATACGCTCACGCATTTAACTACAACTGTAAAAAAAGTTATTCCAAGTTTTCCGATTTGGTTTCCGAATATGCAAAACACTTCTTCTTCTTTATCCCAGAATACTTATTCTCTATTCCCTGTTCCCAATTCATTATTCCCTATTAAAGTTGTTTATTTTTTTACGTGCATCAATCGGTGGATGGGTGGCGATACACACGCAAAATTTGTTGAAATTTGCAAAAAAGCAAATATTGAGTTTATTTTACTTGATAGTAGAGGCTCATCTTTGAACCCGAATATTTGTTGCGGTCAATTGTTTTCATCGAAGGGATTTACGGACGCTTTCGATTATAACGCCGAGCGCATCATCAATAATTTATGGCGCACAACGGAAGAAGGAAAATTACCCGTCGTTATTGATGTAACGAGTTGTACGCAAACTTTAAAAAATATGGGTGTATATTTAAACGGCGAACTAAAAATAAAATGGCAAAAAATTAAATTTTATGATTCTATTGATTTCAGTAATGAAATTATTTTTGATAGATTAACCAATGTTAAAAAGCAATCGCGTATTGTTTTGCATCCCGTTTGTAGCGTATCGAAACTCAATTTAATGCCACAACTCAAAGCATTGGCTTTAAAATGTGCCGATGAAGTTATTATTCCAGAAAATGCGGGTTGTTGCGGTATGGCGGGAGATCGCGGATTTTTTTATCCCGAGCTCACGCGCGCTGCCTGTAAAAACGAAGCAGATGAAGTTAGAAATTTAGACGCACAATATTACTCTTCTGCTCGAACGTGCGAAATGGCTTTAACCGATGCTGTTGGTAAAAATTATCAATCGCTTTGGCATTTATTGGATGCAGTAAGTAAATAAATTATTAACGGAATCAAACTTTAAGTGCTGCAAGGTATTAAAAATTTTTTTCAGAGATTGCCAAAAAAATTTAAGACTTAATTCTTTGTGAATCTTTGCTTCTTTACATTCTTTACATTCTTTGACTAAAATTTTATCTGAATTTAGTTTAAAATAGAACAGAAACGCAAAATTTATGCTTTTTTTCTACTCTTAAAAATGTATTTTATAAATACTTTCACAAAAAAAATGTTGCAAATTCATTAAGAAGGAATACATTTACCAACACATAGTAAAAATTATTAGTTGTTTTTTTTCCAGCCTCTGAATAATTTTACTTTTTGAATCAGAACAAACATACTTTTAAGAAAATTAGAATTACAAACACCAAAACTACAAGTACATGAAAAAAGTACTCACTCAACTTTCACTCATTTTATTTTTTTTAATTATTGGCTTTATTGCCAATGCAGAAATAAAAAAAGAGCTGAATCTTAAATTTTACAAAACAAATTCTACTTCTTTGCGGCCTTTCCCAAATGGTTTACCCGTATGTCAGCAAACAGCGTTTAGAGAATTAGAAAAACTTTACGATGCCACAAATGGCGATAGTTGGACAGATCACACCAATTGGTTTTCAGGAAATAATTTGGCACAATGGGCAGGCATTGCATTAACGCCCGATGGTTGCGATGTACAAATTATCAGTCTCGGTTTTCATAATTTGGCAGGTAGTTTGCCGACGTTAAATTTACCGCAACTTTCTTTTTTATATTTAGCGGGCAATAAACTGAGCGGCAGCATTCCAACTTTTAATTCAACAAGTTTTACGACCATTGATTTAAGCAGCAACCAATTCAGTGGTTCTATTCCAAATTTGAGTTTGCCTTTTCTCACGTCGTTACAACTCAGCAATAACCAATTGACGGGTAATGTGCCAAACTTTAACACGCCAAAGTTGAAAGATTTATCCATCAACCAGAATCAACTTTCAGGTGATGTGCCGAATTTTTATTTTACACTTAATTCTTTTTTCTTGACATTCAACAAATTTATTTTTGGAGACTTTACCGGAAAAAATTGGTTGAACACGCCCTATTTACAATATGCCTATCAAGCAAAAACACCAACAGCGTTTAATCCGAGTACTGTCACGCTTTCTGTTTTTACAGGTGAAGCCGAAAATAAACAACTTTTTAAATGGTTTAAAGACGGTATTTTAGTAGCGTCAACGCAAAGTAGTTCGTTCCGACCAACGGTGTCAGGCACCTATAATTGTGAGATAATTTCTTTCGATTTAAGTTCTAACTTCGATATCAATCGGCATTTTATTTTACAAAGTTTGCCCGTAACGGTTAAACTTTCGGATGGTAGCAGAGTTATACCGAGCGGTTTGGCAAGTTGCTTAACAACTTCATACAATGCTTTAGAAAAAATTTACGACACTAACAATGGTGCAAATTGGTTGCACGCTGATAATTGGTTTACAGGTAGCGATTTAAATTCTTGGTATGGCGTAACGCTTACCGCCGACGGTTGCAACGTCGCGGGTTTAAATTTAAAAGCCAATAATTTATCGGGTAGTTTGCCAAGCATTAATTTGTCGCAACTCATCAGTTTAGATATTTCGCAAAATAATTTAAGTGGTAGCATGCCGAATCTCACTTCTACGCTTCAAAATTTTAATTTAGATGGTAATAAATTTATTTTTGGTGATTTAATTGGAAAGAATTGGTTGAGCACCACGAATTTAAAATATGCACCGCAAGCAAAAATCCGGTCAATAGTTAGTGCCAATGTTTTGAAAGTAAGTACAGGTCAACCCGATTATTTACAAGAATTTAGCTGGTTTAAAAATGGCATTTTAAAAGAAAAAACTTTTTACAGTACGTACGTACCTACTGAATCGGGAAAATATTATGTCGAAGTGCGCCATTCATCGTTAACAAATCCGAATAATGCTAACACTAATTTAGTTTTAACAAGTTTTGAAGTTGATGTAGCTGTAACAGACCCCATTGGTTTACACGCTTTTCCGACAGATTTACCTGACTGTTTAAAAATTTCTTTCAGAGAACTTGAGAAAATTTACGATTATACAAGTGGTGGATTATGGAAAAATCATAGCAATTGGTTTACATCTGGTAATATGTCAACGTGGTATGGCGTAACTTTAACAACTGATGGTTGTGATATTGCCGCACTTGACTTAAGCGATAACAATTTACTCGGTAATTTGCCACTGGAGTACGAAAATAGTTTGATCGGTTTGGGTTTGCCAAAAATTGTTCGTTTCGATGTGAGTAAAAATAAACTCAACGGTTTGCTTCCAAATTATAATTTCCCGAATTTGGAAGTTTTTAACGTCTCGAATAATTTATTTTCGGGTAAAATTCCGAACTTTAAAAATTTAGTGCGCGCAAAAACTATTGATTTAAACAATAATCAATTAACGGACACGATTCCAAATTTTAAATTGCCCAACTTAATTGATTTAAACGTTTCAAAAAATCAGTTAAAAGGTACTATCCCCGATTTTTTACAATGCCCGAAACTTAAAACTTTTAATTTCAGTAATAATTTTTTTATTTTTGGTGATGTAATTAATAAAAACGGATTAAATTCGCAAAACGTTTCAATTTTAAAATATGCGACACAAGCAAAAATTGCTATCAGTTACGCCAAGAAAAATCTTTCTGTTTCTACGGGCGATGCCATAAATGCACAACAATACGATTGGTATTTGAATGATTCTTTAGTAGCAACAACGGCAATTAATCAATATCAGCCTACAAAATCTGGTGTTTATTATTGCAAAATTAAAAATTCTTTACTCACAATATCTACCGATTCGATGCGTAACTGGATTTTGCAAAGTTTTAATATTTCAGTTGATGCGGCGAATGGTTTATTTCCTTTCCCGAAAGGTTTACCTGTTTGTTTACAAACTTCTTTCAGAGAATTAGAAAAATTATACAACGCCACTAACGGCGATAAGTGGAATACTAGCACCAATTGGTTTACAAATTCTGATATTTCGAGTTGGTATGGCATAATTTTAACGGACGACGGTTGTGGAATTTCTGAAATTGATTTAAACACAAACAATTTAGTTGGTACGTTGCCGATTCTGAATTTACCACAACTCACACGTATCAATTTTAATCAGAATAGTCTAACGGGAAGTATTCCGAATTTAGCGCGCATTGGTAGTTTGCCCTCAATTTTGCCGAATTTAAAATATTTATACCTGAACAGAAATCAGTTCTCTGGTACTATTCCAAATTTGTATTTACCAAGTTTAATCGAATTAGAGATTAAGGGCAATCAACTTTCAGGATTTATTCCGAATTTTAATTTGCCTAACTTACAAGAAATGCTTTTATACGGCAATCAACTTTCAGGATTTATTCCGAATTTTAATACACCGCAATTGATTACTTTAGATCTCGGGAGCAATCAATTACAAGGGAGCGTTCCGAATTTTACAGCACCTTTACAAAGTTTATATCTCGATGATAATGGCAGTTTGGCGGGTTCGATTCCAAATTTTTCTTCCGCGAGTTTGAATACTTTTTGGTTGAGTGGCAATAAATTTAATTTTGGTGATATTGCTAATAAAAGTTGGTTGGGTATTTTAAATTTAAAATATGCACCGCAAGCCAAAATTAATTTGAGTTTCGATAAAGGCGTGCTTTCAGTTGCAACGGGTGAGCCTGATAATGTTCAGCGTTTTGACTGGTTTTTAAACGGAAATTTTTTACAAACTACTTCAACAAGTCAGTTTGTGCCGATTCAGACAGGAACTTATTTTTGTCGTGCCACACATAAAAATTTAACACTGAGCAACGTACAAAACAAAAATTTAGTTTTGCAAAGTTTCGATTACGCCGTCACTGCGACAGTTGTCAGTGATCCGGATAACGGTGCAACTTTATCAAATTTCAAACAACCTAATTCAAATTATAATTTTAGCATTTTCCCGAATCCTGCGCAAGATGACCTGAGTATTATTTATCGCGCTACTACTGATGGAACGCTGAATATTTACGATATGCTCGGTCGCGAAAAATTAGTGCAATCTATAAAACCTGGCGAGACCGATTTAGATGTTTCGGATTATACTTCGGGTATTTATTTGGTACAAATAGTTTCAGGTTATAAAAAAACGAATCAAACTTTTATAAAGAATTAATAAGCTCTTTCATTAAAAATGTCTTTTAGTTTAGAAGTAAACGGTAGTAAAGTTGATAATGAAACGCGATGCACGCATTATCATTCCGATTTGGATGTAATTGCCATTAAGTTTAAATGCTGTCAAACGTACTATTCTTGTTTTTTTTGCCATGAAGAAAGTGTAGCGCACGTGCCCGAAATTTGGAAACGCGAAGAGTTTGATACATTTGCCATATTATGCGGTGTTTGTAAAACTGAAATGTCGATTAATCAATATTTAAACTGCGCGGCGCAATGTCCAAATTGTTTAGTGCGGTTTAATCCCAAATGCAGTAATCATTATCATTTTTATTTTGATGTATGAAAGTGAACCAAAAAGAATATACAGAAAAAGAATTGCTGATAAAATTGGCAAACTTTTGTGCGTATCAAGAGCGTAGCACGTTTGAAGCACAACAAAAATTAAAAGAATTAAATGCCACGTCGGAGGTTTCAAAACAAATTATTTCAGAACTCAAAGATTTAAATTATTTAGACGAAGCGCGATTTGCTGTGAGTTTTGCACGCGGTAAACACCGATTCAAAAATTGGGGGAAATTGCGCATTCAGAACGAATTGCAATTTAAACATAGAATTCAATCACACTTAATTGATCCTGCTTTAGATGCCCTCGATGAAAACAACGAATACCACGAAACACTTTTAAAATTAGCACAAACTAAGTTTGAAAAATTAGAAGGTGCTCAGCAACGTTTTGAAAAATCGGTGAGTTATTTAAACAACAAAGGTTATGAGCTCGGCGAAGTGATTAGTATTGTAAATAAAATTCAGGCTGAAGATATGCGATTAAGAAATAAAAATTAAAATGGTAACAGTTTTTCCAAAGCCAAATGTTCATCCATTAAAACGCAGATTAAACTGAATCACGCAGATTTTCACTGATTTTTTAGCTTTAGTAAAAAAATTACAAAAATCAATTTGAAAGTATTACCGGCATCACCAACATTAAAATATCTTCTCCTTCAACTGGATTCACTTGACGCAAAATACCTGCGCGCGAGGGTGTTGAAAGTTCTAAATAAATTTCATCTCCCTCCATAACGTTTAGCATCTCGACTAAAAACTTAGCATTAAAACCAATTATCATCGCTTCACCTTCGTAAATACAATTCATTTGTTCAGTGGCTTCATTAGAAAAATCGAGATCTTGCGCAGAAATGGTTAAACTTTTTTCTGAGAGATTCAACACCACTTGGTTCGTTGATTTATTGGCGTAAATGGCAATACGGCGCAGCGAATTTAAAAATTCTTGACGAGAAATAGTTAATCGGCGCGTGCTTTCAATCGGAATAACGGCGTTGTAATCCGGATAGCGCGCATCAACTAATCTACAGATAAGACGAGTATTTTTAAAACTAAAAAATGCGTTCGTTTTGTTGAAGTGTAGCTCAACCAATTCACCGCTTGGCAGAGCATTTTTTAAAAGATTTAAAGCTTTTTTCGGAATAATGAAATTTGTGCCCGATTTTTCAATGCCTTCAATATTTTTAAAAGTGTAACGCACCAATTTATGCGCATCCGTTGAAACAAACGTGAGCGATTCGTTTTCTAATAAAAAATATACACCTGTCATAGCGAGGCGTAAATCATCATTACTGGTAGCAAAAAGTGTTTTGCTAATACCTTGCGCTGCAATATGCCCTGGTAATTTTATGGCTTCCGAGTTTTCATCTTCCGGTGTTAACGGGAAATCGTCGCCGTTTTCGCCTGCTAATTTATATTTACCGAATGCCGACGTTATTTCAACGCCATAATCTGAATTTATTGAAATCGTTATGGGTTGTTGCGGCAATGCTTTTACCGTTTCGGTCAACATTTTTGCTGGTATAGCCACGCGACCTGAATCTTCGCTGCTGACTTCTAAACTCGCAATGATAGACACTTCTAAATCGGTTGAACAAATGGTAAGTTTGTTTTTATCGAGTGTAAAAAGAAAATCTTCTAAAATCGGTAAAATTGGATTAGGCGCAATGGCACCATTCGCAATTTGTAAATGCTTTAACAACTCATTCGATGCAACAGTAAACTTCATAACTCAGATATTTCAGAAAATAAAACTAAAATTTGATTGGCGAAATTACAATATAAATCTATTGCACCGTACGAATTTTTGCACACAATGTTAAAAATTTTTTCTTAAATAGAAATTCGCCCATTAAGCAACAAGTAATTCTTCCGCGTTGCGCAACGCAGAATCCGATGGCGGATTTTGACTCAGCATTACGGCAATAGCGCGTATGCGTTCGTTTTTATTCAATTCGCGCATTTGTGTGTAAGTACGCTCGGCGGTATTTGTTTTATAAACAAAATAATGTTTTTCTGCTTTCGATGCAACTTGTGGCGAATGCGTTATAACAACAACTTGATGATGTGCTGCTAATTTTTTTAGAATCGCTCCCATTTTTAAAGCTACATCGCCCGAAACACCGCTATCAATTTCATCGAAAATAAGTGTAGGTAACGGAATAGACGCAGCGACCAAACTTTTTGTACATAACGCCAAACGACTTAATTCACCACCCGAGGCGACATCTTTTATAGCGCGTAACTTTCCACCTTTATTGGCAGCAAATAAAAAAACGACGCTCTCGATACCGTTTTCAGTAAAATCAGAAAGCGTTGTAAATTTAATTTCTAATTGCGCTTGCTCCATGCCGAGCGTGTGCAATTGCGCAGATACCATTTCGGCAAACTTTGGTGCGTGTTTTTTTCTATTCACCGAAAGTTTATCGGCAAGTGCGTGTAATTCTTTTTCTTGATTTATAATTTCTTGATGAAGCAATAAAATTTCATTGCTTGCGTCGCTCTGAGATTCAATAGACGCGCCGAATTTATGCGCAATATTTATTAATTCTGATACTGAATTAACGCTGTGTTTTTTTTGCAAACGGTAAATGGCATCTAATCGCGTATTTATTTGAACTATCCGCTCAGGATTATATTCTGTTTTTTCGGAAAGATTCTCTAATTCAGCGGCGATGTCTTCAAGTTCATACAGCATACTTTCTATCCGTTGATGCTGCTCTGCAATCTTCGGATTGTATTTTTTTATAGAACTTACCACTTGTGCAATGCTGCGTAACTGACCGATCGCTGCGCTTTCCGATTCCGTTAATCCGTTGAACGCACCAGAAAGTTGGCGTTTTATAGTTTCTGCATTTTGTAATTGTTGTAATTCGATTTCAAATTTTTCTTGTTCATCGGGTACAAGTTCGGCTTTTTCTAATTCATTGAATTGAAATTTCCAAAATTCTAATTCACGCGATGCTATTTCTTGTGCAGCGATGCGCTCCGTTAATTTTCGTCGCACACTTTGCAAACCTAAATATGCTAATTTATATTTTTTTAGAAGCTCTTTATTTCCAGCCAATGAATCTACCATTTCCATCTGAAAACGCGCATCGTTCATTTCAAGCGTATCGAATTGTTGGTGCAAATCCACTAAACGTTCTGAAAGTGCGCGCAGTTGCGAAAGGTTTACGGGTGTGTCGTTAATAAAAGCTCGGGTTTTACCTTGCGGTGTTAATTCTCGACGAACGAGCGTAATGTCGTTATAATCTATTTCATTGTTTTCAAAAAAGGTTGTTAAATCGTATTTAGACACATCAAACGTCGCTTCAATAACGCATTTTTGGTCTTCTTTAAATAAAACTTTTGTATCAGCGCGCTGACCGAGAATCATACCGAGTGCACCAAGCACAATTGATTTACCTGCACCCGTTTCACCCGTAATTATAGTTAAACCTTTGGCAAAGTTTATGTCTAAGGTTTCGATGAGGGCATAATTTTTTATGGAAATACTTTGGATCATATCCTGTAAACAATGTAATGCTAATTATGGTGCAATGTAAAGCTAATTTTTGTAATTTTAATAAACAAATTGTTGTAAAAATTTTTGTTTTCTTGCCAATTTTGTCGTGAAAGCTATTTTAAAGTAATTTAAATCCCTTAAAATTAAATTTAGGTTATTGTGTTTAGGTTAAGGCGTGAGAAGGAATAATGGTTATCACTAAAAGATACGCTAAGTTTAAGTTTTACTACTATTTCTTTAAATCAGAGTAGTTAATAAGTTGAATACCCAATTGTTTTATCAACGATTTAATGTCAGCATTCATCCATAAATCAGAAACACCTTGTCTATCAGAAGCCACATTTTCGTATCCGATGTGATGCACCGCTTGCATTTCCGCACCCTCAAAAGCGGGATGATCGAGATACATATAAGTTTTACCTGCCTCTAAAGATTTCAACATTTTAGAAAAACTTTCTATTTTTTCAGATAGAGTAGTGTGCGCGCCGATATAACCAATGGAAATAACTTTGCGTTCTTCGAGGTCAATATCAATTTTGAACTCTTGCGTTAATTTTTTTTCTAAAATTTTTATTTCTTTGGTTAAATTCGTACAACCCATGTGCGCTGATACGTGACTGATGCGCGGAATAAAACGCAAAGCCATTTCAATTTGGGCGCGCAATTCTGTTTCAATATCTTCAATTTTCCATTTATTTTCGGAAAGCGATTGCTTTGGATAGCGCGTATCGGGAAAAATTTTCGGAAAAAAATATCCATTTGAGTCGCGCAAACTTTTTGCTGATGTTAACGGTCGCCATTTAACATTATCCCACTCACTGCTTAAAGCTAAGTGTACACCAACATCAATACTTGAATTTTCGTTTAAAAATTTAACTGCTTCTAAAAACCAAGGCGACGGTACAATCACTTCTACCGAAGTTTCGATACCATTTTTAAAAGTTTTAATAATTGCTTCGTTTGTAGCGTGCGTTGCGCCCATGTCATCTCCGCGAACTATGAGGCGTGGCGGTTTTTGTTGCGCACTCAGCGAAACATAAATTAAGCAAAAAACTAAAATAGCAAAAATATTTTTCATATTTTTCGATTTAAACACTCACTCTATTAAAAACGCGATTAATAACGGCAGTAAACGAGAAATAAAAATGGTGTGAATTTACCCAAACTACCCAAAGGTGTAAATGTTAGCAGTAAACCAATGGTAAAAAAAATGGGTGCCATCCAAGAGCGCCATAAATTAGCGAGAATTAAATTTTTATCTGTAAATCCAACGGCTAATTTATTTTTAGGGTCGGCAATGTGTTTAATGAGAAGATAACGCAAAAGACCGGTTAAACAAATATTGGCAGTATAAAATGCCCACGGAAAATGTACTTGCGGCATAAAAAACTCTCCATTCAGCGCCGTTGAAAAGGGCATTAAAACAATTGTGAACAAATAAAAAATATTAATGCGTAAAAGTTTTTTATCGTACCGAATGACATAACCAAAAATGCTGTGGTGCGATACCCAATGTAAACCGATAACAAAAAAACTTAGAATGAACGCTAAAAAATTGGGTAAAATTTCTAAAAAATGATTGATGATGACTTTATCAGAAGTTTCAAAAGATGAATGCGGTACTTTGACATCTAAAATTAGAAGCGTTATGGCAATAGCGAAAACAGCATCGCTAAAAAAAATCATGCGCTCAAGTTGAAATTCTTTGCATAATTCTTTTTTTAAGTTTTTTTCAATATCTTTTTCAAGTTTAAGCATGAAGTAAATTTTATACAAAGAAACAAAAGTTGAAGCGGTTTTAGAATGATAGAGACAAATTATTATCTAATTTTTAATTTTTCTAAAAGCGATAAAAATTTGTTATTCAGTTACGTTAACTCGCAAAGAGTAAATGATTTAGCAATGTGCCCTACACCTTGCGTACCATTAGTTATACAATATCTGAAAATAAAAAAAGCTGTTCTTTCGAGCAGCCTTTTTTTGATTAATTATTTTATTTCTTAAGCTTTTTGCAATGTTATTACCACCGATTTAGAAGTTGGCGTTAAACTTTTATCTGCAAAAGAATCAATAGGAATTAAAGCATTGGCTTCAGGGAAATAAGTTGCCACATCGCCTTGCGGAATATCATACGGCACAACAATATATCGCTTCGACTCGCGATCAACGCCGTTGAAATGACTAAATAAATTTACAACATCGTTCACGAGCAATCCTTCAGCAGTAATATCCTTTTCATTCATTAAAATGACGCGTCTTTCGTTGTATATACCGCGATAACGATCATCGAGTCCATAAATAGTTGTGTTGTATTGGTCATGCGTGCGAATTGTCATCATCATATATTCGCCTTGTTTCAATGTCCATTTTGGCGCAGGATTGATAGTAAAATGCGCTTTCTCATCTCTAGTCGTAAATTTTCCATGGCGAGGTCCGTTAGGCAAATAAAAACCGCCTGGTTTTCTCACTTGCGTATTAAAGTTGTCAAACCCAGGAATAATCTTCTCAATTAGGTTGCGAATATTGTCATAATTATCACGCATTCCCATCCAATCTACGCGCGTCCGTTTGCTCAAAGTAGCGTATGCCAGTTCGCAAACTATCGCAGTTTCGCTTTTCAATTGTGGTGAACAAGGCGACAAAATACCTGTCGAAGTTTGTACTACACCCATTGAATTTTCAGTCGTCACAAACTGCTCACCACTGGCTTGTTTATCAATTTCAGTGCGCCCTAAGCAAGGTAAAATAATAGCGGTTTTTCCGTGAATTAAATGACTACGATTGAGTTTTGTTGAAACATGAACCGTTAAATTACAACGTCTCATCGCTTCCGCCGTAAATTCTGTATCGGGTGTTGCCGATAAAAAATTTCCGCCGAGCGCAAAAAACACGTTCGCTTTGCCATCATACATGGCGCGAATAGCCGAAACGACATCAAAACCAATTTCACGCGGCGGTTCAAAACCAACAACTTCTTTTATTTTATTTAAAAGTTCGGCAGGAGGGTTTTCCCAAATCCCCATCGTTCTATCGCCTTGTACGTTGGAGTGCCCACGAACAGGACAAGTACCGGCACCAGGTTTACCAATGGCACCGCGCAACAAAAGCAAATTGACGACTTCTTGGACATTGCCGACTGCATTTTTGTGTTGGGTTAAACCCATTGCCCAGCAAATAATAATTTTTTTCTTTGAAATACAAAGTTCTGCTGCTTCGCGAATTAAATTTTCAGGTACTCCGGTGCTACTAACTAATTCTTCAAAGTTTTGCTGTGCCAGATCTTCTAAAAATGCTTCGATACCTATTGTCTGACTATTAATAAAATCTAAATCGAATGCACTACCCGGATTTGCTTTCTCTGCTTCCAACATCAAAAACATAATAGCTTTCAGTAACGCAACATCGCCATTAATTTTCACTTGAAGGAACATATCAGCCAACTTAATACCGCCTTTCAGCATTTTTAACGGATTTTGCGGATTTGTAAAACGCATTAATCCAGCTTCTGGTAACGGATTTACCGCAATAATTTTACCGCCATTTTCTTTGCACTTTTCAAGCGCAGATAACATTCGCGGATGGTTTGTACCAGGATTTTGTCCCATGATAATCACCAACTCAGATTCGTAAATATCTTCTAAAGTTACTGAACCTTTTCCCAATCCGACGGTGTCAGATAAACCTTTACCACTCGATTCATGGCACATGTTGGAGCAATCGGGCATATTATTTGTGCCGAACTCGCGTATAAACAACTGATACATAAACGCGGCTTCGTTACTCGCTCTGCCCGAAGTATAAAAAACGGCACGGTCGGGCGAATCTAATGCGTTTAACTCATTGGCTATAAATTCGAAAGCTGACCCCCAACTAATAGGTTCATAGTTACTGCTGCCAGCTTTTAAAATCATTGGTTCAGTGACGCGACCACTTTTGCCAATGTCATAATCTGACCAATTAGAAAGATCTTGAACGGTATTTTTTTTGAAAAAACTACGCGTGAGCATTTTCTTAGTTGCTTCTTCCGAAATAGCTTTCACGCCGTTTTCGCAATATTCGCCAATGGCTGAACGGTCATCATCGGGGTCGGGCCAAGCGCAACCTGGACAATCGAAGCCGCCTTTTTGATTTATTTTAAGCATGGTTCGCACCACATCAACTGGTTTCATCCATTTAAAAGCTTGATGAATAGAAGAAGTAATAGCAGGAAAACCCACCGCTCCTTCTTTGCGTGCGCCCAAATGTAAACCCGTGAAGACTTCGGGAGTCAATTCATCAGTGCCGTCATCAAAAGTTTTTTCGAGGACAACTATTTCGTGCCCTTTGTGCTCAATATTTGAGTGAGAATCGCTTTCGTTAATGTCCATTTTTTTTAATTATGAATGATAAAAAGTGAATGAGAATCAATTAAAATAGTTCTAACATTTTGCTGAATCTTGGTCAGCCAATTCAAAAAATGTATCCGCAGTATCTTCCAGAGGGCGGTCTTTGCAAGGAAAATCTTTTTCAATTAAAACATATAAACCACTCGACAAAGTAGCTTCGATGCCAACTTCATTGGATTGTATCCAAATTTGCATTTCACTAACAGGTAATGTTACAAATATACCTTCGTTTGACCATTCCGCTGTCAATTGTGTTGCATTTTTATCCATAAATAACTGATAATTAAAAACCGATTGATCTGGAAACGTCAATTTCTCAATTATTTTTCCTTCTTTTTGCAAAGTATTTAAATCTGATTTACGGACGCGCAAACGAATACTGTTGCCTTCTAATCTCAATTTCATGATGTATAAATTCTTTCAAAACACGAATAAATATTGTACCTATTACTTTTTAAAAAACCAACCAACGTTATGTTACTCTCGTCTGCCAACTCTACAGCAAGGCTCGAAGGTGCACCAACGGCAGCGATGATAGGAATACCTGCCATCAATGCTTTTTGAACCAATTCAAAGCTGCTGCGTCCACTTACCAATAATATATGGTGTGAAAGAGGTAAAAAATTTTGTTGCAATGCCCAACCCATGAGTTTGTCGAGCGCATTGTGGCGACCTACGTCTTCGCGCAAAGCGATAAGTTCTCCTTCAGTATCGAACAATGCGGCGGCATGAATACCACCTGTTTCTTCAAAAACAGATTGAACTGCTCGCAATTTTTCAGGCAAATTAAAAAGAATATTGCTTTTTATGCGGGGTAAATTTTTATTTATTAAAAAACAAGACGTCGTTTGAACCATTTCAATGGAAGTTTTACCGCAAACGCCACAACTCGAAGAAGTATAAAAATGCCTTTGTAATTTTTCGGTAGCAAAAATAACAGAAGGCTTCAAATCCACTTTAACAACATTTGTTTGCGCCGTTTCAGCCAATTCACTTGCGGTATATCGCACTGAAATTATATCTTCAAAACTGCCAATGACTCCTTCAGTAAATAAAAAACCAAGTGCTAATTCAAAATCGTGACCTGTCGGCGTTCGCATAGTAACACTGATGCTTTGGCGTTGTCGGTTGTGCGCTTCACCAAAAGCGATGACGATTTCAAGAGGCTCTTCAGTCGCAAGTGCATCTTCAATTATTGAAACCCTTTCGGCATTAATGCGATGAATCAAGCGTTTTACCACATTTTTATTTAAAAAATTGGGCTTCGTCACTGAATTTTGAAATAAAATTTTTAGAAAAAAACAATTACGCAAAAGTAATTATCTTTTTTGATGAAAAAGGCAACAATGTTATCAAAAAAAATAATAAATATGAGACAATCGTTGTATTTTTAATTGAATTTATTTTCTTACATTTGCCAATAATTATTTTAGTAACTTAAATAAAAACAAAATTTGATTTTAGAAAACTGCACTACAATAATCAAAATCTACTTTTTTCAAAACGTTTTAATCAAATATCACTCTAAACTAAACAACTTTAAATTTTATGGCTTTACTTTCCTTTTTAGATAGAGAACTCTCGGTTGCTAAACCAGGTTTCAACCGATGGCTTTTTCCGCCCGCAGCACTCGCCGTTCACATGTGTATCGGACAAGCTTATGGATTAAGCGTTTTTAGTATTCCGTTTTCAAAACTCCTCGGAGTTACAAAATCTTTACCTGAAGACTGGCCCTTAACTACCACAGTTTGGATTTTCAATATCGCTTTTTTTGTTCTTGGTTTATCAGCTGCTTTTTTTGGTAAATGGGTAGAGCGCAATGGTCCACGCAAAACAATGTTTGTATCGGCTTGCTCTTTTGCGTTAGGTTTTTTTATTTCCGCATTGGGTGTTCAATGGCATAACATTTGGCTTTTGTATCTCGGCTATGGCGTTTTTGGTGGTATTGCTTTAGGTTTGGGTTATATTTCGCCTGTTTCGACATTAATGAAATGGTTTCCAGACCGTCCAGGTATGGCAACAGGTATGGCAATTATGGGTTTTGGTGGCGGTGCGCTCATTGGTTCGCCACTCGCATCTAACTTGATGGACTATTTTGGGAACAAAGTGCAAAGTCAAGGCGTTGAGATGACTTTAATTTCAATGGGTTGTATATATTTTTGCATGATGTTATTTGGCGTATTCACTGCGCGCGTTCCTGCGCCCGATTGGAAACCCGAAGGTTGGACACCGCCTGCTACTGCGACAAATAAAATGATTACAACAGCCAGTGTAGATGCAGACACTGCATTAAAAACTCCTCAGTTCTGGCTGTTATGGGCGATATTGTGTTTAAATGTCACAGCAGGTATCGCTGTTTTATCGCAAGCTTCACCGATGATTCAAGAGATATTTTCTGATGGACGTAAAGGCGTAGGTCTGGGCGTAACTGCGGCGGCGGCGGCAGGTTTTGTAGGTTTATTAAGTCTTTCTAATTTGGTTGGACGCTTTCTTTGGTCATCAGCATCGGATTATACGGGTCGAAAAACGATTTACATGATTTATCTCGGCTTGGGCGCGTGTTTATATGCTTTCATACCAACTACGGGTAATATGGGTAGTGTGGGTCTTTTTGTGGCGGTATTCTGCTTAATTCTTTCCATGTACGGCGCAGGTTTTGCAACAATTCCTGCCTATCTTAGAGATATGTTTGGTACGATGCAAGTCGGCGCGATTCATGGCAGATTGTTGACAGCTTGGAGTACAGCCGCAATTCTTGGACCTACTTTGCTTACAACTTTGCGCGAATCAAAAATTGCATCCGGTAAAGCAGCTGGTTTGGCAGAAAATATCGCCAAAGCTAATGCTTATAACACGACGATGTATATTATGGCGAGTTTGTTAGTCGTTGCTTTTATTTGCAACTTACTTGTAAAACCAGTTGACTCGAAGTATTATTTTAAAGGTGAAATATGATTAGAATTTTTTATATTCCTTTTTAAATGAAGTTTTGTGAGTAAAAATTATTAAAAATGCTTTAAAAAATAAAAAAAATGGCATCAGAAGATAAAAAAAGTCCTTCAATTGCATTTATCGTATCTTGGGTAATTGTTGGAATTCCTTTGGTTTGGGGTATTACGCAAACTATTTATAAGGCATCGGCATTGTTTAAGTAAACAAAAAGTATAGTTTATTATAAAGCAACTAAAAACCTTCTTAAAGTTTTATACTTTTGGAAGGTTTTTTTTTCAACGAATTTGTTTCAACTTTTTCTTTTTAGACAAAAAGGAGTCCTTTGCATCCTAAAGAAATAAGTTTAAACAAGTTCAATTATAAAATGTATGCCACAGTCTGTCAAAAGTTATATTTTGCAAACAACTCATGCGCTACAATTGGCATTGAAGCACTATGAAAATTTAGTGAATGAGCAAATAACGTCTGGCTTGATGAGTAAAGATATAGGCTTATCAAAACTTGAGGCGTTTAAAACCGAATTATTACTTAACACAAATGTTTTGCAATCAACTTCTCAATTTTTGATGCTTGATGCAGATGCAAAAGAAATTATCTTACAAAAAATTAAAAATCTTTCAGGGTTTTCAAATTTTAGTGTTTTTGAAAATAAAGAATTAGATGAAGCTGTTTTGTCATTGTCTAATCACATCAATTTAAATGCGGCGCAACTGCAGTTGCAGGTCAACAAAGCTTTAGAGCGCGCCGTTGATATGTTCAGAAAAGCGGGGAATATTACACTCGACGACACCAGAAAAGTCAAAGTCGAAGTCATTGATCAAGTAAACAATCAACGCTTCAAAGTTTCTTTGCCGTTAATGCTCGCTGACGGACAATCTGTGCTCTACAATTACGATTTAGTTGACCGTATTTTTAGCAAAACAAAATGTAATGCCACAATTTTCCAACGCATACCGCAAGGATTTCTTCGCATTTCAACTAATGTGATGACAACGGACAATAAACGCGCCGTTAATACATTTATCCCGAAAGATTCGCCCGTAGTGCAAACAATATTGAGAGGAGAAACGTATCGCGGTAGTGCTTTTGTTGTCAATAATTGGCAAGCAACAGCTTACACGCCCATTTTGATTGATGGGAAAATTGAAGGGATGCTTTACGTAGGTTTAATAGAATATTTGCCACACTTTAACCGACGTATTTCAAATGTCAATTCACTAAAAATGTTAGAAGATTTGGTGGATATTTATTTTGAAAACAGTCAAGGCAGTTCAGCTATCGAAAAACTCATCGCTTTTTTTACCCACGCACAAGAAAACGCAACGGATAACCCGTTTGTAGAATTGGGATTGAAGGAATTGACAGTTTTACTAAAACAAATTAAAGAACAAAACGACCTTAGGACAAGTGAAAATGGCGAAAAATATACGCATCCACTCAATATTGCTACCGATTATATCCAAAAAAATTTGCACGAAAGTATAAGCGTTGATATGCTCGCTAAAGTTGCGCATACCAGCAAACCCTCTCTTTATCGTTATTTTAAAGAAAAATATGCGCTTTCACCTGTTGATTTTATAAATCATGAAAGACTTTCAATGGCTGTGAAATTAATTGACTCGACAAAAAAAAATATCCAAACTATTAGTCAAGAAGTTGGTTTTGAAAACACTTCGTATTTCATAAAATTATTTCAACAGCGGTTTGGCATGACACCTAAGCAATACACTAAACAGATGCATATAAATACAGAATAGAAATTCTAAAAAATTAATTGCTTTTGTAGCCCATTGTTAAATTAGTATCTCCATGCGCTTTAATTTCAATAACACCACTTTTTGTTGGACTTAAATTTTTAAACTGAACTTCAGTATTTTCAGGAATTTGATAAATACCACTTTGATTAACTTTTAATTTTTTTAAACAAAAATATGCTTTTTTTGGGGGAAAAGGGAAAGTAAACCTTTTTCGCTCGCTGCGCAAACGCCACGTTCTGTAATTAAACCAGTTACTAAGCGCGCTGGCGTAACATCGAAACCAAAATTTCTAGCATTGCTATTTTTTGGGGTTAATAATACTGACTGTCGTTTTTTTCCATTCCATCCTTCGGCGTATTTTACTTCGTCTGCGCTGCGCTCTTCAATCGGAATTTCTGTGAGTCCGTCGCTGATTTTCCAATCTATCGTCGTTGAGGGCAACGCAACATAAAACGGAATATTATTATCTTGCGCAGCAAGTGCTTTGAGGTAAGTGCCAATTTTATTTGCCACGTCACCTGTGCGCGTAGTTCTATCGGTGCCTACAATGACAAAATCAACTGCGCCGTGCTGCATTAAATGTCCGCCAGCATTATCAACTATAACCGTATGCGGAATGCCGGCATCGAGTAATTCCCATGCTGTTAAATTCGCTCCTTGATTTCGCGGTCGCGTTTCATCTACCCAAACATGAATTTTTATACCGCCAGCGTGTGCTAAATACATCGGTGCAGTGGCAGTACCGTACTCAATGCAGCCCAATCTGCCGGCGTTGCAATGTGTTAAAATATTAACGACATCACCATTTTTTTTTGCGCTCAAGTTTTTTATAATTTCCAAACCATGTTCGCCAATACTTTTACACATTGCAATATCTTCATCAACTATATTGCGCGCAGTTTGCAATGCCAAATTAATTTTCTCTTCAAAATTTTTCGTGGTGTTCAGAACTTCCGAAATTCTTTTTAACGCGATAAATAAATTAACTGCAGTTGGTCGAGAGTTTTTAAAATTTTCAAATGAAGTGGCTAAATATTTTTCTGGCGAAGATTTTTTTTGAGCTTCAATGCAAGCTAACCAAATGCCATAAGCAGCGGTTGCTGCAATAAGTGGAGCACCACGCACTGCCATTTTTTTTATCGCATCAACCGCTTGTGCACTACTACGAATATCTTGAACGATAATTTCGTGCGGTAATCGGCGTTGATCAAGTATTTGAAAACAAAAATCTTCGGTTGGATGCAGCCAGAGTGTACGTTTCATATTTTGAGATTTGAGCAATGCGCTTTTAGTTTCTAATCGCTGTAATTATATGACGGCTAACAGGTCTTTAAAATTTTTTGCAGTTCTATGTTTTTCACTTGCAATCGTTTGTTCGCGTATTAATTGTACTGTTTGAAATCCAGAAATTTGAGCCGCGTTTAATTCTTGTTCTATGTCAGAAAGAAAAAGAATTTCATCAGTATTTAAATTTAAAACGTCGCGAATTTTTTTATAGGATTCAGCTTCGCGTTTTGCACCGATGCGCGTATCGAAATAATGTGAAAAATGTGGCGTTAAATCGCCAAAAGTTGTGTGAGCGAATAAAAGTTTTTGTGCTGTAACCGAACCCGAAGAATACACACCGAGTTGAATATTTTTTTCTTTCCAAAATTTTAAAACGTCCGGTACATCGTCATAAACGTGCGATTTTATTTCACCGCTTTTGTAACCTGCTTCCCAAACAATACCTTGCAAATTTTTTAGAGCCGTCTCTTTTAAATCAATTTTAGCAGAACGGATGAAATGTTGTGTAATTTCATCGAAAGTAAGTTCAGTGCCTTCCGAAAGATGCAATCTATTTTTTGTTTCCTCAAAAATTTCTTTGACTTTATCGGGATGCTTTAACGCAAAAGATTCACAGTTTTTTATGAAATACGGAAATAGTACGTCGTGCACAAAAGCAATTGAAGTTGTTGTGCCTTCAATATCCGTGAGAATATATTTTATCACGCGGGATTATATTTTTTGTCTAAACCCGACTTCGTGTAGTGTGGTACCCAACCCGTTTGGTCAATAAAAATGCGAATCGCTTTTACATTTGGGTTTGTTGCACCGGCATCGAACCAATGGCTTGTGTGTGCAGGAACAGAAATTAAATCGCCTGCTTCGCAAAGCACATTGAATATCGGTTCTACGCCTTCGTTTAAATTAAACCAAAATTTACCAGAACCCTCTACAAAAAAGCGTACTTCGTCTTCGGTGTGTTTATGCTCACTCAAAAATTTTTGGCGCAATGCCTCGTAATTGGGTGTCGTTGAATTTATGTTTATCACATCGGCTGTGTGATAATTATTTTTTATCATAAACGGTTTCAACACATGACTGTACGCGTTTAAAACTGTATCTTGGTCGGCGGTTTCTGCGAGTTTTTCTTTCGCCTCCCATTGATCGAACCAAATACCGCGTTTGTTCAGATAGTTGCGAATAATACTCACGTCGCGTTCTTGAATATTTTTATCCGGAATATTGAGTACAGCCATTGTTAAAAATTGTGATTGCAAATTTAGATAATCGAAAATGAATTTCAAAATCAATTCTAAAATAGCTTCATTATGAAAAGTCGTTTTGTTTTAATTTTCTCATTTTTAATAATTTTTGTTTTTGTCAAAGAACTGAAATAGAAATCTTAAAATTTAGAAAAGATTATTCTGAATTTAATGGTTTCTCAAATCCTGCTAAAAATGGAAAAATGCTGGTTGATCAAAACCTCCTGATTTATACAACTAATTAAATTTCAAAAAATGAAAGTGTTAATTGATGTTCCGAACTACGATCCATCTAAAGGATTCATCTTTAATTGGGAAAATGGCTATGAAATTGAAAATAAAATTCAAGACAAAGTTGCGATAATTAGAGCTAATAAAGCGGGGCTTATTTCACTGGCAAATCACCTATTAAATTTAGCTCAAGATGATTTTCCCCGAGGCTATCAATTACATTTTGATGATCATAATTGCCTTGAAGAAGGGTCAAACGAATTTATTATTGAAAAAAGTTAATGCCACTTGTACAAATTATACTTACGCATCTATTAAAAAAGTTAGTTTGACAAGCTTTGGTAATTTTCGTAAGACTTGTAACCAGCGGGTTTTATACATAAAAATCTAATTTTGAAAAGTATTTTTTGTTTATTCGAATTTTTATCGTATATTTGCAAAACGCATTGGATAATGTGTTTCATTTGGAAAAATGAATTCGTCTGGATAGACGATAGGTATTATGGCTGGAAAGTTATAAGGAAAAGACGACTTGTTTCTCACCTCTATGATATTTAATTTAAATTAACAATTCGTCTAATTTTAAATTTTATGTCTTTTATTAATTTTAAAAATGGCCCTAATGAGGCCCAGCAACATTTAATTATTAAATTAAATGATTCAAACCAACCTCAAAAATCTCTTGAGGGAGTTACCATTAACAAAATTGTTTCAAGTATTTCTCCGTTAAATTTTATTAAGCTTTTACAAAAGGCTGATAATAAAGTCAATCCAAGAATTGCAAAAGTAAACGGAATTACCAAAAGCATTCACGAGACTCTTGAAACGAGTTCTGATCTTTTTTGGCTAAAATCCAAAGGTATTTTGTTGGCAACCCAGTCTTGTAAAATTTTAGATCGAAACAGAGTTGAAATTACTCTAGATAACTTCGACTACGAAGGTATCATGGACGGTGGTCACAATACATTTGCAATTGCTATTTATTTGATAGAAAAACTTTTTAATAAAAAACTTAAAACGTGGGAAAAATGCACTGAATTTTGGAAGGAAAATTATGATGAAATTGTTCTAAAGTTCCATGAACGTGAAGGAGAGTTTAAGTTTTCAATTCCGATTGAAATTATTTTTCCAAATGAAGATAATGGTTCATTAGATAAATATTATGATTGCCTATCTGAAATTTGTTCTGCTAGAAATAATAATGTGCAATTAACTGAAGCCTCAAAAGGTAACCAGGTCGGTTATTACGATTATCTAAAAAATCTTTTAGGCGATAAATTTGATATAATTTGGAAGTCAGGTGATGATGGTAAAATTAAATCAGAGGATATTATTAGTTTGGCATCCTTACCTCTTATTTTTTTGCAAAACAATGACATTCTTCCATCTGATATTAAGGGTTTAAGTAAAATTAGTATTTACTCTCAAAAAAGTAGATGCGTTGATTTTTTTAACTCCGTAATGGCACATAAGGATATTAGTAAAGAGAATAAAGGTAAGTATAAACTTTCGAACACTTATGTTGAGTCAGCATTAGAATTAACGGAAGATATTTTGAAATTTTTTGATCAAATGTATTTAAAGTTTCCAGAATTATATCACAATGCAGCACCAGGTAAGTTTGGAAGAATATCAAGCGTCACTAATAATAAAGATAGTAAAGTCCCCTTTGGGACAACTGATGACAAGGCGCATTATCAATATTCATTTGGTTTTTTTTATCCATTAGTATGTGGTTTGACAAGCCTCATTGAAATAGACAAAGAAAATAAAATAGTTAGGTGGAGATCTAATCCAAATGAATTAGTGATAACTGATTTAGATTGGTCACAGTACGTAAATATAATCAAGTTGGTAAACTATGATCCTCAGAAAATAGGTAAAGGAGAAGTTTTTTATAAAGAAGCTGAAGCAACTTTCCAAAAGGTCGGGAATATTAAATTAAGTGTGTCAAATTAAAAGAATAATCCTTTTTTGAAAATTAATTAAGCCTTTCAAATGAAAACTTGAGAGGCTTTTTCACTTCACCACACTTGTTACCTTATAGCTCATTTTTAGAAAGCGGTCAGAGACCGCAAAATAGTAGGTTTCAGTTTGAAAACTGAAACAAGCGATTGCATTATTGCAAGCTGAATTAGTTAGTTTAACAAGCTTTGGTAATTTTCGTAAGATTTGTAGCAAGTAGTGATATTGAAAATATTTTGAAAAATTATTAATTATGGAAATAAATATTGATGAACTTATTAAAATAACAACTTTGTTATTATTAAAATTAAAAGAAAGTAAAGGCAATAAATTTGAAATGGAACATGATTATTATTGGCATATTTCAGAAGAAGAAATTTATGATCCATATAAAGTTCCAAAAGTAGAATGTTTAGGTCAAATAAGCGATGAGTTACAAGAAATTAGCAGACTCTTAAAATCTGACGATGCAATTCCCCATGATTTAATGAGGGTTTCAGAAATTTTAAAATGTCTTAGTATTGAAAATCCTATTGCTTTTTAAAAAATTGCAGTTAGTTAGCTTAATTTAACAAAATAGGAAAACCCGTATATTATTTGAATCACAGATTATGCAGTTTTAAGGGAAAAGAAAGGCGCAAAGAAAAGTAGCATCTGAAAAATTCCTTTAATCCGTGAAATCTGTGATTCAGAGCCCAAAATAAAATTATTTTATTGCAAATTAAATTTGATGAACCTTATCATTATATACTTTTAATTTTAATTGTTTTCATAAAAAAGAAATAATGATTGTTTAAAAAGTTTTCAAATAAATGCTCCTTCGTTTATAGCTTAATCTCGTTCATATCATTCTAACTTGTGTTTATTTTTTTCAATGAGTGCTATGGAAAAAAACGCTTTTTTCGATATATACAATGCCCATCCCAGCTTTTGGGATGAAATGTTTTTTGAAGGCGAAGTGCGCCCGCATTATCAATTTGTAGCGGATCAGATAAAAAATTTGAGTAGAAGCGCGTTGCAACAAAAAGAAGAGTTGGCTTCTAAATTATTTATGAACCAAGGTATTACCTTTACAGTTTACTCGAACAACGAAGGCATTGAGCGTATTTTCCCATTCGACATGATACCACGCATCATCACTCAGAAAGATTGGAAACACATTGAAAGTGGAATTAAGCAACGCCTTATTGCACTGAATCATTTTTTGAAAGATATTTACAACGACCAAAACATTGTCAAAGAAGGCATTGTGCCTGCCAGCTTAATTGCCACTTGTCCGCATTTTTGTCGAGAAATATTTGGCATCAATGTACCCTTCGATATTTATGTTCATATTGCAGGAATTGACCTTATTCGAGATGCCGATGGAACGTATTATGTTTTAGAAGATAATTTGCGCACGCCGTCGGGCGTATCCTATATGCTGGAAAACAGAGAAGTTACGAAGCGTATATTTCCAACAGCACTTTCAAATTATCCTATTCAAAGTGTTTCAAGCTATTCTTTAATTTTACATAAAATTTTGATTTCGTTAGCACCTCGCCAGAATCAGAATCCAACTATTGTAATTTTAACGCCCGGTATCTACAATTCAGCGTACTATGAACATACTTTTTTAGCGCGAACAATGGGCGTTGAACTGGTTGAAGGTAGAGACTTAGTTGTAAAAGACAACAAAGTGTTTATGAAAACAACGGCAGGCTTGCGACAAGTAGATGTTATTTACCGACGCGTTGATGACGAATTTTTAGACCCAGTTATTTTTAGACCTGACAGTTTATTAGGTGTTGCCGGATTAATTTCGGCATATAGAGAAGGTACTGTTGCTATTGTAAATGCTTTAGGCAATGGCGTTGCTGACGACAAAGCCGTTTATACTTTTGTACCCGATATGATTAAATATTATTTGAACGAAGAACCTATTTTAAAAAACGTACCGACCTATCATTTAGAAGATGCCGATCAGAGAGTGTACGTTTTTGAAAACATGCACAAAATGGTTGTCAAAAAAACCAATGAATCGGGTGGTTACGGTATGTTAATGGGCGATAAAGCAAGCGCAGAAGAAATAGAAACTTATAAATCGGCTATATTAAAAGAACCGCGCAGTTTTATAGCGCAACCTATTTTAAAACTTTCGACCGCACCTTGTTTGATTGATGGCAAACTTCAACCGCGACACATAGATTTAAGACCGTATGCTTTATTCGGACCTAATGGCATTGAAATTGTACCTGGTGGTTTAACGCGCGTGGCTTTAAAAGAAGGCTCGTTAGTTGTAAATTCTTCGCAAGGTGGTGGCAGCAAAGATACTTGGGTGCTTTCTAAATAGTGGATAGTTGTTTGTTGATAGTTGTTCGTTTGAGAGCACTATTAATCGAACAACTATCAACGAACAACTATCAACTAAAAACTAAATATGCTTAGCAGAATTGCAGATTCTCTTTTTTGGCTCAACCGATATGTAGAACGAACGGACGGAATTTTAAGGGCTTTAGAAATTAATAGTGTACTTTCTTTAGATAGACACGCCAGCCAAAAATTTTCGTGGCGACCTACTTTAAAAGTTTTTACCAGTCTACCCGATGAAGTCATTGATATTATTCAGTACAACAACGCGGCGGTTTTAGAATTTCTGATAACGGATAAAGCCAACGTGTATTCGCTACATCAAGTAATTTTGAAAGCACGCGAAAATGCGCGCGGTGTGCAAGACCATTTGAGTAAAGAAGTCTGGGAATGTACAAACAGTTTTTATCTAAAAATAAACGATCCGAACTTACTCAACTCTATTCGGCAAGGGCATCATTTAGCAATTTTGAGCGATTTGATTGATAGCTGTCATTTGTATTTTGGTGTTGCCGATGTAACAACTGCTCGCAATCAAGGTTGGAACTACATGAGTCTGGGCAGATATTTAGAACGCGCGATTCAAACAATTGACATCATTGATTTAAAATTTCAAGAAATTGAATATAATCTCGACGATACATCCGATATTCTCTATTGGAAAAATTTACTTTTCACTGTCTCAGGTTATGAGTTGTATCTAAAAACGTACCGTTCGGGTATTCAATCGCAGAATATTGTTGACATGATGATACTGAATAGCACTTTCCCGCGTTCAGTAATTTATTGTTTGCGAAAATTACAACTTAATATTCAAAATTTAAATACCTTCGATCGTTCTGAGCAGAATATAGATTTAGAAAAAATTATTGGACGTTTATATTCGCGCGTGCTGTATTCCGATTTAGAAATTATTTCCGAAGCGGGTTTGCGTGATTATTTAATGCTACTTAAAACAGATTTACTTAACTTTGGAAATATTTTAACCAAAAAATATTTTTCATACTATTAACGAACAATCATCAACTACAATGGCAGTTTTTAAAATTCAACACATTACGAAATACCAATACGATGCGCCGATTAAAGAAAGTGCCAATCAATTGAAAGTTTTTCCACTCGTTAACGATGAACAAGAAATTTTGAATCACGAATTAGAGATTTCGAGTAATCCGGGTTTAAATAAATTTGTTGATTATTGGGGTAATACCGGTGCTTTTTTCACCATTCTATTTGTTGAAAAAGAATTAATGATTGACAGTAAATTAATTATTCGCGTTAAACCTCGCGTTAAACTCAGCAATTTACAATCGGTTAAAGAAGATTGGGCATTGTATAAAAATAGCCATATCCACGATTTAAAATTCAAGGATTATTGTTTGATAGCGCGCATCGAAAAATCAAACGAGATTGAAAATTTAGTGGCAACCATGCAACCGTATCTAAAATCGCCTTTAAACACTCTCTTTGAATTTTCACATTATATTTTTGAAAATTTTCAGTATGTAAAAGGCATTACGACTATTGAAACAACGGTGAACGAAATTTGGGAACAAAAAAAAGGCGTTTGTCAAGATTTTGCACACTTCCTAATTTATATCCTCCGAAGTTTAGGAATGCCGACGCGCTATGTGAGTGGTTATGTATGTCCGAATAAAAATGGGATGCGCGGTGAAGGTGCTACGCACGCATGGGTGGAAGCTTGGATTCCGAACGATGGTTGGGTTGGCGTTGACCCGACTAATGATGTCTTTACCGATGAAAATTATGTAAAATTGTCTGTGGGTAGAGATTTTAAAGACTGTACTCCAGTGAAAGGTGCTTTTAAAGGTCCTGCAAACGAATCCCTCAATGTTTATGTATCCGTAGGTTATGAAGACGGTTACGTTTTTCAACAACACAACGATGTGCAATTGCCGAACCAAATAATTGAAGTCCCAAATGCAGGTCATTTAATGGCGCAGTAAGCAAAAGGTAAATGGCGAAAAGCAAAAAAAACAATAAGCAAGAGACAAATTAGCAGCCACACCTTTGTAATGACACAGTGAACGCATTCATTCAGAATGTGAGTCTATGAACTTTGAATTTTAAAAAAGGGGATTTGAGAAAATCTATCCGTTGCGGGAATCTTTTTCTTTTTTCTTGATTTCTTTCTCCTTCCGTTTCTCTTTTAAATTTTTTGTAGGTTCTTTTTTAACGTTTTTTTCTTTAGCACCTTTATCTTTAGACATAAAAATTTAATTTAGGAATGAATAAATTTTGTTTAGGTAAAGATAACGCATTTTTTTCATAAATAATTTATTACACCGTGTTTTTATTTTAGGATATACAAAATATAAAACTCCAATCCTGCAAAGGCTAAACCCAAAATTATTTTTATTAAAATCTAAGGCGTTATATCAGAATACTTTTTACCCTTTGATGTAACGTAGCTGTAAACAAAATGCCTAACGTCGTTTTCCCAATTCGGTACAGGAGTTATCACATCCCAACCCATTTCTAAAAGTTGTAAATCTTCGTGCTCGCGGTAAGAAAATGTACTGTCCTTAGATGCTACACTATTGCCAAAATTATCGAAAATAGTGGTGTTTTCTTTTTTATCCGAATCGCTTTTACAGTCAATGACGTAAACACCCATTTTAAAAGCGCGCACATAAACTACGTTTTCAAGTGGAATGCGTGTTATAGTGTTTTTATAAAATGCGTATGCTGATTTTCTGATGAGAATAATAAAATTTTCATCATCAAACGTTACAATTTTATCGGCACCAAGAGCTTGGTTTCTGCCATTTTTATCAAGAATGTACATGGAGTCATTCTTGTTTTTAACTATGAAAATATTTTCTTTAGCGTAAACCAAATAATTGATATTTGGGCTTTTAAATAAGGCTTTTCCTGATTTATCAATTATAAAAACTTCATTACCGATAGTTGCATCTGCATAACTGTTTTTAAAATCGTGTGCTCCATCATATTGTATGGGTAAAATCTCTTGACCTAATTTATTGATGTAACCCCATTTATTATTGCGTTCAACCAATGCTATACCGTCTTCAAATCTACTCATGTATTCATACTGCGGTTGTACAATCCAATCACCTTTTTGATTTACAAAACCATATAAATCATCGGTGGTTTTGATAATTAAAACGTCATTTTCATCCGATCCGCGATCAATGTATTTATATTCAGTTTTGAGTTTTATTTCACCGGCACTATTTGTCAGACCGTAGTAATTGCCTTTGTGTTTTTCGTCGTAATTACTATACATAAATAGATCTGGAACGTTTGATAGTTGTGCAATTCCATTGACCAATATATTATTATTGAGTTCCAGCGTTTTTTTAGTTTTTATGTTTAAGAAATAACTGGGCTTTTCCTTGCTTTTTTCAAAAAAAGAAGTTGCTCCAAATGCCTCTTTAACTTCAACCCAATCGCCGACAATATCACTGCATTTATCATAAATTGGAGGAAGGATGATTTTACCCTCAGTATCCATTAAACCCATTTTGCCATTTTTTACTAAAACACAATACCCATTTTTAAATAAATTGGGTTCTTCGTTAATCGGCGACAAAACAACATTGAAGTTCAAATCTTTGTAACCCCAAAGCGCTCTTACTTTCCAAGCTTTTGCATCCTGTACTTGGTAAGGCACTAACTGTTGCGCATTGAGCATCGCTGCAAAAAACAATAAAGCAATTAAAATTCTCATTGATATGATTTTACAAAAAGTTTACTAAGTAAAATCGGAAAACTGTTTGCCAGTTTTATCGGTGTAAGTCACCAAAATATTTTTTTAAAAACCCGGTTCATAAATTTGTATCGAACTGTAAGGTTGTTCTCCAGCTGAAATTATATAAGTCGCAATTATGCTTCCATTTTGGTACAAATCGTAATTTGTGGTATTTCTTATTTCTCTTTTTGCAATAGATATTGGGCTATCTGTAATATAAACTTCTGTTATTCCTAAAAATGCTTTTAGACTTATACTTCGTTCTCTATCGTTAGTGTAAAAAGCACAATAACTGGTTTTACCATTTTTTTCAGCAATATATTCTGCTTCGGAAAGCATTAATTTATGAGGTTTTGCATTGTACACTATTCTATCACTTAGTTTGCTGTTTTCTATAAGTTTTAAATTTTTAAAACCTTTATTTCTTTGCTCAATAAGATCTATGGTCACATAAATCAAAAATTCAACATCTGGTTGTTGCAAGTACTCAGGGAAGGGTCTGGTTTTGTAAACACTACTATTTGAAGTTGAAGCAAACTTTTTCGTTAATTCACCTAATTCTTGATATGAAGTACTTTCCTCTTTTTTTAATTTGCCGAGTGAGTCCATGGCAATAGAAATTTCTTCACTGGTTTTTGTTATATCATTTATTAATTCTGCATTACTTTTGTCTTTCTTATCCTTGCCGCTATTATTCACTTTTACCTTATTATTTTTTGTACTGTCTCTATATTCCATAACCCACTTACCTATATCAACAGAATCAAATTGCGACATAAACATTTTAAAAACTTCTATTCTATTTATTGAGTCAAGTTTATCTTTAGATTTTTTTTCTTCAATAGCTGCGTTACTCAATCTATCAAATGACCCTGTGAGCTTATCTAAAAAATCGTATCTATTTATCTTTACAGAATCCTTTGCAGTTTGCCGTTTAGTGGTAATTTGAGCTTTGGCTGTATTGTCTATAAGAAAAATTAAAACCATACACGCAATAAATTGTAGGAATTGCTTTTTCATTATTTAAAAATTTTTTTTAGTGATGTTAAATTAATTTTTTTAGAATTAAATCGGTGTAACCCACACGCACATTTTATTTGTTGCTTCTATTTTATGCATACCACTTTGTCAATTATTCAAAGCTATTTTTTGCGCTTAGTAAAAAAACTAACTACTGTGCATTGAACAACGTGGCAAAAATCAAAAAAACAATAAAAATTCTCTTTGATACAATTTTAAAAAAAAATTTATTCCGTAAAATCAGAAAACTGTTTGCCCGTTTTATCAATGCAAGTCACTAAAATATTTTCTATTTTTTGTTTATCGAAAAAATATTTAGCAATAATGCCCATCGAAAAACTCCAGTCAAAATGTGCGCCTTCTTTTTCAATTTGAGTAATGGACTCTAAGTTTTTGTTAGTTACCTATTTTAAAATGCTTTAGAGAAATAATTTCAAACAGATATTGACAACTAATCTTTTCCCACATAAGAAGTGGGAAAAGATGTAATTTCTAATGTGACTGCTTTGAATTTTATTCTAGATTTAAAAGAACTAAATTCATGCACTCATTTTATGTAAAATGAAATTGATCATTTATTTTTCATACAGCTAATAATGATCACTTTTTAGCTACATGGTAATTACGTTAGAACGTTTTACTTATTTTGAAACAGGTGTTGTTCCATTTGTTGTAAAAATATCTCTGTGCATTTTCCATTTACCATCTTCCATTTTCCAGGCTACTAAATATTTTCCTTTATCTAAACTTTTATTAGTAGCCCCTAATAATTCATACGTACCAGTCTCTACTAACACATCCGGCCCGCCCATCAATTCTTCTGTTACAATATTAATATCTTGCACACCATTAGCTTTTGCACCTTTAAAAAACATGTTAATGGCTTGGCTGCCGCACAATTTAGGCGCATTGGCTGGCATTATACAACCATCTTTTGTGTATTTGTTAATAAACAAGGATGAATCATTTTTTGCAAAACCTTCACCATAACTTTTATTACTTACAGCAATGGCAGTTTTTGCTGTCTCTAAATTAAAACTGGCTGCAGTTTCTTTTTTTTCTTTTGTTTCACAAGCCATAAATGATAAAGTAGCTAACGAAACGATAATTGTTTTTTTCATAAAAAAAATTTTTTTTTGAGAAATTGAATAATAATATAATTTTTACTTTTTTAACCAAACCAATTGTTTTTTATAAACCAATAAAAAAGGTCCCACATCCATTTAAAAAAATCAAGGATACCTCTTAAAGCCTTTCTAATGTAATCGAAAACTATTTTCATATTTTAATCTTTATAAACAGCTTCAAAAAAATCATTGAAACAGCAAAATGAAATTTATATTTATTCGCTGTTGCATTAATAAGCCTTGTAATTACCATTGCTTCTCAAAAATGCTTTACCTGTTTTACCAATGTAAGTCACTAAAATATCTTCTATTTTTTGTTTATCGAAAAAATAATTAGCAATAATGCCCGTCGAATAACTCCAGTGCAAAATGCGCACCTCCTTGTTCAATTTGCGCAATAGGTTAATTTTTGGGGTAAATTTTAATTCTCCCATTGCCTTGACAGCAAGAACAATTTATAATTGCAGAACTTGCTGGCTTTCCACCCTTCATATAATCAAATTGTGTGTCCCTTCGTCTTCCTGTTCCATTACAACATTCACAGATTTTAGTAGGCAAATTTGAAATTTCCTTTTCTCCATCTCTATATTTTTTATCAATAGCATCTTGAACTTTTTGTTTTGCTAATTTTTCTTCTAAAAATCTTGTTTGAGTAACTATAACAGTAAGCCCTTTATAAGGTGCATCATTTGAACTTTCATATCTATACATTAGAAAAGGATTTTCACCTGTACCTGCTGCATATATAAACGGATGAGCACCTTCCGTTGCAGCTGGTCTTAACATTAATACGGCACGCATGTTTTTTACCATTTGGCTAGTGTTTGGTTTACCGTGTGCAAAAAATAAATAAAGTTTATATCCAAATCCATTAGTATTATCGTACACAAAATAAGCACTATCCGCAGCAAACCATAGTGGGGCTTTGTATCTTGTAATTCCATCATAAGCTGTGTACGCAGCACCAATACTATTACCATAATTATTATCTGCAATTTTTGGTAAGTTTTTGATAGGGTCTTCATTTTCATAACCTTGCCAAAGTTTTTCTTTAATGATACTAATATTAATAGAATCTATCTCTTGAATACCAGTAGATTTATATTCTGCTAATAATATACTTATCCTTTCTCTATTAAATTTTTCTTGAGCAACGTAGTGCAATTTCTGTTTATCCTCAACTTGTCCAATACACATTACCGTTTTTGTATTTTTTCCTAACACTTTCATTGTTCCTAAAGCAGGCGTTTCATATTTTTCTCTAAAATCATAAAATGACCATCCATCTTTTGGTTCTTTTGGCATACAAAAATCAATATTTTCTCTTACAAGTAACAAATTAGGATTTTTACCGTTATCAAACATGCTGTAACAGAAATCTACATCAGCATTTCCTTTTTTGCTATTCCATTCTAAATTGTAAAAAGTTTTGCCATCCTTTACAGAGATATATTCTACATCTGCTTTTAGGCATTCCATTTTTGCAGCATACCTTATTGACCCATCCTCTCCATCAGCTAATCTTTTACCAAACCTGCCAACAAAACCGTTTTTACCTTCGTAAATGAGAGTTCTTAAACTGTCTAGCATAGGCCAAAGTTCTTTTACGTTTTTATTAAATAGTTTACCTGCTTTGTCATTTGACTGTGCAATTGATATTTCTGTAACGCATGAAAGTATTAGTAATAATATTAGAATCTTTTTCATAAATTTTTTTAGTGTGTTAATCTTTATTAAAAAGAAGTTTGTGCTTTTACCCTGCTATTTTGTAATTGTATTTTTAAAAGCGGCTATTACCTTGTTGGCGTTTATAATATATGTGTTAGAGCTTAAATTTTTGTAACCCCACAGTGCTTTTATGTTCTAAGCCTTTGCGTTTTGTATTTGATATGGCACTAATTGTTGTACATTTAATGGCGCAGTAAATAAAATTCAAAATTTAAAATGACAATGGGTATTCACGACCTAAACTTTATGAGAAATATACCTTAAATAAGCTTTGTCGCTAAAATTTATTCAAAAGAGCGGGTTAAATAACTTTATGTTTTAAATATTTTGTAGAACTATTACCGATTACCAATACCTACAGAAATACCTGCTCTACCTATTAAACTCCAATAACTTGGTTTTCTGTTATTAACCATTTTATCATCGAATGTATAACCTTCCTTGTTCCAATAGTCTTTGTTACCACCGTCAAACGTATTGTATGCGCCACCAATACCGGCGTAAAAATCAATGCCAAAAAATTTAACCATTGTGTAACCGACATTTACCATTGCAATATATTGCTTATTAGTAGGAGCAAAATTTGCAGAAAAAGATCTCTTATCAGGCGAAGTTACGGTAGTGAAAAAAGGTTCAAATGTTTTTTGACTTAAAGCAAAAAGAATACCTGTGTGACTGTAAAAATGTCTGTTAAAACTTTTTTTTACAGATTTAAAAGCTACGTGACCGACATAACCATTCCAATTATGTTTTTGAATATCGCCAATACTTTGTCCGTCTAAATCAATATATTTTTCATCTTGCTTTTTAACATTGAGGTACGAAAACTCTGTGATGAAATTTTTAGCACCAATATTTAAAACAATGCCATAATTATTGGAAAAAGCCGGAACTAAATTTAAGCCTAACAAAAAATGAATGTCTTTTTCGGCGCGGCGTGCATCATTCGCAATGCTTGTTGCTTCATTTTGTTTTTTTAATTTACAATTTTGCGCCTGGTTTTTTAACAATGCACCTTTTGTAACTTCACCAAAAGCATAATAATTATTACTGAGTGCTTCAAGGTTTTCACAATCAGTAAGTTGAAACGACGGTACAATTTTATCTAAAATTTCTATTCCTAAAACTTTGTTATTTGTTGCAGTTGCTAATTTTAAACCTGTTTTTCTTAAAACGTCAACATCGTTGTATCCTTTTTTTAAAGCAAACTTAAAAAAAGTTTTTGCTGCACTGGTATAGTCTAAATCGTAAAGTAGTGAAATAATTTTGCCGTAAGTATTTAGTGTTTTTGAATCTACGGGTTCATTTTTATCAATTATATTCGAAAAACGAATGAAGACTAAATTGAATTCAATATTTTCTAAAGTTTTTGGATAATAGCTGTCTGCTCTAATTCTATCTTCTTTGGAAAGCGCGGTGTAAGTCTGTAAAGTTTGTAAACGCAATATGTTTTCTGCATCTGTAGTTATCATTTCTGAACTATTCTGCTCATTACTTTTAAATAAAATATCGAGCAACACACTCTGAATATAATATTTTTGGAAAGTAGGTATTTCTGGAAGATTTAAATAATTATTTCCGGCGATAAATGCTTCTTTAAATTTTTCTGTTGTGTATGTTGATTTATTTCGATTCAATTCCGGATGTGGATCATAACCTGGTAATGAATCCAACCCAAGTATATACAAACAGTTGACTCGGTTGAAAAATAAACTTTGTTCTTGATCGTTAATAACATCAAATTTATAATTGTAATCTTGACCTTTAATTTTGAAATTTACAGGGAAGTCGTTGTTTTTAAACGCTGATAAAATTTCTTCTGCTTTTTTGCTAAACTTTAAGCTGGTCTGGTACTCTGAAGCACTTACATAAATACTGGCTAAATCATTATACAGAAAAGTAGAATAAATTTTTGCAGCTTTAATTTGTTCAGTTGTGCCTGAAGTAATAATTCTTTCAAACGCCTCAGTTGCAATGGTATAACGCTTATTTAAATCGTCTGCATTTTTTTCATTTTTAAGAGAGAAGGTTTTGTCATTTTTGTATAATTTAATGGCACCTTGTTCATCAATAATAGTTTCTAAATTTTGTTGAGCTGTTTGTGCAAAAATGGACGAACCGACAAAAATAAAAATAAGGACGTGTAAAATATTAATCGCTTTTTTCATTTAAATTTCATTTATAAAGTTAAAAACAAATCGACTGTTCTAATTAGTATCAGTCGCTTTTTGGGTTTAGCATTAGGTTTAGTTAATTATTTTTGGGGTAGTCAGTGTTTTAAATTTCAATGACAAACATTCTACTAAGTAGAATAGACAAATATTTTTACTCTGTAAAATCTGAAAATTGCTTTCCTTTTTTATCAAAATAAGTAACTAAAATATCCTCTATTTTTTGTTTATCGAAAAAATATTTGGCAATAATGCCCATCGAATAACTCCAGCCAAAGTGTGCGCCCTCTTGTTCAATTTGCGCAATGGATTCTATGTTTTTGGAAGTTACCGTTTTTAGAATAGTGTTAGAATCTGTTTTTGATTCTATGAAATAATAACCTGTTTTGAGTGCAGAAATTTTTGTAAAATTAGATGCCGGCATTTTAATGATAGTGTCGGCGGATTGATAAAAAAGGTTTCCACCGATTCGGTACAAAAATGACGTACTATCAATAATCGCGATTTCATCAGCACCGCGCTCGTTAACTATTATCGCATCTTTGCTGACTAAGTATAACGAATCGTTCTTAGCGCGCACAGTCAATAAATCATCCGTTGAGCTTAATATTTCCTTAAAGCCTAAACCTTTGAAATACATTTTACCCGTTTCATCGAAAAAAAATTTTTCTTTGCCGTTCGATAACGTTGCAAATCCGTTTTCAAAATAATGGTCAGCACTTTCATAAATCGGCGGAATAACTTCTTTGCCTTGATTATTTATAAATCCGAACTTATCATTAACCTGAAAATAAGCCAAACCTTCTCTAAAAAAACCCATATCTTTATATTTAGGTTTTAGTATCCAATTTCCTTTAGTGCTAAAAATCCCCGTTTTGCCGCTCGTATCTTTCACAGAAAATAGGTTGTCACCAATGTTTTGTACGAAAGAGTACTCTGGTTTTAAAATTATTTTACCATCGCTGCGCATTAAACCAAAGGCATCTGTGTAAGTACCATTATCGGAAAAAAGTGTAAAAACGTTGAGCACTTGCGAAAGCTCAATACGTTGATTAATATTGGTTGTTTTGTACTCGAATTTTTTATTTGTTTTTATAGAAACGATGAATTTATCTGGGTTTTTAAATTCTTTCACAAGCGCGTATTCGCCCACAACATCGCTAATTTCTTCATAAATTGGTTCGATAATTATTTTACCAGTAGAGTCGATTAGCCCAATTTTTTTATCTTTTTGATATTTAGCAATGCCTTCAAAAAATAAATTTGGCTCTTCATTAATCGGGGAAATAATAATTTTAAAATCTAAATTTTTATAACCCCAGAGCGCGTGCTCATCCCAATTTTTTAAATCTTGTACTTGGTAAGGCACTAAATTTTGCGCTGATAGCGTAGCTGTTAATAACAAAAAGAAAAGAAGAGATTTAACTGACATGATTTATTTTTTGTTGATGGGAAAATGTAATTTTAGTTTTAATAACTTTTAAATAAGGTTTTTTTTCCTGTTCCATATCTGTACAAGGCATAAAGTAGAAAAACGCCGAGAAGAATTAAAGCTATTGGTCCAAAAACAGCCGCATTTATTTTACTTCCCAACCAAAATACTAAAAACAATGTGAGCACAGCAACCAATAAATAGATTAGTACTTGTGCACCTGCGTTATCAGCTAAACCTCTTTTATGTTTAGCCATAAAATTTTCCACTTTTGCTAAACGGTGTTGCATTTTAAATGCGGTATTGGCATTTATTTTCTGTAAAATTGTTTGTTTCGTAACAACATTGCTCGAGGTTGCACAAAAACTCGGTATTGGTTTGAAAACACTCAGAACTAAAATAAAAAATAATAAACGTTTAGACATTTTTATAAAATTTAAATTTTTGAAAAATCAAATTGTTTCATTAATCCATACACGCAGGGCAAGTTTTGTTCATTAAAGTAGAACCAATAAATTTTTTGTAACTACGGTGTAAGTTTAACAACATCCATGTGCTGTCCTTCTGCATTATCAGAACTAAATAGTGAGGGCGATGCTACGGCGTAATACGAACCATTGATGTAGCGCAAACAACTTAAAGTAGTAACAGCACGTGGATACGTGTTATTTTTTACTGCTCCTAAATGATTTTCATTTTTGCCATCAAATAATGCTAAACTGTAAGTTTGGTCGTTTCCGTTAATACCTTCAACAATTAAAGCAGCTATTTTTCCGTCAATTGTGCAACTTACTAAATCTTTCCTACCTAAAAATGCGCCAAAAACATTTGATATGGCAACACCTGAATAAAGTTTTTGGAAAGATGTATTTCCCGTTGTCCATTTGTAAGCTGAAATTGTGAAATTTTTTGTGGCGTTATTTTGCTCGCGCAACACAACTGTAAAACTATTTCCCTCTATGGCATAACCAATAATATCCACCTTGCTTGCAAATTCTACAACATCAGGTGAATACTGACTGACTGAAACAAAAGTTGGCGCGTATTCATTATGTGGCTCAATAAAACGCGCTTTGTAAACATTAGTTGTTTTTATGAAATCTGAAATAGATAAAAAAGCCTGCTTAGTTTTATTTTTGCTGAACATCCTAAATGCTAAAATTGAACCATCATCCATTCTAAAAGGCGTATAATCTATATGATACGCTGTATCAGATGCGCTTGAACTTGCTGCGGCTCTAACCCATGTGTTAGTTAAACGCGTATAATAACTATATTCTAAGCCGTAATTATCGGAAAATGCACCTGCTAAAATATCTCCGTTCGTGTACATTTTTGTCGATTCTCCTATGTCTGCAAAGTTTGAAGAAATTTGACTTGTAAGTTCTTTGCCCGCTTCATTGTGTAGCCTAATGTAAACGGTTTGACCTGCATTGAATGGGTAAATTAATGTTTCAACATTAAATGATTCGGGATGAAAAAAAACGAAACCGTAACCACCTTGATTACCTGAAAAATCTTTATAATAGTACAGATTATTTAATGGCGTAATTTTAGCGTCTGCGGTACTGCCCAAAGTGTAACTCGCTTTAAAATTATTTGGAGTTCCAAAATTATTTTCTTGATAATAAACAACCTGAGCATTACCTCCTACAATATTTAAGTCATAAGGTGTCATCCAATTCGCAGCACCCAATAATTGATTGAAAGAATTTATTATGCCTACTCGTTTCCAACCCGTGCTTTCGGAAAATAACGGTGCGCTGTAATCATTACTGCCGCCATTTATAGAATTATCAGTTTTTTTGCACGATAAAAATGTAACAACTGTAAACAGTAACACCAACTTAAAATAAATAAAGTTTCTCATTTTAATTCTGAATTTTAAAGATGAAAATATGTGTGATTATGAAAAGCTATAAAGTTTCGGTTTTTTGAAATTGGAATTTGTTCAAGGTCTATTTTCTAAATTGCACTACAAAGTTGCGAGCAAAACATACCAACTACAATACCGACTGTTCGGCATATTCGGCTACGTACTTATCGCACTAAAAATGAAATTGAAAAAATGGAAATTTAAAAAAGACTGGAAATTTTAAATTATTTTTCGCTCGTAAGCATATTTAAGTAAACCAACAACAGAGTGTGTATTGGTTTTAGAAAGGATATTTTTGCGGTGTGTTTCTACAGTACGTTCGCTAATGAATAATTGATTTGCAATTTCTTTAGTCGAAAGGTCTTGCTCAATCATTCGGATAATTTCAATTTCTCTGTCAGTAAGTTTCGTTTCTTCTTGGTTTCGTTTAAACGATTTGGTGAGTTGTATCGTTATGTCCTGCATAAAATAATTTTGTCCATCCACAATTTTATTCAATGCTTCTATAAGTTCTTTTTTCCCTGCATTTTTCAAAATATAACCTGATATACCTGCATCAATCATTTCTACAACAATTGCACTATCGCCGAACATCGAAAGAGCCAAAATTTTTATATTTGGAAATTTATTCTTTACAGCGCGCGTAAGTTCAACACCTGTCATGCCGGGCATATCAATGTCAGTGATAAGAATATCTACTTCAAGTTGCTTTAGTGCTTGAAGTACTTCTAAAGGTTTGGTGCTTTCCCCGACTACTGAATAATCAGTACTGCCGTCAATCATTAATTTTACACCATCAACCAACATCTGGTGGTCATCCACTATAAAAATTTTTTTGAAAGTTTTAATCGCACTCTGCATGTTACAAAAAATTTAATCTCTCGGAATATAAATTGCTATCAGTGTTCCTTTTCCCTTTGCGGAAGAAATATCAACCGTACCTTTTAAAAATTCAATTCTGTTCGCCATATTTCTTAAACCAATACCAATCGCCTCATTTTTCTCATCCAAATCAAAACCCTTTCCGTTGTCTTCGATAGTAACCGTAATTTCTTTTTTTTCACACATTAAAGATATGTCTAAAACAGAAGCGAAAGCGTGTTTAATGACATTATTTATTGACTCTTGAATAACTCGATACAAAACTGTTTCTATATGTGGGTCTAATCGCTCTTCAATTCCAGAAATGTGAATATTAGTTCTGAGTTTATCGGAGTTAATGTTATTGACCAAATCGCGTAGAGCAAAAACTAATCCCAACTTAACCAACACATTAGGCATCATTTGGTGTGCAATGGAGCGTACTTCTCTACAACTTTCGTCAATTAAAGAGATTGTTTTTACAGAAAGATTATCAGCATCGGCATTTTTAATTAAGTACCGCTCAACTAAAATTTCTGTATTCATTTTAACTGAAGAAATAAGTTGACCTAAACCATCATGAAGATCGCCAGCGATGCGTTTACGTTCTCGTTCTTCAGCTTCAATGATGCCGAGTGCTGCTAAATTTTGTTGATGTGCAATTTCATTTTTTAAATTATTTTCTTGTTTTATTTTATTGCGTAAATAATATTGCCAAGCCGAAAAAATTGAAAATAGGAATATACCAACGATTATAAAAATGGTAAAATTTCTTTTTCCAATCAAAAGTTGTTGTATTTTGCTTTGGTCATTTAAAACTATAATTTGCTGTTGCTTTTTATCTGTCTCGTATTTTGTTTGTAATTCTTCGATGGTTTTCACGCGTTTTTCATCCTGAATTTTTTGATTTAAAATGAGATAATTATTTTGAGCATCAAAGGCAGATCGAAAATTTTTAATTTTCTGATACGCCTTACTAAGCATTTTATAGCCATTCATTTCTAAATCGGCGAAATTAATTGCATGTGATTTTTTTACGGTTTCCAAAAAAAAAGGCAAAGCTTTTTCAGGTAAATTTTGCGCCAAATAAAGTTCGCCAATATTATTTATGGCAATTGCTTCACCCATTTTATCGCCAAGCCCAATGCGCATCATTTTACTTTGCTCTAAACTTGTGTAAGCTTTAGTGAATAATTTTTTTTCAGAATAGGCAGAGGACAGGTAATCGAGCGCATAAGCCATACCTAATTTATCATTCAATTTTTGGTATAACATATTACTGGTTTCAAAATCTTGTATAGCATTATCAATTTTTCCTTCATCCAGATAAAGTAAACCGCGATTGTTTATTGCAGAGGCTAACAGATTAGAATCTTTCTTAAATCTTGAAAGATTTATGGCGTTTGAGATAAAAGTATCGGCAGAATTAAATTTTTTGAGTTTTAGGTAGAAAACGCACATATCCGAGTACAGTAAAATTAAGCCCGACGTATCGCTCACTGATTTAAAAAGAGATTCGGATTTAAAATACCAAACTAATGATTCATCTAAATTGCCTGATAAGTAATTACCAACGCCCAACAAATATGCACTTTGAGCTGCGGCGATTTTATCGTTGTCACTGTTAGATTTCTTAAACGCTAAGTCAGCCCAAAAAATAGAACGCGCATAATTTATATTTTTATTCGCCATCGCAGAATCAACGAGTTGATGCGTAGATTGGGCATAACACGTTGTACAGAACGAAAGTATAACTGCTGAGTAAAAAATTTTATACATTCGGAGTTAAGTTTACAGTAATGTTACCACGTTTATTTATATCCGAATGTTTCAATAAGCGCTCCTTAATAAAATTTTTTAATTTTAAAACGAAAATTAAAAATTTGAACAACCACTTAGGAAAAGTACCAGGCAATAATATTTAGCTTCTACTCATTACAAAAATAAATTTGCTCCTAACTATCCGTTACTTTCATCTTTTTCTTTTTTCTTAATTTCTTTCTCTTTTGGTTTTTCGTTTAAGTTTTTAATAGATTCTTTTTTTAAAATTCTTTTCTTTAGCAACTTTATCCTTCTGAAATAATAATTTTTGATAAAAGTAAATAATAATGTTTCAGTGAAGATGTAGTTATTTATTTATGAAGTGCAAGCTAAAATAAAATTTATCACCTATTTTTACATTCAATAAATTCGACTGAGGCAGAATTGAAGCCGATAGAGCGTTGAATTGTTGAATAAGTAGTCGTATTATTCTATGAAATTTTTTGACTCTCTTCTGGATTCAACGGTAGATTTTGTAAAAAATATTTTGCAAAATGCAGAAGGCGGTCACGATTGGTGGCATACGTACCGCGTTTGGAAAACGGCGCAACTCATTTCAAAATCGGAAAAGGCGGATACAGAAATTGTTGAACTCGCCGCACTTTTACACGATATTGCAGACGCAAAATTTCATAATGGCGATGAAAATTTAGGGGCACGTATTGCGGAAGATTTTTTACACGCTCATAATTTTGATGCTACTAAAACGGAACACATCGGAAAAATTATTCGGAATATGTCGTTCAAAGGTGGCAACGTGCACGCTAAATTTAATAGTTTAGAAATGCAAATTGTGCAAGATGCCGATAGGTTAGATGCTATTGGTGCAATAGGCATTGCGCGTGCATTCAATTACGGCGGATTTAGAAACCGCGCAATGTACGATCCAAATATTTTTCCGCAAATGAATATGTCACCTGAAGAGTATCGAAAAAGCTCCGCGCCAACTATAAATCATTTTTATGAAAAACTTTTGCTTCTAAAAAATAGGATGAACACGCAATCAGGGAAATTACTCGCTGAACAACGGCATCAATTCATGGAAAATTTTTTAACACAATTTTTTGCCGAATGGAACGGTTTGGAAATGAAGGAATGAAAAATTAACAAACGAAGGAATGAAAATTGAACTGAGATGTGTTGGTAAAACCGAAGTAGGTTATTTGAGCGAAGGCGTTGAAATTTTTAAAAAACGAATAGTGCATTACACACCGTTTGACTTAATTATTTTGCCTGATATTAAAAACGCGCCTACTGAAAAATCAGCATTGCTCAAAAAAGAAGGTTCACTCATTCTTGAAAAATTAATGGATTCTGATTTTTTAGTTTTATTGGATGAAAATGGTAAGCATTATAGTTCTGTGGCATTTTCAGAATTTTTAGAAAATAAAATAATCACTAATACACCTAAACTCATTTTTCAAATTGGTGGTGCGTTTGGTTTTTCTGACGCTGTTTACGCGCGTGCAGATGCTAAGATTTCCCTCTCTACAATGACGTTTTCGCATCAGATGGTGCGATTAATAATTGTCGAACAACTTTATCGCGCTTTTACTATTCTAAAAGGAGAAAAATATCACAACGTATAAAAACTCAAGATGCACTACGTATTCAATCCTACAAAAACTTCTTTCGACTATTTAATTTGGTTCTCGGTCGGAATAATTATTTTCTGCGGTTTGGTATCTTATATTTTCAGTGTAAATAAATCGCTGGATAAAACGAGAAAAAATATTATTTACATGATTTGTTTTTTCATCAGTTTCATAGCAGTCATATCGCTTTTCATTCGCGTTATTACAATCATCAGGCTTAAACCCTTTGAAATTGATGGCACAAAAATTACAACGCCTTACGGTGAAACCAAGTTTACGGAAATCAGAGATTTTTTCATTCAAACGGATAGACAGTATAAACCCAACAGCCCAAATCAACCCGTTGATTCAATGCGCTTTTTAATTATTTTTGATCGGAAACTCAAACGTCAGATGTACTCTGAAGAAGATTATCCAATTGATTCTATTTTTAAAATTTTAGATAAAGCAGTTGATTAATTTTCGATTTATTTTTGCGCATTTGCAACGCGACGAACAAATAAATCGGCAGTACCGCCTTCAACCCATTGAATTTCTACGGAGTTGTCTCCAATATTTTTAATTTTATCTTTAGGTTTAAGTTTGTTAAATTCTTCTTCTGCGCGCGTGTTGCTCGACGTTATACTTAAAATGCCTTTTTGGTAACCGAAGAAATAATAAATATCGTTTGCAGTTTTGAAGTATAGATAAACGCGATCATCCTCATTGCTGGGCATTTTAAATTCTACCAATGCTGTAAATTGTTTATTAATAGGCACATTTAAAATACTCTGAACTTCAACTTTTTTTGCACTTGACACAAAACTTTGTAATTCCGAATTCCATTTCATCGGTATTTTTGAAAGTACAATGTCGAACTTATTAAATTTGTCGGGAATGATGAGCGTTTTAGCTTTCATATCGTTAATAATATTTGTCAAATCTTTTCCTTCAGGAATAAGTTCAGCCAACGCGTGTTCGTAGAGTGAATCTTTTTTGTAATCAATATCCGCGGCATCAAAACTTCCTGCAGCTAAATCGGCAGCTAAAAATTTCAACACTTTTTCCGGTATTAACATATTGATACCTGCAAAAACTTCCAAAGCTAAAGGCGAACCTTTTATACCATTTGAATCAATCGGTACTTCATCTGCGGGTAAAAATTTTGTCTGCGCTCTGCCATAACTAAAAACAGAAGCACCCGATAGCGCACTGCAAATACCAAGTCTTCCTTCGGCAATAATTTTACTGTTTCGGTTATTGTATTCAAAATATGTTCCGTGTGCACTTTTCCCATCAATTTTTAGTGAATCACCTAATTTTAGAACATCGCTTGCCGGATAATATTTTAAAACGCCTTTAACATCAATAACTGCGCGATCTTTTCTGAATGTCAGTGGCATCATAATCCGCGGATAAGCGTTTGAGTTCTCTTTACTGATAAAAATACCAGACGAAAGCGGATCGCCATTTTCATTTTTTGGTGTATTAAAAGCAATAGCTAAATCTTTTTTATCGCCATAAAAGTTTACATTGAACCATTGTTTATCTGGCAGGTTCTCGAGCTGAAGTTTAGCAAAACCTTCAAATAATAAACGTGGCATAGTTGATGCCAGCGTAATTTTTCCTCTAAAAGTTGTTTTTTCGTCAATAAAAAAATTTTCTGCCTCCAAAACTTCACCAAATGCGCGCGTTTCTGTCTTTTTTTCTGAGGACTGTCCTTTACCAACGCGATTGCCAACAATATTGTCGAACTTAATTTCTTGCGTACGCTTGCCTAAATTATATTCATAAAAACCTTTTGCTTCGTAGGCTTTTTTACCTTTAACAGTTACAACTGCTTTATTAATGACATGGTATTGTGTTGATGTATCGCAAACGATGCGCGCATTGTTAAAGGTGGTCATTTTTCCGCCTGTTTCTATCTGCACTTGGTTACTATCCGGATACACAAATGCGTCGCAAGTGCGCACAAAGGGTACGCCAAAAGCATTCAGAATATTCGTTTTTAAATTATAATCGGCTGTTTTACCATTAAATTTGAGCGAGTCTTGAATCGCATCCGTGCATAAAAATGTAGCTTCTTTACCCGAAGCGTCAAAAGTAATGAATTCGTTTTTCAAATCCCAATCGAAGCGATTGATTGATGTTTTGTAATGAATAGTTGGCATATTGGTTTCAATCTCCTCCGAGTTTGCTTCAAAACGACCTTTATATTTATCGAAATCAATATCGCCTTTAACGTTTCGCGTATCAAATGCCAACTGATTTGCACTGACGGCTTTATCAACCGCATTAATGCTCATATCCATAGTGTCGGCGTGTACGGCGCGCGTACCAAAATCAAACTTTTTTGATTTCAACGTACCTTGTTTCCAAGAAAAAGTTCCGTTTCCTTTAGCACCTTCGGGTGTAAGAATCAATAAATTTGTAAGTGTGTGTTCGCCTTCTTTAAAAAACTTAAATGCGTTTTCCTTTGCCGTTATGTACATACTATCGTTATACGGCTTCCAATGAATTTTTACACCTTTACCTAAAACTTCTGGAATATTTTGCTCGCGTTTTTCTTTGAGATTAAAATTTTCGGCACTGGCTAATAATTCTTTCGGTCTGAAAATAATATCCTTTGATTCAGTAGCTGAACTGAGATAACTTAAATAACCTTCGCCTAATAAACCTTTATTGTTAAGTGTCAATTTTCCGTTAAAATTTCCGCGTTTTTTATACAAAGAAATTCCCTCAGGATGCGTTTGCGTCACAAAACCAAGCGATGAATCGGGTTGTAAAATAGCAGTTTCATTAAATGGTGGCATTATGTCGAACGAATTTAGCTCGCCTTTAAATGCTAATTTCTGTCGAACCATACTATCCAAACCTTCTAAAACAAAAGGTTGGAGTTTAAAAAAGAAGGAATCGCGTTTGTAGCAAGAATCTTGTGTTTCGGGCGCATCGTAAAAAATGTATGCTGGCGTTTGTGTTTCTAAGATAGGATATCGTGGATAATCCTTCAAGCCACACATATTACCTGTTGTATCAATCGTGATTTTTCCTTTAAAACGTTCGATGCGCGAAGAAATAGGAAGCGCAATGAGCTTTGTGCCTTCAGCTTTGAGCCCACTTTTTGGCTGATTGCTGATTTCTGATAGCTGACTGCTAAGGTACAGATCAAAATATCTGACCGAATCGGCTTGAACGGTGAAAGGCGCGTATTCAAATTCGAATTTTTTACCGGTAAAAACTGTCATACCTGCGTTGATGCGACCATTGAAATCAAAATCACGATTTTTTTTAAGCACTAATGCTTGCTCAGTAGGCGAGATACGCACTTTTTGTTTGCTACTGAGATCAACAATTTTTACGCCGAAGATATACAAATTTTTATCTGTTAGATGAAAGACTGCATTTTCTGATCTGGTATCCGATACAAAACGGAGGATATCGTAGTCTATCTTTTTTTGCTGAGCAGCGTTGAAAAGAAAAATTTTATCTTTTAGTTCAATCGTTTTATGATCGGTATCAAATTTTAAAAATCCTTGACTCGCCATATCGAAAAGCATACTTTGCGCCGATGTTGCATCTAATCTTGGATCAATGCGTCGAACTAATTCGTCAGCATCGAACAAACGTTTTTGCGTTTTATCAGCATAAATTTTCATTGCCGCTACTGGGTTAACCGACGATACGTTCTGAAAACGCCTAAAATCGTTATCGGTATAAAAATTATTTGACTCAATAAGCGCTACTTGATTGTTTACATTTATCAGGGGTTTAAATTGTCCAAACACTAAAGTATCTTTATCCATCAACCAAGTCGCTTTTGTAGAAATAATTTGCGTCTTGTGATAAGAATCGTAAAACGGACTTTGATCGGAACCACGACTTCCTTTATCAAAAATGATTTCGTTTTTCAATAAATCTAATCGCATATCCAAACTCGGATGATAAAGCGAGTCTGTACCAAAATAAAGTGTCGTTTCTACGCGCTCACCAAAAATGCGCTGGTTTTTTCGTACTACAAACGATTCTGAAAGTGCTTTAAAGTTACGCTCACCCGTTTTAGAACTGTTCGTCGTCAATTGCGCTTTTTGTTCCGAATTACCAACGGCGTAAAAAGTTGAACCTTCTAATCTGAATCCACCAACGAGTTGAACGCTTCCGCCGATATTATTCATCTTCAAACGTTTATCATACGATTCAAATCTCGGATAAGATGGTTCTTCATTGATTTTCCTAACACTTATTCTGTCTTCTAAAGCACCTTCAATATCTTTTTCGGAAAACATTTCGGGATAACGCAACGTCGCTTTTTCTATTCGATAGAAACCTTTTGTTAAATCTAAAACGTATTTAGAGAGTTTGGCATAAGTTGTTGAAGGTTTTGAGCTTTGCGGTTTGAGTTTTGAGCTGTCATTCGCAAGTTGTGAGTCGTTATTATTTTGCCAATATGTTTTTCCGCCATCACCTTTCCATTGTTGTTGAAGCGGAAAAAAAGTCCCTTTAGTTTCTACAATAGCAATTGAATCATTTTTATAAGCACAAATTAAATTCACTTTATCCCATTTGATGGATGGAAAACCTTTAACGTAATTCCAGTTATAACTCTTGTTGTTAACAAACCACGAATCCTTATTTTCGCCAAAGAACAAACTGTTTTTTTCTAAAAAATTTTTTGAAAAATCTAAAAAAACGCGAATTGGCTCAAATTGCCGATTTTGCATCGTCGTAAGGAGTGTGTCTAAAATATTTTCCCAAGGTATTATGCGGTTGATATCGGTTGTCGTTTGTTCCGATACAACTAAACATTTTAAGTAATCGAAAAAAAATGGGACAAAGTTCATACCGTTTTCTTTCATCAATTGCGCAGTATGAATAATTCTTTTTTGCTCATCGGGTTTAAATCCAGTGCTGAACTTAGATTCAAATTCTTTCATTAATTTGTCAGCATCCGCTCGAGAAGTATTTTTAGCAAACGCACTCATCTCTTTCAAGAAACCTTCGTTATCGTCGGAAAATGAATTGGGTTTTGTTGGAGTAATAATTGGTAACGGCGTTGATGTAACTGCTACTTGTGCTTTGGCAGAAAAAATATACGTTAAAAAAATAAAAAAAAATAGTATGCGCATAATTAAATTTTTGGCTATGAATTATGGACTATGAGTTATTAGCAACTCACATCTAATAGCTCATAGCTAAGTAAGAGGCAACTCCAGCCTTCTTTTTGTTTAACCGATTTTAAGTGCAATTTATTTTCTCGAGCGCAATTAATTAAGAGTTGTTCATCGCTGTTTAAAAAACCAGAAATGACTAATTGCCCTTTTTGATGCAAACGTTTTGAAATATCAAGCATAGTTGCTGTCAATACATTCCGATTAATATTAGCAATAATGATGTCAAATTTTGTAAGTTCTGTATTTTCAATCGAATCTAATCCCGTTTTTATTTTTTGGCAATGATTAATTAAAGCATTGTCAATCGTATTTTCGATGCAGTTTGTATCATTATCTATGGCATAACAATAATTAGCACCTAATTTTTCTGCCAAAATTGCTAATATACCTGAACCACAACCGAAATCGAAAACCGATTTATTTTTGAAATCCATTTCGCGCATGGTTTGCATAACCATAAATGTTGTTGCATGATGTCCAGTTCCGAAAGCCATGCGCGGATTAATAATAATTTCATATTCTACGTTTTCAATAGGCGCATGAAAATCTGCGCGCACAGCAACAAAATTATCTACAACAACAGGCGCGTAATTTTTTTCCCACTCAACATTCCAATTTGTGTAAGCTATTGTATGTTCGGAATAATTAAAATCGAATTGAATTTTAAGCGTGTTTAATTCTTCAACAACTTCTTGATTAAAAAATTTAGTCGGTATATAAGCATCAACACTACTGCTTGTGTTTTCAAAAGTATCGAATGGTAATTCACCGAGCAAAGCCATTATTATTTCTGCTTTCTCATCCGATGGGGTTTTCCAATCTATTTTAATGTGCGTGTATTCCATAAAAACAAGCAAAAGGTAAAAAGCAAAAGGTAAAAAGCAAAAGGTAAAATTGCAAAAATTTTCCTTATTCCTTAATCCCTAATTTAACTGCTTTTAAAGTATTCAACATAAGTGCAGCAACTGTTAATTGCCCAACGCCGCCCGGTACGGGTGTAATAAAACTGCATTTAGGCGCGACGTTTTCAAAATCTACATCACCAACCAAACGGCTACCACTTTTTTTTGTAGCATCTGGTATGCGGTTCATGCCCACATCAATTACAACTGAACCATGTTTAACCATATCCGCTTTTATAAAATGTGCAATGCCGATTGCAGCAACCAATATATCAGCCGATTTACATAATTTTTCTAAATTTTTTGTCCTCGAATGTGCCAGTGTAACGGTACAATCCCAACCTTTGCGCGAAAGCAAAATGCTCATTGGTGTACCAACAATATTACTTCTTCCAACTACTACACACGTTTTGCCAACAGTTTCAATATTATTTCTTTTCAGAAGTTCTAAAACACCAAGCGGTGTTGCGGGTAAATAGCTCGGCATACCCAATGCCATTTTGCCGAAATTGGTGGGGTGAAAACCGTCAACGTCTTTATCGGGATGTATGGCTAAGGTTACTTTGTTCTCGTCAATATGCTTAGGCAATGGTAACTGAACAATAAAACCATCAATTTCGGGATCGTTGTTCAGAATATTTATAATCTCTAAAAGTTCCGCTGTTGAAATATCAGTAGGTTTGCGAATAAGCGTTGATTTAAAACCAACTTGCTCACAAGATTTAATTTTATTTCCTACATATGCTTCGCTCGCAGGATTTTCACCAACGAGAACAGCCGCTAAATGTGGTGCACGTTTTCCAGTGTTGGTAAGTCCTAAAACTGATTGTTTTATTTCTTCTTTAATAACATCCGACCAATATTTACCGTCAAGTAGTTTCATCATTTTTCTTGTGCGTTTTTGCGATTGTAAAGGTTTATCTTTAAATCCTTCTATTGTTGAAATTATTCGTTTTCATTTTTATAGCTTGCTTTAAAACACAGGGAACTTTAAATTAACGATTACCCACTACTTTAATTTGACTGAGCATTTTTTTAGCTGTGTTCTCAATATTAAACTGCGACTTCCAACCCCAATCTTTTTTAGCTTGCGAATCGTCCACTGTTTCGGGCCAAGAGTCCGCTGCTTGCTGGCGTAAATCAGTTTTATAAATAATTTTAAAATTAGGGAGCGTTTTTTCTATCTCTGCAAAAAGTTCGGCAGGTGTTGCGCTGAAGCCAGAAATATTATAACTACTGCGCACAGAAATTTTTCCTATCGGCGCATCCATTATACGCAATGAAGCATTAATAACATCGTCCAGATAGAGCATCGGTAATCGGGTAGTCGGAGAGATACAACAATTATAAGTCGCATCTTCTGCTGCTTTTAAAAAAATTTCGGAGGCGAAATCGGTCACCCCGCCACTAAATTTTTCAAAATTACCAATTACACAAGGGTATCTGACGGATCTAACGTCTAATCCATAGCGTTTAAAATAATAACTGCTCCAATTTTCACCGGCTACTTTACTCATGCCATAAGCTGTTTCAGGTGTGCGTATAGTATCTTGCGGCGTATTGGTTCGCGGCGTATTTGAACCAAAAACGGAAATAGAACTCGGAAAAAAAACTTGTTTTAAATTAAAACAACGCGCAACTTCCAGAACGTTAAAAAAACAGGACATATTTACGCGCCAAGTTTCTAAAGGATTAATTTCGCCTTTGGTGGATAGAATGGCTGATAGGTTATAAATGTGCGTGATTTTATAACGCTGAACAATATACTCCAACTTAATAGCATCCGTAGAATCTAAAATCTCAAAAGGCATAAAATTACTATCGTGTGCCGGACTTATATCGCTTGCAATAACATTCGATTGTCCGTAAACTTCGCGTAGGGCTAAACACAAATACCTACCAATTTTTCCGTTCGCACCTAAAACCAATATTTTTTCTTTCAACATAATATGTTAACCAATTAACCATTTAGTCATTAATGATTGACCAAACTGGAATGTCATCTAAAGTTATCCAAGTTTTTGTTTCAAAATCTATTTTAAAAGCTGAAGTAGAAACTCCATTAGTAATGATTAAATACGGTACTTTTAAAGAAAGGTTATAATTAACAGCCTGCTCGAGAACGTTCTCATTTAATCTAATGTTAGCGTTTTTACATTCAACTAACATTATAGCCGAACCTTTTTTGTTAAAAATAAGAACGTCAAAACGTTTTTTTAAAGTGTTCACCAAAACCTCTTTTTCAACTTGAATAAGGAGTTTTGGAAAATTTAAAACTTCAATGAGATGCATCAAAAAAATTTGCCTGACAAATTCTTCCGGCGTAAGCACAAAATATCTTTTCCTGATGGGATCGTAAATTTTTTGAACCTCGCCCATTTTTTTTATTTTTAATCGCGGAGCAATATTATCTACGTCTATAAAAATTTGAGCCATACGTATTTAGCTTCGAGCAATGAGCGTTGAGCTTCGAGCGGTGTTAATCAATCCTGAAATGAAGCACAAAGCTCATAGCTCACAGTTCAAAATTTATTGCGTTTTATAAGTACCGTCATCATTCATTCTTCTATACAATGCGCTTTTAACCACAAATGAATCGCGACTTACGATTACCAAAGAATCGCCAGCTACTTTTATGCCGCCACTTTGTAAACTTTCTCTACAAAACGCGCTTAAATTGGAAGCATCAATTTTAAATTCTAATTCGGTTACACCTTTTTTTAGTTCGTAACAATATGCGCAAACAGGTTTGTGCGCGTCAATAAAAAAATCTATGCTGCCGTTGTAACTCACACACATATCGGCGCGCAAACTGGAATATGATCCTGCTGTTTTATGCAATGTATCAATTGTATTGACGCGTACAAATTTCCATTTACCAGAGATATTTTCACGCAAAGATTGTAATTCGGGCGAAGTTTTTTCTTCCGTTGGTGGCGGACAATTAGTTCCACTGTTACAGGTTTCAAAATGTTTGGAATTACAAGCGTTCAGAACGCATATCAGTACAAAAATTATTATCGCTATTTTAAACCCCTGCATAATTTATATTTTAAAAATGTTGGGTAAAAATAAGTCGTACTACCTGAATAATTAAAAATTAAGAATTAAAAATGCAAATCAGATTTAATTCTTATCGAGCTTCAAATTAAAGTTTCCGAAACAAATTTTAAAATTTCGCGCTCCACCCACACTGTTTTATTTTCGTCTTGCGGCATGAAGCCACAATGTCCACCATTCTCTGGCGAAATAAAATGAAACAATTTACTGTTTAATGCCAATTCAATCGGGTAACTCTCGGGCGAAACAAATGTGTCGTCTTTAGCAATAATTAAAAGTGCGGGTATTTTTATTTTCTCGAGATAAGGCAAACTCGAAGATTGTGTATAATAATCAACAGCATTTTTGAACCCATTGGTTGGCGCAGTAAAATGTTCATCAAAATCAGAAAAAACTTTGGCGGATAAAACTTTTTGTAAATCGAAAGTATTTGGAAATTTTTTTGCTTTAACTTTTGCTTTTGGTTTAAGCGTCAGAAAAAACTTTTGCATATACACATAGTTGAATGGACGTTCAAAATACTTTGAAGAACTACCGAGTTCAGTAGGAACTGAAATGCCAATAACTTTCTTGATGACCGGGTTTATGCTTTCGCTTTCTTCACCCGCATATTTTAAAACCACATTACCACCCAAACTGAAACCCACTAAAATAATTTCTTCGTACTTTTTTTGGGGCGTTATCCAATCAATTAATAAACGCAAATCTTCCGTAAAACCCGTATGATATGTGCGGAGTAATCTGTTGTCTTCGCCGCTGCAACTTCTATGATTTAAAGCCACAGCATGGAATCCATTTTTTGAAAAAAGTGACATCGTTCCGCACATATAATTTTTTTGCGAATGACCTTCTAAACCACAAAGCACAATAACAAGTTTTTTGGAGGTGTTTACTTTTAACCAATCAATATCAATAAAATCGCCGTCGGGTAATTCAAGGCGTTCGCGTTCATATTTTAGTTGTGGTGCTTTGCGCGTCACGTTTGCTAAAATGGTATTGATATGTGTGTTTTTATAAAACCAAGTTGTTTTATAAGTTGATTGTAAAAGTGGCATTTAAATTTATTGAGTTTAATTAATTCAGTTGGTATTTTTTTCTGCGCAAATAATACGTTACAAACCCAGCAATTAATAACAGCACAATCGGTAAACCGATATTTAAAGTGCGCCAAAAACTTGTTTCAGCTTTAACTTTTGTTGTGTTGAGCAAACGCAATTTAATTTCTTTGCTACGCGCTTCTATAATGCCGTTTTGATCCAATAAATATTCTACGGAATTTAATAAAAAATCTTTATTCGCAAATTTATAATTTTCAAAACGATTATAACCCAATGGAAGCAAAGCATTTTTACGCGTATCGTATTCGTTACGCGCAATATCGCCATCAGAAACAACGAGCATTTTTGTAGGTTTGCTTTCGTCCAAAAAATTTAAACCTAATTTTTGTAACACACCCATTTGTTCTGCACTCACTCTGCCGGCAAACAAACTTGAAAAATTTCCTTCGGCAATAGCAGCAACAGGTTGACTACCTTTATTAAATTTTTCCGGTTCGACAGGATAGCGTAAAAATTCAAAATTGAGTTCAGTCGGTACGTATTGTAATCGGCTTTTTGTAGATGACGCTAATAAGATCGTTTTTTTTGTTGCAATTTTTGTTTTTAAAGTGTCTAAGCTCGAAGGAAACTGTAACCACACGCGGTCTAAACTTTTTACAATCGGATGATCCGAACTCGGCGACATAATAGGGTAGTAGTACCAAGGAAATAATTCGAGTTGTGGTTGCGTTCCGATAGCACCGACGCGCATCGGAATACGCGCGCATTCTAAATCTAAAATAAGATTAGGTTGGATTCTGAATCCGTATTTAAAGAGTAAATCGTCCAAATTAAGTTGTCGTTCGATTGGAATATATTTCCCTGTTTTTTGCATCGCGGCTAAATCAACGTCGAGTTTATCAATCAACCAAATAATTTTTCCGCCTTGCATGACGTACTGATCGATCAAAAATTTTTCTTTTTCAGAAAATGCCGTTTGCGGTTTCGCGACGATGACGATGTCAATTTTCGCTGTATCGCGAAAAGGAATTTCGATAACAGAATCTAAATTGAAAGAACCTACATTATAAAAGGGTGCAAGACTGTGTTCTAAATCCGCCGTTTCGGTTTTATCTAATTCGCCATGTCCGCGCGAAAAAAATATGTTTGGTCTTCGATTATTCAACAACTTTTCAATCGCGTTAGAAAATTTATACTCTAAAAGCGAAACGCTGTTGTTCAAAACAATTTCTGGATTTTGCCCTGGCACTTCGTTTTCAAGTAGTTTGACAATTGTTTGTCGGTTTCTATAACGCACAATGGCGTAAGGAAAAATATATTGCTCTGTTTTTTGGTCGTTATCTACTAATCGCAAACGCGTAGGCGTTAAACCTTCTTCGGCATATTCCTTCATTTTTTTTTGCCGCTCTTCCGTTGTGCCAGTTATGTCCGGGTTTTCGAGTTTAAAGTCTATATTATTATTTAAGCGGTGTAAATCGTTGAGTAGTTGTGTGGTTGCATTTTGTAAACGTTTAAAACTGGAAGGGAAATTACCATCCAATAAAACCGTTACAAAAACTTCATCCTTTAAATTTTTCACTAAATTCAAGGTCGGTTGCGTCAGAGTGAAGCGTTTTTCTTGCGTTAAATCCAATCCTGCGCGTGTTTGCGATGCTAAAATATTAATGAGAACTACGGCAATTAATGCTAAACCTATACTCAGACCTATCGAAGTTTTATTATGTCGTTTTTTCGCTTCTTCTATCATTTTTAAATTTAAGTTATCAACTATCAACTATCAACTATCAACTATCAATTATCAATTATCAATTATCAACTATTTTATTTTTTCCAAAGCGCGCAACAAATACCAGTTGCAACCCCAACATTCAATGATTCTGCATTGCCTAAACGCGGAATTGAAATTTTGTGTGTGGCTGCGCGTAAAATATTGGCATTAATTCCACGCGATTCGTTTCCGACAACCATAATACCTTCGCTCGGTAGTGCGGTTTCAAAAATACTCGGCGCGTCTAAAACAGTGACAATAACGTTTACAATCGGATATTCTTTTGCGATGTCAGAAAATTCTATTGTCTGAAACGGCATTCGCATCACAGAACCCATAGAACTTTGTACAACTTTCGGATTCCAAACATCGGCACAATTAGGCGATAGAAAAATGCCATCGAAACCAAACCAATCAGCTGTGCGTATAATTGTACCAACATTGCCAGGGTCTTGTATATCGTCGAGATAAATAAATTTAGCGTTTTCAAAATTTTCCGGAAATTCAATCTCGGGAATTTTAGCTACTATAATTACTTCCGGAGGCGATAAAAACTGACTCATTTTTTTCAGTTCAGCAGATGTTGCAGAATAGACGGCGCAATCTTTTCTGACGACAAAATCGTTCACATCGAGCCATTTTTCTTCTGCAATGATGTATGCTATCTCTAAATTTTTTTCTGAGAGAATTTCATTTGCCATTTTATCGCCTTCAACGATAAAATATCCATACTTTTGCCGCATCTTTTTTAAATGCAACGATTGAATAAGTTGCATTTTTGCTACTGAAACGGCTTGAACTATTTGAGACATACAATAAGTGAAAAGTGAAAAGTGAACAGTGAAAATTTAAAAGTTAAAAAACAAATGGCAAATGGCAGTACTCAAAAAGCAAAGAGCAAATGGCAAAAAGCAAAGAGCAGTACTCAAAAAGAAATAAGCAGTATGCAATATGATAAAGTTAAACTGAATTTTACTTTTCACAAATCGCATTTTGCCTTTAGCTCTTTGCCATTTGCTTTTTGCCGTTTACAATTTACCTTTTGCTTTTTGACTCTTGCTTTTTGTCTTTTGTTTAACGCATGCAATATCAATCGCTTTTTAAAAAACGATGAATATGTTGTGCGGTCGAACAAATTTGTTCTAAAAGGCGACATCAGCCGAAAAGAAAGTGCGAATATAAAAAAAACATTGTTGCCACCTTTATCTCGACAAAAGGAATTACCTATTTTTTTAGGTCTTACTAAATCGAAGGTCGGTGCATGGAACTATTTTAAATCCATATCAGTAGAAAATAAAAAAGGCGTATTGCCGAGTATTTACAGAACTTTTTCGAGTAAGCCCAATATTTTTGATGAAAGACTCACTCAAATTTCTGCAGATAATATGAAGCAAGCATTAATAAATGCAGGCTACAGGGATAATAAAGTGACTTTTGACAAATTATTTATCGGAAAAAATAAAGGTTTAGCCGATGTAACTTATAACGTAGATCTTGGAACTTTATATGTTTTTGATACAGTGTCATACATCTGCGCTGATTCAGTTTATGGGAGTATTTTAAAAAAAGCGCAAGAAAATTCTTTACTCCAACCCGGAACAGCTGTAAGTTCATCGAACTACGAAAAAGAAAAAGCGCGCCTTGTTGATTATTTTAATTCTAAAGGTTACGCGCGTTTTGCGCCTAATTTTATTGTACCTTTAGATGCCGATACTACCACAGTTAAATTTAATGAAAAAAATCAAAGACTTATTGAAGCAACCTTGACGGTTGTTTTACCCGACGATTCGACGCAATTGCGAAAGTTTTATATAGGCGACGTTTCTGTTTTCCCAAATTACGACATCAACAAAGGTGAAACAATAAAATTTGACACCGTTGTTGGTACAAATATTATCAGGACTTACGACGGAATCATCGGATTGAAAGCGAGTTTATTGAATGATTTAATTACTTTTAAAAGCGGTGAAATTTTCAATAAAACGGCAATCACTAAAACGTATAAAAAAATTACAGGTATTGGCGTGTATAAGTTTGTAAACATAGCTTCTAAAATAGATGAGTGTGATTCTAATGCCGTGTCATTGAATATTTATTTAACGCCGAATAAAAAAATGGCGTTTGAAGTCGGAGCAAATTTGAATGCTTCTATTTTGAGAGACAGTATAGAAAATTTGTATCGTGCCGGCGGTTCAGTCAATGTCGGTTTTACGCATCTCAATCTATTCAATAGTGCCATTCGTTTTTCGTCAACCGTAACAGCAGGTGTAGATTTTGGAATAAATAAACCAGGGCAATCGAGTAACGGTAAATCGTACGATTTAAATTTTGATAATCGTTTTAATTTTCCTAAAATTTTAAACTTAAACGCCACATGGGGTTTATTGAGCGGACTAAATTTGGTTTCAAAAAATTTTAAAGAAGGTTATAAAGAAAACGCCACCACAGAACTTAACGCAACTTTTGGAACATCAAACCGATTAGAACTCGATCTATTCAGGTTAGATAGATACAATGTGGGTTTGCGCGACATCTACAAAAGAGAAACTAATATCAATGAGCGATTTATTATTTCCCCTTCGGCGTTAGAGTTTAATTTAGGAAAAATTACGGATTCTTTTAGAACCAGAAATATTAATCAAACGCGCATTATTAGGAGTTTCGATACAACTTTGGTGACAGGTTTATTCTTTCGCTCTTTTAATTACGATTTCACGACACCACCGAATGCACAAAACCAAGTTTTTCAGTTTGCTTTTGGCTTTCAACAATCGGGGGGCGAGTTATTTTTATTCGATAAAATACTTAGAGCCGATAAAGAACCTTCGCAACTTAATGGAATAAATTTTGCCAAGTTCATTCGTTTCGATTTAGAATTCAGATACAACAAAGAAATAATTCCGAAAATAAACTTCGCTCTAAAAGCGGGTTTGGGTTTGGCAACACCTTACGGCGATGCCATAGCCGTGCCGTTTACGTATCAATACTTACTCGGTGGAACAAATAGTATTCGCGCTTGGCGATTAGGCTCCATTGGACCCGGTGGTTTTTACGATCCAAATACTGCAAATTCCAGTTTTCCGGCGCAAGCAGGCGAATTTAAATTTGAGATAAATTCCGAATTGCGTTTTCCAATTTATTCCTATTTTAAAGGTGCCATATTTTTAGATGCGGGTAATGTTTGGAATTTAAGTAAAGATGAAGCCGAACCCAAAGCAGAACTTTCAAAATATTGGTATTCACAAATGGCAATCGGTACAGGTTTAGGTCTGCGCATTGATGTAGATTATTTTCTCATTCGCATTGATGTTGGGTTTAAATTGCGCTATCCTTATCCTAAATATCCTGACAGCAGTTATTGGATTCCAATAAGATTATGGAATTTAGGCGATCAACTAAATTTTAATTTTGGTATTGGTTTACCGTTTTGATAAGAAGCAAAAACGCTTGTCAATTTTATCGCAGATTTCGCAAATTTTCACAAAGCAAGTGAGTTGTCTTGTTGCCAAAACAAGAAATGTAATGCGCGCAAAGGCGCGAAGAAAGTCGCAAAGGCGCAATAAATATAGAATTTTGAACCTTTGTTAACTCCTAAGTATCTTTACAGAAAAAAGAATTTTGAACCGTAATTGTTAGTAACACATCACGAATTACATCTAATATGAAAGATTTAAAAATAGCATTAGACTGGACGCCCAATGTAAATCACATCGGAATTATTATAGCAAAAGAACTCGGTTTTTACAAAGAACTTGGTATTGAAGTCGGGATAATAAATCCATGGGACGATAATTACGCAGTAACGCCGGGAAAAAAGCTCGAGCTGGGTCTCGCAGAATTTGCGATCGCCCCTTTCGAAACGGTTATCAGCCTCAACAATAAAGAAAATCCCGTGGATGCCATCGCTGTTTTTGCGATTTTACAGGAGGACATCAGTAGTATAGTCACATTGAAATCTTCAAATTTAGACCGCCCTAAACTTTTAGACGGAAAAATATACGCTTCCTACAAGGCACGTTATGAAGATCAGATCGTAAAAGCAATGGTTAGAAACGACGGCGGAAAAGGCAATATCGAAATCGTTTTTCCCGATAAATTGGGCATTTGGAATACATTATTAGAAAAGAAATCGGATGCCACTTGGATTTTTGACAATTGGGAAGGTGTTGAAGCCGAAACCAAAAATATCGCCTTGCATAAATTTTCTCTCGGTGCGTTTCATATCCCTTACGCTTATTCGCCCGTCATAATCACCAAAAGCAGCGGCATGATTGCCAACAAAAAGAATTATGCCTATTTCATTAAAGCAACGCAAAAAGGATATTTGTACGCTTCGGAAAATCCGCCGGAAGCGGCAAATCTTCTCCGGCATTATCTGACAGATTACGACAAAGAAAATATCGATATTGATAAATCCATTGCCATAACAATACCTTATTTCGGAAATGCTGCATCATGCGGCTTTATGAAACCCGAACGAATTAGTCTATTCTTACATTGGCTGATTGACAACCAATTGGAAAATAAAAAAATCAGTGAACAGATATTGTTTTCCAACGATTTGCTGTACTGAAGCTAAAACTTGAGAAATAAGGGATGATGAAAAAAGGGATAGTGTCCGCAAAATACTGGGTTTCAGTCAGGAGACTGAAACAAGCGTGTGCGTTTTTGTTAGATGCCGTAAATAAAGCGAAACGCTTATTCAACGTCTGAGTTTTTTGTTGCGAAGCGACTAAAAACGAGACTTGAATAGAATGAGTTTGTGTAAAAATCGTAAAAACAAATTGAAGAGAGTGCGAAGCGCAATGCGCAATTGTTGCAATAGGTTTTGCGCGAAGCGTTGCAGCCTAAAGTTTAATAAGTAAAAACAAAATGTTACCCACCGTGTGTAATTCATTGATTTGCGGCATATCTTTGTAAAAAATCACAAATCTTCTTGACAGTTGAACAAAATATAGACCGTTTAAAATACTTACTGAAATTATTTAAAATTTCGGCTGACGAGTTATTGTCTATATTGAATGAAAATAGAAAAAAGCCACTCACAGAATCAGACATTTTTTCAGAAAATATCCCACTCAGCACACTCAAAAAAATAGATAAAGTTTTCGATAAAGGTTTGAGTTATTATCTCGACCCATCTACACCTCCAGCAACCCGCGATGCGAGCATTTTTTTTAGAAAACAAAATTTTTCTTCCGAACTTAATTTGGAAGCCAAGAAAATTGTCAATCATTTCGAGGCACAAAAGATTGCGCTTTCTGCTACTGCCAAATTAGCGGAAGTGGATATGAAAAGAAAGTTCTTAGATTATACGGTCAATAATAATGCTAAAGAAGTAGCTTTAGATATCAGAAGTGCGTTAAATCCAAAATTTAACAAAGAACCGCGACAGTATTTAGAAACACTGATTGGTGCATTGGCAGCTCAAAATGTGCTCGTTTTCGAATTTGTAGAAACGCACAACAAAAAAGAGCGCGCTAATATTGATGGCTTTTTTTTAAAACCAAACGTCATTGTCCTGAAACGCCAACAACAAAACCTCAAACGAGAAATATTTACATTGGCTCATGAATTGGGTCATGCATTATTAAATGAAGAGGAAATTGAATCGCTTGAAGAAAATTTCAATTCTGATGCTCAGTTGCCACGCATTGAAAAATGGTGTAATGATTTTGCTTTTTATTTTTTGCTCGGCAAATATGAAACTCAATTTAATAAAATTGAAAAATTAAGTACAGAGAATAATTATCAGCAATCTTTCATTACAGAAATTTCAGACAAAACACATTTAAGTCGAACGGCTATTCTTACGCGCCTATCATTCGATAAAAAAATTTCCTATCCTTTTTATCAAAAATTAATTGGGGAGGTTGACGAAGAGGTTAAAAATAGAAGAGAAGAAGAAAAGAAAAAACGCGAACTAAATAAATTGAATGGGATTAAAGTTATAGGAAAAGCCCCAATACCTATTAATTCTCCGCTTTTTGTATCAACGCTGCAATCTGCTTTTAATCAAGGTGTTATTAGTGAGTACGAACTAATTAAACAACTCAACATACAACCGAAAAACATAAGCCGCTATACTGAATGAAACTCGTTTTTGACACCAATTCATTACTGGCTTTAGTGCGTTATTATTTGCCATTCGATGGTGATAGGATCATCTATAATTTCATCAAAGAAAAAATAAACAGCCAAGAAATTATACTGATAGATAAAGTTTTTACAGAATGTAAAAACCTATCGAGGGGACTTGTCTTCGATAGTTTACGCCTTGAAGAACACAGAAAAAATATTTTTGACACTTCAGAAATTTTGCCGGATAAGAAATTTTTTAATCTTCTTGTAAACAACTTTTGTGATGGAAGTATAAGAAATAGATTTTCTGAAGAAGAATTTGAAACAGAAAAAACTAAATTTTTAAATCTCGCAGATGCCAAACTCGTTATTTATGGCTACAATAATTTGAAATTAAAAAATCCAGAACGCATCATCATAGTTTCGGAAGAGACTTTAATAAGTAAGGATAATAAAACCTTTAAAAAAATTCCTTTTATGTGCCGTGAATTAAAAATTAAAATCATGACACTACCTGAAGTAGTTCCGCTTTTTTCAGGTTTTAAAATTTCAATCAATAAAATTTAGCTTTTCTGTAAGTTGAATTTTTATTTTTTATTATTATGAAGGTTTTAATTCACCCGCTGGCGCACCGTGTGTAAATTCTAAATAAAGCGAAACGCTCATTCATCGTCTCAGTTTTTTGTTGCGAAGCGACTAAAAACAATTCTTGATTAAGTGTTATCAAGCGTGAATAGAAATTGCTCCTTAAACATCATACAAATAATTCTGCTATGCCAAACTGTTTGCAAATTAAACATTCCGTGTGTTTATGCCCACGCGCAGGGCAATATTCGCGACCATAAAAAATAATTTGCAAATGCAATAAATTCCATTGCGCTTCAGGGTAGAGCGATTTTAAATCTTTTTCGGTTTGCTCAACATTTTTTCCACTCGACAATCCCCATCGCCACGCCAATCGGTGAATGTGTGTATCAACAGGGAAAGCAGGAAAACCAAAACCTTGCGACATAACAACCGATGCTGTTTTATGACCAACACCGGGTAATTTTTCTAAGCGTTCGTAATCGGCAGGTACTTCTCCATTATTTTCATCAATTAAAATTTGAGAAAGTTCGTGTATGGCTTTCGATTTTTTGGGCGAAAGTCCGCAGGGTCTGATAATCTCTTTAATTTCTTCCACTGAAAGTTTTACCATTTCAAAAGGCGTAGCAGCGCGCGCAAAAAGTATGGGTGTAACTTGGTTTACGCGTACATCGGTACATTGCGCAGAAAGCAACACCGCAATTAAAAGTGTGTACGGATCGGCGTGATCTAACGGTATGGGCGTGGTAGGGTAGAGGTTGTTTAAAATTTCACCGATGGCAGTTGCTTTGGCTTGAGTAGTCATATTTATTTGTTAAAAGTATGAATAAAATGTTTTTTCAGTCATAAAGTTGCGTGAATTTTCGTTTCGGCTATTCGTACATACATTAATGCGTCTATATTTGCGCTTCAAAAACTAAAAAGTATTAAAATGAAATTTCTTTTTATCAATCTGTGCAGCTTATTGTTGTTAAACGCAAGTTTGAGCGCACAAAATACACCAATAAAAATGGATAGTGTAAGTTACAGCTTGGGCGTTTTGTTTGCTCAGAATTTTAAAAACGGCGAAAAATTAAATCTCGACGGCGAATCAATGGCAAAAGGGTTTAACGACGCTTTGAATGGCAAAGAAACTATTGCAGCCGACAAATGCAATGCTATTTTCAGTAGTTTTATGTCTTCGCAAAGTCAGAAAAAATATACTGCCAATATTGAAAAGGGTAAAGCATTTTTAGCAGAGAATGCCAAAAAACCCGGCGTTAAAGTCACAGCAAGTGGTTTGCAATACGAGGTTATTAAAGAAGGTACGGGTGTAATGCCAAAAGCTACGGATAAAGTAAAAACGCATTATCATGGTACATTACTCGACGGAAAAGTTTTTGATAGCAGCGTGCAACGCGGCGAACCGATTGATTTTCCTGTGAATGGTGTTATTCAAGGATGGCAAGAAGCACTTCAATTGATGAAAGAAGGATCAAAATATAAATTGTACGTGCCGTATAATTTAGCCTACGGCGAAAAAGGCGCAGGCGGTTCAATCGGACCCTACGAAACTTTAATTTTTGAAGTTGAATTATTGAAAGTGAATCCATAGTAGTTGATAGTTGTTTGTTGATAGACGTTAATCGTTTTTAAAACTAACAACTAGCAACGAACAACTAACAACTAATTATGCGTTTCGATATAATTTCTGCTGTGCCTGAACTTTTGATGAGTCCTTTTCAGCATTCTATATTGAAACGTGCGCAAGAAAAAAATAAAGTTTCTATTTTTATTCACAACCTGCGCGATTTTAGCATCGGAAATTATAAACAAATTGACGATTATGCGTACGGTGGTGGTGCAGGTATGGTGATGATGGCAGAGCCCATAGCACGATGTATTGGTCAATTAAAATCAGAACGCGCGTACGATGCCATAATATATACTGCACCTGACGGCGAAATTTTTTCGCAACCACGCGCAAATGCGCTTTCTTTGCTGAAAAATGTTATAATTTTATGCGGACATTATAAAGGTGTTGACGAACGTATTCGCGAAAAATATATTACGCACGAAATTTCGATTGGAGATTACGTTATTTCGGGTGGTGAATTAGCAGCGAGCATAATAGTGGATAGTGTTGTGCGATTATTGCCAGGTGTATTGAACGATGAAACGTCGGCGCTCACCGATTCTTTTCAAGATAATTTAATTGCCCCACCCGTTTACACGCGACCAGAAATTTTTGAGAACTCCAGCGTTCCAGAAATTTTATTAAGTGGTAACGAAGCTAAAATTTCGGAGTGGCGATTTGAAGAATCTTTAAAAAGAACAAAACAACGAAGGCCTCATTTACTCAATTAATTTAAGTAAATTCCATAAATTATGAAATTTTTAATAAAAATGGGTGTGTTAGTTCTAACTATTACTTTTGCTGTTTCTTGCAAAAATAATTCAATCAATGCCGGCGCATCAGGAAAATCTTACGGTGCCAGCAGCGAAACTGCTTCTCTGCAAAATGCAACTTCGAGCACAAGAACAACTTTAGAAAGCGTATCACCCATTCAGAGCCAAAATATTACCGATGCTACAGTTTCGAGTTTGAAAACGCAAACAACGTCTATCACTTTTGAAAAAGTTAGTTACGATTGGGGTGAAATTAAAGAAGGCGATAAAATGACGCACGTTTTTAAATTTAAAAATATTGGTAAAGAAGATTTAATCATTAGTAGTGTGCGCCCAAGTTGCGGTTGCACTACGCCGGAATGGCCAAAAGAACCCATAAAAGCCGGCGCAGAAAATGAAATAAAAGTTATCTTCGACAGTAACCACAAACAAGGTGACGTTCTGAAAACGATAGCAGTTACAGCCAATACTGAGCCAGCAATAACAACTTTAACCATTAAAGGAAAAGTAAATTTAAAATTAAATTCACTCCCGAACGAGTAAATTTTTGTTCTAAAAAAGTTAAAATCACGTTGTAATTCTGAGAATATATCATTAAGTGCTATTTGTAATTTCACTTAATCAAGTATTTATTTTTTTGATTAAAATAAAGCTAACACTATGCGTTTTTTTTCTGAGAAAACTGCCATATTTACACGAAATTAAAACTCAATACAAACACGCATTATAAACCAACTATGCCATACTATGCATAATAATTCTACTACTTCTACAATTCATTCTAAAAAAGCTATTGCAATTTTTATTTTTGCAATTTCTTTCAGTTGTGCGCTATTCGCTCAGCCACAAATAGATATTTCCACATTCCAACATGACAACGCGCGCATTCGCGAACTCGTAGTTGCAAGCAATAATAAAACATTGGTTGCGCGTAGCGGCGATAACGTAATTTTAAATACAAAGGGTGTCATTGTTTCGCCAACGGTTCATGTTTGGGATATTGAGACTAAAAAAGAAATTGCATCCTTCAGCGATAAAGAATTAGGTCGCGCAGCTTGTTTTTCTAAAGACGGTCTGTATTTGGCGTATCGCGAAAAGAATACGATTAACGTGATGGATATTGCTACCAAAAAAGTGGTGAGTATCATAAAAGTGGATGAAACTAAATTTGCGCGCCCATTTTCATTTATTCGCGAGAATAAAGGTCTAATCGTCGAACATGGCTCAATGAGTATGATTTATGACGTGACGACCGATTTTGCGCGCCTCGAAAAAGAAATCAAAACCGATGGTTTGAACCATTTTGTTAGTCGTGATGATTCCTATTTAGTTGAAACTTACATAGATAGTTTCCGATTGATTGACCTCAAGACTGGGGAAAAAATAAATACTTTCTTGATTGCTGAACCCAAACACGAAGACCTAAAATCACTACTTACATCGAATGATAGCCGATTTATTGTTACGCTCAGCGATGGAAAAGTAAAAATGTGGGATACTAAAACGGCAAAAAATATTATTTCTTTCAACATCAGCGCGCACGATAATATTCATGCTTTTTCGCCAGATGGTAGATACATAATTGGTGGCAACGATACGCTTAAGTTATGGGAATTACGAAGCAAAAAAGAAATTGTAACACCCGTAATTTGCGAAAATTTAATTGTTAAAGTGGCTATCAGCCCCGATTCGAGAAACATAATTGTTGGTGATGGAAAAGGCGTTATGAAGATGTGGAGTTTCACGGATGATGTTTTAGCGGAAATTTATTTTGCCAAAGAAATAGAAAGCGAAACGCGACTTATTTCTCAAAAACGCGAATTTGAAAAATCGGACGAGTTCCAAAAACGCAAATTAAAAGTTTCGCGCTCCATACGTACTAAATATTTGAATCAGTACATCGAAAAAACAACTTCTGAAAAAACTTTGCAAGACCAATGGGTGGAAGACGATGATAAAAGAGAGGAAGAGCGCAAAATGCAATTGCGCAATTCGCGCGTGAATTTAAATTTTAGAGTAGATTCTATCGGTCCGTATAACGCCGATAAAGAAACTTTTACAATTAGACTTGCCAATGACGACGAAAAATTTAATCGTTGGGAGACAATTAAAGTCCCGCTGCGCGATAACGCACAATGTTTTAAACAACGTATTCAGAATGCTACGGTGTCTGGCATGAAACAACTTACAGAAAACTTAAAAAGTTTTGAGTATTTTAATATAAAAATTCGCAGCAACTGTACTGGTAAAGATAAAGATTACGCCTTTGGTACGCAACGCACCTTAACGGATGAGTAATAAAATCTGAAATATGTTTTGAAACCTGTTAACTTTTTAAAAGCTAACAGGTTTTTCAGTTTTAATAAACAAATAGATCCCTCAAACTCATGGAATTAATTCTTAAACCACTAAACGTATTTGATTCAGAAACACTCCTTTCTTTTGCAAAAGCATCGTTCATAAACACTTATGCGCATTTGAATACGCCTGAAAACATGGCGATATATTTAGAAAATAATTTTACAATTGAAAAAATTAAAACAGAATTAGCCGACACAAAGAATATTTTTACTGGAATTTTTTTAAACGATACGCTCGTAGGTTACACAAAGTTGAGATCAAACAATTACGATAACATCAAACAAAATAAAAGTGCCTTAGAATTAGAGCGCATTTATGTCGCTAAAAATTTGCAAGGTTTAAAAATCGGTCAAAAACTTATTGAGCAATGCTTAGCATACTCACAAAAGAATAATTATTCCGAACTGTGGCTCGGCGTTTGGGAATACAACGAAAAAGCGATTGCTTTTTATAAAAAAATGGGATTTGAGATTTTTTCTTCGCATATTTTTTTACTCGGTACTGATGAACAAAATGATTTATTAATGCGGATAAAAATTTAGGTGTGTGTTCGAAACATCTATCTAATTGTAAGCTAGCATGTATAAGCTACATCATGATAGAATAATTGTTTCTTAGATTTCCGAAAATTATTTTAAAATAAATTCCCAAATCATTTTTGTTTTTCAAATCGTTTTCGTTTTCCAAATCGTTTTCGTTTTCAAATCAGTTTTTAAAACTTAATTTTTAACTGTGCCATTCTCGATATTAAATACCGAAAAAGCATTTTCAAAATGATTTTTTAAAATGGGCAAGCGTTCAAAATGCGTATCAGTTACAAAAATTTGCCCGAAATCATCACCCGCTAAAATCGTCATTAAGTTTTGTACGCGTTGTGCATCAAGTTTATCAAAAATATCGTCGAGTAGAAACAGCGGTTTAATTTTTTTGTTTTCAAAAATACTGTGGTATTGCGCTAATTTTAATGCAATCACGGTTGAACGCAGTTGACCTTGCGAACCAAATTTTTTCAGTAGTTTATCATTCAAATAAAAATGAACATCGTCTCGATGCAAACCGCGGGAGGTGCGCGTTAAAAAAATATCGCGCTCCAAATTATCGTGCCACAAAGTCGTTAAATTTTTTTTCTGAAAATCGGATTCAAATTCTAAAGTAAGTTTTTCGTTGTGCGTTTTAGGTTGCGCAATACTTTCATAAAATTTTTGAATGCGCTGCGCAATTTCAATGACAAAATCATTTCTTCTTCTAAAAATATAATCAACAGCGACTTGGGCTTGCGTTTCATAATTTTCGAGAATTATTTTTGCATCCTCTAAATTTAAAATTTTATCATTCAGTTGTTTTAAAAGTGCGTTGCGTTGCGCTATAATTTGATTATAATTTTGTAAGTGTTGCAAATAAATTTTATCCATTTGCGAAATACTCATGTCAATAAATCTTCGTCGCTTTTCGCTGCCTTCGCGAATAATTTCTGTATCATCCGGAAAAATAGTTACTGCCGGTAATTTGCCAATATGCTCAGCTAAAATTTTTACAAGTTTATCATCCACTTCAAAAATTTTCTTTTTTAATGAGTCAATTTTAACGACAACTTTATTTTTATTTTCATCCAGATTAAATAATCCTTCTATGCGCGCAAAATCTTCATCGAACTTAATGAGTTCTTTATCGGTCGTAATATTTAAATTTTTACACAAACATAAAATATGAATTGCCTCTAACACATTTGTTTTGCCCATGCCGTTTTCACCCAAAATCAGGTTGAGCTTAGCGTTAAAATTAAAAGTTTGAAACTCGTAATTTTTAAACTTTGTTAATATCAACTTTGTTAAGTATAATTGCATAAAGATTTGCAAATAGAACAAATTTTTTTCTTAAACGCTCATTAAACTTTCTTAAACTTTCTTAAATTTCCTTGAATGTTAGTAATTCGTAAAAATAAAGACACGCAAGTGTAATTTATTTAGATTTGTTTTTTAATTTTGAACTTTGAACGTCGTAAAAATAAAGAAATATGGAAATCACTCTCGCTAACGCGCCTCAAGTTAAATCTACTAAAGTTGCAACTGCAAAATCAACAGAAAATACGTATTCAAAAGAGCAATATTTGCAATGGTACACTACTATGTATCGCATTCGCCGATTTGAAGAAAGTGCTTTAGAAAATTACGGTGATGGCATCAGAGGTTTTTGCCACGTTTACATCGGACAGGAAGCTATTGCTGCCGGCATAAAATCGGCTTTAACACCACAAGACGGTTTGGTTACCGCATATCGTCAACATGGCATTGCATTGATGAAAGGTTTAACTGCACGTGCTTGCATGGCAGAACTATTTGGTAAAGCAACAGGTGCTGTGAAAGGTAAAGGTGGTTCGATGCACTTTTTTAGCAAAGCAAATAAATATTTTGGTGGAAACGGTATCGTTGGTGCGCAAATTGGTATCGGTACAGGTATAGCTTTTGCTGAAAAATATAATGGAACGCAAAATTTATGTGTCACTATGTTTGGTGATGGTGCAGCGCGTCAAGGTTTGCTATATGAAGCTGGAAATATGGGAATGACTTGGAAATTACCCGTCATTTATGTTTGCGAAAATAACGGATATGCGATGGGAACTTCCGTAGCGCGCACATCGAACGTAACAGATATTGGATTAATTGCGCGTGCTTTCGATATGCCACATCTCGAAGTGGACGGTATGAAACCCGAAGCTGTGCATGAAGCATTTGTTTTAGCTGCCGAGCATATTCGCTCGGGCAATGGTCCGTATTTTTTAGAAATTAAAACGTATCGCTATAAAGGTCACTCTGTGAGCGATCCGGAAAATTATCGGAAATCGCCTGAAGGCAGAGCCGAGGTTGCGCATTATAAAAGTATTGACCCGATTAAAACAACCGAAGAAAAAATTTTAAGTTTGGGTGTTGCAACGCAATCAGAAATTGATGATATCAACACAACTGTTGATGCAGAAATGCGCGATGCTGTTGAGTTTGCTAAAAGTTCGCCCATTCCAAATGCTTCAGAACTCTACACCGATAACTATGTTGAAAATGATTATCCATTTATGAAAGATTAGAGTGAATTAGTAAAAAGTTATCAACTATTATTTATTTTATTCTCGATACTTATTGGAAAATCAGAGAATTATTTTAGCTATCGAATCTTCGTGCGACGATACATCTGCTGCAGTTGTTCGCAATGGAAAAATATTAAGCAACGTTACAACGGCGCAAATTATTCATGCGGTTTATGGTGGTGTTGTACCCGAATTAGCATCTCGACAACACCAGCAACTTATTTTGCCTGTTGTTAAACGCGCACTACTTGAAGCAAACGTTTCAAAAAAAGATTTAAACGCCATTGCCTTCACGATTGGTCCAGGTTTATTGGGTTCTTTAGTAGTTGGTGTATCTTTTGCAAAAAGTTTGGCGTTGGCACTCAACGTTCCGATGATTGAAGTGAACCACATGCAAGCGCATATTTTAGCACATTTCGGAACAGACTTTCCACCACCATTTCCGTTTTTATGTTTAACTGTTTCTGGCGGACATACGCAATTGGTTATTGTTCGAGGTTATTTTACGTTTGAACTCATAGGCGAAACTCTCGACGATGCCGCAGGCGAAGCATTCGATAAATCGGGAAAAATTTTAGGTTTAGATTATCCTGCCGGACCGATAATTGATAAATTGGCGGAACTCGGCGAAGTAAAGTATAAATTTTCTGAACCACGTATAGAAGGATTTAATTTTAGTTTTTCGGGCTTGAAAACTTCCATACTTTATATGCTTCAAAAAAATATGGCACTCAACCCAAATTTCATTACAGAAAACTTAAACGATATTTGTGCATCCATCCAAAAAGCAATAATTGATACGCTTATAAAAAAATTAAAATTGGCACAAGAATTTACAGAAATTCAACACGTAGCTATTGCTGGTGGTGTTTCAGCTAATTCTGGTTTGCGCAATGCTTTAAAATTGTGGGGAGAAACAACACCAAACTTAACTTTTTATATCCCTCCCATTTCACTCAGCACAGATAACGCGGGCATGATTGGTGTGGCAGCACATTATAAATTCCTAAAAAAAGATTTTGCGGATATTCATGTAACACCAACAGCGAGTTTAAGTGTCGTTTAATTTATTGAACGCTTTTGAATCAGTTGTTTTCAGATTATAAAAGTCGGCAAAAAAAATAAATGCGTTTTATAGAAAAAAAAAATTTCAAAACGTAAGCAAAACATACTTTCTGTGTAATTTTATGTAATTTTGAGCGTTAAAAAAAATTGTTGAAAATATAAAAAAAACCAACACATAATTACCCTTTATTTATGAAATACATACTATTGTTTCAAAATCCAACAGCCGTTGTGAAAGATGTAGCTGAAGCACCTACGTTAATTAGTGCATTAGAACACAACGTCTTCGGTATGATTATCATGATTAGCTTGCTACTCATGTCGATTGTTGCTGTTGCGATTTTCGTCAGTCGTTATGCCACTATTAAAAAAGCGACTGAAATTAACGAAAGTTTTATGAACAACATTAGAGCGCACGTACAAAACGGAAATTTGGGTGCGGCGCGTTCATTGTGTCAAAACACAAATTCTCCCATCGCACGAATGGTTGAAAAAGGTTTAATGCGCATCGGCAAACCATTAGACGATATAGAACACGCGATTGAAAATGTTGGCAAATTAGAAATTTTCAAACTCGAAAAAAATACGAACATCTTAGCAATTATTGCCGGAGTTGCACCCATGTTTGGTTTCTTAGGTACAATTGCAGGTATGATTCAAACTTTTTCCGATTTATCAACGGCTGATAATTTATCCATCAGCGTTATTGCAGGTGGTATTTACATTAAAATGTTTACTTCGGCAGCAGGTTTGATTGTAGGTATTTTTGCTTTTGTAGCGTATAATATTTTAAGCAACATGATTGATAGGGTAGTGAATAACATGGAAACCAGTACTTTCAGTTTTGTTGATTTATTACAGGAACCAGCAGCTTAATTAATATGGCAATTCGAAGAGCACGCAAACACAATGCAGAGGTTAATATGTCGTCCATGACGGATATTATTTTCATGTTGCTTATTTTTTTTATGTTGACATCAACGTTGGTTTCGTATTTGCCCTTTAAATTACCGAAATCTAATCAACGGACGAATGTGCAGGTAAAAACAACGGTAGGTATTGATAAAAAAGGAATTTTTACTGTTAATAATACGCCCGTAGCACAAAATAATTTAGAGGCAACTTTGCGTGCAGCACTAAATAATTTACCCGATAAGAAAAATGCCTCTATCACTATTGCCGCTGAAACAGGTGTTCCGTTTGTGCAGGTAGAAAAATTAATGCTGGTGGCGAATAGATTAAAAATTAGAACTGTTTTAGCAACCGAACCACACGATTAACAATGAAACAATGGAATTAAGAAATCGCAATAAAAAAATTAGCAGTGAATTAGGCATGAGTTCAATGACAGACATCATCTTCATTTTACTTATTTTTTTCATGATGATTTCTACTTTAGTACACCCAAGTGCTCTGAATTTGAGTTTGCCGAGCAATGCAAAAACTTCAAAAAAACCAGCAACGACAGATCATTTAGATGATATTGGAATAACAGAATCGGGTGGATTTATTTTTAATGGCGTATCGAATAGGATAGAGCAAATAAAAAATTTTATTACACGCAGTAAAAATAGAAATTCGAGTTACTCCGTTACTATTTCACCCGACTCGAAAGCACCCGTTGAAAAAGTAGTTGAAGTTTTAGATATTACACAGTCGCTCGGTATTAATTCAATATTACACGCCAGCGCAGAATAATTTTTAGTTGTTCGTTGATAGTTGTTCGTTATAGAACACTTTTAAACTAACAATTAAAAAACTAACAACTAAAAACTAAGTTATGGATTTTATTCAAAAGCAAGCTGAAGAAAAAAATGATAAGAAAGGTATGATGTACAGTGTTGCAATTCATACTGGTTTGTTGTTTTTTCTGTTTTTACTACCCTCATCTGTTCCAATAAAAGTTATTCCTAAATCGAATATAGTTGTTGAGTTACCAACTGACTTAATGGGTGGTGCAGCTTTAGGTTTGAAAAATGAAGGCGAAGGAACGAAAGCAGCTGCGGGTAAACCCGATCCCACGGCTGGAAATGCTGCAGCAAAACCATTACCTATTGCACCGCCACCAGTTCCAATTAAAACTACGCCCGTAAAACCAGTGATTAATAAACCTGTTGAAGCACCGCCACCGCCTAAAAAAGTTCAAACTACAGAAGATCCGAATGCGGCTGAAGTGCGCAGACAACAAGAAGATGTTAGAAAAAGAAACGAAGAAGCAAAATATCAGCAACAAGCTGCCGAGCGCGAAAAAAAACGACAAGCAGATGCTCAAGCTGCTGCACAACAAGAAGCAAAACGACAAGCGGATGCTCAAGCAGCGGCGGATAGAGCAACGGCAGATAAATATAAAAACCGATTTCCGGGTAAAAATGGAAATGGAAATGGTGGTGGCACAAACGGCGCAGGTGGTGACGGCACGGGTCGCGGAAATACAGGAAGAGCAGGCAATCAAGGTACACCCGATGGCGATCCGAACTCGAGTAATTTAAATGGTATCGGTCATGGACCAGGTAGTGTGAGCGGATTTGGAAACAGACCTGTTCAGAGCGCACCTAAATTACAAGAAAATTCGCAAAGCGAAGGACGCGTAGTTTTATATGTGTGTGTAAATGGCGAAGGACGTGTTGTTAGTGCGGACTTTAAACCTAACGGTTCTACTACAACAGATGAAGATTTGATTGCAGCTGCTACACGCAACGCGATGCAATATAAATTTGCAGCTGGTTCAGCTGACAAGCAATGCGGAACCATAACTTATAATTTTAAACTAAAATAGTTGACTGTTGTTCATTAATAGTTGTTTGTTTAAGTGCCCTCATAAAAGAACAACTATCAATGAACTACGAACAACGGATATGACTTACAAAGAAACCCTACAATATTTATACGAAAAACTCCCGATGTTTTCACGCATTGGTTCAAAAGCTTTTAAAAAAGATTTAACCAACACACTGGCACTGTGTAAATTTTTAGGAAATCCGGAAAATAAATTTCCAACCATTCATATTGCAGGCACAAATGGAAAAGGTTCAACGTCGCACATTATCGCTGCCATTTTACAATCGTTGGGTTTGAAAGTTGGTTTGTACACCTCACCGCATTACATAGATTTTCGAGAGCGCATAAAAATAAATGGCGAATTTATCAGTAAAGATTTTGTAAAAAAGTTTGTCGAAAAAACGGAATCCATTATTGAAGAAATTGATCCTTCCTTTTTTGAATTAACTGTTGCGATGGCTTTCGATTATTTCGCTTCTCAAAAAGTAGATATCGCAGTTATTGAAGTAGGTTTGGGTGGTAGATTCGATTCAACAAATATTATTACGCCACTACTATCTGTTATTACAAACATTAGTTTCGACCACGTGGATATGCTCGGCGATACGCTCGCTAAAATTGCTTTTGAAAAAGCAGGTATCATAAAATCACAAATTCCCGTCGTTATTGGTGAATATAATTCTGAAACGCAACCTGTGTTTATCAATCGTGCTAAGGAATTAAACGCACCTATTTATTTTGCTTCCGATAATGCGACAACTCAATTAATTGATGAAGATTATAACGGCATGACGCTCTTAACAAAATTTCAGAATAAAACCTTTGAATATAAAACTGATTTGAAAGGCAGTTATCAAATTTTAAATTTGAATACGAGTTTGTATGCGCTAAGTATCATGAGAGAAATTCCGTTTTTTCAAAAGTTTGATTCACAAATTTGGCAAAATACTGTTTTATACGGTGTGGCGAACGTTAAAAATTTGCAAAAACTTATTGGTCGTTGGCAAATTATAAAAACTAATCCACTCATTATTGCTGATTCGGCACACAATGAAGGTGGATTAACTATTGTATTGGATGACTTAAAAAAACTTAACGCACCACAGTATCATATCGTTATCGGTTTTGTGCGCGATAAAGATATTTCAAAAGTTTTGACACTTTTTCCCACCAATGCCATTTACTATTTTTGCAATGCGCAAATTCCACGTGCATTACCTGCTAAAGATTTAAAAGAACTCGCTCTAAAATTTGGATTAATAGGTAAAAGTTACACAAGTTCTAAATCTGCTTATCATGCAGCAGTAAATAAAGCTACTTCAAATGATGTTATTTTTATTGGTGGTAGTATTTTTGTAGTCGGAGAAATTATTTAATTTAGTTGTTCGTAGTTAGTCGAGCAATTAACAAAAAACAACTAACAACAAAATTTATGGATAAATCTATTGTGACGATTGAAGTTGGTTTGGATGAAAAACGATTGCCCAACAAAATAGAATGGTTTAGCAGCGATGCACCTGCCGATTACCCAAAACAGGAAGCGAAGGCAATGTTCATTTCTTTTTTTGATAAACCCACATCCGACACATTGAAAATTGACCTTTGGACAACAGAGATGCAAGTCAATGAAATGGACGCTTTTTTATATTTCACTTTGCGCTCTCTCACCGAAACGTATTACAACGCCACGCGAAACAAAGAAATGGCTGAAGAAATGCATCAGTTCGTACAATATTTTGGGGAGAAAACAATGGTCATTAAAAAAAATGAAATATAAAAAGAAAAAAAACAACTTTTTTTTAAAACTTTAAGCCTAAGTTTGCATACTTAAAGAAGTAAAATTTTTGAATAAATTATTAATGCCCCCCACTAATAGTTGACGTAGTAAATAATTAATGGTTAGAGACGAACTTAAATTGGTGTGATGTTTATTACCTATTAATTTGTGTTGCTGACGCATAATTTTTTTACCTCACAACTATGAATGAGGTTTTTTTTATTTTACAAACTTTTAATCAAAACAAACATGAGATGTTATTACACGCGTAGTTTTTTGCTGCGATCATTTCTTTTTTTCTCGCTTTTCGTTTTTCACATTTCGCTTCAGGCTCAAACTTTATTCGTCGGTGCTGATGGTGCCGATTGGTTCACGGCAACTAACTGGAGCAACGGATTACCTGCAACCGGAAACGACGCCACTGTTCCGAACGGAAAAACAGTTGTAATTTCGCAAGCATTGAATGTTAATTTCAACATTCAGAGTTTTGGTGGCATCAAAAACACGGCTACGTTAACTTTATCAACTAGTCTCGTTAGTGGTGGATTAATTACCAACACCGGTTCGCTGATTATTAAAGCGGGTATTCAGTTGACGAGTTCTGGTGGAATCAACAATTCCGGTACAATTACGAACAATGGTACTTGCAACAGTAATTCTGTATTTACAAATGCTTTAGGTGGTATTGTAAATAACAATAGCACCTGGACACAACAAGCTGCGTTAACAAACAGTGGAACTTTTTGTGCAAATGCAGGTACATTTACTTGCCCACAAGTTTTTACCAACAATTCAGGGGTTAAAATTTTGGCTGGAGCAACATTTAAAGTTGATTTTGGGGGTTCGTTTACTAACGCGACGGGAAGTACACTGACTAACGCAGGTGCGTTTAGTAACCTCGGTAATTTTTTAAACACAACAACCGTTACCAATACCGGAACATTTACAAACAATAGTACGCACACGTGTAACGGTATTTTTAATAACGAAAGTGGCGGTGCGTTAGTGAGCACTTCGACAGTGAACATTAATGGAAGAATCAATAACAAAGTAGGCGCAACGGTGAATAACAGTTTTAATTTCAACGTGAACAACGGGGGTTATTTAAGTAACGCCGGTGGATTCACAAATGGTAATACGATTAAAATTGTAGCAGGTGGAAAATTGAGCAACGAAGCAACCGGTGTAATAACGACCAATTTTGGATCGAACATTGTGGATAGTGGTACGCTTGTAAATAATGTGGGTGGACAAATTGCGGGAAATGGTAGTTTGACAACCACAAAACGTTTCGATAATTTTGGATTATTTGATGCACAAGGCGGTTCGCAAATAACCATTGGCGATACACTGATAAACACGGGAACTGTTCGGAGTATTAATATTTTTACTAACAACGGTTATGTGTTCAGTACGGGCAGTTTGCAAAATTTGAGCGGCGGCACTTGGATAAATAATAAAACGCTGGTGAATCAAAAACCGGGCGTTTTTATAAATAGTTTTGAATACGATAATAAACTTGGTGCCGTAACAACAAACAACGGGACGTTTATCAATAATGTGCGCGTTTTTAACGACGGTAATTTCATAAACAATGCATATTTATTAGCAGTAGGTGATTTTTTTAATAGAGCCGGTTCGATGCTCGCTAACACGGAAGTGGTGGAAGTGAATCAGGGTTCGATTGTGAATGATGGAACGGTATCGAATTTAAAATCTATTTATTTAGATCAATGTTCGGTATTAACGAATCGGGCTACGATTAATAATAATGGTAGCGTGATTTCGAGCGCCGTCGTTTTTCAGCGCGGTACCATATCGGGAACACCGATTAATAAAATTTCGGGATTTATTCAGACGGCGGCAACATCTGTCGCACCGATTTGTCGCGCGAGTTTAAGCACGGGTACAGATTTAACGGGTGCCGCAAAAGTGTATGGTCAGAATCCAGTTTTATCAAATCTTGGCATAGATTCTTGTGCAGGCTTTCAATATTTTATAGAAAATACGACGCGTAAAGTGTTCACGTGTGCACAAGTGGGTACAACGGTTACGGGTCATTTTACGCTTTTGGTTCGTACGGGTGATTCGCTCACGTGTACTTTACCCATCACCATTTTTGATGGCGTGGCACCCACATTCACTAATTGTCCATCGGATGTGACGGTTCTGAGTGTGAATAATACAGAAAAATATACTTGGCCCACCATAACTGCAACAGATAACTGTTTGGGTACAGTCAGTATTGTCAGCACCATTGCATCGGGTTCGAGTTTTAATTTGGGTGCAACTAGTGTTGTGGTGACCGCGAAAGACGCTTCCAATAATGCGCGTGATTGCCGCTTTACAGTAACAGTTACAAAAGTTCCGACACCAACCATTACAGCAACGCCGACTTTTGCAAACTGCCCCGCCAATATTTCTTTGACGGTTGTAAGCGGTGCAGCGGCTGCGACGTGGGCAGAACCTACGGTCAGTGGTTCGGCACTACCAATTGTCGTTACAAAAACGAATAGTTCGGGTAGTTTATTTGGTTCGGGTGTAACGAATGTCACCTATACAGCGACGGATGCCAACGCAAAAGTAGCCACGTGTACGTTTACCGTTACGGTAACGGCAGGCGATATTTGCACCAATGATAACATTAATCCAGTTATCCAAAATTGCCCAGCCAATATATTTTTAGTGACAAATCCTGTTATTACTTCTGCCGTGGCTATTTGGAAAGCACCCACGGCGAGCGATAATTGCGGTGGTGTTACACTTACCTCCAATTATACGTCGGGTACCATTTTTCCGATTGGCACACAAACCGTTATTTACACTGCCACGGATGCCAAAAATAATACAGCCACGTGTACTTTTACGATCAATCAAGGTGCCACAAATCCGTGCGCTGGTGATGTAACAGGTACTACCGTGTCGAACTGTCCAGCCAATATCACTCAAAACGTTGCCGGTTTAACCGCACCTGTGAGTTGGACACCACCCACAGCCACCGATAATTGTTCGCCCATTATAACCAATGCGAGCGCACAACCTGGTAATAATTTTGTGGTCGGCACAACACCCGTGTTGTATCAGTTTTCAGACAAAGTAGGCAATCTTTCAAAGTGTTCATTCAATGTAACACTTTTAAATGCCTGTTTAACCGATACCCTTGCACCTGTTTTAGCGGCGTGCCCAGCAAATATTACTGTTAATGCCACTGGCGCCACAGCGATTGCTACTTTTACAAATCCAACAGCAACCGATAATTGCTCTACACCAACGGTTATTGCTACACCTGCATCGGGTAGTAGTTTTTTAGTAGGCACAACAATAGTAACAGAAACAGCGACGGATCAAAAGGGGAATTCAACGAAATGTACATTTACAGTAACAGTAAATGCTAGTCCTTGTGCGAACGATATTGTTCCTCCCGTTTTATCTGCTTGCCCAGCGAATATTACTGTTAATGCCACCGCCTCATCGGCGATTGCGACGTGGACAAATCCAACGGCGACGGATAATTGTTCTACACCTACGGTTGTGAGTGTACCGTTATCGGGTAGTAGTTTTAATATTGGCACAACAACAGTTACGGTTACAGCCACAGATGCTAAAGGTAATAAATCAACTTGTACATTTACAGTAACAGTAAATGCGCCTGTCAATGTTTGCACCGCACCTGCAACGCCAGCAGGTTGGATGGCGCTGGGTCAATCCGGTAATAATTTTTATTTTAAATACACGAGTAGCGATGCTAATTTTGCTGATGCGCAAAATTTAATTGCTTCCGTAGGTGGTCATTTCCCGACCATTAGTAATGCTGCTACAAATTCTTTTTTAGCAAATGCCATTAATGGAACGTTTTGGATTGCTTTGAAACGCAATGGTTCTAATTGGACGAACTACGACGGCGTGAATGCTACCTATTTTAATTGGCGTTCAGGTGAGCTGAATAATTATAATGGTAATGAATACAATGTGGAAGTATATGGCGACGGTACCTGGAATGATATTAACGAAGGTGCTCACGCCTGGACGATAGCTGAAATTCCATGTGCGAACGCTTGTCCGCGCGTTAAAGGCTCCATCACGAAAGAAACTTGGACAAATATAGACGGTTATGATCTAGAGGATTTAGTATCCAATCCATCATATCCTAATTCGCCAACAACAACAACCCAAATTACTAATTTTATTCTTCCAGCGAATTACATATCGAGCACAGGTGATCGGGTGCGGGGATTTATTTATCCGCCTATTACTGGTGCGTATAAATTTACTGTCTATGGCGATGACCAAACGAATTTGTATCTAAGCACAGATAATACAGCAGCCAACAAAACTATAATTTGTAATGTCAATACTTGGACGAACGAAGGCGAATTAACGCGCGAACCAAATCAAGTATCGCAAATTATTAATTTAGTGGCAGGAAAAGAATATTATATTGAGTTACTCCACAAGCAAGGTGGTGGTAGTAATAATTTTGGTGTTCTCTGGACGTTACCAAATGCTTCTGCACCTGTGTTAGTAACGGGTAATTTCTTAGCACCTTACGATAATTGTTCCGGAACAACGCCGCCAATTTGCGAAACTAAAGGTACATTTTACTACGAGCGTTGGTTGAACGTTAATTATAATTTGGCACAACCAATTGCTCTGCCGACCAATCCAGTTAACGACATTATCATTAATGTTCCATCGGATTTAAAAATGCCTGCGCCAAACCGCGATGTAACTTATATTTCGCGTGGACGCGGTTATATCACTGCGCCAGAAACAGGCGATTATTATTTCGATATTACTGGTGATGACTACGATGAACTATTTTTAAGCACTTCTGCGGATGTTACTAAATCTACTTTAATTGCTTTTAAATACGGTTGGACAAATGCTGACGAATATAGTAAATTTCCAACACAGAAGTCAGCTAAAATAACTTTAGTGGCTGGACAGAAATATTATTTTGATGTGCGCCATTTTCAAGGTTATGGTGGAGATGATTTTCACATTTATTGGAAAACGCCGAGCAACGCCAAGGATTGGGATGTTTTGCCTTCAACCATTTTATCTTATCCATGCACTATTCAGAAATCGGCGGCACAGAATAAAAATATTTTTGCTTTCGAGGTCACAGCTTCTAATCGCACAGCGAATATAGCTTGGCTTTCCAATGCTGGTCAGACGACGGATTTTTACACCGTTGAAAAACTAAATGCGCTCGGTAATTTTGAATCTATTTATAAAATAAGTGGTTTGAACGGATCGGATAAAATAGCAACTTTCAATTTTGTAGATACTAAAACGGTTGATGGCGATAATTTTTACCGAATTACGACAATTTTTACCAATGGTACGCAGTCTGTATCAGAAATTAAAAAAGTCACGTTCGATAAACTCAACAGCTTTGCTGTGTTTCCAAACCCTTCGGATGATTTCTTAGACATTGATCTTTCAAACTATGAAGGTAAAGTTATCGGTATTAGTATTTACAATACAGTTGGTCAACGCGTGTATCAGTTTAATTACGAAGCTGCGCCTCGTGCGGCACACCGCGTACAAACCGATGGTTTTGCGCTAGGTGCGCATTTGGTTAAAATTGATGTGAAAGGATTGCAAACGCAAACAAAACAGATTGTGATTGCGCGATAATCTTTTATCGTACGAACAGTTCTATACGATTAACGTCACTGTCCGTATGTTCTAATCATAGGAACAGAATTCGTACGATGATAGGGTTTATTTTTGAACCCTTTAAAACCAAACAAAGGGCGAAACGCAAATGTCAAAATTTGTTTTTTGCCCTTTGTTTTTTGTTACTTTTCAAATTTGGCTGTATTTTTGTCCTATGAACAGATTTACAACTGTTCGTACATTTATTTCTAACGTATGAGAAAATTATTTACCAAAGCACATTGCTCTTTGCCTACGAACAGATTTAAGACTGTTCGTCCCCATTTACTACTGTTTGCTTTTTGCCTACTAATAGTTTCTCCCTGTGTGGGTCAACAATTTTATAACTACGAAGATTTTTTCACGGATGCCAATTTTGTAAAGAAACACAAACTCAAATCCGTTTCGATAACCATTCCCGCCATTCGCTCCGATACGATGAGCGAAATAATTACGTATCAGAAACTGTGTTACAATTCGCTCGGCAAATTTTCTTGGATTGAACACGATAAAATGGATCGCAAAGGGCTCAAAAAATATTTCCTCTGGCATTTTTACGACGATTCCGCGCGACTCATTCAGACAAAACTTATCGAAAAATGTGTAAATCAAGATTCACTTCGAGAAGAAGCTAAAATTCAGTACGACGACAACGGGAAAATACAACGCGAAGAATTTGCGCAGTTTTATGTCGGTAATTACAACGATTGGAAAATAGACTACGCTTGGCAAGGCGACACCCTGAAAGTGCGCTATTTCGAAAACGATAAACGCGATACCACGTACTACGATGCCCATTCGGGTAAAATTATTTCCTACGAGCAAAATTCTTGGCGCTACAAACTTGAGTACGATTCCCAAAACCGCATTATAAAATCGAGTTACTATTGGCTCAACGCCCCCTTGGAGAACGACAATAAAATTGATGAACGCGTCTATCGCTACGATCGGTACAGCAGTCTCGAGCGCATCGAATCCGACGCGTGGGCTGTCGTTTTTAATAACGATTTCGAAGGACTACCGTATTCCTCTCATGTGATTGATAAAAACACTGGCAAGCAAATTGGTTGGCGCGTTGAATATGCGTACGAATTTAGGTAGCAAATCAATTAACAATTAACAATTAACAATTAACTATTAGTAATTTCAAATTGTTAATTTTTAATTGAATAGTGGCTAAAACCTTACGAACAATTTTTGAAAAACGTGTGCTTGTACCATTACCAAATCCGAATCGTTCCATTCGCCAAAATAACGCTCAATAATCGGTGCTCGCTGCGCGTCGAGTAAAATTTCATTGTCATTGTTGCGCTTTAAAATGGGGTGCAACTTCAAAACCGATTTTTTACCATCGGTTGTTTCTACACTAAAAACCACAAACGGTACTGTTCTGCGAATCGAATCCGTCTGCGGATGTCCATTTTCAAATCCTTCAATGCCCAAATGTCTGAAATTATACACATAATTTTCGATGGCAGGTTCACTGACGGTTGTCATACGAACAGTTTTATCGGGGCGTTCCACACCGCCTGTACGCAACGCTTCAAATCCAGAACCCGAACGTTTAATAATAAAACTGGCATCGTTTTGCAACGGATAATTCACCGCCACCGATTGAATGTCCTCCTGTCGAAGTGCAAATAAAAACCGATCGCGCCAATCTTGTTCTTCCGTAAAATACCGAATCCGCAAACCACCCACAAAACTCGGTATATGACATGCATAAGGTTCTTGCGCGTTTTCCATGATAAAAAAAGTTGCCGTTTCATCCGCATTTGTGCCGCCGACGTAATAGCATTTTATTTTTTCTTTTTTAGAATTATAAATCTCGACTTTTATACCACTTGTTACCAAACTCTCAACCGCATTTTTAACAGCATTGCGCGGCAATCGGTATTGCAAAGTCACATCGTGAATACAATCTAATAAATTTTTTATAGCGTCTGGTCGGGCTTTAAATTTTTTATTCACTTGCCATAAGCCCACATTCTCTCTCTCTAATTCAATTTTATTTCCAGCGCGATCGAACAGATAAATAGATTGAATTGTAGCCGTATCGGTCACGCCAAAATTAAAATCGTATCCTTCAAGACTTCCTTTTTTGTTTCCTAAAGTAAAATATAGAACTGCTGCAAACAGCGCAGTTACAAGAGAAAACATAACTATATTTGTGCGTTTCATAAACTCGGATTACTCAGATTGCACGGATTTTCCGCGTAAACTTAAACCCAAAAGTAATCACAAATTTTGAATTTAACGTGTATGAAATCTTTTTTCCTGAGGTTGGGAGTTTATCTGCAACGGAAACCGTTTTGGTTATTGCTACCTATTTATTTGGTTTGGTGCGTAATTTTTTTATTTGTTTCACAAATTTATAATTCTCACAAAATTTCATTTCAAATCGAAGAAAAAAAATTTCCAGGAGAAGCACTCGTAGATTACGTTTCTTTAATAATTTCATTTCTTATTACATCTGTTTATTCGTATTTGATTTATTATTTTGCAAGTTTGATTCTGAGTATAGTTAATAGTTTAATATTTTTTATCCTATTTCATTTTTTATTTTTACTCTTTATCCCCATCGATTTTTATTTACCATTGTTAATGACAATTATTCTGAATTTGGCTTTCAATGTTCTCATTTTGTCAAATTTCAAAATAGAGTATTGGAGCAGTATTATAACTGCTATTATTTCAATTATGCTCAGTTATCTACTTTTTTTTAGAGTCGTTAACCAATACAGAAATTATTACTTAAAAATTGAAATTCAAGTTAGTATAATTACACTATTTACGCTCTTTGTTTTTTGGGACACAATAGTTAAAATTTTTAGGAATCGAAATCCAATGAGGAAATCATTAATCGCAGGCTTATTCTGTTCAATTTTTTTAAGTGCTATGATTGCAAGCTTATTATTCAAAATAAATTTTGTCTTGATTTTAGTGACTTCACTTTACACAACTCTCACCATTCAAATATTATATTATAAAAAACCTAACTCAAATTCATTGAAGTGCTGACAAAACTTACACCTCATAACAAATTCAGGCTTTCTCAGAAATTAAGGTTTATTAGGAAACATCCTCAATGTTTAAGATTTAATAACGGTGCGTTTTTTTCTGAAAAAGATTTTTATTTTGCGCCAGAGAGATGACTTAACTCTAAATACTACTACATCTCCCCCAAGGATATTTCCAGAAGGCTTCAACAAGATATCGGCAACTGAAACTAATTTCAGTTCTCTTAGACTTAAAGTTGTTGATTCGTAACCTATGAAACTGAAAACAATCATTGTTGAATCTTTGTAATATTCAGGTGGAATCTCAAAACTAAATTTTCCATCCATGTCAGCAATAGCACCAATCAATGTGCCTTTAATATTAATCGGTGCTCCCATCAGTCCTTCTGAAGTAGATTCATCTATTACTCTCCCACTAATTAAAAATGAAGAACTTGGTATAGAATCTGTCTTTTTTTCTTCTGCAATTTTTACTTTAAACGGTACAGGTTGAAAATTTAGTTCCAAAGGATGAATCGTATCCAATTTTATAGCCTTGTAAATTGGTATTATCGAAGCAGCTGAAAACAAAGTATAAAAACTTATCCAACTTGATTTTGATTGGTTGTTAATTGAATAAACCGTGTCGAGTTGCTGCTTTGTGAACCTACCACAAACCTCTTTATTGCGCGTGTTGAGCATCGCAGCTATTTCTCTATCTGAATATTGCGTAAAATCTGTCACGCATTTTTGGCAGGACGCGCAAAATTTCGATTTATCGAGCGTCGTCATTGTTTCCCAATTCTCAGAACAAGGCTTGGGAATAGAAATTGTGAAACTTCTCAGCGACTTTTTCATTGATGTATATTGAGTCATAATTTTTTTGTAAGCTTAGATGTTATTATGTCATCCAAAGATAGTAACAATATCTTTTTGAAACAAAATTTAAATTTAAGACCCCCTAACTCTTAAATTGGATATACAACGAAAAGATGTCTTGAAAATCGCTCAAGTAAAGTCATGGCTAAAGCTTTTTAAGGTTCATTGTAACCCCCCAACGTGAACGCTGGGGTTATAGTCTAATAATTAAAGAATGGTTTATTTCTGAAATCAAATAAGTGCAATCTTTTAAATAGCAAACAAACCGTGTTAAATTATCTTGTTTTTTGAAAATTTATTCCACGAATTAAATTTTTTGTTTATTTTTGTTCCAATAATAATTTATTCAGAAACACTACTAATTTATGAATCTAAATCGACCATTCGATTACCGCTACATTTATGTGTTGGGTAATTCGCGCCATTTGTTTCGATATAAAATTGGCATCTCAGATAATGTTAGCAGAAGAACGAGAGAAATTGAAGACGGTCTGGCAGGCGATACGTTCGAGATTTTTGCTGCAAAATTTTTCTTCTCTCAAAAAATAGAAACATTTTTACATTTTTTGTACAGCCCATTGCACGCACGTATGCACGGTTCGGGCAGAACAGAATGGTTTTGGATGTTTTTACCCATTACGCCAACAATTTTACTCGCCATTTTTTGGATTATGCAATGGATAATTATTCCTATATTCATTTCTGTTATCGCTTTTTTTTACCTCAATTGGGATCATTTAGGAATTGCGATTCATAATTTTTTACAAAATTTTCGTTTTTAATTTCAAATCTGTTTCGAGTGCATCTTAAAAAAATTACAAAAACTTTAAAATTTAATCTATGAATGATTTTACACTATACGCATTTTTCGCGCTCGTTATAGGTTTGGTCTTAGGCTTTTTAATCGGAAAAATGAGTGCAAGCAATTCTGGTAATTCTATTTCTAAAGAAGATGTTGCGAAAGATTATGTGCTCAAGGCATTAAAAGTACAAAGCGATGATAATTTGATGCTCACTAAAAAAGAGTTAGAAATAAAAAATCAGAATTATGTTTTGTTGAATAAAGATATTGCTGCGCTCGAACAAATGAATATAAACTTAGAAGAAAAACTCAACGCACAAAAAGCAGAGGTCGAAACTTTGCAAAAAAAGTTTCAAACGGAATTTCAAAACGTCGCCAACGCAATTTTAGAAGAAAAAAGTCAGCGATTTACTTCTCAGAATACTGTTAATATGGAAGCGTTACTTGCGCCGTTGCGCGAAAAAATAACACTGTTTGAAGCCAATATTGATAAAAAATTTACGGAAGATTTGAAAGAGCGCGTATCTATAAAAACAGAAATTGAACTTTTGCGCACGCTGAATACGCAACTCAGTACAGACGCACATAATTTAAGTACTGCCTTGCGGGGCGATAGTAAAGTGCAAGGTGATTGGGGAGAAATGCATCTCGAGATGCTTTTAGAAAAAGCAGGGTTGCAGCGCAATATACATTTCGATATGCAAACCGATTTTTTAGATACTGACGGACAACACAAACGTCCGGATTGTGTTATTCGGTTGCCAGGCGAAAAATGTTTGGTTATTGATTCAAAAGTATCGCTCACGCATTTTTCAAAACACATTACAGAACCTGATGCCTTGAAGAAAGAACAATTTTTAAAACAACATGTCGAAAGTGTTAAAGCGCACATTAAAAATTTAGAAAGTAAAAATTATGCGCAGCTAAACCAAATCAGCACTCTGGATTATGTTATTTTGTTCATGCCACTCGAAAATGCTTTTTCGATGGCGCAACAAGCTGATCCTAAAATTTTTTCAGATGCCTTGGATAAAAATATATTAATCGTCACCCCAACAACTTTACTCGCAACAATGCGCACCGTATCTTTTATCTGGAGCCAAGAAAAACAAAATAAAAATGTTTTGGAAATCGCTAAACAATCAGGTTTACTATACGATAAATTTGTTGGATTTATCGCTGATTTAAAAGATATTGGCGCAAAACTCGATGCTGCGCAAGGAAGTTATCACGCAGCATTAAACAAATTAAATGATTCCAAAAAATTTGGAGACACATTGATTGGCAGAGTTGAACTTATAAAAAAACTTGGCGCGAAAGCGACGAAGTCTTTACCTACCGATATGTTGAATGATGATATTTCTATTTTCTCTGAATCTCGAGAACAATTGGATGCGTAAAAGAATTTATAGTACATTTGTGTTCCGCTTTAAGTTATAATTTATGCACCTTGAAAATTATTAAAAATTCATGGCTTGCAGTTCATTGCTCAAAGATCAAAGTTAAAATTATGAACGAATTAAAAAGTCTGAATAAATATTTCTGGAAATACAAAGGGCTATTCCTTTCTGGAATAATTTTTATAAGTATTTCAAATTACTTCCGCATTTTGCAACCGCAGTTGCTGCGTACAGCACTTGATTTAGTGATTGATAATATAGCGATGTATAAAATGAGCGCGGGATTTGACGCACAAGCGCACATATTTTCAATTTTAGGCAGAAGTTTGTTGCTTTTTGGCGTGAGCGTCATAATTTCTGCACTTCTGATGGGAATATTTATGTATTTTATGCGCCAAACTATCATTAAGATGAGTCGTTTGATTGAATACGATATGCGCAAAGAAATCTATGATCATTATCAATCGCTGAGCTTATCGTTTTATAAACGCAATTCTACAGGCGATTTAATGAGTCGCATCATCGAAGATGTTAACAAAGTGCGCAATTATTTCGGTCCGACAATGTTATATGGAATTAACTTGGTTACGCTTTTTGCGATTACTATTTATTCTATGCTCAATGTGAGTCCAACGCTTACATTTTATTCTTTAGCACCGCTACCTTTTTTAGTAATCGGAACGTATCTTGTCAGTTCACAAATTCATAAACGCTCAACAATTATACAAGCGCAACTTTCCGATTTAACTTCGAGTGCGCAAGAGGCTTATTCTGGTATTCGAGTGGTTAAAAGTTATGTTCGTGAAAAGCAAACGATAAACCATTTCGCCGAGCAGAGCGATTTATTTAAAAACAAGTCGCTTAATTTAGCGCGCATTGATAATGCTTTTTTTCCAATCATGCTACTTATGATTAGCTTGAGCACCATTGCAACCGTTTATTACGGTGGTTTGCAAGTTGTATCGGGCAATATTACTGCTGGAAACATCGCTGAGTTTGTTATTTACGTTAGTATGCTGACTTGGCCGGTCACTTCAATCGGATGGATTGCATCACTTACGCAACAAGCCGCAGCATCCATGAAGCGTGTAAATTTTTTCTTAAAAGAAAAACCTGAAATCGTCCAATCAGCGCAATTAAATGGTAAACAAAGTCTTGCTGGTGCCATTGCATTCAACAATGTCACTTTAAAATATCCTGATACAGGCATTGTTGCTCTAAAAAATATTAGCTTCAAACTAAAACGTGGTGAGCGACTTGCTATAATCGGTAGAACAGGTTCTGGTAAATCAACGATTGCAGATTTGTTGGTACGTATGTACGACGTAACGGTTGGTAACATTACGATTGACGGCGATGATATAAAAAATTATGACATCAATATCTTGCGCCAAAAAATTGGATATATCCCTCAGGAAGTATTTTTATTCAGCGATTCTGTGAGCGGAAATATTGCTTTTGGTAAACGCGATGCAAACAGAACTGAAATTGAAAATTTTGCGAGACACGCTGCAGTTTACGACGATATAATGGGTTTGACAAATCAGTTTGATACTTTGGTCGGTGAACGCGGTGTAACTTTAAGTGGTGGACAAAAACAGCGCGTTTCAATTGCGCGCGCACTCATAAAAATGCCTGATATTGTTATTTTGGATGATGCGCTTTCTGCTGTTGATACAACAACAGAACAAACAATTCTAGGTTATTTGAACGAGGCTTTGTCAGATAAAACTTCAATTATAATAACGCACCGTATTTATGGTTTACTGACTTTCGATAAAATTATTGTGCTCGATAATGGCGAAATTGTTGAGCAAGGAACACACGATCAACTTATCAATCAAGATGGTTACTATCGTGAAATGTTTGAGAAACAAAGAGAACTTGAACTTAGTTGATAATTGTTCGTTGAAAGTTCTTCGAGTTAAAGTACTCCGACACGAACAACGAACAACGAATAACTATCAAAGAACTACTATCAACGAATTATGCCAATTTACGTAGCTTTTCTACGCGCTATTAATGTGGGCGGTAGAAATATAATTAAAATGAGTGCGCTTAAAGAATGTCTTGAAACTATTCATTTAAAGCACATTCAAACGTTTTTGCAATCAGGTAATGTTGTTTTTGAAACGGAATTAGAAGATACTGAAAAATTACAAATTCTTATTCAACACGCCATAGAGTTTGTTTTCTCAATTAATATACCTGTCATCGTTCGCACAATGGAAGAAATGGAAATTATTTTAGCATCTAACCCTTTTGATGGTTTTTCTGCGCTTCCGAAAGAAAAAATTTTTATTAATTATTTACAAAATACACCGACCGAAACAACGCTCGCTTCTTTAAAACCGATTGATGCCAAGGGTGATATTTTTAAAATTGAGGACAAAAATATTTTTATCTTTTGTGAAAACCCTTACAATGAAACCAAACTCCAAAATAATTTTTTTGAAAAGAAATTACTCACCTTTTCAACTACGCGAAATTTTAACACATCGAACGAAATATTAAATATTATGGAGCGACGAAAACAATAGTCGGAACCAATTTTAATAATTTTTAAGGAATATTCATAAAATTTTATTTTGTTGAGCTACTTTTTTTAAACCTTCTTCAAAATAAATAAATTTTAAAACCAATTTCATAAAATTTTGTTATTTTTGCAACACTAAGAGGACATTGATTAATTTAAAATGGTGAATGCAACAAGATTTACTTAAATTGGATGTTGAGTTGGAAGGTACCGCATTTAATTATGAAGCTATAAAGCTCGAAATGGATTATGTTCAACGTGTGATAAATGATTACCGATTGGCAGTCCTAAGTCGTGAAGTGAGTTTTATCGGGCGAAAAGAAGTTTTAAGCGGTAAAGCTAAATTTGGTGTTTTTGGTGATGGGAACGAACTATCGCAAATAGCATTAGCGCACTGCATAAAAAAAGGCGATTGGCGCAGCGGTTATTACCGCGATCAAACTTTAATGTTTGCTACGGGTGTATCGAACATCGAAGATTTTTTTTCTCAACTCTATGCGGATTCCGCAAACGATCCGTTCAGTGGTGGGCGACAAATGAATGCACATTTTGCTACTCCTACAATTAATTCGCTGACAGGTCAATGGGAAGATCAGACAAAAATTATAAACATTTCGTCCGATATTTCTTCAACGGGTGGCCAAATGGCGCGCGCTTTGGGTTTAGCTTTAGCTTCTAAAAAATTTAGAGAACTCGGTAATTCGATTGCTTCAGAAAAATTTACCGTCAATGGCGATGAAATCTGTTTCTGTACCATAGGCGACGCCAGCACTACGGAAGGAGTATTTTGGGAAACAATTAATGCTGCGGGTGTTTTGCGCGTTCCTCTCGCTATTTTCATCTGGGATAACGGTTACGGTATCAGTGTGCCGTCGGCTTTGCAAACAACAAAAGGAAGTATTTCAGAAGTGCTATCGGGTTTCGCTTTAAATGATGATGCACAAGGATTAGATATTTACACTTGCAAAGCGTGGGATTATCCTTCGCTATGCCAAACTTTTGAACGCGGCATCGAAAAAATGCGTCGCTCGCATATTCCAGCTATTTTTCATGTGCAAGAAGCAACTCAACCGCAAGGACATTCTACTTCTGGTTCGCATGAACGATATAAAAGTAAAGAACGTTTAGATTGGGAAAAAGAGCACGATGGTATAATAATAATGCGGCAATGGATATTAAATGCAGGATTAGCAGATGATACAACTTTACTCAATATTGAAAGCAGTGTACGTTTAGAAGCGCGCGAAGCAAAAAATAACGCGTGGCAACGCTACATTTCGCCTGTTAGAATCGAAAAAAAATTACTCATTGAGATTCATCAAGATTTATTAAAGTCTAGTTCAACTGTAGCTTTAGTTGTTGAAAAATATACAAAAGAACTCGGAGAGCTTAAAGAAATATTCTATACAGAAATTTTACGCGTGGCTGAAGCTATGTATTTTGATTTGATAGCCAATAATTTTTTAAGTGTTGGCAATGAACTTTCTAATTTCATTGCGCGCCTTTCTGAAGATGTTAAAAATAAATACGACAAACACCTTTACAGCCAAACACCACTTTCTGCGCTGAAAGTTGAAGAAATTAAACCTATTTACGCCGAGGAAAAAACTTTGAAAAACGGTTACGAAATCATCAATAGTTTTTTCGACGCGATATTTGAAAAATATCCGAATGTTGTTGCTTTTGGGGAAGACTTAGGCGACATTGGCGATGTGAATCAAGGATTTGCAGGCTTACAAGAAAAATTTGGTAAAGAACGCATTTACGATGTCGGTATTCGCGAATGGACGCTCATTGGCGAAGGTATTGGTTTAGCGATGCGCGGTTTTCGCCCAATTGCTGAAATTCAATATCTGGATTATATTTATTATGGTTTAACGCCTTTAGTGGATGATTTAACGTGTCTTCGCTACCGCTCGAATGGAATGCAATGTGCACCGCTCATTGTTAGAACGCGCGGACATAGATTAGAAGGTATTTGGCATACAGGCTCGCCGATGGGTTTGTTGGTTCACGCTTTACGCGGTATGTATATTTGTGTACCTCGAAATTTTGTGCAAGCCGCCGGAATGTATCAAACACTCTTAAAAGGTGACGACCCTGCAATTGTGATTGAACCTTTAAATAGTTACAGATTAAAAGAACTCGTACCGTCGAATATCGGTGAATTAACTGTTCCGTTAGGTGTGCCTGATATTATGTGTGAAGGAACGGATGTAACGCTTGTTACTTATGGTTCTTGTGTTAAAATTGCACTCGAAGCGATCGAAATTTTAAATAAATTCAATATTTCGGTAGAGTTGATTGACGTGCAAACTTTACTTCCTTTCGATATTCATCACAGCATCGTACAGTCGCTTAAAAAAACAAATCGCATTATATTTTTTGATGAAGATGTTCCGGGTGGTGCCACATCTTTTATGATGCGTGAAGTTTTAGAGATTCAGAAAGGATATACTTATTTGGACGCGCCACCGATAACAATTACGGCTAAAGATCACAGAACACCTTACGGAACAGATGGCGATTATTATGCAAAACCAAACGTGTTTGACGTAGTAAAAAGTATTCGCACGCTGATTAAGGAATAAGTAATTTGGAATAAGAAGTGATGTGCGTTGAAAATAAATTATTCCCTATTCTCAACTATGGCGATAATCAAAAAATCGGATATACTGAACTTGGCAAAGTCAATATTGTCCTACAACTTCGAGGCAGATAAAAAATTAGAGGAAACTTTAGCGCGCACAGAAGTATGCGTTTTCAACGACGGTGCACAAGCCCACGAATTATTAGAAAAAGCGCAGAAGTATTTAACCGTTCAATCGCCAACACATTTACAACTTTCATTTTATAGTTTAGCGGGCGTAGTTGAAAATCAATTGTATAACTTTAAAGCGTCCGATAAATATTTCAAAAAAGCTATTAAATATGCCAAAACGGCAAGCGCCGAAACATTGTCTGAACTTTATATTGATTATGCAGGAACGCTTATAAACGAAACGGAAATATCTGCCGCGACGCAAATAATTAGTAAAACCCAACCGCTTTTAGAAAAATCGGGCAATGAAAAATTATTAGCGCGACTTCAATGTAGAGAAGCATATCTTTATCTCATTTGTGCAGACTATAAACACGCGTACGAAGTTTTTTTTCAAGTCGAAAAAAAAATGCAAGCGCTTCTTCAAAATAATCCCTCATCTAAAGATTATTATTTTCAGACGCTCATCTACGCCGGTTTAGGTTCGGTTTTTGAAAAAATTGGCGATATACAGCGCAGTGTGCAAGCATATTTGAAAGTAATTGACATTTGTACGACGCACAACATTAAAACGCGATTGGCTTGGCATTATCTGAATGTTGGAAAAGCATTCATGGCTTTGCAATATTTTAATGAAGCAGAAAATTATTTTCAAAAAGTTATTCAAAATAGCGATGACCTTTCAGTGAATGCGCGCGTTTTTGCCACTACTAATTTAGGGTTCTGTTACTACAAAAAAAATAATTTTGAAGCGGCACGCACATATTTTGAAAAAGCAGAACTTTTTTTTAACAACAACGAAAAAAACAGTCTAGATAATCTTTCGCAATTAGCGTATTGGAACGGTTTGGTGTACAAGGCAGAAAAAAATTTGGAACAAACGGAAACACATTGGGCTAAAGCATTAGATTATGCAAAATCGGCGCAAAATTTTACGCAGCAAGCTATTCTTTGTCGTGAGATTTCAGAATTTTATGCAGCAAAAAACGATTTCTTCGAGGCGTACCATTATCACCGCATCCATGTTGATTTTGTTAAAAAACAAAATGAGGAATCGAAGCAAAACACTTTACGCGATTTAGAATTAAAGTACGATTTAGAACGGCAGAAGCAAGAAATTGAAATGCTGCGTATTCAGACTAATCAATTGCAGCTTAAAGCCTTGCGCGCACAAATGAATCCGCATTTTATTTTTAATGCGCTTAATGCCGTACAGAGTTATGTCTTTAATGGTGAAAAACTTTTAGCCGTAAAATATTTAGCAATATTTGCTGACTTAATGCGCAAAAGTTTGGAGTATTCTGAGACCGAATTTATATCCTTAAAAAATGAAATTGCTTTTTTAGAAAGTTATTTATTAGTAAATCAGAAACTGCGTTTCGATGAATCTTTTCAATACAGTATCACCGTTGATGACGACATTGAAGAAGATATTATCGGCGTTCCAACCATGATTGTTCAGCCTTATATTGAAAACGCTATCGAACACGGCATACGCCCGCAACGCGGCGGAAATATTAAAATTCATTTTGCATCAGACATTCTTTCCGACGATTTTATTCTATGCACTGTAGATGACGATGGTATAGGTATTGATACCGCGCGTGCGCAACAAACGCAAAACAACTCTTTAAAAAAACATAATTCTCGTGGTACAGGAATAACTGAAAAAAGATTAGAAATTTTAAACCGAGAAAATAAAGAGAAACTTTTTGTTAATTACGTTGATAAGCGAACAGAAAACCAATCGGGAACACGCGTAGAAATTAAAATTCCAGTAATAGTAATTAATGGATAACACCAATCGAAATTAATCTTTATAGACACCGTCTTACTTCATTTGCAATTCATAATTATTTATAGATTCTCTGAATTTTGCAGAATAATTGAATACATATTTCAGAATAGCTCCGTCAGATGCAGAGAGCGTTTTATTGCGCCGTTCATATACGCGATTTATTGTTTCACACGCTTTGTAAAAATCGTAAGTTGTTAAACCTTCGGCTCCACCCCAACTAAAAGATGGAACAAAATTAGGTGGATAACCCCCGCCAAAGATATTACAACTCACACCAACCACTGTACCTGTGTTGAACATCGTATTGATACCACATTTAGAATGATCGCCCATGATAAGACCTAAAAATTGCAAATCGGTTTTTACCATTGAGTGCGAAGTGTAATCCCAAAGTTTTACGTTGTCGTAATTATTTTTTAAATTACTTGTGTTTGAATCGGCACCAAAATTACACCATTCACCAACGACTGAATCGCCTAAAAATCCTTCGTGGGCTTTATTAGAATTTCCCCAAACAACAACTGATTTTACTTCTCCACCAATTTTTGAACCTGGACCAATAGATACGGCTCCGTAAATTTTACTGCCCATTTTCAAAACTGCTTTTGTGCCCAGCGCAAAAGCACCACGAATTGTGCAACCTTCCATCACCTCAGCACCTTTACCGATATAAATTGGTCCAGCTTCAGCGTTTAAAATAGCATGATTTACAATAGCACCTTCTTCTAAAAAAATATTTTTTAAATCACCACTCACTCTGTTAGAATTATTAAGTGGCACGGACATACGATCACGGGTAATTAATTCAAAATCGGCGCGCAAATATTTATCGTTGAGCGTTATAATGTCCCAAACGTTTCGAATTTCTTCAAATTCGACATCTTTCATTTCAAATCCGTCAATTTCTTTGGTATCATTTTGTTCAACCAGCCGATAAAGTTCTTTTTGATTAATGCGTGCAGCAACAAAATCGCCATCTTTTAAAATAGCTTGATTATCCTGCAAACTTTCAATGCGTTTACACAATATTTCATTTGGCAATATACTACCATTGATAATATAATTTACAGCTTCAATTGCAATTGGGTAAGCATCGTTTAAATATTCTTGAGTTATGTACGATACTTTACCGTTCATCATGCGCGCCCATTTTTCACTAATAGTCAGAATGCCCACACGAAGTTCCGAGACGGGTCGCGTGTAAACCAACGGTAAAAGTTTATCGCGATGTTCAGGATCGAAAAGAATAATATTATTCATGGATTTTTCGTATTTAAAGGATTAATTGTTGCTTAGTTCGTTTCAGATAGAGTGTTCTTCGACTTACTAACGAAATTAAATGCCATTTCGTTTGCTTGCATACGGAAAAAAAATAATTATTTTATAAAAAAAAGCGACAAACCCTGATTAAGGTTTGTCGCTTTAACGTTTTATGAAAATTTATTTCTTACAAAAACTCTAACTCGAATGCGTTTCAGAATGTACTTCAACATTATCAACAATTGCAGCCGCGTGTTTCGGTTCTTCTATGTGGTTTTCTACTGCCTCAATGTGCTCTGTTGGAGCTACATGGTTTTCAGCGTCTGATGCTACATGGTTTGTCTCAATAACTTCTTGATTTTTTTCGGCTTCAGCTACGTCAGAAACTAATTTTTCGTGTTGTTCAATTTTATCCTCAACTACTGCGGCATGACCTTGATCAGTTTGTTTCAATTCAGTTTCAGGAGCGGCAACTTTTTCTGCCTTTTTAGCTTCGCGTACTTTCTGATTTGCCATCTTGCTCTCCACTTCATTTTGTGTTTTGAGCATATCCGCTAACTTCGATTCTTTATTTTTTATTCGCTCGTTAATCATGCTGATTTTAGCTTGGCGAATTTGTTGTTCGAGTTGACCTTGCGATTGATCGGCACGTTTTTGTTCGTACACTAAATCTTGTTTATCGCGTTGAAGACCTTGTTGCATTTTCTGAATCACGCCTGCTAAACCTTCCATGCGGTTTTCTAAACGCTCCGACGTGTTAGTGCTTTCGGCGACACCAAATTTAGTTTGTTTAATTTTTTTGAACAAACCGTCTAATCTGTCCCAAACTTGGTTACCATGATCTTTCGTCATTTTTTGTTCCTTATAGAAACTTTGTGTCTGACGCAACATATCAAATATTTGGGGAAAACGCAAAACATTTTCTTGTATCTTGATTTCAATATCATCTAATTTTGCAGTGAGAGCCACATAAGCGACTTTACTCTTCTCTTCAAATTCGCCGGAAAGTGCAGTACGTGCATCTTTCATGTGTGTGAAAAGTCCGTTGGTAATTTCGCGCAATTGATCGGAATGCTCACGCGACAAATTTTTATCACGTACATTTTCTTGAACTTTTGACCAAAAATTTTTGAGCGAATCCCACAGCGCACCGCTGTATTTAGTCATGTTGTTGACTTTGTCGGCAATATCAGCAAGTTCTGATTTGTATGCTTCGTGTAACTTAGCGGATAGCACTGTAAAATGCCATTCGGCTTGTAAACGCGAAATTAATTCAGGGTTTTCTGGTTTTAATTCAGGTGAAAGTAAGCCTTTCACAACGCTAAGTTCTTCAGAATCGTGATGAAATCCTTCAGGAAATGCCACTTCGTGGTTGTCGCGCCATTTTTCATTCATCAATTGTACAAACTCGGGTGTCGTAATTTCCTCCGGAAAAATCCATGATTCTACAGAGTTTGAATCTGGATGGAGTTGCATTGCGAAAAGCATACGCTTTTCTTCGCTGTTTTTTGCCCAAAATACTGCTTTCGTCTTCATTAACTGCTTTGTTGAATCGTTAGTTACTAAAATTTCTCTCTACAATTTACTAAAATAAATATGCAAATAACTTGCCATAAATTTTTTGTAAAAGTAATAGAGTTTTTCATAAAATCAAATTTTAAGGTAGTTATGTGTAAAGTTTTAGAACATTTTTTTAAGTATAATCAATGGTTTTTCTATATTTGGCATAATGGCATTGAATTTGCAATTTTATGTTTTGCTATGCGACGGATTTTAGTAAATCACTTTTTATAATGCGCTACAAATACCTTATCATTTTAATTTTTTTCGGGTTAAGCGGTTCGATAAAAAGTCAAACTGTATCGGGTTTTGTCTTCCGAGATTTTAATTCCAATGGTGTTTTCGACACAACGGCAACCTACAAAGAAGTTGGTGCAAGCGGTGTAACTGTTACGGCATACAATGCTGCTAACATTTCAGTTAATAGTACTATAACTGATAGTAAAGGAAATTATACACTCACAACAGGCGCGGGTTTTTTCAGAATAGAATTTACAAATTTTACTGCCTCAGATTTTACTTCGTTTCACGGAAGCAATAATAATTCTTCTGTTCAATTTGTATCGGGTGGTAAAACAAATGTAAATTTCGCATTAAACTATCCTCAAAATTATTGCGAAACTACCGATCCTTTTATGTTCACGCCCTGCTATGTTAATGGCGATGCTTTGAAAACTGGATCAAATTCAAAATCAGATCCGGTACTTGTTGGTTTTAAATATAGCTCGAACGTAGAATTTCCGCCTTCTATGACGGCTGTCGCCGTTAATAGTCAGATTGGAACAACGTGGGGTATTGCATACCAACGCGAATCTCAATTTTTGTTTGCATCTGCATTTTTAAAGAGATACTCAGGTTTCGGTCCTTCAGGCATTTCGGCAATCTATAAAGTAGACAAAAACACGAATATTGTTAGCACTTTTGTAAAACTATCAAATATCGGAATTAATGTCGGAAATGACACGCACAACGATTTACCTGCCAATAAATATTCTCCATCATACGATTCACTCACTTTTTTATTGGTTGGGAAATCTGGCATCGGTGCCATTGCGCTTTCAGATGACGGCAAATACCTGTTCGTAACGAACCTTTTCCAGAAAAAAATTCATAAAATTTTTATTGATAATCCGGCAAGAACGCCCACTGCGGCAGATGTTTCAACGTTTGATATACCGCTCACCGATTGTCCGAACGGAGATGGTTATCCGTTTGCTTTAAAATTTTATCGCGGCGATTTATACGTCGGTATAACTTCAACGGCTGAAACTTCCAATAAAATTTCAGATCTGAACGGATTAGTTTATCGGGTAAATACAACAAGCGGTGTATTTACTAAAGTTCTAACTATTCCGTTTAGTTATCGGCGTGGATTTCCAGATACTGAAACACCTGATATAGTGAGTTGGTATCCGTGGTTAAGTTCAAAAGATTCTGCCAAATACCGCATTTCTAACAGTTATGTTGAACATCCGCAACCGCAACTTTCTGCTATTGAATTTGACGTAGATGGTTCAATGGTAGTTGATGTGATGGATAGAATGGGTAATTTATTTGGCAATAATAATTATTGGCCCACAAAAGCGCAGCAATTTAGCAAATCAACAGTAGCAGGTGGACATATTTTGCGCGCACAACCCAACGGAACAACTTGGACTTTAGAAAATAATGGTACATCGAATGGAATAACGACAAACGGTGCTGGAAATAACAAAGGTCCAGGTGGTGGTTTATATTATTACGACCAAGAATTGTATTTTCATCAGTTGTTGAGTATGGGTTCATTGTCGCTTTTGCCAGGTTCAGGCACTGTTGTTTTTAGTGCCGTAGATGCTACGAATAATACTTTGTATTCTGGTGGTTTCAGATGGATGCAAAATTTAACTGGTAAACAAGATCATAATACACTTATTTATAACGGTTTTAATAACAACATTGGAAAAGCGAGTGGTCTTGGTGGAACAACTTTAATTTGCGCACCACCGCCGATTGAAATTGGAAATCGCGTTTGGAAAGATACGAACAGTAATGGTGTTCAAGATGCTGATGAACCTGCAATAGTTGGAGCTATTGTTAAACTATACGATAATAATAATTCGCTTATTTCAACTACTACTACCGATGTTAACGGCAATTATTATTTTTCATCGGTCGCAATCTCAGCATTAAAACCAAACACTACTTATAAAATTACTGTCGAAAATTTAGGAACTGACGCAAGTGCCAATAATTTAGCTTTACTTTCTGTAACTTCTGGCGGTATTGCTGGTGTAAATGCAGGTAATACTATTTCTAATAACGATGCTGTTTTAGTTTCAAACATTCCTACAATTATTTACACAACGGGTAATTGGGGTGAAAACAACCATACTTTAGATTTTGGTTTTGTCCCATGTCCTACGGTTTCAATCAATAATGCTGGTTCAAACAGCGTTTGCATGGGTGGTAATATTAATCTGAACGCCGTTGTTACAAATTCTCGTGCCGATTGCCAATTGCAATGGCAAAGTAAATCTTCAAGCAGTTCTACGTGGTTAAATATTAATGGTGCAAACAGTGCGAGTTATACAACTCAAGTTGACTCGAGTTTAAATTATCGAGTTACTTTCAATTGCGCAAACAATGGGTGTTGTAATTAATTAACAGATGTTACGTAACGTGTATGCGCCTTGCGCAACAGCAGTTAAATAAATAATTCAGAGGCAATTAAATCGGCGTGAAGTTTACCCGTATTTGTCAGTTTAAAAATTTCTAAATCTTTTTTTATCCATCCATTTGAAACGTAGTTAGAAATATTTTTTCTAAAATGCACTAAAATCTCTTTGCCAAATTTTTCTAAAATTTCATTTTCGGTACAACCCCAACGTGTTCTCATCCGCGTCATTACATACTCGTTATATTTATTTGCCATTGTCAATTCTTCTTTTAAAAAAGGCAGAATATCTTCGTTCAAACTTTTTATGTACGACGCGTTATTCGCTCCATTCCATTGGCGACTTGTACTATTGAAAGAATGCGCTGACGGACCAACGCCTAAATACCACGCGCCTAACCAATAATTTGAATTGTGTTTTGCGTAAGAACCATTACGGGCAAAACTAGAAATTTCATATTGCTCAAACCCATGTTCAGACATAAATTGCATCAGTATATTGAAATCGCGCACCATAGTTTCGTCTTTTATGGGCGGTAGCTTTTTATTTTCGATGGCATAGTGTAAAGCTGTATTTCCTTCAACAGTCAGCGCGTAGCAACTCGCGTGTTCAACATCGAATTGCGCAAGTGTTTCCAAATTTTGAATCCAATCGAGGCTTGTACTTTCAGGTAATCCATAAATTAAATCAACGGATAAATGTTTGAACCCTACTTTAAGCGCGTCGTTTATGCAATTATGCGCTTGCTGTGCATTGTGCGCGCGATTCATCCATTTTAAATCTTTTTCTCTGAACGATTGTACGCCAATACTCAGCCTATTAATAGGTGTATCATAAATACTTTTCAGGTAGTCAGGTGTTAAATCGTCTGGATTAGCTTCAATGGTAATTTCTTTTACGGCTTTTGCGTTGTAACATGTTTTAATGATAGTAATAAGTTCGTTCAGTTCATCGGCTGAAAGCACTGACGGTGTACCACCGCCGAAATAAATGGTTTCTATGTTCTGATTTTGTAAATAATCAACGTTAAGAATTAATTCTTTCTTGATGGCACGCACTAATTCTGTTTTCGTTTTCAAATTTGTTGAAAAATGAAAATTACAGTAATTACACGCTTTTTTACAAAATGGAATATGAAGATAAATACCTGCCAAATCAATTAAGGATTAAAAATTAAGAAGCAAAAAAAATGATCAAAAAAATGACACTCAAAAAAGTTGCTCTAATCAGAAACTTTTAAACGCATTTGATTTGCAAATTTAGTCAGCCTTTCTCAAGATTAAACACAAGTTAATTGAATGTGGTTTAAAAATTATTATTTTATCTCAATTTGTAATTTTTCAATTTTAAATGATTGTACTTTTGCAAACATTTTTTAGAAAAAGATTGTTTGTTGTTTATGAAAGTTACTGATTATTTTGAAGCCGCAAAAGATAAAACACTTATCACATTTGAAGTTTTACCGCCGCTGAAAGGTGGTTCTATGAAGGCTATCTTCGATACGCTCGATCCGTTGATGGAATTTAAACCACCGTTTGTTGACGTTACGTATCATAGAGAAGAGTACGTTTACAGAAAACAAACGTCGGGTTATTACGAAAAAACTGCCATTCGCAAACGTCCCGGCACTGTAGGAATTTGCGCAGCCATTATGCACCGATACGGCGTTGATGCTGTACCGCATTTAATTTGTGGTGGATTTACGAAAGAAGAAACTGAAAATGCACTCATTGATCTTAATTTTTTGAACATTAACAACGTTTTAGCTTTGCGCGGCGATGCTGAAAGATTTGAAGATAAATTCACGCCGCATTCGCAAGGTCACGCTTTTGCGCTCGATTTAGTTGAACAAGTTCACGATATGAACAGTGGAAAATATCTTGATCCAGCTATTCAGAATGGCGAAAAAACAGAGTTTTGTATTGGTGTAGCGGGTTATCCTGAAAAACATTTTGAATCACCTAATTTGGAAGTTGATATTGAATACGTAAAAAAGAAAGTGGAAGCCGGTGCGCACTATATTGTTACGCAAATGTTTTTCGATAATCAGCACTATTTTAATTTTGTTAAAGCCTGTCGCGATGCAGGAATAACTGTTCCAATTGTGCCGGGTTTAAAACCCATCACTAAAAAATACCAGCTTACTTCTATTCCGCGATTATTTTTTATTGACTTACCTTCCGATTTAGTTAAATCGTTAAACAATGCGAAAGATGAAGCAACACTAAAACAAATTGGTATTGAGTGGTGCACTATGCAATCGAAAGAACTTAAAAAATTTGGTGTGCCTTGTTTACATTATTATACAATGGGCGACTCCAAAACTATAAGAAGTATTGCCGAACACATAGTTTAATAAAAAAATCTACCATGTAATTTTCACCAATTTAATATTTTTGTTGTCTTCACTCGGAATTAAAATTTCGTTTGAACTTATTTGAACAGCATCGCAAATGCGTAAATAGATATCTTTTGCTTCTGTATTCAAAACAACATGACGATCAACTTCGCCACCGTTTTTAATTATAAATTCATAAACATTGGTGTTTCGTTCAACTTCTTCGTTAAAAATTAATCGTATGGAACTTGGCGAACGCATTGAAAAGAAAGATGAGAATCTCGCATCATCATCTTGCGAAACTTGATGTTTTACATATACCTGAGACCATTCTTTTGCACCTGCACTATCGAGTGCAATGGAAAATAAATTATCGAAATAGTAATCGTAAGTTTTTCCGTTTCTGATAACTGTGTTTGTATTATAAGAGCCAGCAGTTGCTCTTGCTGTTATGCGCGTTTTTTCAACAAAAGCTAAAACACCGCCATCCGAGCGATTAATGATACGCTGCACTTTTAAATCGTCAATTCCTTTATTATCCGTTACTTTTTTTCCTGTATAAGATGTGACAAACTCATCGGTGAAAGGTGTAATTTGCCAACGCGCTTGTGTCGTATTGTTTTCAGGAATTGAAAGAAAAAAAGTGCCATTGTTGCGCCCATTATTTTTATTGGCGTAACAACCAACTGAAATTAATTTTTTATTTTTATTATCGAAAGTAAACAAAGTATTGTTTACAATAATTTCACCGGTATTTATTTTAAAATCAGAAACGGTTTGATTATTATTAAATTCTAAAACGTCGAATTGTCGCGCTTTTTTAGAAGGCGAATTTTCATCGGTGAAAAAAAAAGTTTTACCATCATTTGTAACGAGCCATTGTTGGAAATTTTCGTCAAATTCGTGGTTTTTTGATTTCCATTTAATTGCCCAAATAGGTTTAAGCGAATCTAAACTGAAGGCACAGGAAATATTTTCTTTGTAAAAATTTGGATTAAAAGCTACTACAACCCGCTTATCATCCGAAATAAAAAGTTCTGTTTCCGATTCATTCAATCCATCTTTCCAAGTACAAACGGTAGATGAATCTAATAATTTAGCTTGACCATCAAATTTTAAAACTTTTATGTAAGTATTGCCCCGCTTTCGCATTCGCGCTATAACATTAAACGAGATTTTATTCGGAATCACATCGAGAATTTTAACGTCATATTTTTTTTCAACATTAATTTCTTTCTGCCAAACATTGCGCAAATTATTATCTAATGCGTTTACGGTCAAAAGTTCTTCATGCCAATAAAAAAATAAGAAGCGGTCGTTAATTTTGGGTGAAAGCGCATAGCTTTCGGCATTAAAAATTTTTATCGGTTCAGAAATAGTAAGTTTTTGCGCCGAAATTGTTTTCGAGAGCATTAATAAAGTTAGAACGAAGAATATTTTTTGTAGAAAATTGTGCATAATAATTTGCTGAGTTTAAAATATGGGTCTAAATTTTGGATTAAAAAAATTTTGATTTTGATATTTTTTTCAATCTGAAACTAAATTACGTCAGGTTTGTAATATTTTTAAAAAATATTTTAATTCACAAAAAAATAATTGAAATTTTTTTCTAATCAGAAAATATTTGAACTAAAATTACGCTTTAACATTGTATTGAGCAAGTCTAAAATAATTCTTCTTTGCTTTTAAATTCTTGCCCTTAAATTTGCATCTTATAAAATAGCTTTCAACATGAAATTAAGTTTCGTAATTAATAGTCTCGTACTTCCCTTTTTTATTTTAGTTAACAGTCTGAGCCTAACTGCTCAGAAACTAAATTTACAAAAATCGGATAAAACTGTAACCGTCACTTGTACATTCGATAATTGTTCTAAAGTAGATTCTTTCACGCTTTTTGAAATCACAGGTTTAACGCAAACACCTTATGCAAAAGGTGTAGTAAATGGCGATGGTGTTGTAACTTTTTCGTTCAAGCAGCTTAGTGCACCCGCTTTTTTTGCATTGGGCGTGAATGATGATGTTAAACGATTGAAGATATTAATTCTTGGAACTGAGAACACAGTAAAACTTACAGGACCTTGTTTCGATATGTCTGCAGCAGAAGTTAAAGATTCTAAAATAAATTCTAATTACGACAAGGCGCAAGCCAGATCGAATGCGTTGAAATTACAAACTTATTCGCTATCGAATGCTTACAAAACAAATTACAACGATGTTGCTCAAAGAACTGCTAACGAAGCTGCTTTAAAACAATGCGATGTTGCAAAATTAGCTTTTTTAGATTCTTTGAAAAAAGAAAATCCCATTTTGCATAAAATAATTTCTATTGATACGTACACCAGTTTTCAAAATGATCCGCAAAAAATAAAGTATTCCGACGAAATTGATTATTTCGGTAGCGCATATTTTCAACACGCCAATTTAGCGGATACATCTTATAATCATATCCCTTTATTGGTTGGTGCTGTCAGAAATTACGCTTCGGTGATTACAATGCCCGAACTACAAATTGATAAAAAGAAACAAAAAACGTATTTCGATGCCGTATTAAATAAATTTTCATCGAAAAGCAATGCGTATAAATTTGCATTGAGTGGTGTGGTTTTAGCGTGTATGGAGCGCAACAGTTCTTTATTAATTCCTTATGGTGAGCAGTATTTGAAAGATTTTACACAAGATCAATCCGATTTTGCCTTGTCGCTTTCAAATACAATTACTACAATGCGCGCTCAAATGATTGATATGCCAGCACCTGAAATTGCGCAAACCGATACAGCTGGTGTGGTTAGAAAATTGAGCGATCTGAAAGGTAAATACGTTTTGCTCGATTTTTGGGCGAGTTGGTGTGGTCCGTGCAGAAAAGAAAATCCGAATGTTGTAAATCTTTATAAAAAATATCACGATAAAGGTTTTGAAGTTTTTTCTGTCAGTCTTGATAGAGATAAAGCACCTTGGATTAAAGCTATTCACGATGACGGTTTGCTTTGGAGTAATCACGTCAGCGATTTGCAATATTGGAGCAATGCTGCTGCGCGCGCGTATGGCGTACAAAGTATTCCAAGAACAATGTTGATTGACAAACAAGGCGTAATTATTGCACAAAATTTGCGCGGTGAAGATTTAGCGAATAAAATTAAAGAATTGATGGGGGAGTAGCAAAATGAAATTTGCAATTAGCTAAAAGCAATTAGCAAAAGTAATTGGCAAAAAGCAATTGGAAAATTCAAAGTGCAGAAAAGCTTGAAGAGTTTATTTTATTTTTTATTAGATTCATTCCAATGAACTAAGTTATACTAACTTTGTTATGTTTCTAAATAATTAAGTTATGACCAGCCAAAGTTCTCATATCAGTTACGATCAATTTGCTTTTAATCAAGAGCCAATCATATTAAATGACAATTCTGCATTCAAAGCAGGTTTGCTAGTGCGTGCTAATGAAGCGATCGAAGAAATTCGTCCTTACTTAGCTGTTGACGGCGGAAATGTTGAGATTGTTGATATCACTGACGATATGATTCTGCAATTGCGTTGGATTGGTAATTGTATCGGCTGTCACATGAGTTCGATGACAATGAAAGCAGGTGTTGAACAATCGGTTAAAGCGCGCATTCCGGAAATTAAATCGGTAGTAGCATTAAATTAGTTGACAGTTGATTGTTGACAGAAAAATACTTGAAAACAACTGTCAATTTTAACTAAATTCTATGAATCGCTCACAACTTATTCAAACCATTCGCGCGAAAAAAAGCTTTTTATGCGTCGGGCTCGATTCTGATATAGAAAAACTACCTGCGCATCTTTTAAAGAATAAAAATCCCCAATTTTTATTCAACAAAGCTATTATTGATGCCACGCGTGAACACTGTGTAGCTTATAAAATTAATACCGCGTTTTACGAATCTCAAGGAGTACAAGGTTGGAGAGCTATGCAAGAAACGATTGAGTATATCAGCTCATCGCATTTTATTATTGCCGATGCTAAACGCGGCGATATCGGTAATACATCGAAACAATATGCTAAAGCATTTTTTGAAACGCTGAATTGTGACGCTATAACGGTTGCACCATATATGGGCGAAGATTCCATCCGTCCGTTTTTAGAATACACTGATAAATTTACAATAGTTTTGGCGCTTACATCGAATGTAGGTGCAGCTGATTTTGAATTGCCAAACGACTTGTATAAACGTGTGATGCAAAAAACAATGGAGTGGGGGAGTGCAGATAATTTAATGTTTGTAGTAGGTGCTACGCGTGCCGAAAAATTACAAGAATTACGAACTATTGCGCCCGACTATTTTTTTTTAGTGCCAGGAGTTGGTGCGCAAGGTGGCAGTTTAAGCGATGTGATAAAATATGGTAGTACTAAAGAGGGTGGATTACTCATAAATTCTTCGCGCGAAATTATTTTTACAGACAGCGGAAAAGAATTTGCACGAAAAGCTGGACTCAAAAGCCAAAAAATAAAAGCTGAAATGCAGTAAGCAAAATGTAAATTGTGAATAAACTGTATTTAGCTAAAGCTAAAATGTTCATCAGCGTGTCTATAAGTGAACATTTGTTAGTGGTAATCACAATACTTAAAAATAAAAATGCTTTGTTGAACAAATAAAAAAGACTTTGAAGAAATCTAAACGATCCTTCAAAGTCTTTAATTTTAGCAAAATAAATACTGCAAAAAATTTGAAGTATCTATTATTTTACAGATTTCCTTTTTTCAATTCGCTCACTGCGTAATCAGCTGCACGCGCCGTCATTGCCATGTAAGTCAGAGATGGATTTACGCAGGATGCAGAAGTCATTGCAGCTCCATCCGTCATAAACACATTTTTGCATTCATGCACCTGATTCCATTTATTCAAAATAGAATCTTTAACAGAATGACCCATACGCGCCGTTCCCATTTCGTGAATTGCCATGCCGGGCCAAGAACCTGCATCGTAAGTATGCACATTTTTTAAACCCGCTGCTTCTAACATTTCAGCAGCATCATTCATCATGTCTTTGCGCATTGCTTTTTCGTTTTCTCTAAATTCTGCATCAAAAACAACGGTTGGTAATCCCCAGGCATCTTTTTTATTATAGTCTAACATCATGTGATTCGCTTCGTAAGGCAAACATTCACCAAAGCCTGTCATACCAAAGTTCCATTTACCGGGCTCCGTTGCACGATTTTTCATATCTTCACCAAAACCAAGTTCAGCGACTACACGATGCCAACCTTCGCGACTTGCACCACCTTGATAACCAAAACCGCGTAAATAATCGCGCTTATCGCTACCAATATTTCTGTAACGCGGAATATATGTTCCGTTTGGTCTGCGACCGTACGTATATTTATCATCAAATCCTTCAACTTCACCGCTTGCACCAGTTCTAAAATGGTGATCCATTAAATACTTTCCTAAAACGCCCGAACTATTACCCAAACCATTCGGAAATTGTGGTGACACTGATTGCAACATCAATGCGGTTGACCATATAGCACCACCATTTACAAAAATAATTTTAGCTTTGTATTCAGTAACTTCTTTTGTTAAAGAGTTAATTACTTTTACGCCACTTGCTTTTCCTTTTTTGGCATCGTAAACAATTTCTGAAACGATAGAATTTGGTTGAACCGTTAAACGACCAGTAGCCATAGCGGGTGGCAAAGTTGTAGATTGCGTACTAAAATATGCGCTAAACGGACAACCACGCGCGCACATGTTGCGGTAATTACAATGGCTTCTGCCGTTAAGATTTTCTGTAAGGTTTGCAACACGACCGATTGTAACGTTTCGACCTGTATATTTAGTTTCAATACCTTGCTTAATATATTTTTCGACAACGTTTAAAGGCATTGGCGGTAATAATTGCCCATCAGGATATTGCGGTAAATTTAAATTTTCACCAGAAATGCCAGCAAATTTTTCAACATAATCGTACCAAGGTTTCATGTCAGCATATCGAATAGGCCAATCTATGGCAATGCCATCTTTAAGGTTTGCTTCAAAATCTATATCCGAATGACGATACGATTGACGACCCCACATGATGGATTTACCACCCACAATATTTGGTCTGAACCAATCGAAACGTTTTTTTTCAGCGTAAGGCGCATCAGCATCTTTAAACCAAAATTTAGCATTATGACCATTATAAGGATAATCTCGCGACAAAAATTGATGCGTTTCTTTTTGATCCGTAGTTAATCTATCGCGGTGCTCATATTCCCATGGATCTTTATTAGTTTCAGCATAACCTGTTATGTGTTCTAAAGCATTACCGCGTTCGAGCATCAATACTTTTAATCCCTTTTCGGTGAGCTCTTTAGCTGCCCAACCGCCAGAAACGCCCGAACCAACCACAATGGCATCATAAGTTCTTTTTTTAAGGCTTTCGCTACTTGTAAAATCCATATTTATTTAGTTGATAGTTTAATTGATGGTTGATAGTAGATAGTTGTCAGATGTAAAGTATAAAACATCAACGGACAACTATTTAACTATCAACTAATTTGAAAGAGAATTTACCCAAGTCGCGATTTTAGCTAAATCGGCTTTAGGCACAGTTGGTAAAGCCGCCATAGCCGGATAACCTTCCCAATTTTCAGGTTTAGGTTTAGCCACTAAAGCTGCAAACTGTTTAGTTGAATATTTTTTTGTTGCTACATCTTCCCAAGAAGGTCCAATCATTTTTTTATTGATTTTGTGGCACGTATAGCAAGTGTGTTTTTGCAATAAAGCATTAATTCCTTCCGGAATTGTTTTTTTTGCATCTTGTGCACTCACTGTAAAGCCTAAACCAATTAAAAGAAAAAATAAAGCAGAACGTACTAACATAATAAGATTGATAATGAAGGAATTAAAAAATGAAGTGATAAATTTTTGAAGAAATTATAAATGAATGAATCGCGAATTTTTTTTGATTTTTTCATTTCTAAACAGCTTCACTTGTATTATTCTGCCCAAGCTTTTTCACCTTTTTTATAAGGCACATCACCGTCGTATCTTCCTGGTACAGGTTCGTAACGCAACGCTTGTGTAGCACCAATTTCAGAAGTGAAATAACCGAAAACCGTCAAATTTTTCATAGTCTTGAAAAAGTGTTCGCCTGGTTTAAATTTCTTATCGTTTGTTTGTGCGTCCGTTTCAGCTAATTTAAGCATAGTAATTTGCTGATCGTTTGAACAATCCAAAAAGTTTTTATCGAATTTTTCAACGCTATCACTGTCTAATTTGGCTAAACCTTTAAAAAATATTTCTTGATCTTTTTGCGGCGTACAATCTGCTACCATTTTTTGAATAAATGCGGGTACACCAGCAGCTTTTGCACCTGGCGTAGAGGTGGTTGGTACAATTAGGTCGGCAACTTGAGCAATAATCGCAGATTGATCAGTACTGAATCGAACCGATTTATTTAAAATTCCTGGCGACTCCCACGCTTTTAAGACATCAGGTAGAAATAGTGTAGAGCCAAAAAACATGGCAGCTCTTTTTATGGCTTCGCGTCTTGAAACAGTCATAATATTATTAGTTTAGAATAATGAGTCAATGAAAAATTTAATTTGGATGAATAGTAACTTAAGGAAAAAACTTAGTTAATTGTTCAACGATTTAAACTATTTTTCATAAGGCTTAAGTAATTTTTTTATGTTCTTATAACACACTTTTAAATCTTCAATGGGCGTTTTTTCATAGTGCTCTAATTCTAAAATAAGCATTTTTGCACCGCCTTTTCTCATGTTTTCCAAAGTTGTGTCGAAATCAACTTTTCCTTGACCGAGTATTACTGTCTCTTTATCGTTTTCTTGCGAAAGATCTTTCAAGTGCAGGAGCTCAAATCTGCCTGGGTTAGATTTAAATAAATCTACGGGTTGGCGTTTAGCATACGTTGACCAACAAATATCAAGCTCAAAAGTTACGTTTTCAGGTGTAAGTGTCTTGAGCATATAATCGTACATAACTTCTGTTTCCAACTTATCGAACTCAAACCAATGATTGTGATAACCAAAACGAATAGCTTGTGTGTTGCAATACTCACCTACTTTATTTAAAAACTCGCAATAATTTTTAAAACCGTCCAAAGTTTTACGATCTTTATCATCCGTCCAAGGATTTATAAAATATCGTTGCCCCATTTTCAAAGCATCTTCAACCGCTTTTTTAAAATCGTCTGTGAAATCTTTTTTTACATAATCATAATGCTTAGCAGTGGTTAACCCAAAATGCGCTGAGGGCATTTTCATTTCATATTCTTTCAAAATTTTGCGAAATTCTGTCGGTGTTTTACCAAAAATTTTACCGTTGTTATACCCAAAACCTTCTACGTAATTAAAACCAATTTTCGCGAGCGATTGAATAGTTCCTTCAGTGTCGTCATTTATTGTGTCACGTACACTATATAATTGTACGCCTACTAATTTCTCTTTCAGCAGATGTGAAAAAGGAAGCAATGAAGGCGACGCAGCAGCTAAAGCAGCACTGCCTAAAAACTTTCTACGCGATAGATTGAGCATAATTTATTTTATGGAATAAAAATACAAACGCAAATGTAATTACCAATCTTTAAGACGCGAATTAACTAATTATTGAGATATTTTATTTTCGATAAACAAAGTTAAAGCGAATAATTTTACAAATTTAATGAAATACAGACGATAAAATAACCCAAAAAAACATTTTAGTAACCGACTTTAAGAAAACTTTAATACACTTAAGTTTTTAATAATTTTTAATCGAGTGTAACAATTATTTTTTTATACGGACTGCCTTTTTCTGTTTCAACTTTATAAGCATTTGAATTTTTTGAAAGTGGCACGTCATACGCTAGAGTTTTATCGCCGTCTTTCACTTCAATCATTAAATGAGAATTTTCTATACGCGAAATTTTTGAGTGAAGAATAAAATCATCAGTAGGCGTAGTTTCCGGAAAATTTTTTAGCAGGGTTGAAGGGTTTGCAATTTCTTTGGTTTCATGTTCGCGAATAGCTTCAGCAACATCTTTCGTTCCAGCCTCAACGGCTAATATTTTTGATGGTACAAATGGTGCTTCTATAAATTGTTTACTCGAATCAATCAACGAAACTGTGACGAGGGGTAATTGTGCTGATTTACTTTTCTCAAATTGTAATGTAATGCCTTTACCTTCCAAAGTTTTTTGTGTTTCTATTTCTGTAAAATTCTTTCTTTTGCTTACGGGTGGTTTTTGCCAAAGTCCGCGTAAACCATCACTTGCTTGATCCAAACTACCGAGTGGCGGAATTTCGTAATACGCCGAGACTAAAAAAGCAAAGACTATACCGCTCGCCCAAGATAATTCACGGGGTATTTTTCTTGTAGAAGTATTTGGTTCAACGGTAGTTGCAGCACTATATTTTTTTAATGAACCCCAGTTGTTTCTGATGTGATACAGCGCTACAAAAACAAAAGCAACGCCAAAAGTTAAATGAATACCTGAAGTAACGTGGTTATGACTTATAGCAAAAAGCCATAAACCAGTAAAAGAAAGCACTAAAATAACGCCAGCCATCGTAAGGCTGACTAAATTTTTATTTTTCATAGAATTGAAATTTTTTTATTGAAAACTGAATTTTAAATCGGTCACAATCTATGAAATAAAATTTAAAAATTAGCCTTTATTAAAAAATTTGGAGAAAAGAGGCGTAAAATTATTAATCAGATTTTATGAAAAGGCTAATTTAAAATCCGAAATAGAACTCGTAGATTCTAAAATTGAACTGTCAACAAATATTTTTTTATTGCTCACAACATAGTGCATTCATTTCAGGCTCAAGTGCCCTAACAACTTTACCATATAATTCTTGGATTTTACTTTTCCTTATCATTTTGAAAGTTTGACAGCGCTAAATATCTCGAAACTATTTTAACCATACATCGGTGCTTGATGCGGAAAACGAATAGCGTACTGTTGTTTAATCAGTAAAGTTAATTTTTCTTTCAGCACTTCAAATCCTTCTTTGTTTTGCGCCGATATAAAAACACAATCACCATACGTTTGTGCCATTTTTTCTAAAACTTCGGCTTCTACCAATTTTTGCGTTTCGGCATCGAGCAACTGATCAAAATATTTTTCTCTGAATGCGTCGAGTTTATTAAAAACAATGAGCGTCGGTTTTTCGTCAACGCCGAGTTCTTTTAAAGTGCTTTTTACGGCTTTAATCTGATCTTCATATTGAGGATGTGACATATCAACAACGTGCAAAAGTATATCGCTCTCGCGCGTTTCGTCGAGTGTGCTTTTAAAACTTTCTACTAAATGAACCGGTAATTTACGAATGAATCCGACGGTATCGGAAAGCAAAAACGGCATAGACTCAAACACCACTTTGCGCACTGTAGTATCTAAAGTAGCGAAAAGTTTATTTTCAGCAAACACATCCGATTTCGACAGCGCGTTCATCAACGTTGATTTACCCGCGTTTGTATAACCCACTAATGCCACCCGAATAAATTCGCCACGCTGTTTGCGTTGCGTCGCCGATTGTTTTTCAATATCTTTCAATCCTTCTTTTAAAAAAGTAATTCTATCGCGCACAATACGACGATCCGTTTCAATTTCTTTTTCGCCCGGTCCACGCATTCCTACACCACCACGCTGACGCTCTAAGTGCGTCCATAAACCGCGCAAGCGCGGCAGCATATACTGCATTTGTGCTAAATCAACTTGCGCACGCGCTTGTGCCGTTTTGGCGCGTTGTGCAAAAATATCGAGAATCAGACCTGAACGATCTAAAACTTTTACTTTAAAAACTTCTTCAATAGCGTGTAATTGTTTGGGCGAAAGATCGTCGTCGAAAATAGCCACCGTTATTTCTTCATGCGACCGAATGTATTGCCCAACTTCCTCCAGCTTCCCTTTTCCGAGATACGTTAAAGTATTAGGTTGCTCCAAACGTTGCGTGAAACGTTTAACACTTTCAACACCTGCCGTTTCAGCCAAAAATTCCAATTCGTCGAGGTGTTCCATCACTTCTGCTTCTTTATTACTCGCTGGAATAATACCAATGACAATGCCTTTTTCAATTTTCTTTTCAAGACCTCTTTTGTCTTTCTCACCCAGATTCCATTCAAAATCTTTAACTATACCCGGTTCTTTCTTTGCCAAAATTTTAATTTTTAGAGGATTCATGCGCAAGTTACAACTTTTCTAATAATAATTTCATATCGCACAATTGAACAACGCGCTTCAATAGCATCAATTGAGATACGTTCTTGTTTCAACGTATCGCGGTCTCGCAAAATGACAGTATTATTTTCTAATGTTTCGAAATCAACGGTGACATAGAACGAAGTGCCGATAACATCCTGACGGCGATAACAGCGACCAATGGCATCTTTTTCATCGTACTGACACTGGGAAGCAAGTTTAAGTCTGTTGCAAATCTTTTTCTGCTGCTTCCGTGAGTTCTTCTTTGTTTTTTAATAATGGCAAAACGGCGCATTTAACTGGCACCATAGCCAAATGTATTTTTTAAAACGGCGCGCGTTGCATCTTCACCTTGTGGGCTTTGTATAGGTGGAGAATTTAAAAAACATAAGCTCGTGACCATTGCCAATTGAAATACAAATACACAAAATAAGTTGCAAAAAATTGAAAGTTATATAAGCTCGACCTGAAGCAGTGATGTTACTGAAAATAACGTTACATCGTCCCTCAATAACGCCAAACACTATGTTACTTGCCGTTTTTTATCGGTCGCTTAGTTTATTCCGTTTTAAAGTCAAAAACTTTTGATAAGTGTGTCGGATAATTCTTCAGGTCTTTGACAATGTCGGTTCGTCTATAAATATTGAAACAATTGTAGTTGTCAAATATGTCGTAACCGCAAAAACATTCATCAACTTAATTAAAAGGGTTTCGTTGTTGCCAAACTACTTTTGGCTCCAGGTAATTAAACGCTTTTTCAAATATAAGGTCAGCAAGCAAATTGCTGTGTTTTGCAAAACCGTACATTTCTTGTGGTTTAGCACCAATGGAACTCTTAATTTCCAAAGCGGTTCTACCAAAGATAATTTCTTTAAAACCTTTATTTATAGAATAAGCAACCATGTCGTAAAGCATATTCAAGTACACCATTTTTTCACGTTGAATGCTTTCATCATACCCCAAAAAATAGGTATCCATGGTAGTTCCGTTTTTGATTAATGTATTAAAGCCAATTAATTTCCCCTCTATGAAATATCCATAAAATAGAAATTTGTCTTTCAATAATTCTTTAAAAACTCGAAAGTGGTTCTTGGCAAGAAAAAAAGTATTAAAATGAGCATTCTTGGCTACATGATAATACATATCGTAAATAGTATCTTCGTATTTAATAATGTCTTCTAAGTTCAACTTTCTCTTTTCGATGCCCTCTGATTTTTTCCTCGCCCGATTGTATTGCGCACGGTATTTTTTAGACAAGGCATTGATATAATCTTGCTCCGTTTTCCATTGGTTAGGAATATCAAATACCATACTGGGTTGAGTCGTAAATTGAAAATATTGTTGAAAACCTGCTTGCCGAAATACAGTTGCTTCCTCATTTACAAAATCTTTAAAAATAGTAACATGGACTTTTAGTCCTTTGTCCTTAAAAATTGTTTTTAATCTTCCGGAAGCCTTTTTTAAGGTTTTTAAAGCTTCAATTCTATCTGTTTTATCTAAAAAACAAAAAGCATTTTGACCAGATAGCATATTGTTGCCAATAATCAGGATATGAGAAATAAGGTTTTTAAAAACAGAATTTCTTATTGCAGTTATTAGGCTTTTATCTCTATTGCCAAAAGGTTCTAACTGGTTTAAATTCAGAAATTGCGAAAGCGCAATTCCAACCAATTCGTTTTCTTGGTAAATTCCAATATAGTGGCAGACCATGTTGGCTGGAAACGATTTTTCGAGAACTTCGAAGTATGTTGTAGTCAAAAATATATTTTTGGTACTCAACGAATCCCATTCTACTGGCAGGCTTGATACTCTGTTGAATATCTTGAAAAAATAAGCCGTTTTCAATATTCTGAAAGCTGTTTTGAAAAACTGTCCGCCCGTAACCGCAGTTGATTGAAAAACAAATGTACAATAAAGTTTTGAAAGTACAATATAGCACTTCTGCCCCATTTTTCACAAATTATATGTTGTGCGTAATACACTTTACTCAGATTGATGATTCTCCCAATATTCTCTTGGCGTTACAATTTTCGTTTTTTTGTAAG
>JAYVNP010000114.1:0-11015 GCA_043758385.1 Saprospiraceae bacterium
GGTAATTTAAAAAGAAATTTTACGATTGCGGGCGAATATAAAAATCCGGAATTGATTAGTGAAATTACAATACGTGGCGCAAATGGCGCAGAAGTAAAAATAAAAGATCTCGGTGAAGTTGTTGATACTTACGAAGAAGCTGATAGTTACGCCCGCTTAGAAGGCAAAAATGTTATTACGCTCAATGTTATTAAACGCTCAGGTCAAAATTTAATTAACGCTACCGATCAAGTTAAAGCCATTTGCACCGAATTGGAGCAAACCGTTTTTCCTTCAGAAATAAAAGTTGTCATAACTGGCGAACAAGCGCGCCAAACGCGTACGCAATTACACGATTTAGTAAATACTATCGTGATTGGTTTTATTTTAGTGACAATTATTTTATTATTTTTTATGGGTACTACGAACGCTTTGTTCGTCGCGCTTTCTGTTCCGATTTCGATGTGTATGGCAATGTTGGTTGAGCCATCAATTTTTACAGGTTTGCTCGGTTTCAAATTTTTCTCGCTTAACTTTATGGTTCTGTTTTCGTTTCTACTCGCGCTCGGCATTGTTGTTGATGACGCGATTGTGGTGATAGAAAACACACACCGTATTTTTAATAATGGCAAAGTTCCGATTAGAACAGCCGCAAAAATTGCAGCTGGCGAAGTTTTTTTACCCGTTTTAAGCGGAACGCTGACTACGCTTGCACCATTTTTTCCGTTGGCATTTTGGCAAGGCGTTATCGGTAAGTTTATGTTCTACATACCCATAACGATGATTGTTGTATTATTTTCATCGTTGTTGGTAGCTTATTTAATAAATCCTGTTTTTGCCGCCGATTTTATGAAGCCGCACGTTGATGCGCGCGAACGCAGAAAACTTACTAAAGGATTTTATACTACGAGTGGTGTTTTTGTTTTAATCAGTATTCTATGTTACGGTTTAAAATTTCCAGCCGTAGGTAATTTCATGCTGACAATGTACGGTTTATATCTACTCGATAAATTTGTACTTCACGGCGCAGCCGATGCGTTTCAGCAAAAAGTTTGGCCTAAAGTACAAAATGGTTATGCAAATTTAATGACTTTTTTACTGAAAACAAACGGTAGAGCACGCGGTGTTTTAATTGTAACAGTCGGGCTTTTTATTTTGAGTTTTATTCTCGTTGTAGTTGTTCCACCCAGTGTTGTCTTCTTCCCGAAAGGCGATCCGAATTATACTTATGTGTATATTAAATTACCCGTTGGTACGGATGTTGCATACACCAATCAGATTACGAAAGAAGTTGAAAAGCGCGTTTTTGCTACCATTGGCGAAAAAAATCCGTTGGTAGAATCTGTAATTTCTAACGTAGCTATCGGTGCAACCGATCCAACAAGTAATGACTTTGCAACCAATCCGCACTTAGCAAAAGTATCGGTTGCTTTTATTGAATTTGACAAACGAAACGGAAAAAGTACGCGTATATTGCTCGAAAAAATACGCGATGCTATGCATGGTATTCCTGGAACTGAAATTTCGGTGGATCAAGAAAGTGGTGGACCACCCACTGAAAAACCCATATCGATTGATATCCAAGGCGACGATTTCGATGCCATTACAGCTACTTCCATGCGTTTAAAACGTTATCTCGATTCGTTACAAATTGATGGCGTTGAAGAATTAAAATCAGATTTGAACGTCACGAAACCAGAAGCTGTATTGCGTATTAATCGAGATCGAGCATTAAAAGAAGGTATTTCAACCGTTCAAGTCGGTTCTGATATGCGAACTGCATTATTCGGCAAAGAGGTATCGAAATTTAAAACTTCCGAAGACGATTATCCCATTAATTTACGTCTCATTAAATCGCAACGCGAAAATGTAAACGAGCTATTGAACCAAAAAATAGTTTATCGCGACATGAACATGGGTGGACAAATTCGCGAAGTACCGCTCAGTTCTATCGCCGATGTAAAATACGGCAACACACTCGGCGGCATAAAACGCAAAAATCAAAAACGCGTTGTCAATCTTTCATCGAATGTACTCACTGGTTTTAACGCTAACGTTATAGTTGCACAAATGGAAAATGCCTTAACAAGTTTTAAAGCACCCGAAGGCGTGACTGTAAAATTTGGCGGTGAGCAAGAGCAGCAACAAGAAAATGCAGCATTTTTAGGTGGCGCATTACTAACCAGTATCGGTTTAATTATGGTGATTTTAGTTTTACAGTTTAACTCTGTTTCTAAAATGCTTATCATTGTTTCCGAAATTCTATTTTCAGTGATTGGTGTATTGCTCGGTTTCATTATTTTCAGGATGGAAATGTCAATTATTATGACGGGTATCGGTATTGTTGCACTCGCTGGAATTGTCGTCCGAAACGGTATTCTGATGGTAGAGTTTACAGAAATTTTGTTACACACCGGAATGCCGTTGAAAGAAGCCATTATTGAAGCGGGTAGAACACGTATGACACCCGTAATTTTAACGGCTACTGCAACTATTCTCGGTTTAATTCCGCTTGCCATTGGTTTAAATATTGATTTTGCAGAACTTTTCGCAACTGGTAACCCTCATTTATTTTTTGGAGGTGATTCCGTTGCATTTTGGGGACCGTTGAGTTGGACAATTATATTCGGTTTAGCTTTTGCTACTTTACTGACTTTAATTTTAGTACCTTCAATGCTTTTGTTGGCTGAAAAAAGCAAAATGCGTATTTTCAAAAACTACAATCCGAATGCACCTAAAAATCCGGAAGATGTTATTCCTGAGAGTGCATTAACGGATATACATTAAGTTTAGGAAATAAGTTTTAGAGAATAAGAATAACGAACGCTCGTAGATTAATAAAATCTACGAGCGTTCGTTTTTTATCGCTTGTTAGTTACTACCTGTTGCCTATTCCTTATTCCCTATTTATTTGATGGCAGCGCATTGTTATTACCCGAAATAACAAAAATCCAAAGGAGGATGAACAAAACGAATCCACCGACGAGATATAAGAAGCACCAACCTTTTCCTTGCAATGAATTTTGACCTTGTGATTCAGACATGATAGCTATGTATTAATTTTCAAAAAATTTGAATGTAAAAGAGACGCAAAAATACAATGCGCAACATAGAATTAAAAATTAAAAGCTGATAAAAGCAACGCGTCGGGTAATTAAAAATGAATACTCAAACCTATTTTACCGCTTTCGAGCAGCGGTTTAACGTTTTTATTCTGTGCGTTATGAATTAAATACGTCGTTAAATCGAGTGCGAATAAAAAAGCCCCGTTCACTATTACCGATTTACCAAAGCCGTTTAGTTGATCTGTTTTATCTGTCGAAGTCGCATTTTTACCGCGCTCCATCAAATATGCACCACCGAGCATATACGCTACGTCCAAACCAGTATTCAATAAAAATATTTTTTGTACGCCGTAATGATTTTCCAAAATAGAAGTAATATCCGTAGGTTGTGCTACTGAATGAAACAGCGCAAAACCTGCGAGGGTTGCGTTCACAGCGTTCCAACCAATATTCATTTGGTGATAACTTTTTGTTGCGCCGTCGCTGCCATTTAAAGAAATTCCGGAATACGCCATATTTAATAATGCCCAAGAACCTAAAACGTACATTGCGTTTTTATCAATTGCTCTATTTTTTTCTTCCAGTTTTTGCCAATCGGAAAACGGCGCAGTTTGCGCCGCAACTGCAATTAAAAAAATGATATTACAAACACACAGACTTACGATTTTTTTCATAATGCTATTTAATTTTAATGATTAAAAACTGAACAGCATTTTTATAATTTTGGTTTTAAATTTAAAATTCTAACTCGATTTCTTTTATCTCAAAATCAAATTGTAATTTAGCATTTCATTTTAAACCAATTTTTTATGAAAAATTTTATGAAAAAAATTATTTTTCTTGCGATTACTTTTTTAGGAATTTCAATTTATTTAAATGCCCAAAAAGAAAATTGGACATCTTTGTTTGATGGTAAAACACTAAAAGGTTGGAATCAGAAAAATGGCGCCGCAAAATTTACCGTCGAAAATGGTGAACTCGTGGGTTATACAGTAGCTAACACGGAAAATTCTTTTTTATGTACCGATAAAGATTACGGCGATTTTATTTTAGAATTAGAACTCAAAGTTGATAACGCTATGAATTCCGGGATTCAGTTTCGCAGTCTTTCTAAACTTGATTACCAAAATGGACGCGTATATGGTTATCAGATGGAAGTTGATCCAACAACACGCGCTTGGTCGGGTGGAATTTACGATGAAGGTCGGCGTGAATGGTTGTACATTCCTGATATTAATTTAGAAGGGAAAAAAGCATTTAAAATGCGCGATTGGAATACATACCGCATTGAAGCTATCGGAAATTCGATGCGCACTTTTATAAACGGTGTGCCTGTCGCCAACCTCGTTGACGATTTAACACCAAAGGGTTTCATCGCACTGCAAGTTCACGCCATTTATGCCGACATGAAAGAGGGTATGAAAATTCGTTGGCGCAATATTAAAATTCGGACAGAAAATTTAAAACCCAGTGCGAACGATAATTGCCCAATAATTAATTTATTGCTCAACAATGTGAGTGCTCAAGAGCGCGCGCAGGGTGTGACGTTGCTTTTTAACGGTACAGATTTTACCGGTTGGCGCGGTGTGCATCAAAATAAAATGACGGATAAACGTTGGCGCATTACGGATGGCGTGATGAGCGTTGCAGCATCGGATGGAACACAAACGGGAAACGATATTGTTACCACTGAACAATATCGCGCGTTCGAGCTTACTTTCGATTTTAAACTGACCGAAGGTGCAAATTCAGGTGTAAAATATTTTGTAGATGAAACTTTAGATTCTGTTGGTGCGTCGGGCATTGGTTTAGAATATCAACTTTTAGACGATGAGCGACATCCTGACGCAAAATTAGGCGCAGCCGGAAATAGAACGCTGGCCAGTTTATACGATCTGATTCCGTCCTACAAACTCCAAAAACGTTTTCAAAGACGCATTACCGATTGGCAAAACGGCAGAATAGTAGTCTATCCGAATAATATTGTTCAGCATTGGTTAAACGGTTTTAAAGTTTTGGAGTACGAGCGCAAAAGTAATATTTTCGACGCATTGGTAGCGCGCAGTAAGTTTGAAAAATATAAAGGCTTTGGTGCTGCCGATAAAGGTCCGATTTTATTACAAGATCATGGCGAAGCGGTTTCATTCAGGAATATTAAAATTAGAGAGATTAAATAAAAAAATTGGCTTTATTGCAATTTAACAGTCATACAATTGTAAAAAGGAAGTAAAAGGAAAAATTTATTTGCTTCAATTATTTAAACGGAATAATTTTGGAGCCAATTAAATATTAGATATTTATTTATTCATTTTACTGTTTAAACGCAAATTTTCTTCATTTTTTTAATCCATTAATCATGAAACTTTTTGTAAATCTTTTACTTTCTTTTTTTCTTTTTAATTCCGTACTAACAGCTCAAGTAAGTAATCCGAACAGCATGATTTTAGTGCCGCCTACTTTTAGAAGAACAAAAAAAACTCAGGGCGCAACTCTACGATTTTGAGCACGACACGCGAACAACTTAAAAATGTAATGCTTGGAGAAAGTGCTTAGTCATTAGGGAATATTTTATTTAGTACTTTATCTAAAGACCAAAAAAGCCTAACAGGTAATAATTTTCATGATGCTAACGTAACTTTCAATATTTTTAATTTAGCGTATTGCGGTGCAAATTATCTAATTTTCAACAGTGCACCACTCAAAGTAAAAACTTATTTGGACAGAAGCGAAAGATTTCACAAAATCTTTGCCATTAAAGCCGCAGTGGATGGCGTGTATTTATTGGGAAGTTTAATTTCTCTAAAAAATTCGCAACCAACCTATTATTATCAACTTTGTGTAAACGTTTGCTATGGATGCCATTAATTTACTATTAAACAATAAGTCCGTTACGTTCAAACAAGTTAGCTCAATTGGTTGTCGGGTTCATTTTAAGAAATAGGTATTTGATGGATTCTAAAAAAAAATTCCGTAAATACAATTTATTAGCAGCTCACGCGTCTTAAACTGCGTTAAGAATAGAATTTACGCCTTACATTTGTACATTAATTTCAAAAAAGCATTTTTAAGAAACCGTAGAGGTTTGGTGAAACGAAAGAAATATGAAACTCACGAACGAAGCAAAGATTGGTTTATTAGCCACAGTAGTATTAGTTGCGGTATTTTTTGGTTACAAGTATTTAAAAAATGAAAACGTTTTCGAGAAAACTATTTTGCTTTACGCCGATTACGACGATGCGCAACAAATTACGCTTTCATCGCCTATTTATTTTAGAGGCGTGCAAATTGGTACACTGAAAGAAATTAATTTTACTGGAGAGAACAAACAAAAAGCAGTTCTCGCAATGCAAATAAAACAAAATCCAGGCATTCCTAAAAATGCAAAAGCTGTTTTATTTGTCAATGGTGCATTAGGTGGTAAAGCCCTTGAAATCACTTTCGATAAACCTTGCAACGGAGATAACTGCGCCGTTAAAGGCGATCATTTACAGAGTACATCACTTAACTTGTTTCAATCTTTTGTCGGTACACCCGATGTTATTGCGCCTTACATGAAACAAGTTTCGATAGGTGTAAATGGTATAGTGACAGATTTATCGGACAATTTAAAAAAACCAGATAACGAAGTAGGTAATAGTTTGCGCGATTTACAAGCTACAATCGTCAGTTTAAAACAAACTACAGCTGCTTTAAATCAATTAATATCGGCTTCTTCAGGTGCTTTAAAAGGTACTTTTAAAAACTTGGAAGTGATTACTCGGAATATTTCTGATAATAATCTTCAGATTGATAGCGTGTTGTTAAATGCAAAAATATTAACGCAAAACGCCAGTACTATAGATTTTTCTAAAATTAATACTGCCACCGACGGTGTTAATAAAAACCTCGTTGCTTTAACTGCAACACTTAACCAAGCTGAAAATACTTTTAAAGGTTTTACAAGCACAGTAGAAAAAATAAATAAGGGCGAAGGCACTCTCGGAAAGTTAGTTGCTAACGATAGCGTCTACGCCAATTTAAATTATACGCTATTACATACACAAGCATTGATGCAAGATTTAAGGCTCAATCCCAAAAGGTATATTAATTTAAATCCATTTCGTCGATACAAACAATACGTTGTACCTGCAAACGATCCGCTGCTCGATACTTTGCAGTTTCGATATAATAGCATCAAGAAAAATTAATATTATTTCAAAATAAACCTTGATTTCCTTTTAAAAGAAGTTTTGCACGCGTTAGCAAGCGGGCTTGAAAAACAGGTAAAGATAATTTTGGTGGTGCTTTCAAAAAAGGAGTAGCGGGTGTTCCCATTTTTAAATACAAACTGTAAAAAGAATGCGCGCTAATTCCCCACTTTAACATAAATTGTTTTCTGCCATCGTTTTTCTTTACTCTACCCGTTGATCGGGCTTGAAAATGATACACACGGCTCTCGCTAACTCCGATAAAAGTTCTGCACCCTTTTTCCCAAAGTTTCATTGAAAAATCGGGATCGCTGTACATCCCCGGTGAAAATTCTGTACTAAACCCACCTACACTGCGCCACAACTGCGTAGGAATTAAAAGTGGCGGCCAAGACGAACCATTCCAATCTTTTTTTTCAAATTTTTTATGTTCATCGAGGAGTTTTTGTTCCTGAAAAGTTTCCACTGTTCTGCCATAATCGCCAGTAATTTGGCAAGCATGATTTTTTAAATAGGGTTCAATCATTGTCGCCGAAATCATAAACAGATCTTTATTCGGCAGACTATAATAGGTGTTTATCAAACAAGAATCCCAATGAGGAAGCACATACATATCATCATTCAGATATAAAATGTGTGCGTTTTCAACCAACTCTGTTGCTTTATTTACTGCCCAACAAATACCAATATTTTCTTCCGAATCTGTAAAATCTATATTTTCCGCTTTTGCCCATTCTCGCGTTCCGTCAATGCCTTCATTAATGTGTAAAATTATTTGATGTTGGTGCGTTGAATGTGTTCGCAGAGCGCGTATGCACAATTTGAGCATCGCGAGATTGTTCCAAGTCGGTATAATTATAGAAAATTTCATGCCCTCCAAAATTTAAAAACGATATATTCAAAAGTCTTTTTAAAATAAGATCGCTAAAAATACAAAAGCGTTTAATGACCATTCGTTAAACTTTCCTTAAATATTTGTTTTGGAAAACTCAATTAACAATTGGTCAAAGTTTATAGGCACAACGCCAGCATATTCGCAAACTATTCCACCCGATAAATTAGCTAACTGCGCTAATTGGTTGCTATCAACTTTTGTTGCTAAACATAATGCTGCGACACTAATCACAGTATCGCCTGCACCACTTACATCGCTGATATTGCGCGGTGTAATCGTGTAAATTTTTCCTAAAGAATTCGCGTTGTGATACAATCCTTTTTCAGAAAGTGTAATGAGTATTTGTTGGGCTTGTAATTTTTTTTTCAAAATTAATGCCGCTGCCTCGAGTTCGGGAAGCGTAGGATTTACTTTGTATATTAGCGCATCGCTAATTTCTTTTAAATTGGGTTTGAAAAGCGTAACATTTTTGTAAGCCCAGAAATTTTTAGTTTTGGGGTCAACGGCAATAGGAATATTTTTAGTTTGCGCAGATGAAATTATTTTTTTTATGACAGCCTCTGTTAAAACACCTTTATTATAATCCTGAATAATTACGACATCAATTTTATTTTCAGCTATTGTCTTTTCAATGGCTCCTATTAGGTTGATTTCCGTCTCAGCTTTTACATCTAAAATGGTTTCAGCATCAATGCGCAACATTTGTTGAGAGCCAGCAACAATGCGCGTTTTAACGGTAGTCGGTCGTGTATTATCGCGCAAAATAAATTTTACATTAATTTCAGCGCGGTGGAGTAAGTTTTCAAAAACATCTGCATTCGCATCTTTCCCAATTACGCTCACTAAAATCGGATTTGCTCCAAGCGATTTTATATTTAAGGCTACATTCGCCGCACCACCTAATCTGTTTTCTTCGCTGACTAAATCGAAAATAGGCACTGGTGCTTCGGGCGAAATACGTTTCACGTTTCCACGCCAATAGCAATCAATCATAACATCGCCTACTATGAGGACATTTTTATTTTTAAAACTGTCGAGTATATTTTTAGCACGCGCTGCATTTTTTTCTTCCACAAAAAAATTTGAAACGATAAATTGCAAAACTAATCAACGCTGAGATAATAAATCATTTTCTTTTTCTCAAAAACTCGAAAACTATTAGCACCGATAATTGCAAGGCAAAATTATAGGAAAAATCATCGAGCGGAATAGTGCCAAACCGAATACCCATATATTCTTCTGGATTATAAACTACTATTGGTTGCGCTGTAAACGCGCCCGTAAAAACAGAATTTATGATCACAAAAGGTACTGAAGAAACTAAAAAAGCGCGAAAAAAATACGCCCGGAATTTTTTTTCGCCCAATAAATACTGAGCAAGCAAAACCGTTGCGGCAATTCCAAAAGTTGTAACGGTGTATAAATGACCGATAAAAATGAATGCAACGGCATAATAAAAAATGATGAGTGTGCGCGTTATTAATGAATCATTTTTCTGAAAGAAAATAATCGTTTCAGATTTTGGAATCCAAGCGTTGAGACACAAATAAATAAAAACACTCGCCCATGGAAAAGTTATGAAAAAAAACCACTCCTCAATCGGCAAATTTATAAATAATTGAGTGTAATATTTCGGATTAAATCCCCAAACTTCGCGGGTGGTTTTAAAAATATCCCAAATCCAAAACGGTATGGCAACAATTATTAAGGCTGGAAATAAATAACGCCAAGTTTTATAAAACGCTACTTTTTTATCGAAACTTAAAAATAAAATAGGAACAAGTGTTGCAACGTGCATGATTGCATATAAATATCGTGTTTCAAAAAAAGAGATTGGATAAATCGGTTTTATTGCAAAAAGGAGATTATTGGTTTTAACTATATCGAAAAACCAATGCAGTATAATCAGCAAGACGCTCAAAACAATTAATAAGTAATAAGTTTTCTTTTTTGTTATGAACGCCATTCACTAAACTTTGATTGATTTTAAAACAGCACGCAAAGTAATCACTCCATGATTAAAAATATTTGGAAAGAATCCGTAATGCTTTTTTAAAACATTGTAGCGATCGCGCAGCGATAGCTTATGTCTTTGTTTAGAAATACCACCCGTTAAAAACTCCGAAACAATAATTTGCGCGTTTACATTTTTGCGCGATTTTTTCAAAGCGCTGATTACCCAATCAATATCGGCGGCTAAATTATTATCTATAAAAGCTGATGCTATACTTCTGCGCACAAAAATAGCTTGATGACTGACCGACATACCGAATTTGAAACTATTAAATTTTAAATCTTTTGGCAATGTATGATTAGTATTTTGACTTCTCGTACCGAGTTGTTCACGCAATTCATTAACATACATCGCTTCGCCGTAAACAATATCCGCTTCAGTATCAATGCAAAGCGCAATGTTTGCGAGCGTATATGCGTCATAAAAATGATCGCCACAATTTAAAAAGAAAACGAACTCACCTTTTGCCTTTGCTAAACCCTTATTCATTGCGTCGTATAAACCCTTATCGGATTCGCTTAACCAAAAACTTACAATATCCGCTTTCGATTTTATAATATCGCACGTCGCATCATTCGATTTGCCATCAATAATTATGTATTCAAAATCTGAAAAAGATTGCGCGCGTACGCTATTAATTGTGCCTTGCAAAAGTTTTTCGCCATTGTACACCACAGTAATAATACTAAACTTGGGCTTTTCTAATTGCGACATTCAAAAAATATAATTTAGCAAATAGATTAATTTCTCTTTAAAGCAAATAGGAATTTCGCACTTAATTGATTGAAGTATCAACGCCATAAAAAAGCCGTTGCACTTATTCAGTACAACGGCTTGGTATATTTAGTTGGCAGCGACCTACTCTCCCACCTGTG
>JAYVNP010000115.1:0-29449 GCA_043758385.1 Saprospiraceae bacterium
CGAAACTTTCACAAAAAATTTGACCGTAAAAATGGATCCGCGTGTAACAACTTCATTCACTGATTTAAAAACGCAACACGATATTTCTTTGATGTGCTATTTAAATCGAAAACAACTAACGCTTATTAAAGATGAAATGAAAGTTTTCAAAGAAAAATTGACGACACCCACTTCTAAACTATCCACGCAGAAAGCTGATAATTTAAAAATACAACTCGCGCAGTTTGAAAAAAATCCGTTGGAGGGTGGAAAAACTTTAAATAAATTAGATGCCGAATTGGCAAGCATTTATAATATTGTTCACGATACCGATATGCCACCCACTTCGCAAGCCATTGAGAGCGCGAAAGAATTATCTAAAAATTTTGAAGAAATTTTGAAGAAATGGCAAGTTTTAAAAAGAGAATGAATAAATTTTTCATTACTTAGGGTTGCAGTTCAATTATATAATCTGGCTCAGCTTTAGAAAGCGGTCAGAGACCGCTAAATAGTATGTTCCAGTTTGAAAACTGAAACAAGCAACTGCGTTATTGGAAGACGAGTAGATAGTTTAACAAGCTTTGGTAATTTTCGTAAGACTTGTGGCGAGCGGGTTAGCACCATATTTATCAGGTGGTTACATAAAATATTAAACATGAAACTTACAAAATTGATTTTAGCTTTTATTTTAGTCCTGAATAATTCTGTTTATGGGCAAATTTATTCAAGAGCGTTCACTTACATAAAATTTTCTTCCCATTATTTGAAAACTAGGTCTTTGTTAGAAAACAAGGATGAACCTATATGTATAAAAGTGGTTAACGAAACCATTCCTTTAGAGCTTAGTAGTTTTGTCGAAGAGTTAAAGAGTAGCTATATTTTGGATTCTCTAGTAAAAATAAAAAAGGATTTAAATGATTTGGATTTGGAAAATTATTTCGAACCATTCGAAAATTACAAATATGTAGAAAATGCAAATAGTTGTTTAGAAAATTGTTATTTATTTTTTTCAAAAATAAATAACAATTTTCTAATGGGAGATTTATTTTTTAATATTAAAAACAATAATTCAAAATATAAAAACTTAATTGTTTTTGGGTCTTGTTATCGGTTCCTTTTTCAATTAGATAATCGTGGAGAGATTGTTGAAATATATGTTAAACAAATAATTTTTAATTGAACTTAATGTTTCAGAATACTTCAAATTTTAAAATCTCTGAAACCGCTGGCATATGGTGTGTAATTGTTGGCAATCCATGCCCGCTCCGATGGCGGAATTTACAGACCATCTGAGTCCATGTAATTACGTTAGAAATAATCCAACCCTCGCTGGCACACCATGTTAAAAATTGCCGCGCTCGTTCAAGTCTTAGTTTTTAGCGGCGCAGCGGCTAAAAGCGAGACTTGAACGAGCTATTTTAGTGTCTCTGACGCGCACTAAAAAATTTTATGGTAATAATTCAAACATATAATCTGGCACCCGCTCGTTCAAGTCTTAGTTTTTAGCTGCGCAAAAGCTAAAAGCGAGACTTGAACGCTTTATTTTCGGGTCTCCGACCCGCACTAAAAACTCTTATGGTTGTAGTTCAAACATATAAACTGGTTCAGTTTTAGAAAGCAGTCAAAGACTTAAAAATAGTAGATTTAAGTTTGAAAACTGAAACAAACGGCTTCGTTATTAGAAGATGAGTAGATAGTTTAACAAGTTTTGGTAACTTTCGTAAGACTTGTAGCGAGCGGGGCAGGTGAAGTTATTTTAATTATTGATATAATTACACTTGGTAAAGATACTTATGATGCTTATCAAGAAAATCATAAAAAAGAGTAAAGCAATTTAAAATTTTATTATTATTTATAAAATTAGGTTTAATGGAAAATGTTGATTGCGTTACTATCAAATTAAATAGATATGCCTCTTTTATTGCTGCATATTTAATATTAGGTACTTTATTTATGTTCATAATAGGGATTAAATTTAAGTTGGAAAATTTATCATTTGTTTGGCTTTTTGTTTTTTTTTCTGCTCCTTTATTTTTCGAGAGTAGCTTTAGAAAAAAATTTGTAAACAATGCGTCAGTTACTTTTAGCGATACCTCGCTACATATTGAAACTTTTGACAGAGAAACTGACGGTTTAGAAAAGACAGACACATTTTTATACAGTGATATAAAATCTTTCAAAGCAGTAGATCCTGTAAAAAATGATTTCTCAAGATTAAAGATTTATTTAAAAAGTGGAGAATCGCGTTCTTATGTTTTTACTGGGCAAACCTATAAAAACGATAGTTGTATCAATGACCTTGTTTTTAAATATTTTAATATGTATAACGACTCGCTCACTGATAAGAGTGAGAAGATACAATTAAATCCTAATTTATATGCAACCAAAACTGGTAAATTTCTAATTATTGGGTTAACTGTTCTTTTGATTGTTGATATAGTGTATCAATTACTATATACAAAAATAACAATCAGACCTACTCTTATTTTAGGAGTTTCTCTTTATTTTGTAATATTGATGCAAATGATAAAAGCTAACCAGCAAAAAAAGTTATTACATTAACAAAGATTGCGAGTAGGAGAGAACCGCTGGCACACCTTTTTAAAAATCGCTCACGCTCTTGCAAGGCCGCTGGCATACCATGTTAAAAATCGCTCGCGCCGCTCGTTCAAGTCAACCGCTCGTTCAAGTCTTAGCTTTTAGCTGCGCAGCTAAAAGCGAGACTTGAATTAGCTATTTTAGGGTTTCCGAACCGCACTAAAAACTCTTATGGTTGTAGTTCAAACATATAAACTGGTTCAGTTTTAGAAACCAGTCAAAGACATAAAAATAGTAAGTTTCAGTTTGAAAACTGAAACAAACGGCTGCGTTATTAGAAGATGAGTAGATGGTTTAACAATCATTAGTAACATTCGATAGAATTGTAGCGAGCTTGAAAAATTAGCCAACAACAAACTTAAATTTTTCTCGAATTTTACTATTTCTTCATCCTCGCATATTTAACTTTATAGCGTTCGTGCAATTGTTTTTGCTTATTATTTAAATCAATTTCTTTGCCCGAAATAAATGCTTGTTGCACTTGAGACGTGCGCATATCTAAAATATCACCTTTAGAGATAATGAACGTAGCATTTTTACCGATTTCCAACGTTCCAACTTTGTTATCTACGCCCAAAATTTTTGCTGCATTGCGCGTGATAGCTGATAGTGCTTGCTCTTTCGTCAATCCATAAGCCACGCCTTGACCGGCTTCAAAAGCAAGGTTGCGCTGTTTCCATGCACCGAGTTCTGTGATGCAATACAACACGCCGGCTTTTTCAAGTTGCGCGGGTGTTTTGTAAGGTTGATCGTAGTCGTCGTCGTCTTTATTCGGCAATTCCTGCGTTCTGCCAAGAACTACGGCAACATTTTTTTCTTTCAATAAATCCGTTAATAAATACGATTCTGTTCCACCGACAATGACTAATTTAGAAGTGTATTTGCTAAGCGTTGTAACAGCATCGCGAATTTCTTTGTAAGAATTAGCGGAAACAAAAACAGAAGTGCTTCCATTAAATACACCGCGCATGGCTTCAAATTTTAAATTTTTAACGCTCGGCGATATTGTACTGTAAGATTGTGCTTCTTTAAAAAAAGATTCTAATGCGACAATTTGCTTGCCATAATTTTCATTTTTTTTGATCGAAAAACTTTCGTCTTCACCGAAAGATGCTGTATTGGCAGAAGGAAAATTAACGTGTAAACCGTTATCGTAAGCAATACCGATTTCTTCCCAATTCCAACCATCAAGTTCAACTATGCTTGATCTTCCCGATATCGTTCCACCTTCAGGAACAATTTGCGCTGTTAAAACACCGTTCGATCTAACTGTTGGTGTTACTTGAGATTCCGCATTATACGAAATAATACTGCGCACTGAAGGATTATATTCACCCACTTCGCGCGTATCGTTCGTTGAACGTACAGCTTCAATTTCAACTAAACCTAATGTGGTATTGGCAGCAACCAAACCCGGATAAATTTGCGCACCTTGCGCGTCAATTTTTTGCGCAAAATTCGGAGTGCTCACAGCATCTTTGGCGGAACCGATAAATGTAATTTTGCCTTTATCGAAACCTAATACGCCGTTATCAATAACGTTGCCGTTACCAATATGAATTGTTGCGTTTACAATGAGTATCGAACCCGATTGCGCAACAGATGGTAAAGGTTGCGCTTTTATTAAATTGCAAAAGGCAAAAAGAAAAAGATAAAATGCAAAAGACAAATTGCAAAAGGCAGAATGTAATTTGAGAGAAACAAAAACGAGACGTATATTTTTCATGTATAATATTAAATTAATTTTTAAATTTTGTTTTGAAGATTTTCCACTTTCCACTTTGCTATTTGATTTCAACATCTGTATCATCGCATGAATATAAACGCCGCGGTTTAGCTTTTGCAACTTGTGTGGGTGCGCCACCTTTTTTCGCTGCTAACATTTTTTGAATCAAGCGCGCACGCTCGGCAGTGATTGTTTCACGCATTTTAACGTCGTCTTTTAAATCAAAATACTTTATCCCATCTACATAAGTTTGTTCGGGCTTTGCGTAAATACTCGTCGGATTATCTGTCCATAAAACTAAATCAGCATCTTTACCTACTTTTATACTGCCAACTTTATCGTTCACGTGAAGCATTGTAGCAGGATTAATTGTCACCATTTTCAATGCTGCTTGCTCATCCATGTCGGTGTACATAATTGATTTGGCTGCTTCTTGATTTAATCTACGCGCCATTTCAGCATCATCCGAATTAATTGCAACGTTTACGCCAGCATCACTCATCATGCGAGCGTTGTACGGAATCGCTTCATACACCTCAAATTTATATGCCCACCAATCACCAAAAGTAGATCCAGCAGCACCGTGTTTTGCCATTTTATCTGCTACTTTATATCCCTCGAGAATATGCGTAAAAGTATTTACTTTGAAATGATATTTATCAGCAACGCGCAGTAGCATCGTTATTTCCGATTGCACATAACTATGACACGTAATAAAACGTTTGCCTTCTAATATTTCGCCAAGTGCATCGAGTTCAATGTCTCTACGAACAGTTTTGCCCGATTTTTTGGCATCTAAATATTCTTGTGCGCGTTCGAAATGATCTTCAAAAACCTGTTCAACACCCATACGCGTTTGCGGAAAGCGTACCCGATTATTATCACCCCAATTCGCTTGTTTCACATTTTCGCCGAGTGCAAATTTTATAAATCCGCCCCAACCTTCAAATTTCAATGCTTCAGGCGATTTCCCCCAACGCAATTTAATAAGTTGCGTTTGTCCTCCAATCGCATTAGCCGAACCGTGTAATAAATGCGAACTCGTAACGCCACCAGCAAGTTGGCGATAAATATTTACATCATCCGAATTAACAACATCAGCGATACGCACTTCTGCTGTGCTCGATTGTGTGCCTTCATTCACACCTTTACTAATCCCAATATGCGAGTGTTCGTCTATAATACCAGCCGATAAATGTTTTCCTGTTCCATCAACCACAGTGGCACCAACTACATTTAAGTTCGATCCGACTTGAGAAATTTTTCCGTTTTCTATGAGTACGTCTGTATTTTTTAAAATTCCTTGTGCTTCACTCGTCCAAACAGTTGCATTTTTAAACAGAATTTTTGATGTGGTAGGTGTAGCATTTGTTCCGTACGCCACAAAAGGATAAATTATTTTATCTTTAGCTTGATTGAGCGTTAAAGTTGTTAAAGCAGATACGCCAGACAATCCCGTTTTACCGGTACTATCCATTTTATTGGGCGCAAAAGAAGCCATTGGCGCAGCAGACCATTTTACAGAAGTACCATTCGCAATTATTCCATCGCCTTTGAAAGCACCGCCATCAAGAATACCTGAAAGTCGTATAATATCGCTCGAACCAGTTGGCGTAAAAGTTAAAAGTACATTGTTTCTATCGAGTTTTAAATCTGCTTTAATTTTATTGCTATCCGTTTTGTAAATATAAGTTTCGTTGGTCTCAGAAATCGTCATGCCTTTATAAATACTATCACCATAACTAAAACTGTAAGTGCCTTTAGGCGCAGGTTGTGTAAAATCGTTTAAAACAAACGGATCACCGTTTACCCAATTATGATAAAGTTTAACATCCTTTTTAGAAATTTTATCGCTTAAAACTAAAAAATTTGCGCGTTTTCCAACGGCTAAAGTTCCGAGTTCGGCGTCTATACCTAATAGTTTTGCCGGTATTGTAGTTAATGCGCGCAATGCCGCATCTTCTGGTAAACCTGCTTCTATCACTTTTTGAATTTGTTTGAAAATATCTTTTTTATCTTTTAAACCAAAAGATGTAAAAGCGAATTCTTTTTTACCGGCAGCATACATAAGTGCCGCATTCGAAGGTGCTAATTCCCAATGTTTTAAATTTTCTAACGAAATCAGTCGGGCTTCTAACGGATCTTCTACATCGTAAGCATCTGGAAAATTTAGCGGTAAAATTAAATCGCTACCCGTAGCAATAATTTCATCGGCGCGCTGATATTCGTCGCCATTGCCTTTAATAATGTATTTTTTATTGAACTCTTTCGCAATTTTCGCAGCGCGCAAAACTTCGAGTTTATCACTCACTTCAAAAATTTGAGGTAAATTTTGCAAATTATTCCATGCTTCAATCGAAAAATTCGTCTCTTCTTTCGGGTTTTGTGTTGTGTACCAAGCAGCATCTAAATAACTTTGACGCAAAAGCGCAATCGCTCCCATTAAAGAGGCAGGATAGTTTTGTGTCGAACTGCCTTTGCTGAATGACATAAAATGCGCCGCAGATGTTTTTAAAATATTTTTTTGATCGGCTGCGCTCGATGTTGTAACTAATATTCCACTTCCGCGCGAAATTCCATCTGCCCGATGACTCAGCACTGCGCCAAATCCTGCTGCGCGAAACGTTTCAGCATCTTTATCTGAACTTGCAAAAACATCAGAAGCATTAAATTCAGAACGCAAGGCTTCATTCCAAGAAAACGCCCCTTTTTTATTACTCACAAATTGCGGACGACCAAGACTTGGCAGTACTTTTGGCACATCCGGCATACCGTATTGTGCATACATATCTATAAAACTTGGATAAATGCACTTATCCTTGCAATCGTAAACGATCGCTTCTTTTGGTACTGTAACCGCATTTCCAATTTGTTCTATGCGCCCTTTCCGAATTAAAAGCGTTGCTTTTTGAAGAGGTTCGCCCACTCCGGTGTATATGGTAGCGTTAGTGAACGCGTAAACACCGTCGCGTTCATCATAAACGCCATTTCTTGGAAAAGTTATTTGCGCTTGCATTTGCGCAACACTTATTAAAAATACAACTGCCGAGAGCAGTTTAAAGTAAAGGTTTTTCATACTTACGCTGGATATTTTAAAATCAAAGCATAAATATAGTTCTATGTTTTATTTTTGATAACAATTTTAAAAAAAAATTGAAAATTACTTAAACCACTCTGAATACATCACATAGTTGTTAGCAATGCGCTCAATTGAGTCTTTAAAGGCTTCTACACTGAGTGCTTTTACTTTTTTAGCTGGTATGCCCGCATAAATATAACCAGATTCGAGATGCGCGTTTTCTAAAACCACAGCACCCGCAGCAATCAGAACATTCGATTCAACAACGGCATTATCCATCACAATGGCACCCATGCCAACCAAAACATCGTCGTAAATAGTGCAACCGTGAACAATTGCACGATGACCAATACTCACGCTATTACCAATGGTAGTCGCAAATTTTTGATAAGTGCAATGAATAATCGCGCCATCTTGAACGTTCACTTTATTTCCCATTTTAATAGAGTTTACATCGCCACGAATAACTGCTTGAAACCAAACCGAACAGTCGTCGCCCATTTCTACATCTCCAACGATGGTAGAATTTTCGGCTAAATAACAATTTTTTCCAAATTTTGGTAATACGCCTTTTACTGGAAGTATGAGTGCCATAATAAAAATCAAGAAATAAAAATCAAGAAATAAAAATTAAGAAATAAAAATTAAGAAATAAAAACGAAAACCGAAGTGCTTTAAATAAAAGCACTATTTTTTTTAGTTTATTTACGGATTCTTTTGTTGTGAAAGTTATTGCTTTTAAGTTCTGGTGACTGAAAAATTATTTTAAGCGCGCGTTTAATTTTTAGAAAAAAAATCTTTTAACAATTCGTAATTTGGTTTTTAAAATTCTCCCTTTGCTTTTTACAATTTTTGGTTTACAATTTTTAGTTTACAATTTTTAGTTTACAATTTTTATTTCGTTCCTTTAGATGTCTTCACGGTATTCAGTTGATTGACGATAAGTGCTAATCGCTCGGGCGTAATATTTTTAGCGACAATTTTTTTATCTTTATCCAATAAATACAACGCAGGTAGATTCCAGCTTCCATACAATTTTTGTAAATCTGATTCAGATTTTGAATCAATCAAGTGCGTTGCATTCATTCCTAATTTGTGAATAAATTCGAGCCACATATCGTGGTTTCCATCGGTATCAATTGTATAGATTTTCAAAATTTCCGGATTGACAGTTTTTAAAATCTCTGCAAACTTTGGCATTCTTTCTTGGCAATGCGAACAAATCGGACTGTAAAAAGCAACAAGCGTATAAAAAAGAGTTGTATTTGGATTTTTTCGTACCGAATCACTTAAACTTTTTAATGCGCCCAAGGTATCGGGCAAAGAAAAATTTGGAGCGACTACACCAATGCGGTTTGTTCGGAAAGCGGTTGCTTTATAGGTTAAACGTTGTAGCGTGAAAGTATCTGTGCCAGACATTTTTAATCCATGATAAGTATCAACCAAATGTATAAAAAGCGATTCACTGAAATAAGCATCGTTCGCTTTGCCGCTACCATCTTCATCGCACCATTGAGTAAGCCATTTGAGTGTATATTTATAAAAGAGTGGTTGCGATTTCATTCTTTCGAGCAATAAATCAACATAGACGTTTATCGAATCTTGACTCGGTGGCGCAACACGTGAGACATATTCTTTAAGTTTTGTAATAAAATAAGGCGAACGCAATAAACGTTCGTCGCTAAAATCAAAATTGTTCCAATAGTTTTGCGCTACATAATATGGATACAAAGGGTTAATTTTATTTTCGTCGGTATAAGGTTTTATATTATCAGGTACTATGGGTTGCTGATTTGCCGTAAGTAGTTTTGTAATGTACAAACCTTGATTATCTTGAATAATATTTTTTAGCGTTTTTTCTAAGTTTTGGTAGAGTTCGACAAATTTTCGCTCGTTTTCAGCAACGGCTTGTCTATCTTTAGCGCGACGCAAAAGCTCATTAATTTCTTTTATTTTAGCAGATTGTACGGCTGTATGTTGAATAGCGCGCATATAATCAAAAAAAACTTCATTCTCTCTGCTGTTTTCAACTTTTGCAGAATCGTAAACAGCGTTCATAGTTGTTGTAACCGAAAAATCTTTCCAACCTGCTACAATAAAATCCATCACAACACCTTCAGGTTTAGCTATAAAATAAACACCTTCCGGTAATTTTTTATTTTGTGTGAAACGCATAGAACCATTTAGCGTATCAACTTGCGCGGAATCAACCAAGAAAGTTTGATCGCCGTAATAATAACACAGCAGCGTTTTAGGCGATTTAAAATCTTTTATTTTTATTTTTATATCGTAAAAACTACTGTCTGCTTCATTTTTTGTAGAAACTTGTAGAGATTGAGGAGTCTTGAAACCCAAAAATAATGTAAAGAATAAACCCAGAATAGACATAGTAGTTAAGCGTTGAAGAATGAGATTGATATTTTTACATGAAACCGCACCAAAAGTTGCACAAAAGTAGAAGATTGAAATTTTGCAAGTTTAAATTTGAGTGGTAAAAGTTATTTATTTTTAAATGTTACAGTTAAAACGCTAAGTAATGTATTTTTGCACGAAATTTGAAAGATATAAATAAAAGCAAAAAGAAAAATTGGATTAGGAATAAAAAACAAACCTAATGCCTAAAAACTATCAATTAAAAAATGCAAAAAACACTCGATCAATACGACGCAGCTTTAGCTGAATGTGCTTCTTTGTTCGAGAAAAAAAATCGCGATTATGGAACAGCGTGGCGTATTTTACGCCTCGAAAGTATTACCGACCAGTTGTATATTAAAGCGAAGCGTATTAGAGAAATTCAGGAACGTGGTTCTCAACAAATATCGGATAGTATTGGGGAAGAATTTGTTGGTTTAGTGAATTACAGCGCGATGGCTTTAGCGCAAATAGAATTGGGAGATGCAAAATATGAAATGCTCGATCCTGATTTTGTTTTTGCCTTGTATAAAAAACAAACGGGCATTGCGCGTGCACTAATGATTCAGAAAAATACAGATTATGGTGAAGCCTGGCGCGATATGCGCGTTTCGAGCTTAGTAGATTTAATTTTGATGAAAATTTTTCGTCTCAAACAAATTGAAGATAATAAAGGAAAAACATTTGTCAGCGAAGGCGTAAACGCTAACTATTTGGATATTTTAAATTACGCATTATTTGCAATTATACAGCTATCAGCCTTCAGTCATCAGCATTCAGCCGCAAACAGCGAGCAGAACGGGGGGCTAACGGCTGGTAGCTGATAGCTAAAAATTTATGACGATTATTACATTAATTGGTTCGTTTGCAGCCATTGCTTTTGTTCTCACTCTAATCACACGAGAAGAGCGCAAAAATCCACTTATTACATTTTTGCAATATTTTGTAGGAGTGTGGTTTGTTTTTAGTGGTGTTGTAAAAGCCATTGATCCGATTGGAACGGCGATAAAGATGCAACAATATTTCAGTGAGTTTGAAAAAACATTGAATGGTACAGCACTAAAATCTGTATCGGGTATATTCCCTTTACTTTCCGAACACGTACTGACATTTTCGGTAGCGATGATTGTACTCGAAATTGTTTTAGGCGTACTCATAATAATCGGGCATTGGCGCAAACCAACGTTGTGGATATTTTTAATACTCAACGTTTTCTTTTTAATACTTACGGGCTATACGCATCTTTCAGGTTATGTGCCAAGTAGTGTAAATTTTTTCGATTTTTCTAAATGGGGAGAATTTAACAAAACTAACATGCGCGTGACCGATTGCGGCTGCTTTGGCGATTTTTTAAAATTAGTGCCGACCATTTCGTTCAAAAAAGATTTATACCTTCTCGTTCCTATTTCATTTTTGTTATTACTTTTCAGAAAACAGAATCACCAAATTTTTACCATTTTTTGGCGACGTGTAATTTTTATCGGCACGCTTACCGGATCTTATTTATTTTGTAATTATAATATTAATTCGAGTGAACCTTTGGTAGATTTTCGTCCATTTAAAAATGGCGTGAATATTTTAGAAAGAAAAAAACAAGAAGAAGCAGCCGCTGGAAAAGTTGAAATTACAAATTATATTTTAAAAAATCAGAAAACGGGTGAGACAAAAAAAATGTCGTACGCAGCCTATATTACGGACAAAGGTTACACGAGTTTTGGCGAATCAGCAGGTTGGAAAGTGATAGATGAAGAGCGCACAGAACCGACAACACCAACAACTAAAATTAGCGATTTCAGTGTTGCAGATAAACAAGGTGATGATGTGACTGAAAAATTATTAACGGATCCGAATTATTCGTTTTTGGTGGTGAGTAGTAAAATAAAAAGTAAAGCGACAGATGTGGTAACTCAAGTTATTGATTCGGTATTTAAAATGGATACGGTTAAAATGCGCATCGGTAAACGCGACACGTTTCAGGTGGTTAAAAAATTTGAGCGACTTGGCAAGCGTGAGCAAACCATTAAATCCTACAGTTTTGATCCCGATTATGTCGCCGATTTTCAAACAAAAATAAATCCGTTTTTAGCGGATGCAGAAAAAGAGGGATATAAAATGGCTGGGTTAGTACCTTTCGCCGAGGCGCGATTAGTAGAAGCATTGAGTCACACAATTCAAGCATCGTTTCCGATTTATAATGCCGATGAGGTTTTGTGCGAAACGATGATTCGCTCTAATCCAGGCGTGTTTTTATTGCACAACGGGACGATTGTTCATAAATGGCATAAGAACGCGCTGCCTAAGTTTTTTGAAGTTAAACGCGATTTTATTAAATAATAACCAACAACTATAAATGCTTTCACGCCGAAATATTCGGATTAAAGTGATGCAATTACTCTATGCAAAAAATAGAGACGCATCACTCACTTTGGTAGATTTAATTAAGCGCTATAATTATTATGGTGTTGCGACACACAACTTATATCTGTATAGCATTCAACAAATTGTGGATGTAGCGCGCGGTGCATTGTACGATTCCAATTTGCGCAAAGCTAAAATGTTGCCGACGGAAGCGGACAAACAATTCAAACCTATTCTGTATGAAAACGCCGTTTTACAACAATTTTTGGAGGAAAGTAAATTTAGAAAACTGACGAAAGAACATGGTTTAACAGGTAGAACGGATGTAGATTTAAATCGCGTTTTTTATATGGGTTTTTTAGAAACGCCTGCTTACAAAAATTATTTATTGCTCGAGCAGTCGGCGCGCACCGAAGCGATACACAAAACAATATTGCTCGATATTTATAAATATTTATTGAAGAATGAAACTTTTATTGAGCAATTAACAGATTTTTCGCCATCTTGGATTGATGATGAATCACTTATTGTCGCTTCTGTAAAAAAACTTTTAAAAGGATTGCCACTCAGTGACGCGTTTATAGAAACTTTTAACGAAGAAGATGTAGAAACGCTCGCTTTTGGTAAAGATTTGTTGCGCAAAACGTATGAAGCTGATACCAAAATATTAGAACTCATAAAACCTGAATTGCAAAATTGGGATTCGGAGCGTGTCGCTACTCTTGACATGGTAATGATGAAAATGGCAATTACAGAACTCACCGACTTTCCGAGTATTCCAACCAAAGTTACGATTAACGAATACGTCGAAATTTCAAAAGTTTATTCAACCGATAAAAGTCGCGAATTTATAAACGGTATTTTAGATAAACTCCTCAAACTTTTAACAGAGCAAGGTGTAATTAAGAAAGAAGGACGGGGATTAGTTAATGATTAATTGCAACGTAACAAAATAGGAGGTGTTGAAACAATATTACTTAAATGTCCTGCGCGATCTTTAATGCTAATGTCATAAATGAGCGTATCAAGTGGATGCGTAATGGAGGGTTTGCAGGGTTCGAGCGATTTACAACACGTCGTCAACAATCGTACTTGAATGGTGCCTGAAATACCATTTTTTGTACCTTGTATCGGTACAAATGGAATGCGAAAACTATCAGCAACTTGATTAATTAATCGGTTGAAAGTAAATAAATTAAGCGTCGGATCACTCGGGCTTGAACCTAAATCACCATCGCCATCCGTAAAAGAAATTGTTACATAAACAGAATCCTCGCTGCCAAAACCTTGTTGCATTGTTGTTTTACTGATGTTTTGAAATTCGATGTGCGGAACGATTGGATAATCGGGTGGGGTAGTGCAGAACGAAAAAGTTAAAAGTGAAAGCGTTAAAAGTGAAAAAATGAAAGACGAATAAGGTAAACTTATTCTCTTCGAGTATAATTTTGTAATTTGCATTTTGCAATTTAATTTTTCCATAACGACCCGATTTCAGTTACAATGACTTTAAACAATCAACAATTATCAGAACGCACAAAATTGATTGAAAGAATTTCAAATCTGGGTGCGTCTTCACAATTTTTTGAAGGGTTAGCATTCGACGTATTTAATTATCAATACAAATATAACGCATTTTATAAGCAATTCTGTGACTTGATTACTAAAAAAAAGCTTAGCCCAAGCAGCATAACGCAAATTCCTTTTCTACCGATTACTTTTTTCAAAAATAAAATTATAAAAACGGGCGATTGGCAATCGGAAACGCAATTTTTAAGTTCTGGAACAACAGGCGTTACAACAAGTACGCACCACGTTAATAGTATTGATTGGTATAATTCTATAACTAAAAATGGATTTGAAAGTTTTTACGGGAGCTTAAAAAATTATTGTATTCTTGGTTTGTTGCCAGCATATTTAGAGCGACAGGGTTCTTCGTTGGTGCACATGGTAAATTATTTTATAGCGCAAAGTGCCCACCCACAGAGTGGTTTTTTTTTGTACAATCAAACAGATTTAAAATCGGTTTTGATGGAGCTTCATACGGTTGGTACGCCGACTATTTTATTCGGTGTAACGTTTGCATTGCTCGATTTTGTAGAAAAATATACGACGCATTATTTGCAATTGCCCGAATTAATTATTATTGAAACAGGCGGCATGAAAGGCAGACGTAAAGAAATGATAAGAGACGAATTGCACGAAAAATTGCACGCTGGATTTGGTACAAAAAAAATTCATTCCGAATATGGTATGACTGAATTATTATCGCAAGCGTATTTAACGGATAAAAAAGTTTTCGAGCCCATCAACACGATGAAAGTTTTAACGCGCGATGTGACAGATCCTATTCAAATTTTTGCTACGCATTATAATTCGGTGAGCGCAAATTTGAATAGAACAGGTGCACTCAATATTATTGATTTAGCCAACATTGATACGTGCAGTTTTATAGCCACGGATGATTTGGGTAAAGTGTATGCCGATGGCAGTTTTGAGGTGTTGGGTAGAATGGATAATTCGGATGTGAGAGGGTGCGCGCTGCTGAGTTAGCTACTCAAAAACGGTGCTAATCGAAATTTCGATTAGCACCGTTTTTGAATAGTACATAACTAATTTAGTCAAACTCAAACTCCAATTCTACGCGACGATTGAGTTGTAATCCCCCTTCGGTTTTGTTATCGGCAGCGGGTAATTCGTGACCATGAAATTCTGTGTCGAGTAAATCGGGCGCAATTCCTTTAGATATCAAATAATTTTTGACAGCCGTTGCGCGATTTTTAGAAAGCATTAAATTGTGCTCTTTATTACCGCGAATATCGGTGTGACCGGATATTTTAATTTTCCAATCCTTTTTATCTTTAAGTAGTCGTGCCAACTGATTTAAATTTCTGAAAGATACAGGTCTAATTGCCCATTTATCAGTGTCAAAATATAAATTTTGAATCGCTAATGAAACGATATCTTTTTCGCTTTGCTGAATAATTGGGCAGCCGTTATTTGAAGCCGGACCTACTGTGTTCGGGCATTTGTCTATGGCATCCGGTACGCCGTCGCCGTCTTTGTCATCTGTAATGGGGCATCCTTTATTCGATGCTGGACCAGGTACATCAGGGCATGCATCATCTTTATCAATGACACCGTCTTTATCTCTGTCGCCATCGAGTGGGCAGCCTTTATTGGAAAGCGGACCCGCGACATCCGGGCAGGGATCCATTTCATCTATAATGCCATCGTGATCTCTATCGCTCAATGGACAACCCTCGTTGGCGACCGAACCCGGTACATCGGGGCATTTATCCACATCGTCGCGCACGCCATCGCCGTCCCGATCTTCGAAAGGACAACCGCGGTTTGATTTTGGTCCTGGCACATCCGGGCATTTATCGTCTTTATCGCAAATTCCATCGTTGTCTCTGTCGGGGCATTTGTTATTCATTTCCTTAGGCAGTGGGCAACCTTGCGTCTCTTTGGGTCCCGCTTCCGTAGGGCATTTATCGTCTTTGTCGCAAATTCCGTCTTTATCCTGATCTTTACAGGCGTTTTTAAATATTTTAAGTCCGAGAGAAATTTCGTGACTGCCTGAACTGACATTGCGAATGGAGGAGGTTGTTAAATCGTAACTATAAGCCAAATACCACTTCGGCATATCCAAACCCACCATTGCCGCTAAAGCATCTTCGGTTCTGAAACTCCCACCCACCCAAAACATTTTATTGAAAATTGCGCGGAGCGAGACATCGTACTGCGGACCAACGGAAGGTGCTAATTTAATTTGTACCGAAGGTTCAATCGTCATTTTTTCATTTAATGGATAGCTATAACCGGCAACTAAAAAATAATGCCGCGCTAATGTCGTATAAGCCGTTTTGGCGAGCGCAGGATCGAAGTCAAGCGCTTTGTTGAATAATTGTGGCACAGAAAAGCCAAGAAACAAACCATCTTGTTTTTTATAATACACACCTACATTCACATCGGGTGCACTTTTACCTATTAAAGCATTGTCTAAAGTAGGATCAATAGCTGATTGCGCGAAGTAACCATCCGTTAAAGATGTTTTATAAGAACCCAAAGATACACCCAAGCTCAATTTTTCTTTTTCACCTAATTTCTGGTTGTATGCTAAAAGTAAACTACCGCCTGTTTTTTTGAGGTGACCTTCCTGATCGGTATAAAATAAACCGCCAATGGAAAGGGGTTGATTTTTACCCATCGGAATGACGATGCTCGCAGTTGTTGTAACTGGTGCGTTGTCAAAATTAACCCATTGCGTTCTGTACGTTCCGCGAAAATCAGTGTGATCGAACGTGCCAATTGCCGCCGGATTAAAAGCGTACGCATTCGTTACGTAATTGGTGTATAATGGATAGTTTTGCGCCATTACTCCCGCGCTAAAAGTACATTGCAAAAAGCATAAGGCAATAAACAGGACGATAAACCTATTCATGTGGTGTGCTAATCGGTTTTTATTAATAAATTTTTTATTCATGCTATTCAAAATTATTCATATTTTAGGCGTAATCGGACAAATTTTTATTCATCTATTCATGCTACTCAAAGATTATTAACGAATCACCGTTACTGAACCATTGAGCTGCGTATTGGTAGCATCATTTAAATACACTACAAAATAATACGCGCCCGTTGTGAGCAATTTACCGTCGCTGCTCGTTCCATCCCAATCATTCTGATAACTCTTTTTTGCATAAACCAACTGTCCCCAACGATTATAAATAAACATCTGATTGTTCGGATATTTATCTAAGTTCGGCACTATGAGCACATCGTTGTTGCCATCGCCATTCGGCGTAATAATATCATACGTTGATTTTTGTGTTTTACAACGATTGTTTATGTAAACGGCTGAATCTAATTTACAACTATTGGAATCTACCATTGTGAATGCATAACGACCCGAAGTGAGCGAATCACGCGTTAAACTTGCAGAGCCACTGCTCCACGAAATCTTATAAGGCGATGTACCACCTGTTGGACTTAAAGTAATACTGCCATCGCTAAATCCTTTACACGCTTCATCTGTTTTTGTGTATGTAAATCCGAGCGCCGCTGCAGGTTGAGAAACTACAGAATCCACTGCAAAAGTACAGTTGTTTGCATCGGTGAGCGTTGCTTTGTATCTGCCGGCAGCTAAATTAGTGAGCGTATTTGTTGAAGCACCATTCGACCATTTAACCGAATACGGCGCAATTCCACCTTTCGGCGTAAGTGCAATGCCTCCCGACGTGCTTCCAAAACATTTGACGTTTGTTAGACCAACATCGGCTACAAAACCTAATTGCGAACCGCTCACTGTGACTACTTTTGCACCACTCACAGCATTACAACCCGGCAATAAAATATTCAAACTGATGTTTTTATTTCCTGCCGATGTATAAATTACTGTACTCGGTGTGAGTTGACTCGACGTTTTAGGGTTTGCACCGTCTCCAAAATTCCAAGCGTAAACAGCATTCGCAATTTGACTACCCACAAACTCAAAATCGAATTTTGTACCACACAAACTTGCAGTTTGTGTTATTAAAAATTGCGGTTGTTGCGGTGCAACTGCGCACGTTGCCGGTTGTGGTACTTCAGGGGGTTGTTGAAAACCTTGACGCAAAAATCCTGCTGTTGCAGGCGAACCAGGGCGAATAACGCTACAACCCAGACAGCTTCCTGCCGTGTAACTTATCCTGAAAGTAGGTTGCGCTTGTACTTTTCCACTTCCAGCCAATGTTTGCCGCTTAATTTGCTGCGCATTTATGGATGTCGCTAAGGAAACCATCAACACAAATGATATGATTTTAAATCGCATTTTAGAGATTTTAGCTATGAGTAATGAGCTATTCAAATTTTGTCTATTCAAATTTTGTGCTAATCGAATAATAATTTTGTCTATTCAAAATTTTCTCCCGCAGGCATCGCAGAAATTTTCGCAGAAATTCACAGAAATAGAAAATTTGTTTCTGCTGAAGTTTCTGCGAAATCTGCGGGAAATTATATCCCTATTCAAATTCGTGCTATTCATTTTTGAAACCTACCCATTAAAAAATATTATTTAACAAATAGCCAGTCACTGTAAATTTTTCACCTGGTGTCAGTGTAGAAGATTTTTTTAATGTTTTTCCAGTAGGAATAAAAATAAGACGCGGAGAAGGTGTTCCACGCGTGTAAAAACTAAAATTATCGCTATCAACTTGAAAATCCATTCTACCCGAACTGGTTGAACCCGATTTGATGATCAATGTTTTTCCTGGCGGTACTGTATAAGTAAAAGTAGCTGAAGTGAAATCGAGTAAAATGGGTAATATATATTTTTTAGAATTAACCCCTACAACTTGAGCCGTACTCGGCGACAACAACCCAGAGCAATAACACGATTGTATAAAAGTACCCTCTGGTATAATTGCCATACCCGGCTCGTTAACAAGCGTTATATTGTTTGAAAGAAGAATATCGCTACTGGCTGCCGTCACATAAAATGTTTTACCCGCTGGCACAGTGTAATTTGATGTCAACAACATTGCATCGCCTGAAGCACCTTCCGGGAAGACAAAATCTGGTAGCGGTACAAAAGATTGGTTGTTTAAATTAACCGTATCGTTGATGTGCGTAAAAGGATTCGATAGTGTAATTATACCGTCCTTAATTAATAATTTTTGAATTTCATTCGAAGGGTCTGTATCGTGATCGGCAACAGAAGTATATGCCACCAATGCTGTATCTGCTTTTAATGCGCGTGAAGCAACACCCGTTCTTGCGGCACTATCCGCCAAAACAGCTCGCTGCGATTGATACGCTCTTCTGCTGCTATCCGCAAAATAAGAGTATGATGCCGTGTCCGCTTTGCCGGCATTAACAGCATACGTCGCTTTACCCGCTCTGCGTGCCGAATCAGCCAGCCAAGCATACGTCGCGGTGTCCGCTCTTCCAGATGTAGATGCGCGCATCGCGTTAGTAGCATTTACCGCATTGGTTGCATTTTGCGCATTAATTGCATTGGTTGCATTTTGCGCATTCACCGAATTTGTAGCATTTTGCGCGTTAACTGCATTCGTTGCGCTTACCGCCGTTTGCGCATTCACAGCATTTTGCGCATTCAAGGCAAAATTTGCCGTATCAGCTTTTGCTGCTGAGTTTGCACGTATTGCGTTTTGCGCATTTACTGCCGTCGCTGCATTGCGCGCAGAATCAGCATACGCCGCAGCATTGGTGTACAATGCATAAGGTACAGAAACCAATTGGTTTGTACCCATTAAAATAAAATTGTTACCGCCAGTAACATCCATTTCTACTTTTAAGAAATATTTATCGCTTCCCCACTTAATGGCTGAAAATAAAGTTTGCGCACCACCTGTACGCGTTCCGTTTCCAATCATTAAATCGAATAAACCAAAACCATCCGTCGTTACGTTTTGTGTTTCCACCCATTCCTCCGAACCCGCCGTAGAACTTTTTAAAACCGAAAGCCGCATTTTAATGTTCTGGCTAATCAATTCTCTACCTGAAGGATCGGTTGCAACGGCTTGGTAGCAAACAAATTGTGGCACTTGTGAAAATCCCACAAAACCAATAGTGAGAAATACGATGAGCAATTGTAGTCGCTTTTTCATAATTTTTAATGTTAATGAGAGCATGCTTTAAAGTAAATTAGATCGTGTGAATATTTTTATTGATTAGGTTTCAATTCTGAGGTAAGATTTTTTAATTTTTATATTAAATATAAAAGAATCAATGTGTTATTCGATTCTAACTTTTTTTTGTTACTTTCCCTCCAAAAAAAATACAACTTTTTTTTATTTAAATTTAATATTCTCTTTTTTTTATTAAATTTTAGCTAAAAAAGAAAAAACCAGCGTAATGTTTTAATTTTGCTCCGTATGAATTCACGCACATTAGCTGAGGGTAAACACTTTGAGTTAGCGATAGAGCGTTGTTGCTATCAGCTCATTGAGGATTTTGAAAATCGAACTGAAATTTATTTGGTTGGTATTCAGAGTGGTGGCGTTTTGTTAGCTGAAAGGATAGAAAAAAAAATGATTGAAATTGATACTAATTTAAAAATTTATCTCGGCAAACTCGATATAACTTTTTATAGAGACGATTTCAGAAAAACAAGCAAACCATTACGGGCACACGAAAACGTGATGCCCTTTTTTATCGAAAATAAAATTGTTATTTTAATTGATGACGTACTTTACACCGGTCGTTCAGTTTCTGCGGCAATGTCAGCACTCAATCATTATGGCAGACCAGAAATGATAAAACTTTTAGTAATGGTGGATAGACGGTTTAATCGGCAAATTCCGATTCGCGCCGATTACTCGGGTATCGTTGTTGATGCACTCGATGAGGCTTATGTAGAAGTAGAATGGAAAGATAAACAAGGCGAAGACAAAATTATTTTATTTTCGCATAAACCTTAGATCAAAAAAATTATTGAAATATGTCGGAAATTAAATTTTCCTCGAAGCATTTATTAGGCATTAACGACGTTACTACCAATGATATTCAATTAGTTTTTGAAACTGCAGACCAATTTTTAGACGTCATCAATCGCCCTATAAAAAAAGTGCCTTCGCTTCGCGACATCACGATTGTAAATTTATTTTTTGAAAATTCTACCCGAACACGTATTTCGTTTGAACTCGCCGAAAAACGCCTTTCCGCCGATGTGCTTAATTTTTCGGCGTCCACATCAAGTGTCAAAAAAGGTGAAACGCTACTTGATACCGTCAATAATATTTTAGCGATGCAAGTTGATATGGTCGTTATTCGACACGCACAACCTGGCGCGCCGCATTATTTAGCCAAACATATTGATGCGTCAATTGTAAATGCTGGAGATGGTACGCACGAACATCCGACGCAAGCTTTGCTTGATGCTTACACCATAAAAAAACATTTAGGTACGCTTGAAGGAAAAAAAATTGCGATTGTAGGTGATATTTTACATTCTCGCGTTGCACTCAGTAATATACTCTGCTTAAAAAAACTCGGTGCTGAAGTTGTTGTTTGCGGCCCTCCGACTTTGATTTCGCAGCACGTTAAAAGTTTGGGCGTTGATGTGTCTTACAATATTCGAGAGACTTTAGAATGGTGCGATGTTGCAAATATTTTGCGTATTCAACTCGAACGACAAGACATTAAATTCATACCTTCGCTGCGCGAATACGCATTGTATTATGGCGTGAATAAAAAATTGATAGACTCGATAAAAAAAGAAATTCTAATTTTACATCCCGGACCCATTAATCGCGGTGTGGAAATTACATCCGATGTAGCTGATTCGGAAAATTCTGTTATTCTTGATCAAGTTCAGAACGGCGTAGCAGTCCGTATGGCAGTTTTATTTTTATTAGCATCGAGTAGAAAACTATAATTTCAACTCAAACTTTATAGCGATCGAAATCAAAAGTTAAGGCAGGATGTTTACCGACTGTACCAACAAAAAAAGGCATAATTTTTTGAAGATCTAAGTCATAATTACCCGTTGGAAAAAAAGGTTCGCTGAATGCGACAATTTTTCTGCTCCAATCAAATTTACAAGGTACGATTGGTACGCCGGCTTTCACGGCAATAAAATAGAAACCTTTTTTTATTTCTTTCACTTTTTGTCGCGTGCCTTCGGGTGCTACTGTTAATTTAAAACTTTCTTTGCCGTCAAATAAAACTGCACATTGGTCAACAAAACTATTTGTGCGACTGATTTTAGTTCTGTTGACAGCCACGCCACCCATAGCACGCATTAAATAACCCAAAGGAAACCAAAATAATTGGTGTTTAGCTACAAAATAAGTATCTAATTTATAAATGGGTCTGAGCAAAATGCCGATAGGAAAATCCCAATAGGATGTATGCGGCATTACCATAATAACCGATTTTTTTACTTCTTTTGGATAGGGAACTGTAATTTTCCAACCCCATAGTGTGCACAACAAAAACTTTGAAATAATGCGAAACATGAAATTAATGTATTAAGCCATAAATATAATATCAAACTTTGGAATTTCAATTCAAAGCGTTGATAGACTTAAATCATTCAATCGTAAATTGCTTTTCAACGTAAAAAAATTTCCCTTTTTGTTGCACAGTGGCAACAACAGTAAGTTTTTCGCCACTGCGCATTTTTTTAATTAATTTTGTCGCCTCTTCAGTAATACTACCATGTGTTGAAACTTCTTCAATTTCACCCTTTTTATTTCTTTCAAATAAAAGTTCATTTATACTGAGCGTGTTGCCGCTTAAATCGCGTACAATCATGGATGATTGGACTAATTGCGAAAAATCATTTTTACCTAAGGTTGGTGTTCTGAAATTTCCCCAAAATAATTGAAAACCGTTTGATAGATCGGTATCGTCTGTTTTTTGAAAACGAATGGGTAAAATGAGTTGGGTACCGACGGGTTTATTTTCTGAGGTAGCAGGTGAAAATTTAGGTATGAGCTGAATTACTTTTAGCGCAGCACTGTCGCAACTCGGTGAAAGTTTTTTAAGTATTTTAATTTCATTGAGTTCGCCACTTTCTTTAACAGCAAAAGAAATATACACTGTTCCAGATTGTTCAACTTCAGCCGGTAACTGAATATTTTTTTCAATGAACTGTGCTAAGGCTAATTTGGTGCATTGCCATTGTTCTTCTTTATTTGTAAATTTATTGCAACCGCTAAAAACAGGTTGCGTTGTATCTGTGACTGATAATTTATTTAAATTGGACTGACAAAAACTTGAAACGATATTGAGAAAAATAAAGAAAAAAAGTATTGCTGTTCTGAAATTATTCTTAATTTTAATGATCATATAGTATGTAATTTTACAAACACGATTTTAATCTCGTAGTAAATTATTGCTGCAAAATGTACGCCGTATCTTTATTATTTACGCTTTCAACCTCGATTTTGTTAATCGAATTGTTTTTACAGGCGTTCCAACATTATTTAAAACGCGTGCTACGTACAAACCTTCGGGTAAATCGCTAATATTAAAATGTGCGCCTTCCTGAAGTTTTAAAGTTTTTACAGGTCGTCCCAGCATATTGTAAATAACAATTTTATCCAGTTGGTCTCCTTCAACGCTAAATACATCTATCACTGGATTTGGAAAAATACGGACGTTGTTGCCGAGCGTTTCGCTGGTAGCTGTTTTGGTTTGAAAAATAAATTTTGCACTCGGTGCAGAAGTATAATTACCTTCTTCTTTAATTATAAATTCAATTTGCGCCATACCTGTTGTGCCATTCGGTCGTACGCCGATCTCAATAGTTTGAATTCCTTTGGGTGCAATTTCAAGTGACTTAGGACTTTTATTTATTACTTGCGACCATACGGTATTGGCATCGGAAACGAAAGAATTCCATGAATTAGGAATCATAGTGTTTATACGTTCCCAATTTATTCGCACGCGTTTGTTGCCATTGTTTTTAACCACAATTTTTATGCGCGTGTCGCTCGAGTCGGGTGAAACAGAAACGTTAGCACTTGATGGCAAAATACTTAATTTGCTTTGTGCCGAAATTTTTGGAGCTAAAATAATAAAAATAAAAGCGGTAAAATATATTCTCATACAGTGAATGCTGCCATTAAATAACATCGGTGAATGCAAATGTAAACCTGTAATTTTTAACTCATGTACTTTTAAGAAATTTTTAAACACTTTTAGAATAAAACGCGCGCAATGCTTGAAACATTTCAGCCAATTCTTGTTCGTTTACCTGAGAAACCAAAGCAGAAAAATAGGTGTTTGTTATTTTTTCAATAACATGTTTCGGAATGTTCGATATTTCTGAAAGTTGCGCTGTAAATTCTAAATTTCTTTCTTTGAACTCCACACGATATCTTTTTTTAACAAAAGTTTTAAATTGTTGAAATAATTCGTTTGCGGTCGCGCTGTATTCTTTTTTTCGCCAACCCCGCGCGGCAAGTAATTCTAAAATTCGTAAATTTTCATTCGTTGGTTCATTGTGCATAGGTATTATGCGTTGCAAACGTTTAGAGGTGAATGCTACATAAATTATTGCCAATGCTAAAAGTATAAACCAAGCTTTTCTCAAAGCAGGTTGTTTAATAATAAATTGTAATGGGCTGCTACCACGAATAAAATTATTTTTCTGTCTGTTCTTATTTTCTACGAACTGGCTCGAATATCTGTTTTTAGAATCCCAGATAATATTTCCTTTCGGTAAATGCGAAAAAACATCAGCGACATAATTTAAGTTTGTAGAGTCGCGCAAAAAATAGTTAGTAAAAATTAACGGCGTTGAATGTAAATAAAGTGTGCCCTTTCCAACTTTAACTTTTATAAAATTAAATGTATTTATGCCTGAAATATTACCTGAATGCCCATTCGTTTTTAAATCCTCGGGTACAAACATTCCTAAAGGTATAACGTCTTCCTTTTTTTTAAAACTTTGAATTTGATATGCAGGATAAAAACGTTGAACCGATACGCCGTCGTAATGACAATTTATGATGCGCGAGGAATCTGTATTTTTAAAATCGGGGTGAATTAAATGCAGGCTTACACTATCGAAATAATTTTCGTAATTGGTTTCTAAATTAGCCGGATTTATTTCGACGCGTAGTATTTTATTTTCAATTGAATCTCCATCTAATACAGTACCCCTGTATTTAACGGTATCTATTCGGGCTAATCGTTTGTCAATTTCATCCGAAAAAACATAAGAACAAATAATTGCGTTATTCCCCGATTTAATAAAATTAAATAATTGGTCAGTATGCAAAGAGTCAACCCAAAATCCTTCACCTAAAAAAACATAATTTTGGTTGATACTATTTTTAAAACTGTCTAAATAAACAGATTGCGATTTTGTAAGTTCTTTAAAATTAAAACCCTCATTTTGTTTTTGGAGTAATTTTTTAAATACCAACGTTCCGTAAGGCTCTGTGCTTAAATCGTCATAATTTTCTGACCAATTTATGCGCTTTACTAAAAAAGCGTAAGCCAAAAAAGCAATTATAAAAATTGCCACCACCCAAATTATAATGTTGTTTTTATTCCGCATCTAAAATTAATTCAGTGTGAAGATACGTTGAAAATCTTTTTGAGTTCTAAATTACATGAAAATTCTGATTAAAAATAAAATCCCTGTTAATTAGGATTTACAAATAAAAATTTCAAAAAAATTGAATCTTTGAATATAATTTGATTGAAATTTGTTATCTCAGTTGTAATTCAATTTGTAATCTTAAAAATATTGACGTTCTTAAAACACTGTGTAAATAAACTAAATCGGAATTTTTTAAATCAAAAATAGTACTTAAATTTATAACTTTTAAAATGGCTTATTGTTTGAGCTTATTCAGCTTTAAATTTTTTTAAAAAAAGTTAGATTTTTACCATAAACTTAATAATAATTTTGTTCCAAAAACCTAACCCAACATAAATCAAACGAACTAAAAAACTTTGTGCTTTACGCTTCTTAATGCGAATTAAATTTTGTATTTTTGCGAATTAAAAAGCAAAAATCAGAATTTAATATGTCGAATGACCGTATTGTCCTCATTAACATAGAAGATCACATGAAAGCCGCCTACATTGATTACTCAATGTCGGTGATTGTTTCGCGTGCTCTACCCGATGTGCGTGATGGATTAAAACCTGTACATAGAAGGGTTTTGTTTGGAATGGAAGAAGCGAGTGTGCATTACAACAAATCGCACAAAAAGTCGGCGCGTATTGTCGGCGATGTTTTAGGAAAGTATCATCCGCATGGCGATTCATCGGTTTACGATGCGTTAGTGCGTATGGCACAACCTTGGTCGTTGCGTTATCCTTTAATAGATGGACAAGGAAATTTTGGTTCTATTGATGGAGATAGTCCTGCGGCAATGCGTTATACCGAAGTGCGTTTGCGCAGAATTGCAGATGAAATTTTAGCCGACATAAATAAAGAAACTGTTGACTTTACACTCAACTACGATGACTCGTTAGAAGAGCCGTCTGTTTTGCCAACAAAAATTCCTAATTTACTCATCAACGGTTCATCGGGTATTGCAGTGGGTATGGCGACAAATATGTTGCCACATAATTTGCGCGAAGTCATTGATGGAATTGTAGCTACTGTTGATAATCCGGAAATTACCATTGATGAACTCATGCAGTTTATAAAAGCACCCGATTTTCCGACGGGTGGAACAATTTATGGCACGGAGGGTATCAGGGAAGCATTTCATACAGGTCGCGGAAAAATTGTGGTGCGTGCCAAATCGGAATTTGAAACGAAAGATGGACGCGAGCAAATAGTTGTGACGGAGGTGCCTTACCAAGTGAACAAAGCAATGCTAGCTGCTAAAATTGGTGAACTCGTTAATGATAAAAAAATTGAGGGTATTCACGACGTGCGCGACGAAAGTTCTGATCGCGGCGGTATTCGATTAGTGATTGAACTACGCAAAGATGCGATTGGTACGGTAGTTCAAAATCAATTGTATAAACAAACTGAATTACAAAAATCGTTTGGCGTAAACAATGTTGCATTGGTGGGTGGCAGGCCAATGATTCTGAATTTAAAAGATTTAATAACAGAATTTATTAAATTCCGTCTCGAAGTGATTGTGCGCCGTACGCAATTCGATTTGCGCAAAGCCAAAGAGCGCGCACATATTTTAGAAGGTTTGTACATCGCATTAGATGATTTAGACCGCATCATAACTATTATTCGCGCCGCTAAAAATCCGGATGAAGCCCAAACTGAACTTTGTGAAACAGAATTTGTCCTTTCTGATGCTATTGCCACGGAACTCTTGACAGTAGATAATCCGCAACTTTCGGGAAATACGTATAAGCTCTCTGAAATTCAAGCAAAAGCGATTCTTGAAATGCGCTTGCAACGACTTACAGGTTTAGAGCGCGATAAAATTAAGAACGATTACGACGAATTAAAAAAAGTTATCGCTAATTTAAATGGTATTTTAGAAAGCGAGGAGCTACGTCGCACGATAATTAAAACAGAACTGGCAGAAATTAGAGACCGTTTTGGTGATGATAGACGCACGAATATAGTTATTTCTGAAGGACAAATTTTGGATGAAGATTTGATTGAAGTGGAAGATTTGGTAATTACTATTTCGCATCTCGGCTATATTAAACGAACGGCAGTCTCAGAATTTAGGGCGCAAGGTCGTGGCGGACGCGGTGCGCGTGGCGCAAAAACGCGCGATGAAGATTTTGTTGAGCAAATGTTCGTCGTTAACTCGCACGATTATTTGCTATTCTTTTCTGAAAAAGGTAAATGTTTTTGGTTGCGCGGATTTGAAATTCCGGAAGGATCAAAAACTTCGAGTGGTCGCGTGATACAAAACATACTTTCTATGCCGAGCGATGATAAAGTGCGCGCGTTTGTTAAAGTAAAATCAATCAGCGATCCTGAATTTATTAATAATAACTGCATTATTTTTTGCACGCGGAACGGTATTGTAAAGAAAACACTCGTCGAACAATTTTCGCGTCCGCGTCAAGGCGGTATAACTGCTATAAATATCAGAGAGGGAGACCAATTAATTGAAGCCAAATTAGTGGGTGCGCAAGCAGAAATAATGATGGCAAACAGAAACGGTCGTTCCATTCGTTTCAATGCTGATAAAGTACGACCAACAGGTAGAAGTACTGAAGGCGTAATTGGTATGGAACTCGATGAAGAGGACTCGGATGCAGTTGTCGGTATGATTGTTTTGGAAAAAATTGATAATGAAGCCACTGTTTTAATCGTTTCTGAAAACGGTTACGGCAAACGCTCAAAAGTGGAGGAATATCGCATTACGAATCGCGGTGGTAAAGGCGTTACAACATTAAACGTTACCGATAAAACGGGTAGGGTAGTGGCAATAAAAAGCGCACTCGCTTCCAACGATTTAATGATTACCACCAAAGCAGGTATTACAATTCGGATGGGATTTGAAAATATTCCTGTTCTCGGTAGGGCAACGCAAGGTGTGCGCGTTATTCGTTTGGATGAAGGGGAAGAAATTGCAGACGTTGCTTTAATTGATAATGTTGAAGTGGAAGATGTAATCGCTGAAGATGTAAGTGCTGAAAATATCGGAGGTACTGAAAATAATATTCACCCTGACGAAACTACGACAGATACAAACCCCGAAACATTGGATGTGAAGGAGTAATTTTTGTGAAAAATAAATTTTGAAATTACACAAATAAAAAATGGGGAAATCTTAAACGAAAGAATAAGATTGCCCCATTTTATTTTAAAAAATTTTATAAGATGGAAATTGCGGAAAATCCTGCGCAGAAAAACTTAATTATTTGGTTATCGTTTTTATTTTTAACCGTTGCTTGGGGGAGTTCATTTATACTTGTAAAAAAAAGTTTGATCGCTTTTCCACCGATGATTGTTGCATCGCTACGTTTGAGTTCTGCCATGATAGTTGTGTTACCGTTTGCCATTCGGCATTTCAAACTCATTCCAAAGAATAAATTAAAGTACGTTGTCTCGAGTGCTTTTCTTGGCATCGGTATTCCTGCATTTTTATTTGCGTTGGCGCAGTTAGGAATGAGCAGTTCGATAACAGGCATTTTAAACGCGCTAACACCGTGTATGACTTTTTTAATCGGTATTTTATTTTTCAAACAAAAATCGAATGCGTTAAAAATTTTAGGTTTATCCCTCGGATTCCTCGGTTCTGCTTCGCTCATTTTTTTTAATGCCAAAGGCGAATTACATCTCAACGTGTTTTGTTTTACAATCATCTTAGCAACGCTGATGTATGGCATAAATATTAACACGACTAAACTTTTCTTAAGCGATGTGAAGCCTATTCATATTTCTACTGTTTCAATTTCTATTGCCGGTTGTTTCGGACTAATAATTCTATTAACCACTAATTTTATTGAAATTTTAAAAACTAATCCCAAAGCACCTTTTTCTCTTTTAACAGCTCTAACGTTAGGTATTGTCGGTACAGCTTTTGCGCAAACATTGTTTAATAATTTATTGAGTAAAACATCCGCATTTTTTGCAAGCTCTATCACTTATTTTATTCCAATCATGGCGTTAGTGTGGGGAATAATTGACGGCGAAACGTTATCAGTTTGGCATTATTTCGGAATGATGCTGCTTATTGGTGGCATTATAGTCATCAATAGGTTTAAGTAATTATGCGACAGCGTACATAAATTTCATTCGCAATTACTCCATGTGCAATATTAATCTTCTGCTTGCGCATCATGGTACCGTTGGCATTTATGGCGCAGAGGTAAATGATCTGACTGAGACTTTTTGTTTCGATAGTGTGTGAACCTGTACTTGCACCGAGTTTTTGCGAATA
>JAYVNP010000116.1:0-3548 GCA_043758385.1 Saprospiraceae bacterium
TTGCGCTTCGAGTTCGAGCATAACTTCATGCGTTTCTAAATCAATGGCAGGTAAATATATTTGCGTTATGCCCGCATCTTTTGCGCGTTGCAATGTAGCTTCCACGTCGTTCAAAAAGTTTTTTGCGTAAACGTGCGCGTGAGTATCAATTAGCATAGGGAATAAGTAATAGGAAGCAATGAATAGGGAATAAGTGATAAGAGAATTATTCCCTAATACTTATTCCCTGTTCAATAACGTATAACGTATTTTTGCAAGAATTATTAAATATGGCAGCGAAGAAAAAGTTTTATGTGGTGTGGATAGGTCGTAAAACAGGTATCTTTGAAGATTGGGAAACTGCCAAAGCACAAATTTTTAATTACGCATCTGCCAAGTACAAAAGTTTTGAATCGAAAGAAGAAGCTGAAAAAGCTTTTAAAAACGGAACAGTTAGAACTGATCCTGAAAAACAAAATGCGCCGCGCGTACGCAACATTTCAGCCAACATAAATTATAATAGCATTTGTGTAGATGCAGCGTGTTCAGGTAATCCGGGCGATATGGAATATCGCTGCGTTGAAACACAAACAAAGGAACAAATTTTTCATCAAGGTCCGTTCAAAGAAGGAACGAATAATATTGGCGAGTTTTTAGGTTTGGTTCATGCGTTGGCACTTCTGAAAAAAAATGGACGCGATGAAATGATTATTTACACTGATTCAATGACAGCTATGGCTTGGGTGAAAAATAAAAAAGCTAAAACAACTTTGAAAGAAACCAAACGCAATGCAATAATTTTTGAACTGATTGACCGCGCCGAAACGTGGCTGAAAGAAAATACTTTTAAAAATAAAATTTTAAAATGGGAAACAGAAATTTGGGGTGAAATTCCTGCCGACTTTGGAAGAAAATAAATACTTTTTTTAGGTTATGTGCGCACTGATTTGTTAATATTGAAAAAAAAGTAAAGAATATTTTAATTTAATGTAAAAATAATTTCTTGGTTTAATAAATAACCTTATTTTTGTATTATCAAACTTTAGAGCAAGTTTGTGACATTATTCATTTGGCGATTCCTCTTCATGAGATTTTGCAATAAAGGTTTAAAAGCGTATTTGTTACTGAAAACTGAGGGGATGGAAAAAACGCATCGCGCGAAGAAATTACATTCCAAAAACCGATAGTAGGCTTTGTTAAATGTTTTTTTAAAACTCCTCAGTATTCGGTTTTAAATTTTTAAACCACCCTTTTTATTTTTAACGAGCCGATGTTTCATCGGCTTTTTTGTTTTAAAATTTATGCGTTATTAAGTTGTAAAACTTGTATCAGTTTAGAGTTCACTTCATTTATTTCTGTACGATTTATTTATACAATTATATCCTCAATGAGTGCTTGCTTTGCCGTAATCTAATTTTTTGCAGATCTGAATTATTTCCGAATAATTTTAAAATCGCTATTACTGCCTTGTAAAATTAGTTTTATTAACGCCAATACCTTTTAGCGTCAGCGATTTCCACCCTTTCGGTAATTTGGGTTGATACTTTTGTACGATACCGGCATCCGTAAATTCCAGACCACCAAAACCAAAAAGTAAAGTTTGCAAAAAACCACCAGCACCAGTTGCAAAATACGGATTTGTGCCACCAGCCGTTTCGGAAAGCACGCCAAACGGTGGAACGCCGTTAGGCTTGTAGCTTTCAACAAATTGCTGATACGCTTTTTCCGTATTACCCAATCGCGCATTTAAAATACAAAAAATAGCTTGCGCCATGGCTGGCGAAGAACCTTTTTTGCCCGGTATATTATCACCTAACTCTTTCCAATAAAAATCTAAATCTTTTCTGATTGTCGCTTCGTCTGTTACAATATTGAGCGGATAACTCAACAAATTGGCATCCGTTTGTTTAATTGAATCGCCTTTGTACGTCGCGTATTCGCGCGTTGTGCCGTCAGGAAATTTTTGAATAATAATACCATCACCTACTTTTTTCCAATCGGGATTTGCATTAAGTTTTAGAACACCCGCAGCTTGCGTGGCATAACCTAAAACTGTTTTAGCGATACCATTCGTAAACGCATTATCATCCACATTTTCTGCCCATTCATCGGCACAAACCACATTCAAAATATGGTATTTCCCATCTTTTCCCATCTCTGCACGATTCGCCCAAAAATCTGCCGTACCAGAAATAAGCGGAAAACCTTTTGCGCGCAGCCAAGTTGTATCGTGCGTAGTTTGAAAATAACGCCACGCTGCATAACCTACGCAACCTGTAATGTGTTGCTCGAACGGTCCGCTCAATGCCCAAACAGGCGTTGATTCTTGTCCGGTATCATCGCCTTCCCAAGGAAATTTCAAACCCGAATAACCGTAATTACTCGCGTTTGTGCGCGCTGCTTCAATACCTTTAAATCTATAATTCATCGGCGAAAGTGCCAACTCAGGATGTAAAGCTAAAAGCGGAGGAAACATCCAAAGTTCAGTGTCCCAAAAAACGTGACCATTATAACCCAAACCCGAAAGTCCCATCGGCGATAAAGAATATGAAGTTCCTTCGCGCACAAAACTATACAAATGGTACATTGCAGAATGAATATCGCGTTGCGTTACATCGTCGCCTTCTAACACAATATCACTTTCCCAAAGTTTTGCCCACGCTGCTTTGTGTCGCGCAATCAATCTATCCGTTTTTTCTGCCGAAGCGTAAATGGTCATGCGCTCAGCTTCGTTTTGTACATCAGGCGATTGTGCCGAAGAAATAACCGAACCTACAATCGCAAAACGATAAGTTTGACCCGCGACTAAATTTTTCTTAAACTTTAGCAGGTGCATATTATTATCCCACTCTTCGTGAATCACACGCGGCTCATTGCCGTGTGCTTCATCGAACAAAAAAGTATTACTGGCTGCTAAATTTAATTTTCCTGTCGGACTTTTAGCGGTTGAAGTCATTAAAGAAATGAGCGTGTGCGGGCGATCAATTTCGGCGAAAAAGTTTTTGCAATCTTTTAAATTATCGGGCGTTTCTATAACAGATGCAGGAATGATTTCACAATTTTTTTTTGCCGTCACTTCAATCACCATTAATGCGCTGAACGGCAAATGCCGCAATGCCATAATATCTTGTTTGACACTCAACACATCCGAATAATCGAAGGAGGTTGTGAAAATGGCATCGTGTAAATTAATATTTTGCGCGACGTTTTTAAAATCTGCGCCACCCAAACGCTTACCATCCACATCGAATTGCATATTGGCAAAACTAAAAACTTTCATAATATTACTCACTCTTCCGCGACCGTAGGTATCGAATGCACCATTCAGTACAATATCTTTCACGCGCAGCGGTGTAGGCGAAGAAATAATTCCAATCATTCCATTGGCAACTGTTACGCCGTAATAATTATCGGATGAAATATTCTTGGCAGCGATGTTCCAAATATCGGTTTGCGCCTTTAAAGGAATGAAGGAGTGAAGGAGTGAAAGAATAAAGAATGAAGCTCTTAAATTTTTAGAAAACATAGAATACTGGTTTATTTTTGAATTCAAAAGGTGAATTTAAGAT
>JAYVNP010000117.1:0-10898 GCA_043758385.1 Saprospiraceae bacterium
GTATTATAAATGCCAGCAGCTTTATGAATGCAATTTAAATTTAAACCAGACATATAATTAACGTTATCGTAAACAATAGGATTCATTAAACTCAACGGAAAAATCATGGGATTGTCATGCGTGAGTCCAAAAAAATGTCCGCACTCGTGTGCCATAACAATACTCAAAGAAACTGCCGAAACGTTTGTGTTTGCTGCCCGAATAACCATTGCGCCATACGTAAAATCTGTCGCGCAATTTCCGATAGTTGTAACTCCCCAATAACCATCGCTAAAAGTGTTTTCAACAACGCCAATAAATAATTTAGTATTGTATAGGTTGTACCAATTTTTCAAACTGACTCGGTTTTGTAAATCGTAATAGTTATCGAAACCACCAGTTTTGTAAGAAAATGTATCTAAAATGGTTGTTACGTTCACAAAATTTAGAGGCGTAGAATTAATTCCAGCTATTGTATTTAAGCTATTTACTGCCGAAGCGATATTGGGTAATGTTACCGAAGATGCGCGTTTCACCCAAACATAATTTACCGTTCCACCTGCGCGACTGTTTGTTTTTTTATCATTTAAAGGGTTTACATAATCGTTTGCGGTTTCACCTAATAAAACGCGTTCAACTTGGCAAAGCATTTGGCGTTGTCGGTCGAGTTCTAAAGTTTGCGTCGTCCATTTTATATGCAAACATATACCTTCACCCTCGAAAAATGGTGCATAAATAATTCTCAAATCTTCGCGCGCATTTCTAACTTGACTCAATGGATCTTCTTTTTGTAATTCTAAACCCAATTCTTTTTTTGCTAAAATTGATGCCGTTTCAAAATTGGTTTGCGCGCGCATTGCAAAACCTACTGATAAGAAAATAAAAAATAAAAAATGTTTTGGTTGCAATCGTAAATCCATAAAAATATTTTAATCTGAAATTATGAAATAATTGTAAAACAAAAACCAAAATTAACTTGTAATAAATTAAGATGCAATAATTTTAATTTTTAAACTCTTTTCTTTCAGAAGTTTTTATTTACTTTTATGTTCAAATTCTAAACAATGAAAAAAGTTTTATCTTTCTCAATTATTTTATGTGCAGTATTCCTTATTTCTTGCAAGATGCAGGAAGAAAAAAGAATGGTTCAGAGAACCGTTGTCAATGGCATTGAAACAACGATTACGAAAACCATTGTAAACGGCGTAGAAAGAATTGATACCGTTATTGGAAAATCTGGCGCATTGGTTCCATCCAATTTACCCGCCGATATTTTTAATTCTATTCAGAGTGGTGGCGTCCAAATGATACCCATAAAAACACCGGTTGGTAATTTTAAAGTTTGGACAAAAAAATTTGGTAATAATCCATCAATAAAAGTTTTATTACTGCATGGCGGACCAGCTGTTGGTCATGAATACATGGAAAGTTTTGAAAGTTTTTTTCCAACCGTTGGTTTTGAGATGTACGAATACGATCAATTAGGTTGCGTCAACAGCGATCAGCCGAATAACGACGATTTATGGACAACGCCGCGTTACGTTGAAGAAGTCGAACAAGTGCGCGTAGCACTGGGTATGAATAAAGATAATTTTTATTTACTCGGTAATTCGTGGGGAGGAATTTTAGCCATGGAATACGCGTTGAAATATCAAAAAAATTTGAAGGCATTAATTATTTCGGGTATGGTGCCGAGTATTCCCGATTATGAAAAATACAATGGCGTTTTGCGGTCTCAAATGCGTAAAAGTTTACTCGATTCTTTAGAAAAATTTGAAAAGAAAAATGACCTGAAAAATCCAGTTTATACCGATTTAGTGGATAAAGAATATTATAAGCAGCACATTTGTAGAATAAATCCTTTCCCAGAACCTGTTGAACGTTCTTTTAAACACATGAACGAGCACATTTATGTTTTGATGCAAGGACCAAGCGAGTTTAAAGTAGGCGGTAGATTGTTAACATGGGATATTAAAGATAGATTGAAAGAAATTGCCGTGCCGACACTTTCTATTGGTGCACAATACGACACAATGGATCCGAAAGCTATGGAAGCATTGAGCAAAAGTGTACAACATGGTCGTTTTTTATTCTGCCCAAATGGTTCGCATTTGAGTTTTTGGGATGATCAAAAAACATATTTCCCTGGTGTAATTCAGTTCATCAAAGATGTGGACGAGAAGAAATTTTAATAAAAAAGTAATTAATTTTTTACGAAAGTGGTAAAATAATTCTTATCGTCAATAACTGTTCTAACAGAATAAAAACCATTGGTAAATTCAGAAACTTTAACACTGAACTGACTTTTACTGTTACTAAAACTATTTAAACTCACCGTTTCGCGTGAGACTATTTGTCCTAAAACATTTGAAACTTCTATGACAGAACTTTTTTGATTTGCACTCGGTAATTCAAAATTTATTTCAGTTTGCGCAGGATTGGGGTAAACAGTTAATTTAAAATCATTAGTTTCATTTGTAGTAACACATGAACCCCTGCCAATGTGAGTTGCGATATTATTCTTTGTTAAAAGCCAATATTCAGGGTCGATTATTACAGTATCTATTTTACCTAGAGTATCGGAAATCCGAATTTGAAAAGTATTATTAGTGCTATCAAGAAAATTTACAATAAAAGTAGAATCTAAAGGAGGAACTGAACTTGTAGCTTTAAATTTCACTCTTACTGGTAACTTTAAAGGAAAAAATTTAACAGAATTAGGCTGAGATGTTGTTTGGGATACACGTAAACCTAGTCCTACGCCACAAGTTGGTGAGTACGTTGCATTAACATTCACACTCGGATAACCCTCACCATAAAACCAAACTTTAAAAAAATCGGTTAAATCTTTTCCGCTTGCACTCTGAAAATGATTGATTAAATCTTGTGTGCGTGCGTAATTATATTCTAATTTTGGATCTGTAATATATTCTCGAATAGCCTTAAAGAATATGGAATCGCCTAAAACAAAACGCAAGTAATGCAAAACGCGCGCGCCCTTATTGTAACTTAATGTGCTACTAAAAATTCTTCCTACACTGGTCGTATCATCCACATTAACCGAACCATTTGTTTGTCGTGTTGCACTATTAAGTGATTGGGTTCTCCAAGATAACCAGTAAGCAGGTTCAACGTTTTCGTAATAAAGTCCTGTGCAATAGGTCGCGAATCCTTCATTCAACCAAATATCGCGCCACGAACCGCACGTTATTTTATCGCCAAACCATTGATGACTTAATTCGTGGGCACATAAATCAATATTGGTTAAGTCGTAAACAAAACTCATCGTTTGGTGTTCCTGTCCGCCGCCCCAACCAAATTGTGCCATACCATATTTTTCTTTTTTGAACGGATAGGGCGCAAAAATAGAATCGAATAAACGCATGGCGTACTTTATTTTAAAACTGTTTGGTTTAACGGCATCGTATGCTTCTGTGTAAACATAGTTTAAACAGTTCAATGTATCACCACGCGAAAGTGGCATAACATCAACATACTGTCGGTAATCCGTAACAGCTATGCCGATTAAATAATTAGCAATAGGGTAGCGGTGTTTCCAAAAATAAGTCATTGTACTATCTTTCGCATTGAGTGTTTCGCTCACCAAAATACCATTTGAGCCGCACCGATATTGCTTAGGCGTTGTAACGTAAATATCTACTGAATCTATTTTATCGAGTAAATCCATTTTTCCGGGCCACCAATCGCGTCCGCCGTAAGGTTCAGATAGCGTCCAAAGTTCTGCATGCGTGCCACCGCGCAAACGATTAGCAAACGAACCAAAACCATTTGACGGTGGCACACCATGATAAAATACGACAACAGAATCAATTTTATTTTTTGTAACAAAACTACCTAACGTGATTGTCAAAATTTTAGAAGAATCTTGTTTGAAAGATAATTTATTTTGCCTTTGTAAAACACTATCAACTATTAATTCCGGGGTGCAATCGAAAGTTATGGTTGATAAATCATTTAAAGCGCGAAAATTTGTTTGCACGCTACCGCTAATATAATATTTATTAGGGTCAATGAACCAATTAAATTTGTGATAAATTACGTCCATATTTTCGCCTGCTAAAACTTCATTGGGCGAAAGTGGCGTTCTGAATTTTGCAATTTCCATCGCCGCAAGTTTATCCGTATCCCAAAAGGTATTCGGTGGCAATTGCGCTATTAAATTCGGAATCTGAAAGAAAGAAAAAATTAAAACACAAATTTTAAAAAAGTATTTATTTATTTGCATCTGAATTCGGATTTTTTGCGTTTAGAAAAAATTACTTAAGTTTTTTGTGAATTACAAATGTAGTCTATACATTAACAACTAACTGTAAAACGAATGACGTACGGAAAAAATATTCTGTACTTAAAAAATATAATTATCCCAAAACTATGGTTTTTAATAAAATTGGTTTTTCATTAGGTGCGTTTACAATTATTTTGAGTATTTTCGCTGTCGTTTTTCCTGCATTAGTCGAACAAATTTATAGCAGCAATATTTATCCTGTGTTTCGATTGTTAATTGATAACACCGTAGGTAAAATTCCCACAGGTTTAACTTATTTATTCGTATTCTTAACAGTAGCTTCTGTTTTATTTTTTGTTTTTAAAACAGGATTTTATACTTACCAAAAAAATATTTCTGCTTTAAAAAAACTTGCAGTTGCAACACTCGCATCAGTTTGTTACTTGCTGTTTGCTTTTTATGCTTTTTGGGGATATAATTATAAACGTACGCCACTTTCAAAATCTTTGAATTGTAATGTTGAAATATTAAAACCCCTTGAACTTGAAAAAGAGTTGGATTCTGCTATTTCTGAGTTAGAAAAATCTCTTATCGGAATAAATGCCTACGATTCAATAAAAACCGAACCGACAGTTGAGGATGTGAGAAATTCGGTTGCCAATTTTTTAACTAAAAATCATTTTGTTGTTAAAGGTAAACCGCGTGTTGATTTCATTGAACCAAAAGGTATTTTATATTATTTTGGGATTGCTGGAATTTATAATCCGTTTTTAGGACGTGCTTGTGTTGAATCGGGTGAACAGGAAATTGAAAAATATTTTACCATTGCACACGAACTTTCTCACGCATATGGTTTTACGAACGAAGGCGATTGTAATTTTTTAGCGTATGCTGCATTGAGTGAATCTGAAAATCCAAATTTGGTTTATGCTGCGCGATTAAATTATTTTCGATATGTCGGTAGTGCATACAAGCACACTTTCCCTGCTAAATATATCGAAAAACGCAAAAAACTTTCACCCATTATTATTTCAGATTTAGACGCGATTAACGAAGTCCATAAAAAATATCCAACGCTAATGAATACAGAATTTTTGAACGATAAATATTTGAAAATGCAAGGCGTTAAAGAAGGTATTTCAAGTTATGGCGCTATTGTAAATTGGGGTGCAGCATGGCGCAAAAAGAATTTTGCCAATTTTACGCAGAATTCTTACTAAACATTTAATTTGGTGGGTAGTAAATTTTGAAATTTTATAGAAGCTTTCAATTAAATAATAGCCGAGAATCAAACTTTGTCGGTCCTTATCTGTTGTAAAAAAAACAAAATAAATGGCTGAGAAAATTTTAATTGCTGGCGGCTCCGGTTTGATTGGAAAGCATTTAACCGAATTGCTCAAATCTGAAGGTTATGAAGTCGCGTGGTTAAGTCGCTCGAAACAAAATTTTAGCGATGTTAAGTCATATTATTGGAATCCAGATAAAAATGAAATTGATGAAGCTGCTGTAAAAAATTCGGACTATATCATAAATTTAGCCGGTGCTGGAATTGCAGACAAACTTTGGACTGCTGCGAGAAAAAAATTACTGATAAATAGCCGAACTGTTCCGACTGAATTATTAATTAATACACTTAAAAATACAGAAAACAACGTCAAAGGTTATTTTTCTGCATCTGCTATTGGTTTTTACGGCGAGCGTGGCGATCAAATTTTAAATGAGTTTGAACAACCTGGTAAAGGTTTTTTAGCAGAAAGCACTATTGCTTGGGAAAATTCGATTGCCAAAGCGAGTAGCACAAAAGTGCGTTGGGTAGCGTTAAGAATTAGTGTTGTAGTGAGTAAAAATGGTGGCGCATTGCCAAAATTATTAATTCCATTTTTATTTCGCGTGGGTGGCTATTTCGGTTCAGGTGCGCAGTGGTATTCTTGGATTCATATTGACGATGTTTGTCGCATTTTTATACACGCCATTAAAAATGAAAATATTAAAGGATTTTACAACGCCGCTTCTCCGAATAATGTAACCAATTTAGAATTTACAAAAGCTGTTGGCAAAGCAAAAGGCGGCTCGTTTTTATATATTCCTGCGCCGGCATTTTTATTGAAATTAGTCATGGGCGAAATGTCGTCTGTTATTTTAAATAGTACGCGTGTTTCATCCGAAAAAATTGAAGCGACAGGCTTTAAATTTAATTTTCCCGAAATTGTTAGTGCTATACGCGATGTTCTTCAAAATAACCACTAACTCATAACCTTCGCACATACCATTTAACGGCGAAAAATTGGTACAACATCAGTTGTATCTAATTTCGATTTCAAAATAGGTTTTAAAGGTTTGATGGGTTTAATAAAATTTTTAGAACTATCAAGCGCTAAATTCTGACTAAAAATTAAACTATCAACAATTCTATCGGCACTATCGCGAGCAAGAGCGAGACATTCCAAATGTTTCTTCGCAATAATTTCATCCAGTTTCATTTTAACTTCCGTTTCAATACGTTCTTTTTTTGTTTTTTCGCTGGTGCATTGCGAAAATAAAATGGCAGAAATTAATATCAGCAAAATCCTTGTAAAAATGTTTTTCATAGTTCTTTATTGTTGAATGGTATTGGAAGAAACTTTAGTCTGAATTTTTTCGAGCCGGACTTTTAATAACGAATCAATAAAATGTTGACGATTACTCATAAAATTGTGTGCACATTCTTTATCCAAGCTGTCTAAAAGTTTAGGCGTTTTGTTCAAAACGGTATTGTGTGCTTCTGCTTTTTCTTCCTTAGTGAGTTCTACTTTTTCGTTAGTATTACAGGAAATAAATAATAAAATTGGCAAAATGTAAAGATTAGAACAAAGCAATCTTTCTATTGAATGTAACCATGATTTTTCATCAAGGTCGTTATAATTAGTCTTATTCATAACTTTGTTTAATTAAAATTGAAGCAAAAAAAGCATAAAAAATAATTCCAAATTCAGCTTCTAATGGAATATCGAAACAAAAAGCTAAAAACATATTTAAGAAAAAAAAGAATTTTATCTCGTTAACTTTTTTTAATTTCTGAAAAAAGTTAAAAAAAAACGATGCTAAAAATATCAATAATCCTAAAATTCCAAAACTTGCAGCAACAACAATTATTTGGTTATGCGGCATTTTAGGTTCAAAACTTGGCGCTTGTAAAGCGTATTTTTTTTGTATTGAAGTCCAAAAATCGCCAGCGCCAGTTCCTAAAATTTTATTTTCGATAAAAATTTTAATACCAATTTCGTTCGAGAGCCAACGTTCACCGTCGGAATAAGTTTTAGAATCACCTTGCTTTTGCATTTGCCTATCCCATAGAACATAATTAATTTTCTGGTGAAAACTATCAACTGAATAAAAAGCAATGACAGGTATAAGAGTAACGATTAAAACGATTACACTATATTTTAAATATTGCTTTTTTATGTAAGCCAATCGAAAAATATAAACCAAAATGGAAGCATAGAGAATTAATAATCCGCTACGTGCTGAAATAATATGTAGCGCAATAAAAATTAAACCCAGTGCTACGTAGTAAATCTTTTGAGTATTGGGCACTAAAACTTTTTTTTCTAAAATAATTACACCAACTATAAAAGCAAAAGCGCACAAAATTGTAAATCGCACATGATCGCGGATGTGTGGTACAGGTTGCCCATAATATAAAAGTTGCGTATAAATTTTTGAGTGAAAACCGTAATCAATTATTAAGAACAAACTGTAAGCACCTAAAAAAAAAATAAGTGTGGTAAAAATTTTATAAAACTGTGTTGTAGAAAGTTTTGGTAAAAAATATAAACTCAGTGGCAAAACAAACAGCGGTGACTTTATGCGTATGGCAATTAAATAATCGTGAAGATTTTCTGACCACAAACCAGAAAGAACTGTCAAAAAAAATAAACTGGAAACGCAAGCAAACGGAAAATATTTTTTGAGAGTATGTCTCCAAAATAAATCGTCAGTAGTTTTAGTTTTTATCTTGATTTCTCGGCTTTTTAACAAACAATTTAATAATGAAGCAACAGAAATTAATATAGTAGATGCCGAAGTTAGAAAAAAAGACCAAGCAGATGACGTAATTAATAGCGCAAAGAGTAAAACTAAGTAGTTATTATCAGAACTAATTTGAATAAAAAGTCTCGAAATTGTATTTTTGCGCATCGAAAATAAAAAATATGTCGGCAGAAATTTTTGCGAAGGTACAAACTGTGATTGATGAAATAAAAGTTGAGCAACCCAACTCGAAAGAAACATTGGAAATGTTTCGTCAAAAGTATATTGGCTCAAAAAATATTTTAAAACCTTTGTTTTCTGAAATTGGAAAAATTGAGCTTGCACAGAAAAAAGACTTCGGCGCGCTAATTAATGTTGCTAAAGATTTAGCGCAAGCCAAATTCGACGCGTTACAAGAACAACTTGAAAATACCTTTGAAAAAGTCAATCTCGATAATTTTGATTTAACGCGACCGAGCGATCCGATTGCTTTAGGCAGTCGTCATCCAGTTTCGTTAATCATGCAGCGCATAATTTCTATTTTTCAACGTATCGGTTTTGTTGTTGCCGACGGGCCTGAAATAGAAACAGATTGGTATAATTTTACGGCTATGAATACGCCCGAAGATCATCCTGCACGCGATATGCAAGATACTTTTTACGTTCAAAATTCTAAAACGTGGTTGCTACGAACGCATACTTCACCCGTTCAAGCGCGTATTATGGAATTACAAAAACCGCCTATTCGGATTATTGCTCCAGGTCGTGTGTACAGAAACGAAACGATTTCCGCGCGTTCGCACGCGCAATTTCATCAAGTTGAGGGATTATACATTGATAAAAATGTCTCGTTCGCCGATATGAAGCAAACGCTTTTGTTTTTTGCACAAGAAATGTTTGGTGCCACACAAATTCGGTTACGTCCATCATTTTTTCCATTCACAGAGCCATCCGCTGAAATGGATGTTTGGCTCGGCACAGATACACCCGAAAATTTGCGATTAACAAAAGGTACTGGTTGGCTCGAAATTTTGGGTTGTGGCATGGTTGACCCACAAGTTTTGATTAATGTTGGTATTGATCCAGAAGTTTATTCGGGTTTTGCATTCGGAATGGGTGTAGAGCGACAAGCGTTGCGATTTTATAAAATCCCAGATATACGTATGCTTTTTGATAACGAAGCAAAATTTTTAAGACAGTTTTCAGCTTCAATTTAACAAATTAAACATCGTAGTTTTTAAAAAACTTACGATGTTTTGAGAAATAAAATTATGTCAAAGCCAAGTATTCCTGAAGGAACGCGCGATTTTTCGCCCGAACAAATGTTTAAGCGTAATTACATTTTTGATACCGTCAAAAATGTTTTTCGGCGTTACGGATTTAAACAAATTGAAACACCGACACTCGAAAAACTTTCAACACTGATCGGGAAATATGGCGATGAAGGCGATAAATTATTATTCAAAGTTTTAAATAATGGTGATTTTCTTTCTAAAGCCAATGAAGAGGCTTTACAAACGCGCAATTCCACCAAATTGGTTTCGAGTATTTGCGATCGCGGTTTGCGATATGATTTAACTGTGCCTTTCGCGCGATATGTGGTGATGCACCAAAACGATATTACTTTTCCATTCAAGCGTTACCAAGTGCAACCCGTTTGGCGCGCCGATAGACCGCAACGCGGACGTTATCGCGAGTTTTATCAATGCGATGTGGATGTGGTAGGTTCGAATTCGCTTTTGTATGAAGCTGAACTTTTGCAAATTTACGATACCGTTTTTTCAGATTTAAAACTACCCGTTACCATTGCTACTAATAATCGAAAAATTTTGTATGGTATAGCTGAAGCCGTCAGCGCAACTGATAAGTTTGTTGACTTAACCGTTGCGATTGATAAATTCGATAAAATTGGATGGAGTGGGGTAGCGGAAGAATTATCAAAGCGTGGTTTTGGTGGAGATGCAATTTCAGATGTTGAAAAATTCTTAAACATCACTGAATTAATTGAACTAACATCTTATTTTAATCGCAGTGAAAATTTGAAACGCGGTGTAGAAGAAATTCAAACAGTTTTAGGTTTTTTAAAAGAATATAAATTTAAAAATAAAATTAAATTCGACTTGACGCTTGCACGTGGATTGAACTATTATACAGGATGTATTTTTGAGGTTCGTGCCGAAACAGTTGAAATGGGGAGTATTGGTGGTGGTGGACGTTACGATGATTTGACGGGCGTTTTTGGTCTGAAAAATGTTTCAGGTGTCGGAATCTCTTTTGGTGCCGATAGAATTTACGATTGTTTGGAAGAGTTGAGTTTATTCCCAGAAAATGCCAATCAACAAACGCAGATTATGTTTGCCGCTTTCGATGACGAATGTTTGCAGGTTGCTTTTAATTTAGCAACACAGTTAAGAGTCAAAAACATTTCGGTTGAAGTATATCCTGAAGCGACGAAAATTAAAAAGCAACTCGATTATGCCAATAAAAATAATATCCCTTTTGTTGCCATAATTGGTTCAGAAGAACTCCATGAAAAAGCAATTATGCTTAAAAATATGATCTCCGGAGAACAACAAAAGGTTCAATGGTTAATGATTAATGATGTAATGATTGATTTCTTTCATAAAAAAAATAATAACTAACGAGGGTACAAATGTTTACCCTT
>JAYVNP010000118.1:0-29175 GCA_043758385.1 Saprospiraceae bacterium
AATAACTTTTACTTCAAGTACAATGGAGAAAACGAAAAATACAGTGACGGTAAAAAACGTTCTGAAGGGAACGGCGGTCATTATCCGTATTGCAAAGAAGGTGGAGAAAAAGAATTTTTGAAGAATTATGCCGGTAATTGCCCAATTTGGCTCGGTATGTCGTTCGACGGAAATAATTGGAAATGCGATGATGGCGGAAACATGAACTATAAGAACTGGGGTTACGGCGAAGAAAATAAGAACGAAAAGGATAAAAATTATTCTAAGATGTACAATGATGGCTACTGGTACAAAAGCAAGGACGATGACAAAGGTTGTGAAATTTTAGTTCTGCCTTGCGCTGGAAGCATTGTAAATCCGCCAGTGTGTAATGCAAACTTCGATCAGAATAAATATTACAAAATTGTAAACAAAAAATCTGGTAAGTGTTTAGATGTTGAAGGTGGCAAAAAAGATAAATATGCTGCGGTAGAGCAATATGATTATTATGGTGGCGATAATCAGAAATGGTATATCATTCCAACAAGTAACGGTTATTGCAAAATGTACGCTAAACATTCAGATAAAATTCTTTCTTGTAGTAATTCTTGGAATGGTTCACAACTTTATCAGGACGAAGATAAAAAAGATAAAGATAAAGAAAATTCTAATGGTGAAAAAGAATGGAAAATTGAGTGCGATAAAGATGGCTATAAAATTACGCACCGTATGAGTGGTCGTTCATGCCACGAAGGTTATAGTATTTACAATGGTTCTCATTGCCAATTATGGGATTGGAATTCTGGCGATGAAGAGCGCTATGACTTAGTAGATGTTACGAACGAACAGCAACAAGGTCAGCACTTACAAAACACAAAAGTGCTTTCACTTTCTGCAACGGTAGAAGCAAACAAAACGCGCATCGAATGGGTAAATAACACAGGTGCTTCAAACGATTTTTTCCAAGTTGAAAAATTAAACGCCGCAACTGGTAATTTTGAAGCTATTGTAAACGTGCCTTCTTTGAAGACAACGGTTATCGAAAGTTATGTATCGTATGATGTTAAGCCAACAGAAGGCGATAATTTTTACCGTATCAACGCTATTTCTTTAGATGGTTCAAATAACGTTTCTGGCATTCAGAAAGTAAATTTCAAAGGTTTAGCGGGTAACTTATCCGTTTTCCCGAATCCGGCGGATGAAATTTTGAATATTGATTTAACGAGCTACAAAGGCAAAGCTGTTACGTTATTCGTTTACAATCGCTTAGGTCAAACCGTTATTACGCAACAAATTGAAAATGTTGTTGACGGAATCACGCAAGTTGATATCTCGAATCAACAAGTAGGTAATTACTTAGTCCGTGTTGTATCGAAAGGCAAGAATGATCAAACGAAATCGTTCATTCTGAATAAATAATTAAAGAAGTTAATTTCTTTCTCAGAGCCATGCGCTATCGCGCATGGCTCTTTTTGTAAGATTTATTATAAACACTATCGCTAATTCTGCGGGAAAATAGATAATTACAAGATTGAAATTGGTTAAACGAAAATCCAACTGAGAATGAGAAAATAGTTGGAATCTTGTTGAAGTAAGAATCGATTAAAACAGCATTATTTTACCAGATTACATTCTTCCAAAATATTTTTTCTATTTAGCCACAGATTGCCTGTTAAATACGTTTTATTCCTACAAGTCCGTAACTTTGTCAAAAATACTCAAAATTTCTATGAGTCGTCATTTTTTTCAGTTGAAAATACTTGTATTCAGTTGTTCCCTACTTCTATCGGGTTGCTATTCTTTCAAAGGCATTTCTATTGCGCCTGGTACAAAAACGTATTCGGTGCAACTTTTTAAAAATAACGCTTTAACAGCACCCCCCACATTAGCGCAAGATTTTACAGAGCGATTGAAGGATAAAATCAGAAATAACACGAGTCTGATTTTAAGCAACGGCGATAACGCCGATTTGCAATTTGAAGGGCAAGTTACGGGTTACGACGTGCTTTCGCAAACGTCGCAACAAGGTGTATCGAATTTGCAAAACCAACTACGCATCACATTTAATGTGGAACTGACGGATACAAAAAACGAAAAAAATTCTTGGAAGCAATCATTTTCGTTTCAAGCTGACTTTCCGGGTAATTCCGATTTGCTCATTTATCAATCAACTTTGGTGAAAACGATTACGAATAAAGTGCTCGATGATGTTTTTAACAAAGCGTTCACAGAAAATTGGTAAAAAATTTTTGTATTAACTAAATATTTTATATTTTTGTATCTATAAAATTTATTCCATTGACACGCGAACAGCTTACGCAATACATATCCGATCCTCAGGCATTGCTTCAACTCAATTACGAAGAGTTAAAATCTATCGTGATGCAGTTTCCGTACGCTACTAATTTGCGACTTTTGCTGTATCAAAAAAGTGCTTTAGAAAATCATAAAGATGCCGATCGGCATTTGCAAATGGTGTCAACTTACACAACCGATAGAAAGCGACTTTATAATTTAGTGCAAAGTATGCAGCCGCAAAAAATAAAACAAACGGAGACAGATGTGTTGGAATTGACTGCGTTGAGTGCTATCGAAAAATTACTCACTGAGCGCAACGCACTCAAGATTGAAACTTTGCTGCATTCAGTAGAAGAAAAAAAATCGTTGGCTTTGCCATTACTGGATGATGTGGCGCAGAATAATTTATTAGGTGGAAAAAAAGAACTTGAAATTTCTGAAAAACTTATTCCTCAGTCCGATATTTTAAAAGATACGAAAACAACTTTTCATTTATCGGATTTGGTTAAACCAGAAAATACGCCTTCGGAGGTTATGCTTTCCGAACCTGTTACAGAATCGGCTGAGGCAGAAATAAAATTAGCAGAGAAGGCAAAAGAAATTTTTTTAGAAATAAAAAAACCTGTCATTGATTTAGAAATTACGAACACATCGGTTAAACAACTCGATGTGGCACAAACGGCTTTTAATAATTTAAGTTTGCAAGAAAAATTAAGTTTCTCGGAATGGTTAAATCAATTCCAAACCTTCTCAAAAATTGAACCCGCGCAAAATGGTTTGAGTAAAACTTTGGTTGATGCACCCGAAGAAACCAAATTGTTGGTGGAAGAAAACGCAACGCAAAACGCTATCGAAAATTTGGTTTACGATGTTGAACCCGTAAAAAAATCGGAAAAGATTTTGAACGACGAACTCATGGCACAAATGTTTGGCGAGGCGAACTCTGTTTCGGATTCGTTGTTTTTACCGACTTCGCCGCGAAACGATTTAGGCATTGCTGCCATGTTCAGTGCCGACGTTGAAGAAACAGAGGACGATTCAGATACTAAAGACGCAGAAAAAAATAATGCGCCAAAAATTAAGAAAAAACGCGAGATGCACAGCTTAGCTGTCAACAGTATCGCTTTGGATGAAGACATCGCTTCCGAAACTTTAGCCGATTTATTGGTAATGCAAGGCAATAATAAAAAGGCTATAAATATGTATAAGCGTTTAAGTTTGCAAAATCCAGATAAAATTCATTACTTTGCGGAAAAAATTAGGGAATTAATGAACGATTAAGCAAAATATCCGTAACAAAATATTAAAATTGCGTTCGTTCAGTTCAAGTTAAGACCTTATAATTAATTCATCGAAGAAAAATAAAAAATTATGTTGTCGTTGGTTACAGTTTTAGTCGGTATTGTCGCCGTGTTTTTAATTCTCGCTATCTTAATTCAAAACCCAAAGGGCGGTGGCATAGATAGCACTTACGGTTCGGGTGCAAACCAAATGTTTGGTGCAGCGCGCTCAGCCGATGCGATTGAAAAAATTACGTGGTATTTGTTTGCAGCTTTGGTTGCGTTGTGCATTATATCCTATTTTTTAATTACAAAAAGTGGTGGTGCTGCCGATGTGAATTTGCAATCGCGCGGATAAAATTTATTAAAGGTGAAAAAAAAGTTTGCTGTGAGCGCAGCAAACTTTTTTTTGTTGTGCGTGCTTTCAATCATTCAGGTACATTAGCTTCAAAAACTTTAAAACGCTCTTGCAAATTCGCTCTCAATGTTGCTTTAACTTTTTCATCTTTAATGAAACTGAAATCAATGCTATTGAAAACAAATTTTTTAATATCGGCGTAGTGTATAAACGCGTAGCGTTTGGCTAATAAAACGTATTGCTCCGTTAAGTTTGTACGCAAAATACCAGCATCATCGGAGCTAATAATTATGGGAACGTGGAATGAATTATAGAGCTGAATCGGGTGTTTATCGTCCTTGACTTTTAAAATAAATTCGTTGCTGACCAAATTTATTTCCACTGGAATTTTATTTTTGTGCATATAGCGCATCAAATCGTAACAATTTTCTTCATACGCCATGTCAACGCCATGTCCGATACGGTTTGCACCACCTGTTCTGACAGCAGAATTGATATGCCAAGTGAGTTCTTCGGGTGGCACTAATCCCAAAGTTAATTCGCCTGCATGGAGTGTATATTTTACCGAAGGATATTTTTGATGACAGAATTTAAACATCAGCATGTGCAACCAATAATCTTTCATCGAAACATCGCCGTCTTCGGGCGAAACAATATTGACACCGGCGATTAAATCGCTTCTGTCGGCAGAAATAAAATTCAGAATCAATCGCTTAAACAACTCAACAGGTGGTAAATAACGACCAACATAATTTTGATAACGCAACGTAAAGCGATCGTCATCCAGATGCAGTTTGTTGTAAATAGCTTCAACAAATTGCGTATTGAATGAATCAGCTTTTGCAACAGCACCGCGCGCAATCACGGAATCGTAAACTATTTCAAGCGTTTGCATAACGGAAATTTCATCTTGTTTTTTATTTAAAGCGCGCAATGTGTCATCAAATTTGTTTAAATCTTTGCTATCTAAAGAAAAAATAACCGACGATAATTGCGTTTCCAAATAACTCACATTTTCTTTAACGGCGCGATTTTTCAATTCTATCAGACCTTCGTCAAAATGCCCTTTAGAAGCGGTTGAAAATTTATCGAAGGACTCGAAAAATAATTTATCGGAAGGATAGAGCGAAGGTGTATAATCTTTAACTGACCAATGGCTCATAATTTTTATTTTGTACTCCGTTAGTTTTCCTTGTGCGGCTAAAGTCGAAATTTTTACCCAATCCATACCCGTTTCGGATGTTTTAGAAACGGCAAACGTTTGTGTGTTTAAATAAAAATCTTCAGCGATAGCGCGTTCGAGCATCGGCTCAGCATAAATGGAACCACTGTAATGATGGTGCAAATCGCCACCTTTTGGCATCTGCGACATAAACGCTGTAAGTTGCGCTGTGTTATTTCTAATTTTATTGAAATAAATTTCCGCTTTCGATTGTGCGGAGGCACAAAAGTTTAGCAGCACAAAAAAACTAATTGAAAATATTAACCGAGTATTCATAAGTGGTATTGATTTTTGTTTTGAAGCTGATTTAACGTCTTACTTTCACATCGTAAAGGTAAACAAAAACTATGAGTTGTTAGGAGTATCAAATTTTATGGTTTACTCAAAATTTACGCTTTAAACATTTTTCTTAAAAAACCTTATCCTAAATAATTCAATTAGGCAATTTATTTATCAGTTAGTTAACACACTTTTTTCAAAATAATTAATACCTTTGTTTCATAAATTAATTTTCAATTCAAAAACATGAAGAATACGAAACTTGTGTTGCTTTTTATAGCTACACTTTTGCAATGCGGTACTGTGCTCAGTGCGCAAACAACTTACAAAGTCACTAAAAATTTTAAAATTGCCAGCTCTGGCGGTTGGGATTATATTTCTGTCGGACCAGATAACAACCGTTTGTACGTTTCGCACGGTATGCAAGTGAATGTTTTAGATCTCACAACGGGTGATTCAATCGGCGTGATTGATAGCACTAAGGGCGTACATGGTATTGCGTTTAACAAAAAAATGAATAAGGGTTTTACGAGTAATGGCAGAACGAATAACGTTACTGTTTTCGATTTAACGACCAATAAAACTTTAGATACGCTTCATGCAGGTACAAATCCGGATGATATTATATTTGAAGCCTTTACAAATACCGTTGTAACGTGTAACGGAAAAAGTAACGATTTAAGTTTTATTGATGTGAATAAAAAAACTATTGTAGCAACGGTGGATGTGGGAGGAAAACCTGAAACCGCTGTATCGAATGATAAAGGAATGCTTTACGTGAATGTGGAGGATAAAAATGAAATTGCTGTTATAGATTTAAAAACGTTTAAAGTAGTAAAACATTTTTCGCTTTTACCAGGCGAATCGCCGACAGGATTAGAAATTGATAAAGCGACAAACCGTTTGTTTGCAACGTGCGAAAAACTTTTAGTCGTTGTTGATGCCACAACAGGAAAGATTGTTAGCAAAGTTGAAATAGGTGAAGGTTGCGACGGCGCAGCGTTCGATAACGCTACAAAAAATATTTTTACCTCTAACGGTTCAGGTACATTGAGTGTTGTTCACGAAGATAGCCCCAATAAATATACTTTGGTCGGTAATTTTCCGAGTAAGAATTCGGCGCGTACAATTGCGATCGATGAAAAATCGCACGCTGTGTTTATGCCTGCTGCCGATTTTGAACCGCAAACATCCGCTGACGCTGATGGCAAAATGAAACGCGGCAAAATGATTCCAGGTTCGTTTCAAATTGTGGTGATGCAACCGAGTAAATAAAAATAAAAAATAAAAAAAAAGCGATTTTCATTAAATTGAAAATCGCTTTTTTTGTTACTACGCAAGTGTATATTTTGCAACTACTTCCAAAAAAAAATTCAAACCCAAACGGAACAACCCTCTGTGCAATTGTTGCAAATGTCAATTGTGTTTCTGCCTTTCAAAAGTTGAGTTCTAAATTTTTTATATTCTTCGCTGTGCCAAATAGTTTTAAACGGTACGCGTTTCAAATCGCCGAGACGGTGCAGTGCGTCCTTATCGAAACAACACGGAACAACTAAACCATCCCATGTAATAACGCAAGCGTGCCAAAGTTTCCAACAACCATTAACGATTTTATTTTTCACGCGCCAAGTACCATCGGCATTGCGTTTGTAGCGCGCATATTTTTCGATGGTGGGTATTAAATCGTTGCCATGTTCGTAATCATACACTTGTGCAGTTTTAAGTTTCACTTCATCAATTCCAATGTCTTTAGCCATTTGGTAAATCGTTTCAATTTCATGTTCGTTGTGCTGCACTACCAAAAACTGAAAAACAATATGCGGCGTTTGGCTTTGTAACGCCCGTTTCCATTTCACAACGTTGCGCGCGCCTTGCAAAACCGATTCTAATTTTCCTTCTTTTCTGTAGGCTTCGTAGGTTTCTTGCGTGGCTCCATCCACAGAGATTATTAATCTATCTAAGCCTGATTCAATAGTTTTTTTAGCGTTGGCATCGTTTAAAAAATGTCCGTTTGTTGAAGTAATAGTATAAATACCTTTTTGGTGTGCGTGAGACACCATTTCTAAAAATTTAGGATTGATGTATGGTTCACCCTGAAAATAAAAAATAATGTACATCAATGTATCGTGCAATTGCGCAAGCGTTTCTCTGAAAAAATCTTCTTTCAAATTACCCGTCGGTCTTGTAAAAGCGCGCAAACCTGACGGACATTCGGGGCAGCGCAAATTACACGCTGTTGTCGGTTCAACCGAAATAGTAATAGGCAAACCCCATTGCACGGGTTTATTTAAAATGCGTGTAGCGTAGTAGGAAGCATAAACTTTTACGGCATTGCGCGCGCGCTGCAACGTCATTTTAGACGCAAAATTTAAAACATCCTGCTTAAAAACGGTATCGAGCATTTCAAAAAGTAAATGACAAAATCTAATTCAGTACAAAAGTAAAGTATAAAGGTTTTGCATGACTGATTATATTGGCGTTTTTAATTTTTTAAAAAAATCACCATATTCTTTTTCTTCTTCTTTTTCTTCTTCTTTTTCTTCTTCTCTTTCTTCTTCTCTTTCTAATTTTATTACGCAAAACTATTTAATGGATGTTACTCAAGTTGTAGCGCACCTCTTTGAGTAACATCAATATTTAATTTGAAATGAAAATACGAAGTTATAACGCATTAAATTAAACGCTTTACGCGGGTGTTATATTTTAAAGTTCCGTTCGCATCTGTATTAAGTAAGTTTAAACCAGGCGTTTTATTTATCTCAATACTTCCTAAGGTCGCATCGAAGCCGAGTGCTTTTGCACCATTTAAAGTTGCCCATTCCAACAACGTTGTGAATGGAACGTACGATTGATATCGCGCAATAGTTTTCATTTCTTCTAAAATTGAAAGCTGCCAGTTCGATGTCAGGCTATCTGTTCCAATAGTTACGCGCGCGTTCTCGTCTATAAAATTTTGGTAGTTTGGTAATCTGTTTTCGATATACAAATTCGCATTCGGACAAGTTGCCCAATACACATTTTTTGACCAACGCTGCGCTGTCGCAATATCCGCTCGAGACGTTAGAGTATTATGCACAAATATATTGCGTACTTTCGGATTCATGTTTTCTAAAGCGTAATGTATCGCCGTAGTGTGTGGTGGTTTAAATTTATCGAGGCTGATACCGAACGCGCCGTAAAAATTGTAAAATGCACCATTACCGTTTAAAAATAAATCTTGCTCGGGTTGCGTTTCCTGATTGTGAATACTAACCGTTATGTTTTCGTATTCGTTTTCGGCATTAATATTTCGGAAGAGCGATTTTGAAACAGAATATGGCGCGTGTGGCACCATAGAAACAGTATGCTTTTCGGTCGGTTGCGCAAAATTAAATACGCGTTTGTACTTTTGAAATTCGCTTTCAGCGTTTTCGTCTTGCAAAAAATCGAACATTTCAATAAAGGTATAATAAAAAAGATTGCCTTTATTTTTTTGCGCGAATGTATCGGACGTGTTAGAAATATCACCAACAGCAACGATGCCTTCTTTCAGCATTTGTGCTTCGGCGCGTTCAATCGCTTTTTGCAAAACTTGCGGCGTTGCTTGCCGTTTGGTAACAACTTGCGTGATGAACGGAATTAACGTTGTACCCGTCTGCACTTTGCCGAGCATGTGCGAAAGTTCTAAATGACAATGCGTGTTTATAAATCCTGGAACTATAATACCTTTATGAATTTCTACATCGGAATCGTTTTGGTTTTCGCGCGTATCAATTTTTAAAATTTTACCGGCATCATCCGTTATAATTACGCCATTTTTTATTGATTGATTCGATACAAGATAAACACAATCGGCAGTAAATTTGCGCACAGCAGTTAATTTTTTTTATGAAAAAATCAGAATTATTAAACGAAACGACAGCACTCATTGTTCGCGATTTAGGTTTTGAATCCACGAAAACAATAACTGACGAGGCGCAACTTTTAGAAGAAGTAGCTCACGTTGTAGCGTATATGATTGAACACAAAATTGATTTACTACTCAGCACCATGTATCGCATGGATGTTGACGAAGTCAAAATTCATAATGCGCTCAATGCACCGGACGATACACTACCTGTGAATTACAGACTGGCAAAATTAATAATTGACCGACAAAAAAAGCGCGTATTAACAAAACATAACTCAAAAGTTACAAAACGCAATGACTATGACAATATGCCTTTTGGCTTTGATGGTGTTAGCTTTTGATTTTTCACGCTGCATATTATTAACTGATGTTACGCAAAGCAGCGCACCCTAATATAGTTTGCTTTATGTTAAGGTGCGCTGCACCTTTCAAAATCTTATTTTCTTTTGACTACAAAACGAAGTTTCCTTGAAATATTAACGCGCGCTGCGCCTTGCGTAACATTAGTCACTAAATAATTTAAACGCGCATTTTCTTTTTAGTTGCTTTTTTAATTGATAGGATTTCGACAAAATATACCGTAGAGAGTGGTGGTAAAATAATATCTATAAAATAAGATTTACCGTGCATTTCGCCTTCTTTAGGCTTTATATCACCGACATTAAGGCGGTTGTCGCCGCCAAATTCGGAACTATCGGTGTTTAAAATTTCACGCCAGGCGTTGCTATCATTTACGCCAACGCCATAAGCTTCAAAACTATTTAAGCCAAAATTACAAGCAGCAATAATGGAGGGTGTCTTTTCATTGCCTTTACGTTTAAAAAGTATAACAGAATTGTTGGAATCATCGCCGGCAATCCATTCAAAACCTTCGTAGCTGAATGTTTTTTCGTAGAGTGCACCGAAAGATTTTTTAATGTTGTTGAGTGCTTTTATTAAATTTTGGATGCCTTTATGTTTAGGCGATTCCAATAACCACCAATCGAGTTGTTGTTTAAAATTCCATTCGCCGCCCTGACCAATTTCGCAACCCATAAATAATAACGGATTGCCAGGGTGTGCATACATATAACCAAACAGCGCGCGCACATTTGCAAATTTTTGAGCTTCGTTACCCGGCATACGCGTTAAAACCGTTCCTTTGCCATGCACAACTTCGTCATGACTGACGGGCAGCATAAAGTTTTCGGAAAAAGCATAAGAAATACTAAACGTTATATTATTTTGATGAAACTTTCTATGTTCGGGCGCGCGTTTGAAATATGCCAGTGTATCATTCATCCAACCCATCATCCATTTTTGGTTGAAACCTAAACCACCGTCAGAAATAGGTTTTGAAACACCATAAAATGACGTTGACTCTTCGGCAATCGTAATTGTATCGGGTTGATACTCGTGAATAGCCTCATTCAACTCCTGCAAAAACTGAATCGCTTCCAGGTGCTGATTGCCACCGTATTTATTAGGAATCCATTCATTTCCTTCGCGCGAATAGTCGAGATACAACATAGAAGCAACTGCATCCACCCTGAAACCATCTATATGGTATTTTTCGAGCCAAAACAAAGCACTCGAAATGAGGAAACTGCGTACTTCTGGTCTGCCATAATCAAAAATTGCCGATTTCCAATCAGGATGATAACCTTTTCTTGTGTCGGGATGTTCAAAAATATGTGTACCGTCAAACTCAAATAAACCATGCGAATCCATCGGGAAATGGCTCGGCACAAAATCCATGATAACGCCAATTCCTTTTAAGTGAAATGCCTCTACCAATTGCATAAATTCATGTGGCGTACCAAAACGACTCGTTGGCGCGAAATAACCCAGCACCTGATAACCCCAACTCGGTTCGTATGGATGTTCTAGAAGGGGTAAAAACTCAACGTGCGTAAAACCCAAATCGAAGACATAATCCACTAATTGTGTAGCCGCCTCAATATATGATAGCGACCTATTTCCATCTTCAGTGTGTCTGCGCCACGAACCGAAATGCACTTCATATACCGACATTGGTTGCGGATACTGCGCTTTCTCTTTTCGTTGTTGCATCCAATCATTATCATTCCAGTGGTGTGCAATATCGTAAACGATACTCGCCGTGAGCGGTGGTGTTTCCCATAAATGCGCAAACGGATCCGATTTTTCGAGGAGGTAACCTTTTTGCGTTGTAACTATAAATTTATAATGTGCTTTATTTTGTACTTGCGGCACAAAAACTTCCCAAATACCGGAGCTATCTAAGCGCGGATACATAGGAGTAGAATTTCTTTTCCAATGGTTAAAATCGCCAATGAGGTTTACACTTTTAGCGTTGGGTGCCCACACGGCAAAAAATACGCCATGAACGCCCTCCGTTTCAGCAAAATGCGCACCTAATTTATCGAATAAGCGATAATGTTTTCCTGCTTTAAACAAATAGATGTCAAATTCGGTGAAAAGGCTAAAATGCTGATTCATACAGGAAATTAAAGAGTTGGTTGATAATGGGCATTTTAAATCCATAAAATAAAACGCGAAACAAAAATACAATACTTAGGCTTAAACCCTAAATCTTTAAAAATTTAAATTGTTTTAGGGAGTTTTTAAATTCTCTATTTTGAGGTGAAACGATTGTATTTTTGAATGAGAGGTTTTGAAATTTTGGATATACAGCAGGGCTACATTGAGAAAATTTTGAAATTTTTGGTTCAAAAAGACTTAATTTCGGATAAAATAGAAAATTTAAACACCCTCTAAAAAAATACTACATCGAAAAAATCCGATGAAATGAAAGGATTATCAATAAAAATTTGTTTTCTTTGTAGCGTAAAATAGTATTACTTCTTTCGTAGTTTCTTTACAAAATTTTAAAATGAATAAGTTGTCTTCAAAAATTATAATCTTGTGTCTATTTTTAAGCACACTCAGCCATGCGCAGAGTTATGTTTTCGGTTTTAAAGGTGGATTGACGATCGGCTCGCAAATTCCGTCGAGCAGTAATAGTTTGTTGTTTAATTATCATGGTGCCGCGTTTATTGAAAACGCACCCAACGATCCGACTTCGGTTTTATTTGCGCAATTAGGTTATCATTCGCGCGGCACTGCCAATCGGTATCGCGCGTATTTTGGTTTTGATAGATTGGGAAATCAGGTGAATTACGACGCTTTCACACAAGAATTTGTTTACAATAATATTGCACTCATTATTGGTGCTAAAAAAAGAAATGTTTTAGGCAGTGAGCGCGCTTATTATTCGTTGGGTTTGCGCGCCGAATACACCGTTAGAACCAATTTAGCACTACCCGACCAATATTCTATTTTTACATTCTCTTCGCCGATAAATGATTTTGTGAACAAGTTTAACTACGGTGTTTCTGTGGCAGCTGGTTATGAATATCCGTTTTCCGACCTCATAAAAGGTTTTGTTGAAGTGAGCGTTCATCCCGATATTTCAAAACAATATTTCCGTCCAGCTTTTACGGCTTACGATGTTTATTCGCGCCAAAACATTGACATCAGTGAACAATCGTTTCGCAACTTGACTTTTGAAATTAGTATCGGCATACATTTTTTGAACAAAGTGGTTATCGTTGACGGTGAAAAATGAGAACTCCGTAGGAGTAGCCAGATTGTAACCTTGTCAATTATGACAGGAAAAACGCTAACGCGCAACAATAAACTGTTGAATAAAATCCGAACTATCTTCAGTAACGAGTCGAACAAAATAAATTCCTGCCGATAAGTCATTTACATTGACGTTAAGAACATTTTCATTGCTATCGTTGAGTATTATTTTTTTCGTTACCGAGCCTAAACTGTTATAAATTAAAATGACTGACGCGTGTTGAATTACATCTTCAGCGCGCGCGATAAATAAGGCATCTTTCGTTGGATTCGGAAAAATATACATCGCGTTTTGTAGGCGCGCATTTTTTTTCGATTCTTTATAAAGCATCGAATCAGAATAATTCGATGCTTTATTTATTTTTAAAAGTCCATCGCTTTTAGCGCGTTGTGTGTTTTCGCCTTCTTGAGTTTTAAAAGCAGTTGGCTCTAAATTAAAAGAGTATGGCGTTAATGTTAAACTCGCTGAAATATTTGGTGAACTGTTATTGATGGTAGCTGTTAAAACTAAGCTACCCGTTGTGTTCTGAATAAATATAGGTACGTCTAAAGTAGCAGTAGCGTTGGCGGCAAGTTTTGGAATATTCCATATATGGCATTGCGTCTCATCCGAACACCATTCGTTCCAAGTGCCAACGGTAGCAACGGCAACACCACCCGTAACAGTATTAACTGGAAAAGGAAAATATATTTTTAGATTCTGATTGGTTGTGGAAGTATTATTCTTAGCAGTTACTCTGAAAGTATTTGTAGCGTATATTTTATACGTCGGTGGATTTGAAGAAATACTTAAAGTTAATGCGTCGGCACTACCCGATGAAACAATTGCACCAAACGAAACAATCGTTTCATCGTCTTCTATCGGTAATCCTAAATTATTATTCCCGGACGTTGAATTTGGATCGGGTTGATTTGATGTCCACACTTGCGCAAAATCGCTTTCAATTTTATTAATAGCGTTTGCTCTCCCGCTTAAAGTTAAAATTGCTGAACTACCCGCCGCTAAATTATTTACTGTCCAAAAATTATTCGCAAAAGTTGAACTGCCCGACGCACTATAATTCGTAATTCCTAATGCAGATGATGCTATATTTTGAACTACTGCGTTCGCTGCGTTAGGTCCGTAATTGGTTAAAATAATTTGAAAGGCAATCGAATCATTAATGTTTACCGGTGTTAAAAGAATCGCGTTAGTAAGTTTTAAATCTGCGGAAGGGTTTGCATCTATTTGATTGACTACATTGAAAATAACTTGCGCTTCATCGTTTTCAGATAAATTAAAATTAGAAGGCGTTGAATTCGGATCGGGTACATTATCTGATCTGACTTCAATATCGTAAGTAATAATTCCGGTTTGAACCGCTTTGTACGTTACTTCAAGTGTTTGCGACGTATTGGCTTGAATTGTAAACCCAGGTTTGTTGCCATAATTATTGGGGTCAGGATCATCGCTTAAAATCCAAACGCCGAGATGACTGTCGTAAATACCTATTGAAGTTGTAGCAGAAACAAACTGCATGCCGTTAGGAATGTACGAGCGAATTTTAACACCATCGGCGCGCGTCGGACCCAAATTTGTAAGTGTGGCGATAAACGTAACATTATCGCCTATTTTTATTTGCGACGGTGTACCAGATTTAAAATCAGCTTTCATGGAAAGATCAGCCCATAAACCTAAAATATTTAAATCTGCTTCGTCATCTTCAACGGCTTTACCGGAGTAATTATTGGGTTTACTGTTTGAATCGGATTGATCGCAAGCAGTAACTTGGGCATAACATTTAAAAACGCCACCTTGAACAACTTGGGCGTTGGCAGTAATGGTGTGCGAATTATAAGCATCAAGTCTATCAATAGTCCAAATGCCCGTAGTTAAATCGAAAGAACCTAATCCTGCTACATTCGATACTTGCAAAGCAAGACCTGCCGGAACAGAAAGTTGTACTTTCACGTTCGTAGCAGTTTTATTTGACGAATTTTTAATCGTTAAAACAAAACTTTCGAATTGTCCATAATTCAATTCCAGATTACTTCCCGACAAAGAAACAGATAAATGCACCATATCGCTGCTATTATTTGAGCCACTGCCACCACTATTTCCACCACTATTTCCATTTCCGTTACTTACGGTGCTACCATCGCAATTTAAGTGTGCCGCACTCGCACCTAAATTCGCTGTAACCGATGCCATATTATTACTACTCACTGGATCTGAACTCGAACTCGTCACTTTTGCAGACATTGTAATTCCTGAACCAGAAAGCGTAAACACCGTAGTTTGCAACGTTACAGAATCGCCCGCGTTTAAATTACCAATCACCCATGCACCTGTATCCCAGTTTCGCCAAAAACCAACATCCGTTTTGTTGCACGCATTAGAACTTCCAGTTGGTTCGGGCGCAACGCAAATCACATCGTTGGCAACATTCGGTCCGTTATTTTTGACGGTAACATAAAAAGTTAAAAATCCATAGATAACGTAGGTTGGCGAATTTGAACTCACACGCACCGACACATCGGATTGTGCACGCACGAAACTGGACGTTTCTAATAAAAATAAAAAAATAAAAACTACGTACAAACGCAGAGTGCTGAGCACAGTGTAGATGTGGGACATTGTAAGTTTATGTTTTGGTTTTAAAACTAAAAAGTGTAGTCAGGTAGGAAAAAAAATTGACTAAGAAATAGGCGAAAAGAATTTATATATTTAAACAGCCTTAAAAAGATTGTGTAAATCTTGAAAATTGATTTTTATTTAATTGCACAGACAAATATAGGGATATTTTTTACTTTAACTCCCAATCATTAAAATAAAAAATAAAAATAATAAAGTTTACTAAATGCTGTCTTAAAAATTTTGTAATTTATAGATTTGAAAACCAGATTCTTCATCCTGAAAACTACAATCTAATGTTTTCTTAAAACGTTTAATTTTAATTCACCCTGTGCACAGTTGGTAAAATTCATTCTAAATATAACAACTTATTTTGCATTAACGGAATCATACACTATCACTTTGCTCCAAGTGTGTTTGCAATTTTCTACAAATTTCAAATGAATAGGATGCGTTTGATAAATTTCTTGATCTTCGGGTGTATTGAACACGCACAACCACGAAAAAGCATAGCTGCCATCAATCACATCGCGATTCGTTGATGCAGGTACACCAATATGAACTTCTCGAATAGTGGGTACTTCTGAAAGTTTTTGTAAACCGTCTAATAAAATCGCTTTATCAACAGCGCTCTCAGGATTTTTCAACCAAAAATAAACGTGGTGAATAAATGAATCTTTCATAATAATTGAGTTTTAGTGTAAACGATGAGGTATTTATTTTGATTCTATAAATTTAGATACACTCAGTATCATCCCGATAGATACGCAACTAAATAATAACGACGTTCCACCCATAGAAACAAATGGCAAAGGTAAACCTGCCACTGGAATAAGATGTACACTCACTGCCATGTTTAATAATGCCTGAATAGTCAGAATGAGGGCTAAACCAATAGAAAGCATGGCGGGAAAAGTTTTTGGCGAAATGGTAACGAGCCGCACAACGCGCAAAAATAACAACACGTATAAAGCTAATAAAAGTGTACCACCTATCAAACCATATTCTTCTAAAATGACAGCATAAATATAATCGGTGTATGCCATTGGTAAATAGTTTTTTTGAACCGAATTGCCCGGACCTGTTCCGAAAACGCCACCACGCGCAATTGCCATTTTAGCCAATTGTGTTTGCGTACTTCCTTCCGAATCGGATGAGAAAGAGCGTATTCTTTCCTTCCAAGTATCTGTTCTGACCGTACCTTTAAATTTATCGCCTAAAATAATTAAACACGCAAAAGCCATAACACCACACAAAATGAGCAGTAAAATATATTTCATCGCAACGCGACCAATGAACATCATCAAGAAACAGGTTATAAAAAGCACAACCGCCGTAGATAAATCGGCTGGTGCAATGAGTAAGAAAACAATGATGATGGGTAAAATGATAGGCAGGAAAGCATTTTTTAAATCAGTTATGTATCCTTGCTTTGCAGTGATACTGCGCGCAACATAAGCAATGAGCGCAATCTTTGCTAAATCTGAAGTTTGAAAAGTGATCCCAATACCTGGCATAACTAACCAACGTCGCGCATCGTTTACATCCGGACCAATAGCGAGCGTAATGGCTAAAAGAACGATTGTGCCGAGCAAAGCATAGGGTGCCATCGCACTGTAACGTTTATAATGAATCAGAAAACAAATATACGTGATGAACAAACCGAGACCTAAAACCAAAATTTGTTTAATCAGATAAAACTCTGAATTGTCGCCACGTGCGCGTAATGCCATTGTACTCGATGAGCTGTACACGGCTAAAACAGAAAAAAGTGCCAATACCGAAAGTATTGCCCAAATAACTTTATCCCCTTTTAATTCAGCTTTTAAAAAATTAGAGACCGACATGAAATTAAATTTATAATGTTTCGCCGTACAAATGTAAATTAAATTTCTGGCAGCAGTTGCAGATTTCAACAAAAATTAAATAAAATATATCCGAACACGCATTGGCTCGAAAACTATCAGTGCCATTAAACAAGATTATTTATGTAACCCGATAATGCTTCATAGGGGTTTGTTTGAAAATAATTTCTAACTTTGCTATAAAAATTAATTTTTAAACTTTGAATACAAAAATAAACATCGCGGTTTTTGCTTCGGGCGGTGGCAGCAATGCTGAGGCATTGATGCAATATTTCGCGCAGCATGAAAAAATAAAAATAGCATTGGTTGTTACCAATGTTGAAACTGCGGGTGTTGTAGCAAAAGTAGAGAAATTTGGTATTCCATCAAAATTTATTGCTAAAAAAGATTTTTTTGATGCAGAAATTGTATCAACTTTGCTTTCTGACTTTAAGATTAATTATATTGTGTTGGCGGGATTTTTGCTGCTTATACCAACCTACTTAATTAATGCGTTTGAGAAACGGATTGTGAATATTCATCCCGCGCTTTTACCTGCTTTTGGTGGTAAGGGAATGTATGGCGCGCATGTGCACAGAGCAGTGGTATCATCAAAAGCAAAAATGACGGGCATAACCGTTCACTATTGCAACGCGCATTACGATGAAGGAAGTATCATATTTCAAGCAGCGTGTAAAGTTTTTGAAACGGATACGCCAGAAGATATTGCAGCCAAAGTTTTGAAATTAGAACATGCGTATTATGGTATGACGATTGAACGTGTTATTCTCAAAAATCTCGTAGGTTTTTAAAGTTTACGAGGTTTATAAAACATAAAAACATCGCGTAAAAATGCGCCAAACTATTTGTTCTCTACTCCTCATTTTTTTTGTTGCTGGCTCAGTCAGTGCGCAGAAGTCAACATCATTCAAAGAACACACGCGTGCTGCCGAAAAAGCACTCACCGAAAATAATTTTTATGATGTAGGTTTTCATTCTGAAGCAGCTTGGACGCTCAAACCAAAACGTTTTGATATTTTAAAAAATGCTGCCGAAAATTATTTTAAAGCGCGTGATTATGCCAAAGCGGCTGAATTATATCAAATTTTATTAGGCGATAAAAATTTTGCTGGTACGCGATTGAATTACGCGCGTGCTTTGCAGCAGTCGGGGCAATACGATGAAGCTTTGCCCGAATTTTTGCAATATAGCAGCACGTATAACGGTGCGGATAGAGAGCAAATTTTAGATAAAATTGAAAATTACGTGGAGGGTTGCACCAAAGGCATTGTACAAACCGAACAAGCCAAAACGGGTTCGAGCAATCCGAAATTGACGCATCTCAATTTTAATTCTGCAAAAAACGAAGTCAATCCATTCTTTTTTAACGACGACATCCTTTATTTTTCGGTGCAAACGCCACGCGATACAATAATTGTACGTTCGCAATTTAGCAATGAAGAGTGGTCGGCACCAACCGAAGTGGCTGCACTGCGCAATTTATTACCCAATCGCGTTATTCTAAACGGTAATTTCGTCAATAATGGTAACGATTTTTACTTTTCCGCGCCAGAAACCCTTGTAAAAAATAAACACACGACTAAAAGTATTTTCCTTTATCACGTTCAGAAAACGGCATCTGGCTGGTCAACACCTGAAAAACTTGGCGAACGCATAAACATAGAAGGCGGTATTTCGGCACAACCTTTTGTATTTAAAAAGTACGATCAAGAATGGATGTTTTTTGCGAGCAATCGTCCGGGTGGTCATGGTGGAATGGATATTTGGTGGACAAAACGCGCACTCAATGCGGCACTCAACAATTTCGACGCACCACAAAATTGTGGAAGCATCATTAATACCGAAGGAGACGAAGTCACGCCGTTTTACGACATAAAATTAGGTGAATTATATTTTTCATCGAATGGAAGACCGACACTTGGCGGACTGGATATTTTTAAATCAAAAGGTTTTACAAATAAATGGTATGCACCCGAAAACTTAGGAATGCCATTTAATTCAAGTGCCGAAGATGTGAATTATGTGCAAAGCCCCGATGAAACACAAAGTTATTTTGTCTCGAACAGAATGTTGGGTGCAGAAAAATTAAACACTTTGGATGATGATATTTATTCTGTTGCGTTGAATGCAGAAACAAATTACGAACTCAAGGGTATAGTGCAGAGTGCAGAAAACCGCGCAACACTTAAAATAGCACGTGTAACGCTATTTGAAAAATTAGAAAAAGAAAAATCGCGAAAATTATTGGTTTCAACCATGTGCACTGATGGTATTTTTAATTTTACCGTCTTTCCGAACAAGCAATACATTTTAGAAATTGAAGCGGATAGTTTTATTCGTCAGTCGCAAAATATTTCTATCAACTTCGATAGAATGACGTACAACACCAGCATAACTTTGGAACGCAGTAAAATTCCTGACGTTGTTTCTACTTTGCCTATTACCGATACGCCCGATATTCATTTTATTTCCACCGATTCAGCTTTATTGATTGCGCAGACTACCAGACAAACACCATCAAAAAAACAATCTACGGCTGGAAAAAATATTAATGCTAATTCAAGTTCAAGGTTGAGCTATCGCGTACAGGTTTTGGCGTATGAAACACCCGATTATAATTCGCAAAGACGCTTGCAACGCGTTGAAGATATGGGTGAATTTGACACAGAGCACGCCATAGTGAACGGTAAAACTTACACGCGCGTTTTGCTAAAACAACAAAATACTTATACCGAAGCTATTTCGGTGCTAAAAAAAGTAAAAAGTCGCGCATTGAGCGATGCGTTTATTGTAAAATACGAAAATGGTTTACGCGCTGATAAATAATAAGTATGATTCGCTACGAAAAAGACACCAATAATATTGTCACACTCACGCTTGATATGTCGGGTGGAACGCAAAACGTATTGAGCCAAGATATTGCACAAACGTTTGTACCACTGCTGCAACATTTGCAAAAAGAGCGCGATAAAGGCGAATTACGCGGTGTTATAATTACGTCGGCGAAACAAGAATTTTTAGTGGGCGGTGGAGTGGAATTTTTTTACAACAGCCATGATGCTACGGCTTTGCACGAAAGTTCGCAGGCACTCACACATTTTTTTCGCGATTTAGAAAGTCCTGGCGTAACAGTTGTAGCGGCATTAAACGGTTCGGCGTTGGGTTCGGGTTTTGGTTTTTCGTTGGCTTGTCATCATCGAATTGCGATTGATAAATCGCATATACAATTAGGATTGCCTGAAACAAGTCTCGGAATTATTCCGCGCGGTGGTGAAATTGTTCGTTTGCTGTGGTTGCTCAACATCGAAAAAGCGTATCATGTTTTGTGCGATGGAATGAATTATACACCCAAGGAAGCGCTGAGTGTTGGTATAATAGATGACTTAGCGACGGATGAACGCGATTTGATGGCGAAAGCTAAATCATTTTTAATGGAAAATCGGCAAGGTTGTAGACCTTGGGATGAGAAACCTAATCAAACGTACGCCGAATCAACGAGCGAAAACGTGAACGAGATAATACGAAAACTTATTGGCGAGCAGTTCAAACGTCATAGAAATTTATATCCTGCTTTTGAAGCCGTTCTCGACGTGCTATCACAGTCAAGCACTGTTGATTTCGACACCGCTTGCAAAATTCAAAGTCGCTATTTTGCGCAAGTTTGTTTAACCAAAGAAGCCAAAAACATGATGCGCGCTTTTTGGTACGACACACAAGCTGTTCGTAATGGGCAAAACAGACCGAAAGGTTTTGGTAAATTTAGACCTAAAAAAGTAGGCGTTATCGGTGCAGGTTTAATGGGATCAGGCATTGCGTATGCTTGCGCACAAGCGGGTTTAAACGTTGTGATTAAAGATATTTCGCGATCGGTAGCTGAGAAAGGAAAAAATTACGCCGAAAAAAAATTGGATGGATTAGTAAAATTAAATCAATTGGGTAGCGCAGAAGCAAAAGAAATGCTCACGCGAATTACTGCCACTGAGCGCGCGACCGAATTTACAAATTGCGACATTGTCATAGAAGCTGTATTTGAAAATCAGGCTTTGAAATCGAAAGTTATAAAAGAAATTGAACCTTTCATTGACGAGTATTGCTTAGTCGCTTCCAACACAAACTCCATCCCGATTAATAAACTTGCCAAAACGTCTGCTCACTCGGAGCAATTTTGCGGTTTGCGTTTTTTTCGTCCTGTCGATGAAGAACCTTTGGTTGAAATTGTGCGTGGCGAAAATACAAGCTCTGAGACAATAGCGCGTGCAATTGATTTCGTTAAACTGATAAAAAAGATACCGATTGTCGTCAAAGACAGTTGGGGTTTTTTTGCCGGACGTGTGCGTAATACGTATATTTTGGAAGGTATTACTATGCTCGACGAAGGTTATTCTGCGGCACTGATTGAAAACTTGGGTATTCAAAGTGGTATGTTGCAAAGTCCGTTATGTTGGGCAGATGATCTTTCCCTCGATTTGATTTCCGAATTTGAAAAACAAGCAGCAGAGCTATACGGGCCAAAATATATTCGCCATCCCGCCGCCAATTTATTAGAACATTTAATGAATATCGGACGCAACGGTGCATACGTGCGTGCAGGTTTTTACGATTATTCGACTGATGCCAAAACGCGCGCCCTTTGGAAAGGTCTGACTGAAAACAAAACGATGCAAACCACTTTCAATGCTGAACATTTGATTGAACGTTTGCTTTTTGTGCAATCGCTTGAAGCGTTGTGGTGCTTGCAAGAAGGCGTTATAAAATCTGTTGCAGAAGCAAACGTCGGCAGTATTTTTGGTTGGCGATTTCCTGCTATAAAAGGTGGCGTTATTCAATACATCAATCATTACGGCATAGAAGCATTCATTTCGCGCTGCGCTGAATATGAAAAACTTTACGGTCCACGCTTTAAAGTACCTAAAATTTTAAAACAAAAAGCAATTGATAAAGCGGTTTTTTGAAAGCAAGAATTTAACTATTTAGTATTTAAATACACATCATCGAATTCGATAAATTACACTAACTTTATTAAATATGCTACTTCAAGTCAACCTTTTAAAATTTTAGCGTTTTCATTGATGCACATAATATTTTCACAAAGTTTTCTATATTTGTGAGCATAATTTAAATTAAAAAAGCAACGTGATAGAAAAACCAACCATCGTTTCAGAAAATCAACCGCAAGAATTTAAACGTTCACTCACTTGGGTGGATGGTACGTTTATAGTCATGGGTTCAATGATTGGCTCAGGTATTTTTTTGGTCAGTGCAGAAATGGCGCGATACGTCGGTGGTGCAGGTTGGCTGATGTTGCTTTGGCTTATTTCAGGATTAATTACTGTGATGGGTGCTTTAACGTATGGCGAACTCGGCGGAATGTTGCCGCTCGCAGGTGGGCAGTTTATTTACATCAAACGGGCGTACAATTCTTTTTTTGCTTTTTTATGGGGTTGGGGATTTTTTATGGTGGAGCAAACAGGTACTATTGCGGCTGTTGCGGTAGCGTTTGCGCGGTATGTTGGTTTTTTTATTCCAAGTATTAGCACGCAAAATTATCTTTTCGAGGGATTCATAAAAGTGAGTACTGTTCAAATTTTAGCAATTGTAATGATAGTCACCCAAACTTTTATAAACACGCGTGGCATAGAAAGTGGTAAATGGATTCAAAGTGTTTTCACGAGTGCGAAAACGATAGCACTTTTTTTGTTAATAGCGTTAGGATTAATTGTTGCAAATCCGAGTCATTTAGCAGAAAATTTCAAAAATGCTTGGCATTTTGAGTCGCAAGCAGGAATGATAACTTGGCACGATGCCGCGTCAGGTGTGGGTTTAGTTTTAGTTCTCGGTACGGCTATCATCGGTGCTTTGTTTTCGAGTACGACTTGGAGCAACGTTACGTTTATTGCGGGTGAGTTAAAAAACCCAAAGCGCGATATTCCGCTCAGTCTCGCGGTTGGTACGTTAACCGTAACGATTTTATATTTTTTAGCGAACCTCGCTTATTTAAATTTATTGCCACTGCATGGAAACCCGAACGGACCGACGGATGTAGCGCGTGGTATTATGTTTGCCAAAAACGATTTGGTCGGCACGGCGGCGGCTTCGCAAATTTTTGAAGGCGCAGCACCCGCCATAATGGCAATTTTAGTAATCATCTCAACTTTCGGCTGCAATTCAGGCATGATACTTTCTGGTGCGCGCGTAACCTACGCGATGGCAAAAGAAAATTTATTTTTCAAAAAAACAAGCGTGCTGAATAAAGCACAAGTACCAGCGTTCGCGCTTTGGATTCAATGCGCTTGGGCAAGTTTGCTGTGCCTTTCCGGAACTTATTCCGCGCTGTTAGACTACGTTATTTTTGTTTCGCTTTTGTTTTGGGCAATCACTGCAATCGGTATTTTTATTTTGCGCGTGAAGGAACCAAACTTACCAAGACCTTATAAAGTTTGGGGTTATCCAATTTTACCTGCGTTATTTATTTTCTTGTGTTTGAGTATTTGCACTATTTTACTCATCACAAAAACCGAAAATTCGGGTCGTGGTTTATTAATTTTGCTCATAGGCATTCCTTTTTATTTTTTATTAAAAAGAAACTCTTCTGACAAAGCAAGTTTAAACAAGTTCTAAAATAATATTTTACTTGGAGCATCAAAATTTTTAATTTTTCAACCATAGTTCACGGTTTTTATTTGTGTCTTTTTTTCAAAACAGTTACTACATCGGTTAAAGAGAAATTTTTAGCGCGAAGCAACACCATGTAATGAAAAAGTAAATCCGCAGCTTCACCTAAAAATAAATCTGGGTCATTATCTTTAGCTTCAATCACAAGTTCCACGGCTTCTTCACCAACCTTTTGTGCAATTTTATTTATACCGCGAGCGAATAAACTACTGGTATAGCTTTTCGCATTCTGTTCGCCACCATGGCTGCGCTGTTCAATCACCGCGTTGAGTTGCGTCAGAAATTGTAAATCGCCGGGCGTGTTTTTTTCTCCCCAACACGTATCTGAACCAGTATGGCAGGTTGGTCCGTCTGGATGCGCTTTAATAAGCAGTGTATCTAAATCGCAATCGGCACTGAGTGAATGGACATGTAAATAATTTTTGGAAGTTTCACCTTTCACCCAAAGACGGTTTTTTGAGCGACTGAAAAAAGTTACTTTCCCAGTAGAACACGTTTGAGCCAACGCTTCGGCATTCATGTAACCCAACATCAGCACGCGCAATGTTGCAATATCTTGAACAATAACAGGAATAAGATTATCCGAGTTATATTTTACGGATGGAATGGCGTGTAACATAATTTTTATTAAGCGCGACAAAGATACGAGCACTTAACGCATTGCAACACAGATTATACTTTAAAAATCGTTTTGCAAATAAAAATTAGAGGAACAAATTGAAGGAGTGTTCACGATTTTGTTTTAAAGACAGAAGGTAGGATAATTTTTTTTGAAACTTTATTCTGAATTTATATTTACTAACTGATGTTACTCATTGCATAACATCAGTTAGTATTAAAGTTTCTAAAAGCTTTTTAGTGACAGAAAGTTTTCTCGACTTATTTAAGAAAGCCTCGCAATAATATTCTATTGTTTAGGCTTCATATTATTCTCTTTCCATTTTTTGAGCACTTGTTCTACAAAATCGCGCTCGGTAGTTTGTAGCAATGCCACACGACGCACGTTAAGAATTTTTTTGTATTTTACAAAATATTCTTTCTTAAGCTCAATTTCTTTGATATCTCTATCGAAATTAGACATAATAAATTTTTCCGTCTCTTCATCGTTCAATGTTATTAAAGGACGCGGCGATTTAGCTTCTAATCGAATTTGTTTTAGGCGGTCGCTATATTGATTATAAATAGGCCAAAATTGTTGCGATTCTTCAGGCGTAAGTGCCAAACGTTGCGTGATAAAACCGATGCGCATTGCCTCAATTTTATCTTTTGCGTTGTCATTCTGACTAAATGCGGTTGAATAATATAGTGTAGCCCAAATTGCTACTATAAAAACTTTTTTCATCTCAAATTATTAAATTAGTGAAATATGTTAGAGATTATTTAAAGATTATTAGTCGTGTCGTTCTCTTTAATGTATTTATCAATAGCATCGTTTAAGTTTTCCTCTGAATTATTTATGGCATTTTCAGGCGCATTCAAAGAAAGTTCTTTTTCCGTAACGCCGAGTTTATCGGTCAAAAAATCTGCGTCTAATTCTGTTTTGCATTCGTGTAAAAGCGCGTGTATATCCTCCTCGTTCAATTGCGAATAATCAAAGGGCGCATTTACAATACCTGACCCCGATTTAAAACTATTAAATGTTTTCGGAACGAGCCAAACTAACGCTGTGGCAATTAAAAAAGTTGCAGCAACAGCCATGAGTTTTAAACGTCCAGTTTTCAGCCACGCGTTTTCAGCTTTTAGCTTTAAGTTTTGTTCCGTGAGGTTGGTAAAATTTGTTGGGTGCGAAAGCTGATGACCCAAATCAAATGGCTCAAAGTTCAAAGCTGATGGTGCATTGCTAATTTTAGCCAAAACATTATCTGCCAAAGTATCGAAATAATGCGGTGGTGCTATAAACGGTACAGTCCCATTTTTTTCTCGTAAACGCGCTAAAGTGGGTGCTATTTCTAAAAGTTCATTTTGTATTTCTACATTAATTTTATTCATTTCTCACGCATTGTGGTTTATATAAAACCTATTAGTATATTGACGCACAAATACTAAATTGTATCAGATGCGGTTAAAAAAAGTTCAATTTTTTTTGCTGCATGGTGGTACGATGCTTTTAAAGCACCAACCGATGTTTCCATAACTTTCGACATCTCTTCATAAGGCATTTCTTCAAAATACCGCAAATTAAAAACAGCACGTTGCTTATCTGGTAGCTCGGCAATGGCTTGCTGAAGTTTCAATTGAAGTGAATCACCCTCAAAATATACATCAGCCTTGAGTGTTTCCGCGTAAAGCGCGCCTGCACCTTCGTGAATTTGGCTTGTTTGATGTTTATTTTTTGCGTTTAAAAAAGTAATCGCTTCGTTAGTAGCAATTCTATACAACCAAGTATATAATTTCGATTTTTTCTCAAAACGTGCAATGTTTCTGTAAACTTTAATAAAAGTATTCTGTAGAACATCATTCGCATCTTCGTGGTCAAAAACCATTTGACGTGCGTGTCGGTACAAAACCGATTGATAAGTTGATATCAACAACCTGAAACCTCGTTCAAATGTTGTGCTTTGTTCCAATAAATTGAGTATCTCCTCTTCTTTGTCTGTACTCACTCAAAACGCTTTAATACATAGACGGCAAAAATAGGATTTGGTTTAATTTAGTTTTTTTATTAAACTAATCACTATGCTTTAAGTCATAGCTTTAAGCCCGTAAAAATATTTTTTACACTTTAAAATGATTTGTATGCGCTCAACCGAAGCCTTACTTTCACCGCCACTGAGTGGTACTGCGCCCTATATAGGCACTTTTGGAAAAGATGAACTGACACATCTTTTGAGAAGAACAATGTTTGGCACAAAAAAAACGGATATAGATTTTTTTGCCGGCAAAACCTTGTCTCAAGTTGTTGACATTTTGCTGACGCCACCCGCTACCGAACCAACGCCACCGATTAATAATTATAGTGCCAACGGCAAAGCCGATGTTAGAATACCAAACGGGCAAGTTTGGATTTACGACCAAGAAAGTGGCTTTTTAGCTGGCGAACGTCGTGCATCTTTGCGGGCTTGGTGGCTCGGCAATATAGTTGGTCAAGCCACAAGCATACATGAAAAAATGGTTTTGTTCTGGCATAATCATTTTTCTACTTCGTTCTCTTCCGATCAACCCGTAAAGTATTTTACACATGTTAATGTATTGCGCCGAAATGCACTCGGAAATTTCAGAATAATTTTGAAAGAAATGACGCTTGACCCTGATATGTTACAATTTCTGAACGGTGAAAAAAATATTAAAACGGCACCAGATGAAAACTATGGACGCGAAGTGCAAGAATTATTTACCATTGGCAAAGGACCTGATTCGCATTACACAGAAAGCGATGTGCAAGCAGCAGCACACGTACTCACAGGGTGGCAAACAAAAACAGAGTCTTTCAAATTAAATCCGAACGATCCGAATGAGGCTTTAAAGTATCGCTGGATTTCGTATTTCACGCCTTCTTTGCATGATGCTACCGATAAAACGTTTTCCGCTTTTTATAATAACACGGTCATCAAAGGCGATGCAACAGCAAACGGTGGTTCAAATGAAATTGATGCATTCATCAGTATGATTTTAAATACGAACGAATGTGCCAAATATATCGTTCGGCGCATTTACCGTTTCTTTTTGTATTACAATATAGACGCACAAATTGAAACTGATGTGATAACACCTTTAGCGGCTATTTTTCGCCAGAATTACGATATAACGGCTGTTTTAAAAACACTTTTTAATAGTCAACATTTTTTTGATGCAGCTATACGCGGTACGCTTATTAAAAGTCCGCTCGAATTTACAGTGGGTTTAATGCGCGATTTTAATACTGTTTATCCTACTGCTACCGATTATGTTTCGGAATACGCGGCGTGGTATCAAATTGCAAATAATGCCAATGGTACAGATCAGCAAGGACAAATTTTAGGCGATCCGCCAAATGTTGCTGGTTGGCCTGCCTATTATCAAGAACCAAGTTATCACGAATTTTGGCTTAATACCGATTCATTGCCAAAACGTTTACGCTATTGCGATCAGTTTTTTTCAATCGCTGGATTTGGAATTGGCAGTGGAAAGAAAATAACAGTAGATGTTTTAGCTTTTGCCGATCAGTTCGGCGCCGATGCCTACGATCCGAATTTATTAGTAACGCGTTCGCTCGAAATTTTATATCGCGTACCAGTCAGTACTACCTTTGTAGCATATGCCAAAGGTACAATTTTATTAGGTGGACAACTTTCTGATCACTATTGGACGGATGCTTGGACGGCTTACAAAACAATGCCGAATGCTGTAAACAACAATGTTGTTTATACGCGACTAATCAAATTTTATAAATTTTTGGTAGAACGTCCTGAATACCAACTTTCTTAACATTGAGTTTTGAGCCTTGAGCTGTGAACTTATGTTCGCGACTCAAAGCTAATATTTCAAAGTACTAAAATATATTTCATCATTGCCAATGAGTCGAGAGTCCATATTAATTGCTCAAAGCTCGAGGCTTATAGCTCACCGCTTATTATGAAAAGAAGAAATTTTATAAAAAAATCGGCAATAAGCGTTGCTTTGCCAAGTGTGCTCAGCGGAATGAGCGCAAAAGCTTTTGGTCTTTCTGGTTTAATGTCTCAAGCACTTAATCCTTACACTGAAACAGATCACGTTTTAGTAATTGTGCGTTTGGCAGGTGGAAACGACGGATTGAATACCGTTATCCCGCTGGATCAGTATGCCGCATTAACTTCCAACAGAAGTAATATTTTAATTCCGCAGTCTGCCGTTTTAAAATTAAATGGCAATACTGCAACAGGGTTGAATCCTGCTTTGCCAGGCGTTCAGGCTTTGTACAATGAAGGAAAAATTAAAATAGTTCAAGGGGTGAGCTATCCGAACCAAAGTTTTTCGCATTTCAGAGCTACAGATATTATGATGAGTGCTTCCGATTCGAGTACTGTTTTAACATCGGGTTGGGTTGGTCGTTACCTATCGAATGAATATCCGAATTTTCCAACAGGTTTTCCGAATGCTCAAGCACCTGATCCACTCGGAATACAAATGGATCAGATTACGCTCACTTTTGAAGGTT